>NZ_JBHZAF010000002.1:868197-869850 GCF_042754085.1 Nocardia sp. NPDC059236
CCGCCGCGCGGGGGGGGGGGGGGGTGTGGGGGGGGGGGGGGGGGGGGGCCGGCGGCCGCGGGTGGCGTTTTTCCCCCCTGCTTTCCCCCCACCCCCCCACACCGCCAGCCGTTTTCAGCGGGTGGTGACCTCGTGCCAGAGGTCGGCGTCATTGCGCTGACGCAGCTTGCTGATTCCGAAGACAACGGCGGCGATCACAACGAGGGTGAGGACGAATTTCATGTCTCCCACCCTACGTGGCGGAGTCTTGACGAACAAACATAGGACTCCTATGGTTCTCGGCATGACGATCCCAGCTCCCGCCGGATACACCTACGACAGCCCGAATCTCACGTCCTCCCCGATCTCGCTCGACGAGCTCGCCGAACTCCAGCGGTCGCTGCTGTGGAGCGCCGAGGATGCCGCGGCCCTGCGGCGCGCCGGGGAGATCCTGGTGCCGCAGACCGATCGAATCCTCGACGTCTGGTACGGATTCGTCGGCGCGAACAGCCATCTGGTCGCCGCCTTCGCCGGCGCCGACGGGCAACCCGATCCGGCCTACCTGGCCGCCGTGCGGGCCCGGTTCGGGCAGTGGATCGCCGATGTGTGCACCCGCGAGTACGACGCGAACTGGCTGGCCTATCAAGAGGAGATCGCGCGCCGGCACCACACCTCCGGCAAGAACCGCACCGATGGGGTGGACTCGCCCGCCACCCACATCCCCCTGCGGCATCTGCTCGCCCTCATCGTGCCGATCACCGTGACGGTCCGCGACTTCCTGGGCGCGACCGGCGCACCCGCCGCCGAGGTCGATGTCATGTATCACGCCTGGTTCAAGGCGATCACCCTGTCGGCGGTGCTGTGGGCCAGGCCGTACAGTCCTGACCTGTGGTGAGTGCGGGAGACGACAACGAGGTCGCGGACAAGGTGGTCGCGGCATTGGACCGGATCGCCCGCGGCGTCCGCGCCCACCGTCAGGCCATCGCCTCCCGCACCGGCCTGACGCCCCTGCAACTCGAACTGCTGCGCACCCTCGCCGACGGCCCGCCGCCGGAACCCCTCACCGGGCTGCTGGCGGCCGAACTCGGGGTCAGCCAGCCCACGGTGTCGGATTCGCTGCTGGCGCTGGAACGCAAGGGTCAGGTGGCCCGGCAGCCCACCCCGGGCGACCGCCGGCGCAGCGCCATCGTCCTCACCCCCGACGGCGCCGAACTGGCCGCCGAGATCCGCGCCGCGGACGACGTGTTGCGCGCCTGCGTCGCGGATCTGCCGGGCGCACAACAGGATCAGACCCTGCGTACCCTGCTCGACCTGATAGCCGGGCTGCTCCGGGCCGGGGTGGTGCAGGTGGCCCGCACCTGCACCACCTGCCGCTTCTACCGCCCGGGCGATGCGGGCACGCCCCGCTGCGACCTGCTCCAGCAGCCGCTCCCGCCGCGCGACCTCCGCGTCAACTGCCCCGAGCACCAACCGGCAGGCGACTGAGCACGCTGTTTGACCTGGGTCAACTCCGACATGTACCTTCGTGCAGGTCTGGGGCCTTAGCTCAATTGGCAGAGCACTGCCTTTGCAAGGCAGGGGTTAGGGGTTCGATTCCCCTAGGCTCCACTTTTGTCACCGCAGGTCAGATAGGGTCTCCGCCCTACTGGCCTGTTTGTGTCCACGAGCCCTGTC
>NZ_JBHZAF010000003.1:0-613202 GCF_042754085.1 Nocardia sp. NPDC059236
CGTCGCGCCATGTCGTGATCTCGTCCTCCTGCACCCATTCTGGTGCATCAGAACTCCCACAACCGCTGGACCTGCTCAGCGGGCTCCAGTCACAGAGCCTCTGTCATGGCCCGCACGTCATATCCGAAATCCGCGTCGTGCAGCGTGGTGAACCCCGAACCAGGCAGGTCGACCGCATAGACAGTGTGATTGGCGGCCAGTGCGCCAATGATGTCGCGATAGGTGTACGACCACAGCGTGCCACCCGGCAGCAGAACGATGGGCGGCCCCTGACCCGCCTCCAGGAAATGAAAGCGGGCCACCGCGGTCTCGACGAACCGGCCGCCGTCGAGAGCCGGCAAATCCGCATGGCTGTCCGCACTCGATACCGCCGCTGGCGTCACCACGCTGAGGTGCAACAGGGCGATCATCGTTGACAGCGTGCGCAACCACCGGCGTCGACGGTCCGTGTTCGAGTCGATATCCACTCGATTCTCTTTCCGCTCAAGACTTCCGGATTACTGCAACATCGAACTGCAGCACCACCTTCGGGCCGACCATGCCTGCGGCCGCCTTCCAGTGCACTCCCCAGTCCTTGCGGTTGATCGTGACGCTGCCGGTGAAATCGATCCGGAGGGCGCCGCGCGGGTCGGTCTCCGCGCCGGTCAGCTCGAATTCCATGGTGATCGGCCGGGTGATGCCACGCATGGTCAAGTCACCGGTGACCTCGACATTCGCCTCGCCGGACTGATCCACCCGGGTCAGGACGAAAGTGATCGCCGGGTGGTCGTCGACACCGAGGAATTTCTTACCCAGCAGATCGTCGCGCTGCCGATTGCCGGTGTCGATGCTTTTCGCCTGGATCGTGAGCCGACCGCTCGACCTCGGTGGTGCGTCGAAGTCGAGGTGCGCGTTGCCGTCAAAGGTTCGGAAGTTCCCACGCACCCTGGTGGCCATTGTGTGCCGGGCGATGAAGCCGATCCGGGTGTGGGCTGGATCGAGGACATAGTCACCGGTCAGCTCGCTGAGTTTGTTGGTTGACATGGTCTTTCACTCCTGAGGACAAATGGTTTGCTGCGACGGCTCGCCTACAGTGGGCGGCGGGCGATCGTGCGCGCGATTGAGAAGGCGGCGAGCTTGTCCGGGTTGCGGATACCGTAACCGTTGACGATCCTGTCGCCGGCCAGCTCGAGGAAGAGGACCGCTTCGAGGCGGTCGCCGGTGTAGATGGCCACCGCGGGCTCGCTGTTGCAGTTCACCGGCTCGATCCGGATGTCGGGTCTGCGCAGCATCGAGCCGAACAGCGCCATGAGAGTCGTGGCCACTTGCGGTGCACCCGTCATCATCTGACTAACCGCAGTGGCCTTGCCGCCGCTGTCGGTGGTCCAGGTGACATCCGGTGCGAGCATCGACAGCAGACCCTCCATGTCACCGGTCGTCGCCGCCGTCATGAACAGTTCGGTGAGCTCGGCGGTACGCGCGGCGTCGACGGGCCCGAACCGGTTGCGCCGCGCCTGCACATACCGGCGGGCCCGGTAGGACATCTGCCGCACCGCGGCGACGGATTTGCCTACCGCCGCGGCGATGTCGTCGTAGTCGAAGCCGAACACCTCGTGCAGGACGAACACCGCTCGTTCGTCAGGGCTCAGCGTTTCCAGCAACACCAGCATCCCCATGGACACCGATTCGGCCAGCACGACATCGGTCGCGGCGTCCTGTTCGGTCACCAGCAACGGCTCGGGCAGCCATGGGCCGATATAGTCCTCGCGACGCCGGATGCCGGCCCGCCGCGTGTTCAGCGCCTGCCGGGTCACCAATTGCGCCAGAAACGATTTGGTGTCCCGCACCGTCGCGAGATCCACCCGCGCCCATCGCAGATAGCTATCCTGCAGAACATCATCGGATTCTGTTACCGAGCCGAGGATTTCGTAGGCGATCGTGAACAGCAGCGGCCGTAACAGGGTGAATCGCTCGGCATGCTCGTCGGTGCTGCTCACGGGTTCGTCACCACTTCGCCACCGCTCACCGAATGTTCGAGCCGCCTGCCGCCCTTGGCCCAGAACAACACGCCGGGCTTGCGCGCTTCCCATCGGATTCCCGACACCGTCCATTTGGTGGCCGTCTCCTTGATCGGCGCGCCGATACGGCCGCCGAGGTACGCGTTCACAGCGGTGTCGTCCTTGCGGGCGAACTGCACGATGCCGGCCCGGCGGCCGAGGCTGACATTGGAACCCAGGAACGCCAGGTCCAGCACTGCGGGCCGAGCACCGCTGATGCCGGCCAGTATGGTGTCCGCGGCCGTAGCGCCGAGCGGCCCGGCGGCCTGGCAGCTCATCCGCAGTGGCACGCCGGATGGAGCGGCGGCGTCACCGGCCGCAACGATCCGGTCGTCGTCGACGCTGGTCAGCGTCTCGTCGGTGAGGAGCCGACCGAGCGCGTCGGTGTGCAGGCCGCTGCGTGCGGCCAGGCCCGGAACACCGAATCCAGCGGTCCAAATGGTGGCTGTACCGGGTACCACCCTGCCGTCGGCCAATACGACACCATCCGGCAGGACCTGGGCCACCCGCATCCGCTCGAGCACCTCGACCCCATTCCTGGCCATCCATCTGGCCACCAACCGCCGCCCTCGCTCGGAGAACGTCGGGGCCAATCTATCGCCGCAGACCAGCGTGACCCGATGGCCCTGTTCGGCCAGCTCGGCCGCCGTCTCGACCCCGGTCAGCCCCGCACCGACGACGGTGATCGCCGCCGCCGACGTCCCCTCGATGACGGCGCGCAGCCGCTCCGCGTGCTCCAATTCCGCTATGGGGTAGGCGAATTCGACTGCTCCGGGTACAGAGGCGGGCACCGCCGCAGTACTGCCGACCGCGTAGACGACGTAGTCGTAGTCCAACGCGCGGCCGGATGCCAACTCCACGGTCCATGCGGCCGTATCGATTCGAATGGCGTCGTCGACCACCAACCGCACGCCCGCACCGAGCAGCGTGTCGTAGTCGATCGCGACCTCACCGGTTCCGGCCACGAACTGATGCAACCGCAGGCGCTCGACGAACCGCGGACGAGAGTTGACCACGGTGATCTCGACGTCGTCGCGCTGCCGCAGACGGTTGGCCGCCACGGTTCCGGCGTAGCCGCCACCGATCACCACGACCTTCGTACAGCTGCTGTTGTGCTCACTCATGTCCTCGGGACACCGCCCGCCACCTCGACATAACAACACGTGATGCAGGTCACCAGACCAGGTAGGGCCGTGATCCACGATGGTCACGAATGGCGAAAGCCCCCACCCAACTCGAGAAGCGCTCTCGATTCGGGTGGGGGCGTTGCCTTTCCGTGGGCATGTCGACGAATCAGGCTGCGGGGGTGTGGCCTTGCGCCTCGATCGCGATCTTGTGCCAATCGGCCCAGGTCGCCAGCCGGTCGGCGTAGACCTGCGGAACGATCTCGTTGCCCTGCGCCCCGAAGAACACCCGCAGCGGTGGGTTGTCGCTGTCGACGATCTCGAGCAGCGCCCGCCCCGCAGCGGCCGGGTCACCCTGATCGAGCGTCTGCGCGTAGGTGGCGAAAGCCGCACGGAGATCGGCATACCGTGGGTCGATCTCGGCGTGGACGGCGCCGGCGGCCCCCTCGGTCGCGTACGAGCTCGGTTCCACCACGGTCACTTTGATGCCGAAGCCCGCAACCTCCTGCGCGAGAGACTCGCTCAGACCTTCCAGCGCCCATTTCGACGCATGGTAGGCGCCACCGAGCGGCCACGCGGCCACGCCGCCGACCGAGGAGATCTGAACAATGTGCCCGCCACCCTGCTCGCGCAGCTGCGGCAGCACCGCCTGAACAACCCAAACCGCACCGAACAGGTTGGTCTCCAACTGATCTCGCAACTGTTGCTCGCTCAGCTCCTCCACAGCACCTAGTACGCCGTAACCCGCATTGTTCACGATGACGTCGAGACGACCGAAGTGTTCTCCGGCGCGCTCTACAGTCGCGAACACCGCCGACCTATCGGTCACGTCCAGCTGTAGCGGAAGCACCGCGTCGCCGTAGGTGGCGGCCAGTCCGGCAAGGTGTTCGGCGTTCCGGGCGGTCGCGGCGACCTTGTCACCGCGGGACAGGGCGGCCTCGACGAAGTTGCGGCCCAGGCCGCGGGAGGAGCCGGTAACAAACCAGACCTTGCTCATGTTGATTTCCGTTCTTCTGCAGGAGCAATCACGGCGGTGCGGGCGTTCGCACCGCTGATGTTCCGTGCTGCGCACCGAACGAACACAAGACACCGACGGCCCCGTCCCTGTAACAGAACAGCGATGTGACCCGGGACACCGCCGCGCCTACACCTCCGTTTCGCATGCCTTGATTCGTGCGCTGTCACATCTGAAATAGATGTCAGTCACTCGCGATACGCTGCGCCACATGCTTTTACCGGGGAAGCGGTTCGGTCTCGGGTTTGCCGTTGCCGGAGTCGAGGGTCATCTGGGTGAAGATGCCATTGACCGGGGTCGTCAGCTCGACTGTCACCGGCATCGACTCTTTTTGTCCTTCAGCGCAACTCGGTGTGCAAGTGTTGCGGTGTTCGGTACCGGTGCCGCGGGCGGAGCTGTCGGTCCAGCTGCTCCAGGTGATATCGGAGACGGAATGATTGCCGTCGGCGCAGGTGATGATGATGGCCGACGGGCGGGTCTGTGGTTGCGAGTGGCAGTCCTTCACCTCGGCAGGATTCGCCGATGTGGGGGTGACGCTCGACGGAGCGGAATTGCTGTTGCTGTTCGACGAGCATCCGGCCATCAGGGCCGCTGTGGCCACCACCGCGGCAATGCCGAGCACGCGCATAGGGTCCTCCTCGATCGTCGAGAGCACTCGGGCGAGTGGCGTCAGCGCAATTTAGCTCGGTGTTCGCCGGATGGTGCGGAACATCGCCGTGTCCCGCCCGGATTCGCCGATCAATGGCGTCGCGATTCACCGATGCAGCAATCCAGTACGGGCGGCGATAGTCGATCTCTCGCCTACGCCCGCGCGGTGGCCGCCGACACTCGGCGGTGGCGGTCGGCGGTGATGAGATAGAGGACGAATCCGAAAGCGGCGCTGGTGAACAGGCTGTTGATGAAGAAGAGCCAGGGTTTGGGCAGGCCCTTTCGGATTCCGCCGGTGATCGACATGAGGGGCAGGATCAGGACGTTGAGGATGGTGTAGTCCTGGCCCGCAGAGTCGGCGGCTGAGAGCTCGTCGGTATCGGCGTGCGCATCGAACGGACAGCGCGAACTAGATTCCGGTGATCGGTGGTCTCCTGAGCAGCCTGTCGGCTCAGAAGTAGCACCACGCTGAGCGCCCGCGACAGCTCCATGCGTGGCCTTACGGCCGAATGGTGCTTCGTTTCAGCCGGCCAGGAAGGACAATCGCACGTGGCGCACCGGGTTGTCGACATTGAGATCCACGATAGCGACCGATTGCCAAGTCCCCAGCGCCATTTCGCCGCGCAACACCGGAATGCTGGCATAGGGCGCAATCAGCGCGGGCATGACATGCGAGCGTCCATGTCCGCGTGAGCCGTGTGCGTGCCGCCAGCGATTGTCGGCGGGCAGCAGGTCCTGCAGAGCGGCGAGCAAGTCATCGTCACTGCCTGCGCCGAGTTCGATCAGTGCGATGCCCGCGGTCGCGTGCGGCACGAATACGTGAAGTAACCCGTCGGATTCCGTCGCCGTCTCACGCAGAAAAGCTGCACACTGCGATGTGAGGTCGTGGACAACCTCGCGACGGCCCGTCTCGACCTCGATCAGTCTGCTCTCCATGGCATCATCGTCCTCCAGCTGTACCGTCTCATGAGATTGGCGTCCCGACTCCGGGTGAAGACATAGCACTCTCCACCCGAATCGACTGAAGGTCGTCGTCACAGCCGGGCTTTTTCCACTCACCAGCGGATTTTCAGGATTCTTCCAGAAGCGCCCAAGATTCATCACGAACGATGTCATCGATATCAGAATGCGTTGGCTTCCAGCCGATTTCAGCCATCGCCTTGGTCGGGTCATTGATCAACACCGCAGGTTCCGCTGCCGCCGAACGATGCTGGCGCGCAACAGGTCGGCCGGTTACCCGTTCCACCGCGGCCACCACGTCGAGCACGCTCGTACCCCGTCCACTGCCGATGTTGTAGCGGGTAGCGGTGCCAATGGGCGGGAGGTGCTCGATACATGCCACGAAGGCGCGGGCCGCATCCATGACGTGCAGGTAGTCACGGACGGCGGTGCCATCACCGTTGACGGTCAACGCCGAATGCTCGGATGCAGCAGTCAACGCACGCGGTATCAGCCGACTCGAATCCCCATCCGCACCGCCGGCGATATTCGACAGTCGAACAATTACCGCCGCCAGCTCCCCGCTACCGGCGACGGCCTCGATAGCCAGCTCAGCCGCAAGCTTGCTGCCTGCGTATGGATGAGGCGGCGCATCACCGAGGTCCTCGGTCATCGGCTGCACATCCGGCGTGCCATAGATGGCCCCGGTCGAAGCAAAAACGATCCCGTGGACACCCGCGTCGACCATGGCTTCGAGCACCGAGAGCGTTCCGGCGGTATTCGCGCGGAAATAGCGCAATGGTGCGTCGACCGATTCGCGTGCTCGCGTCAACCCGGCGAGGTGACAGATCGCGTCTACGCCGTCTACCGCATTGCGGACCGCCTTGCCGTCGAGCAAGTCAGCCACTCGAACATCGGCTGCGCCCGGAATCGCCCGCCCCTGAGCGCGAACCATGGCGACAGGCTCATGCCCGGCAGAGTGAAGGGCTTCGACGACAGCACGCCCGAGGTAACCGTTCGCTCCGGTGACAAGTACGCGCACACGGCCATCATGTCATCACGGAAGCCGCAGGTCGCGATGCTTCCAGGTGAGCGCGATGCAGGCCGCTGCCGCCGCGGCCAGAGGCTCGCGATTCAGCGTTCGCCGTATGCTGGTCGGCGTCACCGGATTCCAACCATCTCGTTCCGCAGTCTTCCGGACCAACTCCCCGGCCGGCCGGGTGCGATCATCCGTATGAGTAGCGCGGCCATCAGGACCTGGCAGGTGTCGGGCTCGAACACCTCGACATCGAAGTGGTGGCTCGGCCGAAGGCAGCGGGCACGGCGGCGGTAATGACGATCGTTCCCTTGCTCATCGAGTGGTCCGGTTCCCTTCCTGAGAGCCTTCGGCGGCGGCCGCGGTGCGGCGTCCCATGGTGGCCAACTGCCGGTCGTAGAGCGGGCGCAGCAGCCGCTTCGTCCAAAACGCCTGCCGCCCGGCCCGATCGGTCAGGATGATGAATCGGCGGGCATCGATTCCGGCGATTGCCGCGGCAGCGATGCGGTCTGCGTCCGGACCGGCGTTGTCGATCAGCTTCCGGGCGACCGCGGCCACGAGCGGATCACTGTCGGGCAGCGACGATGCGAGGTTGGTGCGGAAGAACGAGGGGCAGACGACGGAGACATCGATTCCGTGCGGAGTGAGCTCGTATCGCAGGCTCTCGCTGAGAGCGACGACCGCCGCTTTCCCTGCGGTATAGGAGGCCATGGCGGGCGGATGCACGAGCCCCGCCAGCGACGCGATATTGACCAAGTGTCCCGTGCCCGCGGCCTTGAACATCGGCGCGAAGGTCCGGCAGCCACGGACGACGCCCAGGACATTGATGTTCATGACCCGAGCCCATTCCTCCTGCGGCACGAATTCGATGCGCCCGCCTGTGGCCACCCCGGCGTTGTTGACGAGCACGTCGAGGCCACCCATGCTGTCCTGCACGGTCTTTCGCGCGCGCAGCCAGTCGTCCTCCGAGGTGACGTCGAGTCGCAGATAGGTGGCGCCGTCCGGGACCGGGCCACGCTCCGCCAGATCGGTGACCAGCACTTGGTCGCCACGAGCGGCGAACCGCCGGGCCAGCGCCGCTCCGAGACCCGACGCGCCGCCGGTGATCAGAATCCGCGCCATGCTCACCGTTCCCCGGAGTACTCGGCCGACTCGAGGCGGCCGGCCACATCGAGATGGACCTCGTCGGGCCCGTCGGTGAGCCGGACGGCGCGTGCGGTGGACCACGCGGCGTCCAGCGGGGAATCATCGGGAACCAGCACCGTGGTGTGGTGCTGATGCTTGTCGCGCTCGATGAGGTCGGCCGCGCGGGGGCCGGGTGCGAAGTCCATATCTCCTGCTTTCGGTAATAGACACGGCGACAAGGTGATTGCGCCCCGTCAGGACGGAACGTGGGTGACCGCGAGCGCCGATTCGTGCAGGCTGCCAAGAATCAAAGTGCCCTGCTGTTCTGCCACGCCGGTGACCATGGCGTAGTCGGCCCCGTCGCGCTGCAGGTCATGGATGAGCGATCCGGCGAGATCGACGGCGATCACCCAGGTGGTGCGCACCGGAGCCGGTTTCCAGCGATCCGGTAACTGCCACAACAGCTTTCGCAATACCCCCGGGTACGGGAGCAGCGCGTCGAGCAACGGGTTGCGGGGTGAGGCGAGCGTGACCCAGATAAGTCCGTCGCTGCCCAGCGCGATGTTGTCCGGAAAACCGGGCAGGTTGTCGGCCAGGGTTTCCCTGGCGCCCGCCCGCGGGCCGCGCAGCCAGTAGCGATTGAGGCGGTATGCGGCCGTTTCCGCCACGATCAGCGATTCTCGATCGGGTGTGAAAGCCACACCGTTCGCGAACTGCAAACCGTCGAGCAGAACGTCTACCCTGCCGTCCGGGGTCCGGCGCAGCAACCTGCCGGTGCCCGAATGCTCGAGCAGATCACCCATCCATTCGGCTTCGGTCCAGCGACGCGACGATGCGGTGAAATAGATCGTCCCGTCGTCGGGGTCCTGCACGACATTGCTCGCAAAGTTCAACGACTCACCGTCGACAGCGTCGACCAGCACCTCGAGCGTTTGCCCGAGCCCGCCCCAGCGCAACAGTCCGCGGTAGGCGTCACAGACGAGCAGCGAACCGTCCGGCCCGGCGTGCAATCCCAATGGGCGACCGCCGGTATCGGCCACCTGATCGACCACACCCGAGGTGATGTCGACGCGAAGTATCGCACCGTCGGCGGTGCCGGTGTAGACCAAGCCGTCGGCACCGATAACGACATCCTCGGGTCCCTCACCTGGAAGGTCGATTCGACGCAGCGCGGGCATCGGCGGCGAACTCAGCTGCTGCTTCGCCCGCTGTGGTGCGGTCGGGGCGGACCAGCGAACCGGCTCCATCCGGCGACCCGAATGAAGAACGTTGTCCATGGTGTCTCCAGCTCCTGCAATGTGCACATGCAATTCTGGAGGTGCGGTATCACACGATGAATAGGCGCTCGACCCGTCTGCGATGTGCATACGCACATCCGCCCTGCTATCGCGCGCACCGTCCGCGGCGATCTGGGCCGCGCGGGAAAGCCTGCGCCGCAGAGATTTCTGAGCAGCAGCCGAGGCCGCCTTGTCAACCATTACCGACATGAGTAATTTCTTACTCATGTCGGTAACGAATGCGGCAAGACGTGCGCAGATAGTTGCGGCGGCGATCGACACGCTCGCCGAATTCGGTTACACCGGGACGTCGTTCGCCAAGATCGCGACGCGCGCGGGAATCAGCAGTACGCGGCTGATTTCCTACCACTTCGACGGCAAGAACGATCTGATGCTCGCCGTAGTCGACCACATCGTCCTCTCGGCCGAGCAGTATATGAGCCCGCGAATCGAGGCCGCGGGCCCCGGTCGATGGCCACAGCTGTCGGCCTACATCACAGCCAACCTCAACTATCACCGAGACCGGCCCGAACACATGCGGGCCTTGATCGAGATCTTCAACAACGTTCGCACCACGGCCGGGGATCCACTGCAGATCCCGCAGCATCAGGCCTCCACACTGGAACGGTTGAAGGTGGAACTTCGCGCGGGCCAGGCTGCGGGCGAGTTCACCGCTTTCGACCCGCTCGTCATGGCGGTCACCCTCAGAGCCGCCATCGACGCGGCCGGAATCCGTTACGCCACAGGCGCCTTGACCTCTCCCGATGCGTACGCAGCCGAGCTGGTCGACCTGTTCCGGCGTGCCATCGTGGCGGCCACCTGACCTTCCAGGCGCTGGCCGATTCCCCGGCATGGGAATCCGACCGGGACCGCGCCGCACTGGTCCCCGCCACCGGTATGCCGCCCTTCACACTGCACGCTTTCTGACATGGAAGCGAAAAGTGCTTTGCCACAGCACAATTCGCTCGCGACATCGCCCTGGCCGGGCACCGCACGGTGAATTCGCGCCCGGTCGCCTTGGTTACTGAGGTGAGTTGAACCGCTCGCACACCTGTATCCGCACGCTCCGGCCGACAGCGAATTGGGCGGCGCCACAACACTGTTCATCGTCCCCGAGACCGCTGCCGTGATCGGCCCGGACCTGTTCGACCCGGCCGGCTTCGAACCCGCGTTCCACACCGGTTTGCGACAGGCCGCCGACCACGCGGCTGCCGTGAGGCAGATGTGGCCGACCGCATGAACTCAGCGCACCGGCCGAACAGCGCGTGGCCCGAGGCGTTCGATCAGCGACGCCGACGTCCCCGAACAACGACGATGTCGGTGGCAATCTGCGGTTCACGGCGCGTCCGCGTGGTTGTGGATGCTGTTCGAACCACCCGGGGCGCACGAGTATTCGGTAATTCCCACGGCCACAGCATGACCTGGCGGACTGTTATTCCGGGACGGTGAAGGCTTCGGTGATGCCGCCGTCGAGTGGGAGTGCGGCGGCGGTGAGGAAGCCGGAATCGTCGCTTGCCAGAAAGGCTATCGCGCCGGCTGCCTCGTCGAGGGTGCCGAATCGGCCCATCGGCCAGTGCACCAGGCGTTTGTCCAGGGCTCCTGGATTGCGGTCGAAGACCGCGCGCTGTGCCGGTGTCTCGATCGGACCGAACAGCACGGCGTTCACGCGGATGCCGCTGCGCGCGAGATGAACACCGAGGTCCCTGGTCAACTGGACGACGGCGGCCTTCGCGGCCGTGTAGGCCATCGGGGCGGTCGCCGACCCCAGCGCGGACAGGAACGATGCGGCGTTGATGACCGAGCCGCCGACCGGCTCGGTGTTCCGTAGGTACGGGATGCCGTGTTTGCAGGACAGAAAGATGCTGGTCAGATTGGCATCCTGGACTCGCCGCCAGGTCTCCAGGCTGATGTCCAGCGCCGAGTGGTCACCGGCATCCATCAGTCCCATGTTGTTGTAGATGACGTCGAGTCGGCCGTGCTCACGTACGACCTCCTCGTACATCGCCTCAACCTGAGCCTCATCGGCAAGGTCAGCCCGCATCGACCTATCGCCGACCGAATGCTCGACCTTGTCGACGCCGACAACCACCGCACCCTCACGGGAAAACCTCTCGGCGACAGCCTGACCGATCACGCTGGCGGCACCGTTGATCACACAAACCTTGCCAGCAAGCACCGGCTCCTCCGATCACGCCCACTCACGCCGACACCCGTCGATCGCGGGGATCGGCGACGAATCCAGATCGAACTACGTTCTGCCGCACCGTAACACCCGCGGGTCACCGATCAGATCGACGACCCGCCCACCAGTGGACGAAACAGCCCCGCTCATACCGTGACGGCGGTGAGCCGGTGACAGTGTGGGCCGATGGTGGTGCAGGCACAGCTGTTGGCAACGGCTACCGACATTGGCAGCCTCGTAGCGGGCTGCGGGAACGCAATGAGCCGCCTTCCCCGGCCCACCCGCTGCGGCCGATCGCCACCGAACCACCCACCTGCAGGGGACCAGCGGCCGGCCGCAGCGGGACTATCGGTGAACGCAAACTCCCATCACGCCGCGAGGTCATTGTCGACCAGGTGTTCGGCGACGATGAAAGCTGTTCTGTGGCAGTGGTTCCGGCTCACCGCGCTGCCCGCGGGCGGCCCCGCCATTCCGATGCCAGCGGCGGCCGTCCGGCGCGGCAGGGCGTGGCAGTCAGAGCCGAAAGGTCCGGCGTGGACAGCCGCCGACCGGCGTTCCCGGATTCGCCCTTGCGCCAGGTGGGTGGCCCCAGCCTGGATACTTGTGCCCGTCGGCGCCGGGAATGCCCATCGCAGTGAGTGTTTCGGCTGTGGCGCCATGGATCGCGCCGGGCGTCGGTGGGATCGCGCGGCACGGCCCGGCCGCCACCGCACCGTTGTGCCGGTCGGGCTACATCCGACGGGCGGTCGGGTCAGAGGTGGCGGAAGATCCAGCGGGCGCGTGGCTCGTCGCCGATGGTCCCGAGCAGTGCGACGGGTGTGGTGGAGGTGGTGTCGCCGTAGAGGGTTCGGCTCGGGTCGGAGGCGAGACTGACGCGACGGTTGCCGTTGGTCTCGCTCACGTACCACAGGCCGGTCTCGGCGACGCCGCACACGTTCTGGCCGACGGAGTAGGTCAGCGAGTCCAGCCGAACGGGTTGCAGGCACAGCCTGGTCGAGGAGTTGAGGAGCTGGAACACCGGCCCGGCGGGTCGGTACCCGATCAGGACCGGCTGCCACCGGTTGGTGTCCGCTCCCTCGTCCGCACTCGTTCGCACATCGGCGATGTCGGCCGCGGTGACGACGGGCCGCAGTGTGTAGGCGGGCTGGGCCTCGAGGAAGATCCGGTACCCGCCCGACCGGAGCGGTTCGGCGGCGGCGGGCGCGGCCGCGGCGGCGAACAGGACGTGGGCCACGATCACGAGGACTGCGCGGGCGGACATGACGCTGGGGTCCTTTCACGGAAGGAAGGTCGGAATGGCGAATCATGCTGTGCACGGCGCGAATTCACCGAAGGTGGCGTGCCCGGTCGGAAGCACGGGCACGCCACTCCATGTATTCGTGGCCGGACCCGCTTCGGAGCGCCCGATATGCGCCGAGCAGGCGGAGCGTCCGGAATTGGCAGCGAGAGCCGGTGGGACGGCACCGTGAGCCGACGATCCCTCGTTTGCCTGTCGGTTTTCGGTGCGATGGGAGGAATATCCGGGATTCAGTACGTGCCGACAATTAGCCATTCACGTGTTTAAGCTTCCGGCTCACGGGTGCCCGACGGCGCGCACCTCAATCGTGGCGGGGCGCGGAATTGCGCACAGAGCGGGGTGGGAGCTGACTGATGAGCATGGTGTTCGACACGGCGACCCTGCCGCCGAGCGATCGCCTCCCCGCCCTCGTAGCGACGCTCGAGCAAACAACACTTCGGGCGGATCGGAGACTCGAACTCGAGCCGGGGCAGGATGCGTTGTCGGCGCGGATGGAGACGTGGCAGATCGGGCCCGCGACCCTGATGCGGGCGAATATGCCGGGCATGTCGACCACCCGCAACGCCGCGCACGTGCGCGCCTCCCCGACGTCCACGCTCGCGGTGTCAGTGCTGCCGCTGCGCACCGGTCGCCGCGAACACGAGCACCGCCGATACGTGGCCCGCCCGGGGGCGTGCGAGGTGTTCGACTACTCACGGCCACTCCGGTTCGATTGGTCCGGACAGGATTCCCCGATCGGGATGCTCCTCGACGCCGACGGCCTCGACCTACCCGGCGACACCATCGCCGCCGCGACCGGACACCTGCACACCAGTCCCCTGCACTCACTCCTCACCACGCAACTGGCCTCCATGCTCGACCGTGCCGATGACCTCACCGGCGATCCCGCCGCCGAGCAGCTCGGCCATGCGTGCATCGAACTGATTCGCGCAGTGCTGATCTCGGCCGCCGAGCACGGCCCCTGCGACGGCACCGCGGTCCCCGCCCACCTGCTGATGCGCCAGATCCTGGACTTCACCCGCCGCCGCGCCACCGACCCAGACCTGCACATGCCGACCATCGCAGCCGCACACCACATTTCGGTGCGACGCCTCTACCGCTTGTGCGCCGAGGCCGGGATCAGCCTCGAACAACGCCTCATCGCCGCCCGCATGGACCACGCCCGCCGCCTGCTCTCCGCCCCCGCCGCACATCAACGCTCCATCGCCGCCATCGCCCACGCCAGCGGATTCCGAGACCCCACCCACTTCACCCGCCGCTTCCGCCAACGCTACGGCCAGACCCCCAACCAATGGCGCGCCGAGCACTGAGTCCCCCGGGCTGTCGATTCCTGAAGTCGGGTGTCGCCGGCGGGGCTGACCGGCGGGGCCGCGGTGTCGGTCGGGCGACCAGTTATTTCCGGTGAATGTCTCAAAAGTTCGTCACGGTTGGTTTGCTATCCGCTATCCTCACTCCCGAGGCACCGCCGGAATCCGAAAAATAGTGCAGGCCAACGGTATTGAAATCGGCATGCGGGTCGGCGGATCGGCTGGTTGCCGCGTCGTCGGTGCTTCGTGTGGTAGCCGTCCGGACAGCAAGGAAACACCGTGCACGCACGCTCCCTCGTCACCGCACTCGGCGCGTTCGCCCTCACCACCGTGCTGGCCACCGGCACCGCGGACGCGACCGCCACGCTCACCGTCGATACCGCCCGAGAAACCAATGGCAATGCCGTGATCGGCGTTACCTACCAGTGCACCTCCGGCCTCGGCGCGGAACTGTCGGTGACGGTCCGAGCCACGCCCTACCTCGGCTCAGGAGTCAACGGCAGTTCCCTCGCCCCGGTCAACTGCATCGGCCAGCCCCAGCAGACGATCGTCACGGTGAATCCCGTTCAACTGTTCGGCGAGTCGCCCAAATTCCAATCCGGATCCATCACCGACGTGACGGTCACCGTACTCGACCTGACCCTGAATTCCCCTGTCACCACAACGAAGCGCCGCTTCGATCACCTCGGCTGACGAACCTCGGGCGGGAATTTCACCGTTGTCTGAGGTCGTGCCCGTGTTCGGTGATGAACACGGGCACGACCGGTGCCATGTGGGCGAGTTTTCAGGCGCGGCGGCGGGTCGCGAAGGCGGCGGCGCCGAGTGCTCCTGCGGCCAGGGCGATTCCGATGCCGCCGAGCCAGCGGGCGGTGGTGTCGTGGTCGGCGGTCGCCGCGGTGGTCGGCTTGTGGTCGGAGCCCTTCGGCGCGAGATCCAGTGTGGGGACCGGGCGTTCGGGTTCGGTGCCGTCCGGGTTATCGGCCTGATCCCATTTCACGACCTCGCCGTCGGAGTAGGTCTGGGTGGCCGGGAAGGTGAGGTGGTCCTGGTCGGGCAGGTCGTCGGCGAGGACCTGGAACTGCTGGAACTGGCCGGGTGCGATGCCCGCGCCGGGATCGGCGGTCCAGGTGACGGCGGTGACCTTGCCGCCGGCGTCCTTGGTGATGACCGACTTCCACCCCGGAATCGGCTGGGCATCGACCGACAGCAGGGACGGGAACTGAACGGTCAGTGCGGTGGTCTGGCTATTGGTGCCGGACTCGTTGGGGACGCGGAAGGTGAGGACCGCATCACCGGACTGGACGGCGTCGGGGGCGGACACGGTGACGTGCGCGGAGGCGACGCCCGCGCCGGTGAGCAGGGCGGCGGCGCTGATCGCGGCCGTGATGGCGGTCCGGGAAACGGAGGAGAGGGCCATGGCGGGAAATCCGTTCGGAGGTAGCCGAATTCGCCGTGCCCGGGTGTCCCGCCGACGCGGGACACCCGGGACGCGGATCAATTGTGGCTGTTGGTGAGGGTGTTGTACATCTGGATCAGGCTGACCACGGTCACCGGCGCGCCGATGGCGATGGTGCCGATGGCGGTGCCGAGGCCCGCGCCGACGCCGGCGCCGGCGATGCAGCCGCCGGGCGCGCCGACCAGGAACGCCGGCGGCATCAGCTCGGTGCCGACGATCGCACCGGCGATGCAGCCACCGACGAGCCCGATGGCCGCGCCGAGCATGCCACCGATCGCGGTGGCCAGGCCGATCTGAGTGCCAGCCACGCCGAGGGCGTCGTTGAAGTCGTCCTGGGAGAAGATCGGCTTCAGGGCGACCTCGGCGGCGGGGGTGGCCTGCGCGGGGTCGGCGCTCGGGGTGAGGGTGATGGTCTTGCCGTCCGCGTCGACCTGCGCGGCGATCGGCCAGTCCTTCTTGTCCAGCTGGTAGGTCAGCGGCATACCGAAGGCCAGCTTGCCGTCGGCGTCGAGGATCTCGAACTGGGTGCCGCGCACGTTGATCCGGCCGGCGTCGGTGCGCAGCACCACGGAGTGGTCCACCACATTGGCGGTGTAGTGGATGCCGGGGGCGACGTCGGTGCTGACCGTGCTGCCCGGCCGTTCCTGGGTCGCGGGGGCGTCGGCGGCGGCGGTGCCGGTGGTGATGGCGAGCGCGGCGACGGCGAGCGCGGCGGTGGCGGTGAACTTGTTCAGGGTCTTCATCAGGGGAGGTCCTTCCTCGCGAACTCCGGTCCGCGAGACGAAAAGCTGTGGGGAGGAGGGGAACTACTACTGCTGCGGTGCGGTGCCGTCACCGGGCTGGGCCAGCGTGAAGGTGCGCTGCCCCTCGATGCGGTGGCCGTCCTTGGAGGTCACGGTGAAGTGGGTGGTGTACACCCCGGCCGGGCCCAGCGGGGCCAGATCGACGCTGAGCGTGCGACCGTCGACGTGCACATCGCCGACCGACCAGGTGTTGCCGTCCGGACCGCTCACCGCCAATTCCGGATCGTCCACCTTCTCGTTGAAGGTGACGCTCACCTGCGGCGGACCCGCCTGCAGCACCGCACCGTCGGCCGGCTCGGCGTGCGTGATGTGCGAGTGCGCGTCGGCCACTCCGGTGCCCAGCATCGTCGCGCCGATCAGTGCCGCGGCCAGCACCGTGAACGCGGGCCGCAGCCGGGGCAGCCCGCGACCGGGCCACATGAATTTGTTGCTCGACAAAGCATTTCCCTTCCACACGCCGACCGAAACGGTCGACGGCAGCACGAATCCGTCGTGCGCGCAGCACGAATTGCCAATGGTCGATAAAGCGATCGACACCGCGCGATTTCGATATCAGTGCACAGAAGTCAATTACATACGGCCGCGGGGGAATTTCTCACCGCGCGATTTACGCAGCCGTGAGCCGGACCGAAAAATGGGCGCACCGATATCCTTCCGGCGCGGACTACGTATCCGCGACGGGCACAGGACAGCCTCGGACGCACGCGTACCCGGGCCTACCCGGATCAGAGCGCGGTCGCGAGGGCGGAAGAGGTCGGCGGGCCACGCCGGGAGATGGCGCCGAGCAGCAGCGCACCGGGCGGCCGGACGTGCGCGTCGGGTGTGCGGACCAGCCGATCATCACCCGGCGCAAGCGATTCGAAGTGCGCGAGCAGCGACCAGACGGCGCGCGACACCGCGGCGTAGACACGCTCCACCGCGGCGATCAGCAGTGCGGCGAGCACCGTTGCCACGGCATGCGCGGCCAGCATCGTCCATCCGGCGACGCCGGACCCTTCGACGGTGGCGTGGGAATGATCCGCGACGGTCGCCATCATCAGCGCATTGTGCGCGAGGAATTGCCCTGCTCCGAGCGCCACGACGAGCCGGACCCGCCCGCGCCCGGCGGGAGATCCGACCGCGGCACCGACGGCACCGCTGACCACCAGAAGCAGTGTCAGTGCCGCCGAATGCGGCAGGGCACCCTCGAAGCCATGGGCCGCTATCGCCAATAGGCCACACAGAATTCCGGCCAGGCTGCCACGTATTCGATCACGCGACGGAGCGCCGGCACACGCGAGCACAACCATCGTCGACAACCTTCACAGACAAGCCAGAGCGGAATGGATTCGCGAAGACTATAACCGCTCCCCCGGAATTCCCGAAATCCCTTCCGCGCCTCGAAATCAACTCGATCACAAGACCAATTCGCTTCTGAACGGAAGAGATTCGGCGGCCGGCCCAACTGGTTCGACACGGACGGCGGGTTAATAGATATCCGCTCTGAATCGGTGACATAGGCTACGGAGAGCACAAGGTTGTCTCCGATCCCGTTCAGACGAAGGAGTGACCGTTTCGATGAAGAATTCATGGATGTATCGAGCCGGGTTCACCGGTGTCGCTGCGGCCGCGGCGGTCGTGATCGCGGCCGCACCCGCGGGTGCCCACGTCAGCGTCTCCGGGCCCGATGCCGCCCGCGGCGGTTCGGCCGTATTGACGTTCCGGGTGCCGAACGAGTCGGCCACCGGCAGTCCGACCACCGCACTGACCGTGCAATTCCCGGCGTTGACGGAGGTGAACACCCAGGCGATGCCGGGCTGGCGCGCGGAGGTCTCGCGCGACGCCGATCGCAAGGTCACCGGCGTCACCTGGACTGCGGACGCGGGCGGCGGCATCGGCCCCGGACAGTTCGGGGCCTTCGCCATGCTGGCCGATGGCCTGCCCGACACCGATTCGATCACGATGCCCGCCACCCAGACCTATGCCGATGGGCAGGTCGTGAAGTGGGACCAGACCTCGTCGGGCGGCTCCGAGCCCGAGAATCCGGCTCCGGTACTGCAATTGGCTCCGAAGCAGTCCGGGACGGCCGGTCACGGTGATATCAAGGCCGCGATGCCGCAGTCCCAGTCGGAGAAGGACACGACGGCCCGCTGGCTCGGCAGCATCGGCGTCGTGCTGGGCGCGCTGGGCCTGCTCGGCGCCCTCGGCCTCGGATTCGCCCGCCGCAAGTCCTGAGGCGTTACCCGACCCGGCACCGCGCCCGACCGGTACCGCCCACCCGGGCAGGTACCCGTCGGCCGCGCGTCTTTCTCAATGACCGTGGCTGTGACGTGCCGTCGTCGTCGGAGCCGGCGGCCCGGAGTGACCGGGAGCAGCCCACGCGCCGACCGCCCAGGCCGTTCCGAACACGATCGCGAGCATGAGCAGGAATCCGGCGATCCTGGGTATGACGCCGAACTGTTTACTCATCGCCGATTCCTCTCTGGCAGTCACCCGAGTCCGCTCGATCACCCGAGGCTGAAGGGCTGTCCCCAGAGCGTGACCCAGGTCTTGACGTTATCGGTTTCCACTTCGACGTTCACGAACGAGCGCGCCTGGGCGTAGCCGCCGCAGCCCGACAGGCCGATGGTCTCGTCGGACCAGCTGACGCTGCCGTTCGGACCGTGGAATTCATTGCGCCAGCGGTGGGTCTCGCGGCCGAAGTCGTCGGGCTGTTCCAGATCCAGCAGGTGGAAGGCCTGGGCCTGACCCGGGCCGAGGCTGAGGTTGCCGCCGCCGTTGACACCCGCCTGCGGGGTGACATTGCCCTGGTTGTCCCAGCTGGCCCCGACACTCGGGCCGCCGTTCACGCCGCCACCGTCGATGGCGACCTGGCAGCCGACGACATAACCGGGGTCGATGCGGCCGCCCTTGGCGGTGGTTCCGGACAGCTGCACCGAGACGGCGCCGGACGCCCAGGCATTGCGGTGCACGGGTGTCGCACCCATCGACGGGCTGATGGTGGCGGATTCGCCGGTCAGCGTGAGGTCGATGACGGTGCCGTCGGACAGGGTCTGGGTCAGGTGGCCGCCGGGCAGCGGCACGAAGGTGTCGGCGTGGGCCGCGCCGGCGGCGGACAGGGACAGGGCGACGGTGGCGGCCGCACCGATTCCGGCCAGCCGGGCCGCGGTCTTACGGAACTGCATGATGATTTCCCTCTGGGTATCGAATTCGCTGATGCGAGAAGTGAATTGGCGATGTCGGCCGCAACGTCAGCCGATGCTGAACGGCTGCCCGTAGAGGGTGGTCTTGGAGTAGTGGTCGCCGATGATCTCGACCACGGTGTAGGCCCGAGCCTGGGCGTAGCCCGCGCAGCCCTGGATCTGGATTTCGGCGTCCCGGTATTCCACCGAGTAGGTGCCCGCCTTCAGGATGTCCTTGTAGTCGATCTGCACGAATTGCACCTGGCCTGGGCCGAGATTCACGCCGATGGACCCGCCGAGGCTGCCGCCGTTGAGGCTGAGCGAGCCCGAGATCCCCGCCGAGACGGCATCCTCGCCGATGCTCACCTGGCAGCCGACGATATAGCCGGTGCTGATCTGCGAGGCGCCGTGCGTGGAGGAGTTGTTGGAGCCGGCCTGGTTCACCGGACCGTTGTTGGGGCCGACAGTGCCGTCCGGCGTATCGGTGACGTCGGCGGTCGCGATGCCGGAAACCCAGACCACCCGGCCCGCGCCATTGGCCGCCAGAGACGGTGAGACCACGGCGTGTTCGCCGGTGCGGGTGACCGTGACGCCCGGCGCGGCCTTCTGCCCGTCCGGCAGGGGCACGAAGGTGTCGGCGTTGGCCGCGCCGGTGGAGAGCAGGCCGATGGCCACGGTCGCCGCTGCCCCGGCGCCCGCGACACGGGCGCCGCGACGCACGGCGGAATTCTGGATTTCCCTCACGAATGGTCCTTCATCAACTGTGACTTGCGTTTTCCGGACAGTTAGTCGGATGCGACCGCCCCTGGTTCCCGGCCGTCACGTGAGGTGGATCACCGAATTGATCTCAGGCAGAAGGGTTTTCGCGCGACTCCGCCAACCGCCGCAGGGCACGCCGATCGACCTTCCCCGCCGGGCCCAGTGGCAGTGCGGGCAATGCGAGCAGTCGCTCGGGGAACTTGCGCGGTTCCAGACCGCGCCCGGCGAGATGCTCGGTGAGATCGCGCAGGGTGAGCGTGGCGGTGGCAGCGACGCAGGCGCACAACCGTTCTCCGTACAGCGGATCCGGCACCGCCACACACGCCACATCGGTGATGGCCGGATGAGTGAGGAGTAGCGATTCCACCTCGGCCGGGCTGATATTGAGCCCGCCCCGGATGACGACGTCCTTGCTGCGGCCCACGACCGTCAGGTATCCCTCCGGATCGAGGACGCCGAGGTCGCTGGTCCGGGTCCAGCCGTCGGGGGTGCGCAGCGTGCGATCCAGTTCGGCGTCGTCGATGTAGCACATGGGCGACATCGGCCCGCGGGAGACGATCTCCCCTACCGATCCCGGTGGCAGGGTACTGAATTCCCGGTCCACGACCCGGATTTCGGCGACGGCCGGATGGGGACGGCCAGCGGTGGTAGCGCGTTCGGGCGGATCGTCGAGGGCGGTGTGGCAGGAAACGCCGTCGGCGGATCCGTAGAGGTTGATCACCGGGCAGCCCAGCACCTCGCGACCACGCACGGCGGTCGGCGTGTCGAGGGCGGAGCCGCCGACCACCACCGCCCGCAAGCTCGACAGGTCCGCGGTGGCGATGCCCGGATGATCCAGCAGCATCCGCAACATGGTGGGAACGCCGAGCAGATGTGTGGGAGCGGCCCTTTCGATCATGGCGAGCGTCGCGGCGGGCTCGAACCTGGGCTGCAACACCAGCGTCGCCCCCAGGGTGGCCAGGGTGACCGATGTGCCGCTGGAACCGAACGCCGACGCGAGCGGGACCAGGAACATATTGCGCATGGCAGCCGGATCCTCGTGCAGCGCGGCCAGCATGGCCCCGCGCCCGCCCGCCAGCGCATTGTGCGAGTAGAGCACCATTTTCGGTTCGGCCTCCGAACCGGAGGTGACCAGAATCCGGGCCGGGCCGTCGGGATCGACGGTCCGGGCTCGGAATTCGCACGCGTCGGTGGCGAGCAGGGCGTGCACGGGCACGCAGCCGCGCGCGACGTGCCGCCCGACGGCGACGACCGCGCGGAGCGCGGGCAGTTCGGCGGCCATTTCGCGGATCCGTGCGGCGCAGGGGAAGCCATTGTGTTCGGCCAGGGCGATGACGGCGACGGCTTCGGAGCGTCGCAGCAGGCTCGCCGCTTCCCGCCCGCCGCGTCCCACCGGAAACGGTAGCGCGACCGCCCCCAGCGCGGCGATGGCCAGGTCCGCGGCACAGGCCAGGTGGCCATTCGGAAGCTGCACGGCGACAACGTCTTCGGCGGTCACGCCGAGCCCGGACAGTCCGGCCGCCAGTCGCCGGGCCTGTTCATCGAGTTCGGCGTAGGTGACGGTGCCGTCGGCGTCGATCACTGCGGGCTTGTCCGGATGCTGTGCGCACCGCGCGGCGTAGAGCGTGTAGATGTCACGGCCGGGGTAATACCCGGCTCGCGCCCAGGAATTCCGGAGCTCGGCGGGCACCAGGTCCGAATACCAGTGCGCGACGGCCCTTTCGGTGCCGCTCACGAGATTCTCCACGGGGTGCTCAGGGCGGGGGAGCCGAATTCGTCGCGGCCGATCACCGCGGCGAAGCGCGCATCGGTGAGGAGGTCACCGAGATCGGTGGCGACCGCCACGGTGCCGGTCGTCCAGCCGTCCCCGTCGGGAATCGGCTGCCGATCCGCCGTCTGCGGGCGGACACCGCAGCGGCGCAGCGTATTCGAGGCGCTCAAAAGGCTGCTCTCGACCGCGGCACCGGTGCGATCGCGCTGCCGCAGCAGCAGCCCGGCGACGGTGGCCTCCGCTCCCAGGATGCCGCCGAGCACATCGAGCAGGGTCATCAGCGAGGGCGCGGGCGGTGCGCACGGCGGGCCGACCAGTTCCGCGAGTCCGGTGCGGGCCTGGACCATGAAGTCGGTGCCGGGCGGCAGATCGCCGAGGTCGAGACCGGACCAGCCGGAGGTGTAGACGTGAACCACGCCGGGTGGCATGTCGGTGGCCGAGAGCTCCAGCACCTCGGCCTTGCCGGGAGCCCAATTGTGCAGGAAGACATCGGATTCGGCGGCCATAGCCCGCAGACGCTTCCGGTCGGCGGTGGATTTGATGTCGAATTCGGCCGCCCGCTTGCGTCGGTTGAGGGCCAGCCAGCGCGACGACAGATCGCCGCTGCACGGCGGCATCTCGCGCAGCGGGTCACCGCCCGGCGGTTCGATGCGGGTCACGTCGGCTCCGAGCAGGCGCAGCAGGTGCGCGGCCAGCGGCGCTTGCACCCGGCGGCCCGCCTCCAGGACGACGAGGCCGCTCAGCGGAGTTTCGAGGGTGCCATGACATCGATCCGGCTGGGCGAGCGGCGAATTCGGGACCGGCAGCACCGTCCACGGCGCGGGCAGCGACTGCGGGGACGGCGTACCGGATTCCGCCGCGCTGTACAGGCGGCACACCTGGACCCCGGCGTGCGCGGCGGCCACCCGGATCTGGTCGAAGGTGTGCACGCGGGTGGTGTCGTGCAGGTTCTCGGCGAGCGGTGCGGTCGCGGTGGCGTAGCGGAATTGGAAGGGGCGCCAGCCCTTTCGCCAGGCCCTGGCTTCCGCGCCCAGCTCGGTCCAGAACGCACCCCACGGCTCAGGTTGCAGTGACTCGATTTCGAATCGGACGCCGTCGGCGCTGGTGAACGGCGGGCCGCCCGGGGCCAGGTCCACGGCTTCGGGATCGTCGGCGCCGGCCGCGGCCAGGTACTGGGAGATCGACAGCAGGGCGGCCTCGGCGACGCTGGTCTCGACCCGGGCGAAGCCGCCGGGCGCGGCCAGCAGGCTGGCCAGCAACGCGGTGCCGGCGAGGGCTCCGGCGGCGGTCTCGCAATAGTCGACCGAGAGTCCCCGGGGGCGACCGGCCCGGCGGCCGTTCACGTGCATGACCCCGCAGATCGCCTGCACGGCAGTCTCATTCGTGAGCGCCGGTTCGGTGACCGGGCCCGCCCAATCCACGGTCAGTTCGCGCCGGGTGCCATCCGGGAGGGCCAGGTGCGCCGTCGCCGCCACGCCGCGGGGCAGATCGCCGACGGTGACGACCGCACCGAGCGGGTCGAGATGGATGCGCAGCACCTCGGCCGCCGCGCCGGACCCGCTGACGGTCGCGGTCGCGCCCGCGAGCAAGGGGGCGACCGCCGGGATGGTTGCGTGTGTGTGCGACATTGCGCGCCTTCCGCCGGATTCGGGTGTGCAGTCAACGAGTCGGCCGGAAGAGCGCTTGAGTTCCGGCAAATGGTTCGATCGGGACATGTCGCCCGAATCACCCTCCGCATCCACCCCGTCCGCGCCCCTCGCGAGCCGGGTCCGGGAATTCGTTGACTCCCAGGTCATTCCGCTCGAGGACGCGCTCGACGCCGATGACGCTGCAGCCTGGGCCACACTGCGCGAGCAAGCCATCGTCGCCGGACTCTGGGCACTGCCCCTGCCGCGGGAACACGGCGGCGGAGGCGTCCCGCTGGCGGATTACTTCGCGCTCGCGGAGCTGGAGGGCCGCAGCGATCACGGGCCCGAGGCGCTCGGCTCCTCGGCCCTGCTCTCTGTCCGCATGCTGGGCACACACGCGCATCCGGAGTTGCGCGCGAGCGTGCTCCCGGAGCTGGTGACCGGCACCGCCAAGGCGGCGTATGCCATGACCGAGCCCGGGGTGGCCGGATCCGACCCGAGCGGCCTGCGCACCACCGCCGTCCGCGACGGGTCCGGTGAATGGATCGTGACCGGCCGCAAATGGTTCATCACGGCCGCCGCCCGTGCCGACTGGGTACTCGTCGTCGCCCGCACCGGCGTGGATCTGCCCACCCGGCAAGCGTTCTCGATCCTGGCGGTACCGACCACCGCCGCGGGATTCCGGGTGATCCGCGAGGTCGACGTGCTCGGTGCGGGCGGCCAGCACGAGATCGAATTCGACCGGGTCCGCGTGCCCGGCACGCACCTGCTGGGCACGGTCGGCGCGGGGATGACGCTGGCGGCCGAACGGCTCGCGCTCGGGCGCACCCTGCGCGCGCTGCGCTGGATCGGGCAGGCCCAGCGCGCCGTGGAACAACTCGCCCGCCGCGCGAGCGAACGCCGACTCGGCGACGGCGTGCTCGCCGATCGCCAACTGATCCAGCAGCTGGTGTTCGAGTCCGAACTACAGCTCCGCTCGGCACGGCTGCTCGCCGCCGAGGCCGCCCGCCCGGTGGCCGCCGACGCCCCCGCCCAGATCGAGGTCGGCCTGGCCAAGACCGCCGCCGCCCGCGCCCTCGGCACCGCCGTCGATGCCGCCATCCAGGTCTACGGCGCCGAGGGCCTCACCGCCGCAACGGGTCTCCCCCGCCTGTTGCGCACCGCGCGCGCCGCCCGCATCCTCGACGGCCCCGACGAATTCCACATCACCGCCACCGCCCGCCGCCTCCTGCGCGACTACTCCGGCCAGGGTCGACCGCCCGCCAACTGACGCCCCACCCGCCACGGCGATCGTCGGCCCGTGACAGTCGTCCGCTGGCACCAGAGCCGCTGACACTGCGGCAAAGTCGCGTCTGTCCCAGCCGATTCAGGCGGAGCCCATCGCAGCCCGTGGTGCCGAGCCGGGGGTGGATCGTGGCCCGAACCACCTCGGCCTGGCCGGGTATGTCCGCGAGAGGCGGACAGCGGCGAACGGCGACCTCGAAATCCCGGGAACCGAATCGATTCGCAGCACGACTTGTGGATCGACGACGAGCGGGAGCTGAGGGTGCGAGCGGGATCGAGGGTGGAGCTGACCGGGGTGTGCTGTGCGCACGACCGGCGGCCGGTCGTGCGAGAGGTCGATCTGGTGGTCGAGCCGGGTGAGCGGGTCGCGCTCACCGGTACCAACGGGTCCGGGAAGACGACGCTGCTGCGCGCGCTGCTGGGGCTGCACCCAGTGTCGTCGGGTGCCATTGCCGTGGACGGGGACCGGGCGCGGTCGGCGCGAGACTGGGATCGCCGGCGCACGGTCGCCGCGTGGATTCCGCAGCGGCAGACCTCCGGCCGGTTTCCGCTGCTGGCGCGCGAATTGCTGGTCAGCAGTGGCGATCTCGGCGCGGCGCTGGAGGCCGGTGAGCGGCTCGGCGTGGCGGACTTCGCGGATCGGCCGCTGGACACACTGTCGGGCGGTCAGTTGCAGCGCATGTATCTGGCCCGGGCGGTCGGCTGCGTCGCCGCGGGCGCACGACTGCTGCTGGCCGACGAGCCCACGGCCGCACTCGATTTCGCCGGTCAGGCCGAAGCGGCCGAATTGCTGGTGGCGCTGCCCGTGACGGTGCTGGTGGTCACCCATGATCGGACGCTGGCCGACCGCTGCGATCGCGTGCTCGAGATGGCCGACGGCCGGTTGCGCGAAATCCCCGCTCGGCATGAGGAGATCGCGTGAACAGTGCGGCGAATTTCATGGACGTGTGGCAGCTGGCTCCGGTGCAGCGCGGTTTGTTCGCGCTGGTGCTGGGCGCGGTCGGACTGCCGATCGTGGGCGTGGTCATCATCGGGCTGGACATCATGCCGGTCCGGTTCGCCATGATGCACGTGGCGCTGCTCGGCATCGCGGTCGGCATGCTGACCGGACTGGACCCCATGCTCTGTGCCCTGGTGGCCTGCGGCGGATCGGGGGCGGCGCTGACGCCGCTGGCCCGCAGCCGCACCGGATTGTCGGGGGCCATGGGTCTTTTGATGAGCCTGTCCATTGCGGGCGCGCTGCTGGTGTTGTCAATCTCCGGTGTCAACGCCAATGGCGCGTTCGAACTGCTCTGGGGATCCATCCTCGCCACCCGCACCGCCGATGTGGTGCTGCTGGGTGTGCTCGCCGCGGTGGTGCCGCTGCTGTTCGTACTGCGCCGCCGCCAGATCGGACTGCTGCTGCACGACCGGGAGCTCGCTGCCTGCTCGGGCGTGCGGGTGGATCGGCTGACCCTGATCCTGCTGGTGCTGGTCGCGATCGCGGTGGCCGCCGGCATCCGGCTCACCGGCGCGCTGCTGGTGGACGCGCTGACCCTGCTGCCCGCCCTGGCGGCGCGCCGGCTGGCGAATTCGCTGACCACCATGGCGATCACCGCGGTCGTGGTGGGCGTGGTGGTGAATATCGCGGGCTTCACGCTCGCGGTGGCGCTGGACCTGCCGCCCGGTCCGGTCCTGGTGCTCTTGGCGGGGGCGGTCGCCCTCGTCGTTCATGTGATCCCCGATTGGAGAAAACGAGGATGGCCCTCATCCGACGAAACCGGCTCGCGCGCATCGCGATCGGTGCCGTTGCACTGATCACCGGTGCGGCCGTTGCCACCGGCTGTTCTTCGAGCGGCGACCATGACCGCAACGGCCCGCATGTGGTGGCCGCGAGTTCGTGGGAGGCGGCGTTCGCCAAGGCCGCCGGGGCCTCCGACGTGACGGTCATCGTGCCCGCCGCCATCAAGCACGCCCCCGATTACGATCCCAAGCCCTCGGATCTGGCCACGGTCGCCAAGGCCGACTTCGTGCTGTACGCGCAGTTCGAAGGCTTCGCGGGCAAGATCAAGGACGCGGCCGGTTCGAAGGCCAAGCTGGTCGAGGTCAACCTCGACAATGTCAAGGACACCATGGAATCCGAGGTGCGCCGGCTGGGCGACCTGTTCGGCACTCGCACCACCGCCGACAAGTGGATCGTCGATTTCGAGACCGAGTACGGCAAGCTCGCCACCGACGTCAAGACCGCCTGGCCGGGCGGGCAGCCGCCGAAGGTGGTGCAGCAGGCGTTCATGGGCTTCGCCGCCCAGCTGTCCGGCGCACAGGTGCTCGGCACCTACGGTCCCGCACCCATCACCCCGGGGCAGGTCGCGGACCTCTCCGCCAAGAATCCGCAGTATGTGCTGGGCAATGAGCAGATGAGCACCGGCCAGGTGCTGCCCGGCTCGTCCGCCAAGCAGATCGATCTCACCAATTACCCCACGCAGGACCAGGATCTGCTCTCGGTCTACCGGGACGCCGCCGCCAAGCTCACGGCAGCGATGCACGGCTGAGCGGCCGGGCCGGGCTGGGCGGCGTGTCCAGCGGGGCGATCACAGTTCGGCTGGATCGACCTCGCCGGACAGGATCGCCAACGCCAGCATGAGAAGGAAGTCACCCCAGATCAATTCGTGGCGGGTCGCCAGACCGCGCGACAGGTCGTAGCAGCCGTTCAACAGTCGCCCAGGCGACTCACCGGTCGAAAGATGCTCGCCGACAACGACCTCGACCAACTCGCGGGCGCGATCAGCGCGCCCGAGTTTGCAGGGTCCGTGCGCGCCACCACCACGCCACCGCTGCGGCCGCGAGGAACGCCCCCGACACCAGGGTCCACGCGGCTCCGTAGCGGCCGTCCGAGGCGTCCACGAGTGCACCGAAAACCGGTGGCCCGATGACGAATCCGGCGAAGAACCCCGCCGACACCACCGCCGAGTCGCGGCCCACGTGCTCGGGCGCGGCCGTCGCGATGACGGTCATCATCGAGACGGCATTCGCCGAGACCGCACAGCAGCCGATGCCGAGCGCGCCCAGCCACACCCACCCGCTCCACCAGGTCCCGGCGAGAATTCCCAGCGCCGCGACCGCCGCGCCGAAGGCCAAGGGCCCCAGCAGGATCGCCGGGGTCGGCAATCGGGACGACCATCGGGCCCAGACCACTCGCCCGGCGATTCCGGCTATGCCGAGCACGGCGACCAGGGCGCTCGCCGCGCCCGGGGAAGCCCCCAGCTGCTTGGCGGCGTACAGCGCGATATAGGTGTTGATCGCCGAGATTCCGGTCCCGAGCAGCACCGAGTAGCCGCACATCCAGCCCGCGTCGCCGTGCGGGCGCGCCACCACCAGTGGCGGAAGGCGCGGCGGCTGAGGATCTTTCGCCACCGTGAGCGCCGCCGCCACCGCGAGCGCCGCGATCGCCGCCGCCGTGGCCACGGCCGCGCGCCAGTTCACCGCGCCCGCGATCGCCGCCAGGGGCAGTCCCGCGAGAAACGCGCCGACCTGCACGCCCGACTGCTTCCATCCCGCCACGGCACCGCGCACGGCGGCCGGAACACGGGTTGCGATCAATTGATTCGTCGCCGGGTTGGCCAGGGCCTGTCCCAGCCCGGACACCGCGATCGCCGCCACCAGCCCCTCGTAGCCCGGTGCCGCCGCGAACAGGGCGAGGGCCAGCGCGGACAGCGCGAACGTTCCGATCAGGCAGCGCCGGGCCCCCAGCGCCGCCACCATCGGACCGACCACCGGCGACAGTACCGCCGCCACCCCGAACCCGGCCGCCACCAGCAACCCCAGTTGCCCTGTGGCAAGGCCGAATTCGCCGACCATCCGGGGACCCAGCGCTCCCAGCAGGAACAGCGGCAGCATGGACAGGGCCATCGCCGTGGTCAGCAGCACCGTCAGCACCGAGCTGCGGATGGCCGTGACCGCCGGGGTTTTCGCGCGCGCGCTCACACCCGACAAGTCGAACGAACGGCTGCCCCAGTTCCCGCGGATTCGCCCGGGACCCGCACCGCCGTCCGGCCCGCCGGGAACTTCCCGCCGGGCCTGCGCGACCATTGAGCCATGAGGTGCGAAACGATCCGCGAAGCGCTGTCCGCGCGAATCGACGGCGAACAGGAGCCCATCGCGGCCGAATCGACCGATCGGCACCTGGACGCCTGCGCCGACTGCCGTTCCTGGTACCAGCGCGCGGAATCGCTGCAGCGGACGCTGACAGCGCACCCCGCACCCCCGGTACCCGACCTCACGTCGGACATCCTGCGGCAACTGCCGCCGAACGCGCCGCTCAGCTCGGTCTCGTGACGATGGGCCGGTCGGGCTCCTTCCACGCCAGGACGAGGGATTCCCGGGCACGGGCCACCCGCGACCGGACGGTCCCGACCGGACAGCCGACGGCCTGGGCCGCCTCCGCATAGGACAGCCCGAGCATCTGGGTGAGCACGAACGCCTCCCGGCGGTCGTCGGGCAGGCCGCGCAAAAGGTCGGCGATGGCGAGCATTTCGGGGAAGTCGGAACCGTCACGCTCGCAGCGTTCATCGATCGCGGTCTGCCAGTCGCCGGAGGCATTCTTCGGGCGCACCGCGGCGCTTCGGATCCGGTCCACGACGGTGCGCCGGGCGATGGACAGCAACCAGGTTCGCGCCGAGGACCTGCCGGCGAAGCCGGGCAGGCTGCGCAACGCGCGGAGGTAGGTCTCCTGTGTGAGGTCGTCGGCGGATTGCACATCGGTCAGATGCGCCGTGAATCGCCAGATGTCGCGCTGGGTCCCGCGAATGAATTCTTCGAGGGCGCCCCGGTCGCCACGACCGGCGGCCAGCGCGAGCGCGGTCAGCTGATCATCCGCCGAGACCGCGGGACTGTTCGGAGCCGGGTTCGCCCGGACGAGGCCGCGCGCAGATGCCGGCGCGGAAGGGATTAGGTGCATTGCCAAGCCTTCGATTGCAGACGCCACAGCAATGAGACGTCGATCGGAATCGGTCGCCGCACGATCAGCGGCACACCGCGAAGGGGGCGGTCGATCAGTCACCGGTGGGCGAATTCGCCACCGGCAGTGAACTGTTCAGACCTGGAATGCACACGCGGGCGGGCCGCGACGAGCCAGCACATGTCGTAGCAGGGTTTCCGACGGCTTCGGGACCCGGTGTTCCGCCACCCGCCCGGCCGGCAGACCGGCGGGCACACTCGGATGGAGATAGACGAGCAGCAGCGGCACGAAAAAGCGCGCATACAGCGCGCGCAGCAATGCGAACAAAGCCCGTTCGCCGCGCCACAGCCAGATGCCGCAGAACATCGCGGCCAGGCAATGCGCCGCGATCATCGCGGGAGTGCTGGACCCGGCGCTCGCGGCGCCGCTCATCCCAGCAACATGGTTCATGTGGCCGCCCGACATCGGCGCGAGCCCGAACCACAGATGCAGCACCAACTGCATGCCGGCCAGACCACCGACGATGGGCAGCACACCCCACTGGCGATCGGCGAAAGCCCATGCCACTGCGGCGGTCCCGGCGCACGCGACTACCAGCGCCGAGAACGACAGCCCGTGCCCGACCACGTGACCGTGCCCAGCGCCCGACACCGCGACGGCGATCACGGCGAAAATCGCCGCCCGCACGGCACGCGACACCGGGGTCACGAGTGGGTCGGTCATGGCACGGTCCATCGTCGCATCACCACGCGAACGCCTGTGCCACAGGGCTTCTCGACCTCATGTCATCCCATGAATGCAGTGATGGGATCGGGCACACGTCGATACGACGGCACAGATCCCGCCCGGGTTCACCACCGCGGTGTGATCACCGCGGCCGACAGGCAGGATTCATTCCGACGGGGCCGAGGTCCAGCGCTGCTCGACCTTGGCCCAGCGCCAGTAGGCGACGGCAATGATCCAGGCCAGCACGAACAGGCCGACAATGCCGAATCCGACATTGTTCAGGTTGATTCCGGCGATCCAGTCGGTGATCGGGTTGACGAAGTCCGCGTCGTCGTGGAGGACGGTGATCAGCTCGATGGAGCCGACGACCAGCGCCACCGCGATCGACAGGGCGGTGATGGTCAGGTTGTAGTAGATCTTGCGGACCGGTTCTGAGAAGGCCCAGTCGTAGGCCACGTTCATGAACAGTCCGTCGAGGGTGTCCATCAGGCTCATGCCCGCGGCGAACAGCAGCGGCAGCACCACGATCGCGTACCAGGGCAGTCCGGCCGCGGCGCCGGAACCGGCGAGGGCCAGCAGGGCGACCTCGGTGGCGGTGTCGAAGCCCAGCCCGAACAGCACACCCACCGGATACACCTGCGCCGGCCGGCGCACCGCCCGCATGACCGGGCCCAGCAGCCGGGCCAGCGCACCGCGCGCCTGCAGCGCGGCCTCCAGCTCCTCGGCATCGAACTCCCCGCGCCGGCTGCGCTGGAACACTCGCCAGATCCCGATCAGCGCAACCACATTGAGCAGCCCGATCAGATAGAGGAACGATCCGGACGCCACCGTCGACACCATGCCCAGGGTCTTACGGGTCGGCGAGTCGTCATCGACCAGCTCGCCGACCACCCGCGCACCGGCCACCACCAGCGCCGCCAGCACGAACACGATCGTCGCGTGCCCCATGGCGAACCAGAACCCCACCGACTTGGGCCGCTGCCCATCGGCCATCAGCTTCCGGGTCGTATTGTCGATCGCCGCGATGTGGTCCGCGTCGAACGCGTGCCGCAGGCCGAACGCGTATGCGGTGAAACCCAATCCGACCCCGAACACCTGCGACCCGAGCTGATAGCTGTGCGGCGCCACCGCCCCGAACAACAGCCCGAACGCCACCACATGGATGGCCGCGACCACCCCGAGCAGCACCCCCGCCTCGATCCAGTCCCGCCGCGACCAGTCGTGCAGGACATGCCGCAACCGACGGCGCGCGGGGACAGCGGAATTCGAACCAGGATCGACAGACATGCGCGCAGAGACCTTCTCGGGGAACCCGCGTCCCCGCACGTAGGGCTGTGGCGATGTGAGGTCTGACTCCCGTACCGCCGCAGCGGCCCGGACACAGTGGCGCGACCGTCCCGGATTCCCACCGGGTTCCCACCATCGTCACAAAATGTTCGCCCGACTATACAGAGCAGCGCCAACGGCCCCGCCGGCCAGCGGTCCCGGACGATCACCTGCCCGAATGACATCGGATTCGTGGTGGACCGTCTCCGGACGACCGGGGAACCACAGTGCAGGAGACCGGTCATGAGTACTTAAGTACGACAGATTCCCAGGTCCGGCATTCTTCATAACGTTGTGCTCATCAAGTTCACACCAGCAAGGAGAACCGACATGAGCGACATCAACGAACTCGTCCAGCGCTACCTCACCGCCTGGAACACCACCGACGCCTCGGCCCGCGCGGCCCTGGTCGCCGAACTGTTCACCGACGACGCCGAATACACCGACCCGCTGTGCTCGGTCCGCGGGCACGCCGGGCTGGATGCCACCATCGCCGCCGTCCAGGCCCAGTTCGCAGGACTGGAATTCAGCCTCGGTGCTCCGGTCGACGCGAACCACCACATCGCCCGCTTCACCTGGCACCTCGGTACTCCGGGCGCGGAGCCCCTGGTCGTCGGCTTCGATGTCGCCGCCCTCGCCGAGGACGGGCGCATCGAACGCGTCTACGGCTTCCTCGACAAGGTTCCCGCCGGGGCTTGATCGTTGCGCCGCAAGCAGTTCGGAGGCGCGGCGGTCGGCGATTGCCGGAACTTCAGCGAGGCCGGGTGGCCGCTCGATGCGGGCGGCCACCCGGCCGACGTCGATCAGCGGTAGGAACCGGCGCTCAGGTCGGCTGTTGCGCTGGGGCCCTGGGGGTTCCAGGAGAGGTCGGTGCGGGCGGCGTGGCCGGTGACGGATTGGCTGAGGGCCAAGGCTTCGGCGAAGGGAGCGCCGAGGGCGGCTTCGGCTTCGGCGAGGGGCCAGATCACCGGGTCGCCGGAGACACCGGCGGCCTGGGCCGCAGCGGTGGCGAGGTCGAGCACCGAGACGGCGGGCTCGGTGATCGCATGCCAGATGGTGCCCGCCGGAGCCGATTCGACGACCTTCACGAAGAGGTCGGCCAGGTCGTCCACGTGAACGGTGGGCCATACGACAGTGGAGTCGGCGACGACGACCGGGGCATTGTGCTTGCGGGCGAGATCGACCAGGAGAGCGGGGATTCCGCCATTGCGGCCGTGCACGATGCCGGGGCGGATGACGGCGGCGCGGACGCCCGCATCGGCGAGGGCGAGGACCTGGCGTTCGATGACCGGGCGGTAGCCGACGATGGGAATGGCGTTGGTGGGCGCGGATTCGTCGGCGTCATCGGTCGCGCCGAGGACCCAGACGCCGCTGGTGTAGACGAAGGGCTTGCCGGTGCCGCGCAGCGGGTCGGTGAGGGCGGCGATGGCGGCGGCGTCCACATCCGCGTCTCCACTGGGGGTGGCGAGGTTGACCACGGCGTCGATATCGGGGGTGACGGCGGCGGTGAGGGATGCCGGATCGGCGAGATCGCCGGTGCGCGTCTCGAATCCGGCCTCGCCGTCCTTACCCGGCCGTACCAGTGCCACCACCTCGTGGCCCAGTCCGGTAAAGCGTTCGGCGACCGCGGAACCCAGGTAGCCGCCGGCCCCGATGATCAGTACTCGCATGAATCTTCTCCTCCATCTCGGCCACGCCGGCCGTCTTCACGACAGCCTCGTCGGCCGCACTGGTATTCCGCTGTCAGCAGGTACGTTCTCGACTACCAGCAAACAGCAGGTCAATTACCGGCGAACAGCACGCGATTCGCGTACGCGGTATCGAAATACTCCCGGGCTTCCGCGATTCGGCCGTCGGCGACGCGGAAGGCGATGACGACATCGTTGACATACTCCGCGCCCGCCACGGTGGTCGCGCGGGTGGTCCACTCTGCCACGGCGCGGTCCCCATCGGCGATCACGCCACGCAGCTCCTGGCTCATGGGTTTGGTGGTGTCGAAGCGCGCCAGCATGGCGGGCAGGAAGCCGTGGAAGATCTGATCCGGTCCGACCCAGGTGCCCGAGGTCGGCAGGTCCCCGGCCAGCGTCCAGGTGGCATCGGGCGCGAAGAACTCGCTGCGCCGCTCGACCGCCTCGCCGCCCTGCAGGGCGCGAATGTAGTTCTCGATCACCGTCCGGGTCTCGTCTGTGCTGCTCATGCCATTCAGTTCACTGGAAATCCCGAGCCCGACCAAGGGGCAGCTCACACACTCTGCGATAAAGAACGCTTATCGATGCAGGGTGCCGGACCCTCGATACGGGAAAGCGCCCGTGGCGTTCGGCCACGGGCGCTTTCACGCTCGGAGAGTCAGTCCTTGACCAGGGCGACGCCGGATGCGTCCAGGGCCTCGGGCGAATCCTCGACCGGCTCCGGCGATTCGGAGCGGTTGGGCAGCAGCACCGCCATCACGATGACGATCAGCGCCAGCGCCGCGGAGACCACGAACGCCAGCCGCATGCCGGACAGATGGGCGTCGAGCGGGTTGGCGCCGCCATCGGTCAGATGGGTGGCCCGCGACGTCATGACCGTCACCACCAGCGCGGTGCCGAAGGCGGCGGCCACCTGCTGCAGCGTGCCCAGCATGGAACTGCCGTGCGAGTACAGGTGCATCGGCAGCGCGCCCAGGCCCAGCGTGAACACCGGCGTGAAGGCGGCGGCCAGCGACACCATCAGCAGGATGTGCAGCGCCACCAGCGCCGGATACGGCGTGGTCAGCGAGAGCTGCGTGAAGCCGGCGAGGGCGGCGGTGATGCCGATCGCGCCCGGAATCACCAGGACGCGGCCGCCGAACCGGTCGAACAGCCGGCCCACGGTCGGACCGAGCAGACCCATGGCCAGACCGCCCGGCATGACCAGCAGACCGGTCTGCAGCGGGCTCAGGCCGCGCAGGTTCTGCAGGTACAGCGGCAGCAGGATCATCGAGCCCATCATGGCCAGGAAGGCCACGGCCATCAGGACCAGTGCCTTGGCGTAGGTGCCGGACAACAGGATTCGCAGATCCATCAGCGGGCTGCCGTTGCGCTGCAGGTACACCTGACGGAACACGAAGATGGCGACCAGGGCCACGCCGCCGGCGACGATCAGCGCCGGAGTCAGCGCGCTGCCCGCGCCGAACTTGCTCAGGCCGTACACCAGCCCGCCGAAGCCGAGGGCCGCGAACGCCACGCTGAACCAGTCGATCGAACCCGCTTGCGGCTCACCGACGTTCTCCAGTTTGCGCAGCCCGAACCAGGTAACCACCCCGGCGATGGGCAGCACCAGCGCGAACAGCCAGCGCCACGAACCGATCTGGAGCACCAGGCCGGAGATGACCGGGCCCATGGCCGGGGCGACCGAGATGGCCAGGGTGACATTGCCCATCACGCGGCCGCGGTCGTGCTCGGGGACGACCGTCATCAGGGTGGTCATGAGCAGCGGCATCATGACCGCGGTGCCGCCGGCCTGGACGACCCGGCCGATCAGCAGCACCGCGAACGACGGCGCGATCGCGGCCACCGCGGTGCCGAGGAGGAAGACACCCATCGCGAGGGAGTACGCGCGCCGGGTACTGACACGCTGCAGGAACCAGCCGGTCACCGGAATGACCGCCGCCATGGTGAGCATGAACGCCGTGGACACCCACTGCGCGGACCGCTCGGTCACGTGAAGATCCGTCATGAGCCGCGGAATCGCATTGATCATGATGGTCTCGTTCAAGATCACCGTGAAGGTCGCGAGCACCAGCAACCGGATGACCGTTGGCGTCCGCTGCTTGGTCGAGCTAGCGGATAGATCGGGCATCGGAAAACCTCCGGGGGTGTTCGTATTCGAGGGGGTGACACGGAATCGGCGAAGGTGCCGTCCGGGGCGTCATATCGATGCAGACGGGTACAGATCGCTCAACTCATCGGTCTCCGGTCAGTATTCCGGCGGGGTCCGACAGAATTCATCCGATTATCGGGTGAACCGCGGCCCCATAGCATGCTGAAAGTGTGCTGTTACCAGCACTTATCGAACTCGGCAAAATTATCGAGTGAGGCAGGTCACGTTTGGGGGGATGCGAGCTCGGATCGGTCCCGGATCCGGAACCCGCCATGATGGAGGGGGATGCCCCGCCGCGATGGTGCGGTGCGGGGCGGGAGGGTGTGAGAACGACCGTGGCCGAACACATTCCGCAGCTGCGTGGACGTGAGCGCGAACAGCAGGCGCTCGACGCCCTGGTCGAGGGTGCGCGCGACGGGCGCAGCGCGGCGCTGGTGCTGCGTGGAGAACCCGGGATCGGCAAGACGGCGTTGCTCGGATACGCCGCCGCGCGGGCGGACGCCGTGCGGGTGCTGCGAGGCACCGGCGTCGAGGTCGAGGCCGAATTGCCGTTCGCCGGACTGCAATTGCTGCTGCGCCCCGCCCTGGACCGGCTGCCCGGCCTGCCGGAACCGCAGCGGGCGGCGCTGGCGGGCGCGCTCGGCCTCGGTCCCGGCGGGCGTGAGCCCATGCTCACCGGTCTGGCGGTGTTGTCGCTGCTCACGGATTATGCCGACGGCGCCGGACTGCTGGTCGTGGTCGACGACGCGCAGTGGCTGGACCGGGCCTCGCAGGACGCGCTGCTGTTCGCGGCCCGGCGGCTGCAGGCCGAGGGTGTGGCCATGCTGTTCGGCGTCCGCGAGGGCGAGGGATCTTTCGAGGCCGCCGGGCTGCCCGAGCAGCGATTGACCGGTCTGTCCCACGAGGCGGCGGCGGCCCTGCTGGATGAGCATGCGCTCACCCCGGCCGTGCGCTACCGGCTGCTGGCCGAGGCGCGCGGCAATCCGCTGGCCCTGCGCGAGCTGCCGCTGGCGATGGCCGCCGAATCGACGTCGGATCTCGCCGCGGGCGCGCTGCCCCTGACCGATCGGCTGCGGCTGGCCTTCCACGGCCGGATCAGTCGGCTGCCGGAGCCGAGCCAGACCCTGCTGACCGTGCTGGCCACCGACGAATCCAACGAACCGGCCGTCGTGCTGCGTGCGGCGGCGAGCCTGGGAGCGGGCATCGATGATCTCGCTCCCGCCGAGGCTGCCGGACTGTTGCAGCGCGGGACCGGCGCCGACCTGTCGATCACGTTCCGCCATCCGCTGATTCGCGCGGCGGTGTACCAACGTGCCCCGCTGGGACAGCGATTGGCGGTGCACCGGGCCCTGGCCGAGGCGCTGGACGCGCCCGAGCAGGCGGATCGGCGGGCCTGGCATCGCGCGGCGGCGGCCCTCGGTCCCGATGCCGAGGTGGCGGATGCCTTGGAGCGCAGCGCTGTTCGCGCGCGCGAACGCGGCGGGCACACGGCGGCGGCCGCCGCCTACGATCGGGCGGCCCGGCTCAGCGATCGGCCGGAGGATCGGACGCGACGTCAGGCGCTGGCCGCCCAGGCGGCGCTGGAGTCGGGTGATCTGGAGCGGGCGGCCGAGCTGGCCCGGCGCACGGCCCGCGAGGTGAGCTCGGAATCGTTGCGCGCCAGTCTTTCCCAGGTGCGGGCGCTGGCCCTCTTCTGGCAGGGCAAGTTTCCGGATGCGCACCGGCTGCTGATCGACGCGGCGACGAGCATCGCGGCCGCCGAACCCGCGCAGGCGGCGGACATGCTGGTGCAGGCCATGCACACCGGGTGGTATCTGGGCGAGGCCGATTTGCGGGAGGTCCTCGAACACCTTGCGGAGCTGCGGTTGCCGGATGCGCTGCCGGTGACCCCGGTGGTGCGGTTCATCGGCCGGCTGTTCGAGCGTGGCCCGGGCCGGCCCTTGGCGCTGACGGACATTCTCGGCGAAATCCGTTCCCGGGGAGAGGTTTCCGACCAGGTCCTGTCGATCCTCTGCGGCTTCGCGCTCGCGCGCGGCCAGGACGGGCCCGCCTTCGATCTGGCCATGTCCCTGGAGGGCAAGCATCGCGCCGCCGGCGCCGCCGGGCGACTGCCGACCGTCCTCTTCTTCGCCGGCGAGGCCGATATCTTCACCGGCCGCCTGCGCGATGCGCGCACCGCGACGGTCGAGGCCCGCGACCTCGCCCGCGACACCGGTCAGCAGCAGTGGGTGCGCCAACTCAGCAGTGTGCTGGCGCATCTGGACGCACTGCGCGGCGATGAGGACGAGTGCCGGGCGCAGGCCGGGCTCGGCCTCACCGGGGATACCCCGGGAGCGATCGCGCCGGGCGCACCGTGGGCGCACTGGTCGCTGGGACTGCTCGACCTCGGGGCCGGGCGAGCGGAATCGGCGCTGTCGCGCTTCGAGCGATTGACGAAATCGCCTTTCGATCACCATATTTGCGCCACCCGGGCGGTGCCGGATCTGGTCGAGGCCGCGGTGCGGATCGGGGCCCCGGAGCGCGCCGCGGCGCCTTTCGCGAACTTCGCCGGCTGGGCGGAGTCGGTGGGACAGGGCTGGGCCGATGCCCTGGTGCTGCGCTGCCGCGCGCTACTGGACGACGAGAATGCCGAAGACCTGTACGCGAAGGCGCTCGAGCTGCACGACCGCGAGGCCCGTCCCATCGAATTCGCCCGTACCGCTCTGCTCTACGGCGAATGGCTGCGCCGCGCCCGCCGCAAGGCCGAGGCGCGCACCCGACTGCACGAAGCCCTCGAGGTCTTCGAACGGCTGGAACTGGACCCATGGTCCAGGCGCGCCCGCCACGAGCTCACCGCGGCCGGCGCACCGGATTCCGATCCGGGTCCGTCGCGCAGTACCGCGACCGGCCTGACCCCGCAGGAATTGCAGATCGTTCGCCTCGCCGCGCAGGGACTGTCCAACCGCGACATCGCCGCGCAGCTGTTCCTGAGCCACCGCACCGTCGGCTACCACCTCTACAAGGCGTACCCGAAGCTCGGCGTCACCTCACGGGGCGAGCTGAAGGATATTGCCGCACAACTTCATTGATCATCGTGACTGCCGGGTCAGGCCTTGATGAACTCGAGCAGGTCGTTGTTGAGCTGCTCGGCGTGGGTGACATAGAGCCCGTGCCCGGCGGCCTGGTACTCGCGGTAGGTCGCACCGGGCAGCAGCTCGGCGGTGCGGCGGCCGGTCATGTCGATCGGCGCCGAGAAGTCGGCGTCGCCGTGCACGATCAGCGCCGGAACGGTGATGCCGCGCACCGCTTCCCGGCTGTCGGCGTGGAAGACCGCCTCCTGAATCTTCAGCGTCGCCCGCGGCGCGGTCGACAGGCACTGGCGGTAGGTGAGGTCCGACTGCTCGGGCGACACCTCGGTGCCGAACTGCTCGGCGAAGAACAGCTGCGACTGCCGGGCCAGCCACTTGGGCCGGTCGGTGCGGATGCGGTGCAGCATGTCCTCGAGCACCGCCACCGGAGCCCCGCCCGGGTTGTCGTCGGTGAGCTTCAGGAACGGCAGCATCGAGCTGACGAAAGCCACTCGCGCCACCCGGGATTCGCCGTGCCGGGCCAGGTAGCGGGCGATCTCCACGCCGCCGGTGGAATGCCCGACCAGGGTGGCCTCGGTCAGGTCCAGGTGGTCGAGCAGGGCCGCCAGATCGTCGACGGTGGTGTCGAGGTCGTAGCCGCCGCGCGGCCGGTCGGAGCGACCGTGGCCGCGGCGGTCCAGTGAGATGCAGCGGTAGCCGAGGTCGGCGAAGAAGGGGATCTGGTACTCCCACATATCGGAAGCGAGCATGGCTCCGGCGACGAACACGATGGCCGGTCCAGTGCCGTAGTCCTCGTAGGCGAGCGTGGTGCCGTCGGTGGGTGTGGTGAAGAACATCGGAATCCCTTTGACTCGGATCGCTGGTTCGAACTTGATGAACACCACGTTATGAAGATCCGCGTGACCGGGAATCTGTCGTACTTAAGTACTCGCGACCGGTCCCCGGCACGCGTCGACGGATGCGTTCGGCCACCCATTCCCACCATCGGCCGGAGCGTCGGCATACGATTGGCAAACCAGTCGGAAAAGGCCCGGTCAGCCGGATTCGACCGGGATACAGTCAGGAGTCACCAATGACCAAATTCCTGGTGATCTACAAGTCGGATCAGTCCGCTCGCGAGCGGATGGCCCAGACCACCCCCGAAGCCCAGGCGGCGGGCATGAAGGCCTGGATGGACTGGGCCGGTCGGGCGGGGTCGGCGATCGTCGATCTCGGGTCGCCGCTGGGACCCGGATCCTTCAATGCCGACGGCGGGATCGGCGGCTTCTCCATCCTGCAGGCCGACTCCAGCGAAGCACTCCAGGAGGTGCTGAAGGGCCATCCGCACACCGAATGGGGCGGCACCATCGACATCTACGAATTCCTGGCCATGCCGGGCATGTGACGACGGGAGTTAGTGCACGCCCTCCATGTGGCGGCTGATCCAGGGCGCGACGGCCCAGACGATCGCGCCGACGACCATGGCCACCAGGCCGGTGATGCCGAAGTACACCAGTTCGTGGGACGGGTCGTAGAACTTGGACAGCACGCCCGACATCGAGGTGCCGATGCCGACCGAGAAGAAGTACAGGGCCATCATCTGAGCGCGAAAAGCGTTGGGGGCCAGCTTCGTCGTGACCGAGAGACCGATCGGCGAGAGCATGAGCTCCGAGACCGCGAACGCGCCCAGGATGAAGAACACGATCACGAACGACACCGACTTGCCGTGGCTGCCCGCGAACAGGGTGAACAGCAGGAAGGCCGCGCCCATCCCGACCACGCCCAGCGAGAACTTGCGCGGGGTGCTCGGGGAGCGCATGCCCAGGCGGGTCCACATGATCGCGAACAGCGGCGACAGCGCGATGATCCACACCGGCTCCATGGAACCGATCCAGCTCGACGGCGCGGTCCAGCCGAAGATGGACCAGTTCATGCGGTCGTCGGAGTACACCGCCAACACGGTGAAGATCTGCTGGAACAGCGACCAGAACACCGCGTTCGCGATGAACAGCGGCATGTAGGCGCGCACCCGGGTGCGCTCGATCGGGGTCACCTTTTCGCTGGTGAGCATGATGGCGAAGTAGGCGATCGAGGCCACGACGATCACGACGGTGGTGGCGTCGGGCAGGTTGGACAGCGTCACCAGCTTGGTGGCCCAGGCGAAGGCGACCAGCACGAGGATCGCGGCGAAGGCCGTCACAACCTTGGGAATCGCGGTGCGCGGCAACGGGTTCGGCACATCGCGGCCGTGCTCGCCCAGGTTCTTGCGGAAGATGACGTACTGGGTGAGGCCGATCGCCATACCGATGGCGGCCGCGCCGAAGCCGTAGTGGAAGCCGACGTGATCCTGCAGCAGGCCGGTGATCAGCGGACCGGCGAAGGCGCCCAGGTTGATACCCAGATAGAACAGCGTGAAGCCGCCGTCCGCGCGCGGATCGTCCTTCTCGTAGAGGGTGCCCAGCAGCGAGGAGGCATTCGCTTTCAGGCCACCCGATCCCAGCGCGACCAGCACCAGACCGACGCCGACACCGGTCAGGCCGGGCAGAATGGCCAGCGCGATGTGGCCGGCCATGACGACGACGCCGCCGTAGAAGACGGTGCGCTCCGAGCCGAGCAGCCGGTCCGCGATCCACGCGCCGAGCACGGTCGACAGATAGACCAGACCGCCGTAGGCGCCGACGATGCCGGTGGCGGTGGACTTGGCCATGCCGAGGCCGCCGTCGGTGGCCGTGTAGTACAGGTAGTAGCCGAGAATCGTGAGCATTCCGTAGAACGAGAACCGTTCCCACAATTCGACGCCGAACAGATTCGCGATACCGATGGGGTGGCCGAACAGGGTCCGTTCAGTGGCCGGTTTCGCGTCGTGAGCTACTCCTGACATACCGGCGACCCTCCCATAAAAGGCAATCCGACAGCAACCTCAGATGTTAACCTGCGTCACAATTGCCAAGGGAATGTTCAGAATGCGCGCGGCCGAGGGACAAATGCCCCGCAGCCGCTCGATGAGTGACCTGATCAGGCAATAGACAGTGCGATGCCATCCAGGATGTCGTGTTCGCTGACGATCAGCTCGCGGATCCCGGCCCGCCGCGCCAGCTCATCGGCAAGCACTTCGGCTATTACCGCGCCACCGCCGATCACATCCACCCGGCCCGGATGCATGGGCCCGAGCGCGGCACGTTCGTCGTGGTTCATGCCGATCAGCCGATCGCACACCTTGCGCAGGTCGGCCAGCGGCAGGCGGGTGAGATGCACACGGTCCGAATCGTATTCGGGCAGATCCAGCGACACCGCGGCGATCGTGGTCATGGTCCCGGCCACACCCACCCAGGTGTGCGCCCGCTCCACCGGCACCACGCCGAACGCCTGCGCCAGCCGCTCCGAAGCGAAGAAGCGCGCCGAGGCGACCTCCTCGCGGGTGGGCGGATTGCCGTGCAGGCAGCGCTCGGTGATGCGCACGCAACCGATATCGGCCGAGTACGCCGCGTGCACGCCGGACGCGTCGCCCAGCACCACCTCGGTCGACCCGCCGCCGAGATCCACCACCACGAAAGGCCCTGCGGCGCTGGACAGTTCGCCGACGGCACCGGCGAAGGACAGCCGCGCCTCCTCGTCGCCGCTGATGACCTCGGCCTGCGCCCCCGGCACCACCCGGCCCAGCTCGACGCCGGTCATGGTGAAGAAGTCCTCGCGGTTGGCGGCATCGCGCGTGGCGGAGGTGGCCACCATCCGCACCCGCGTCACACCGTGCTTCAGCATGAGGTCGACATAGTCGCCCAGCGCCACCCGAGTGCGTTCGATCGCTTCGGGATTCAGCGCACCCGTGGCGTCCACGCCCTGGCCCAGTCGCACGATCCGCATCTCCCGATGCACATCGGTCAGATGCGGCTTACCGTCGGCGTCGCGCGCGACATCGGCGATCAAGAGCCGGATCGAGTTGGTTCCACAGTCGACGCCCGCGATCCGCTCGTGCGCTTCCGCACCGGGGGCCGCACTCCGCGCGAACTCTGCGTTGCTCATCCCTGACCTCTGAATTCGACTGGTTCTGAACACATCTCGCCGAGCAGGCCACCCGGCCCTCGCGGCGGCGCGGCCGACTCCACGCCCTCGGCAGCCTACCCATCCCGCTGCCCGCTGCGGTCGATCGAACCTCACGAGAGCGGCTGAGCTCGCGCCCTGCTCCGCATCGGTGCCCGCCCGCCGGACCGGCGCAAGCCAGTTGTTCATCCGGGCGCGGCCGGCTCATTCGCCGGCGGTCTCCGAATCGGTACGGTACTCCTCGGATTTCGGCCAGTCCGCCGGAATGGCGGTGCCGCGCAAGCCGTGGTCGGCGGCCAGGGCGACGGCCTCGTCGCCGAGGGGGTTGAGGCCCGGGCCCTTGGCCAGGGAGTGTGCGATGAGAACGTGCAGGCACTTGACCCGGTCGGGCATGCCGCCGCCGGCGAAATCGGTGCCGAGGTCCTCGATGGCATTGCGCTCGGACAGGTAGCTGTCGTACGCGGCGCGGTAGGCGGCGGCGAGTTCCGGGTCACGGGTGAGGCGTTCGGACATGTCGCGCATCAGCCCGGTGGTCTCCAGACGGCTCGCCTCGGCGGTCAGGCGCGGGTCCGTCAGGTAGTACAGGGTCGGGAAGGGGGTGCCGTCCGGGAGCTTGGGCGCGGTCTTGACCACCGCGGGCAGGCCGTCCGGAGTGCGGTAGGCGATGGCGAGCACGCCGCGCGGAGCCCGGCCCAGTTGCTCGGCGACGATCGCGAGATCGCGCTCGCCGGGGACGTTCTCGGCTGCGGTCACCTGGGTTGTCCTTCCTCGGTGGGGGCGGGCGGCGGGGGCGCCGGTGCGGGTGGCGGGGTGGAAGCCGGGGCGGCGACGGGCTGCGGCGAGGAAACGCTGTGCCACAGCTGCGTGTACCAGGGGTCGGGCTCCCGGGGTTTGGCGGGCTGGGTCGGGATGGCCGGCTGCTCGATCTCGGGGATCTGCACGATGTAGGGCGTGTCCCCCGGCATCACCAGCCGCAGGCGGTCCCGGGCCTCGGCCTTGATGTAGTTCGGATCCTGTTGCTGCGCACGGCGATCGCGCAGGCTCACGACCTCCTCCTCCAGCTGGCGATGCTGAGCGGCCAGCTCGGAGGCGTCCGAGCGCTGCGTGAAGTAGGTGCGCAGCGGCACCGCCAGGGTCAGCGCGAGCCCTGCCAGCACGGCGGCCAGCAGCACCGCACGACCGGTGGACAGGCCGAGGATCTTGCGTTCGTGCCGTTCGGATTTCGCGGCCGCCCTGGGGGCGGTGCGACGCTTGGGAGCCGACTTCCCGGAGGTCGTGCGGCTGCTGCTCGAGCTCGAAGATTTCGCGGCGGCACCGGATTTCGGGACGGCGGCGGATTCACTCCGCTTCCCGGCCGAGCCGCTCTTGGCGCGAGCGGAGCGCGACGGGCGCCGGTCACTTCGTCCTGCCGGACTAGTTCCGCGCGCCCGTCGCTCCGTCATCTCACACCTCGAAATTCAGTAGTAGTCCCAACTCTCGGGGTCCGGGTCGGGGCTCGAGCTACCGATTATTCAGCCTTCGAACGCGAATCGCGGGAAGGCGGCGTCACCGGCGTAGCGCGCCGAGTCGCCCAGGGCGTCCTCGATACGCAGCAGCTGGTTGTACTTGGCGACACGCTCCGAGCGGGCCGGGGCGCCGGTCTTGATCTGGCCGGAGCCGACCGCCACCGCCAGGTCGGCGATGGTGGTGTCCTCGGTCTCGCCGGACCGGTGGCTCATCATGGTCTTGTAGCCGTTGCGGTGGGCCAGCTCGACCGCGTCCAGGGTCTCGGTCAGGGTGCCGATCTGGTTGACCTTCACCAGGAGTGCGTTGGCCGCGCCCTTGGCGATGCCCTCCTCCAGGCGGTCCGGGTTGGTGACGAACAGGTCGTCGCCGACGAGCTGTACCTTGTCGCCGATCTGGTCGGTCAGGGAGACCCAGCCGTCCCAGTCGTCCTCGGACAGCGGGTCCTCGATCGAGACGATCGGGTAGTTGCCGAGCAGGCCGGCGTAGAACTGGGCCATCTCGGCGGCGGTGTGCAGCTTGCCCTCGAACTTGTAACCCTCACCGGTGGTGTAGAACTCGGTGGCGGCCACGTCGAGCGCGAGCGCGATCTCGCTGCCCAGCTTGAAACCGGCCTTCTCGATCGCCGAGGCGATCAGGTCCAGGGCGGCACGGGTATTCGCGACCGACGGCGCGAAACCGCCCTCGTCGCCCAGACCGGTGGACAGGCCCTGGGACTTGAGTACCGACTTCAGGGTGTGGTAGACCTCCGCGCCCCAGCGCAGCGACTCCTTGAAGGTGGCCGCGCCGATCGGGGCGATCATGAACTCCTGGACGTCGACGCCGGAGTCGGCGTGCGCGCCACCGTTGAGGATGTTCATCATCGGCACCGGCAGGACGTGGGCGTTCGGGCCGCCGACGTAGCGGAACAGCTCCAAGCCCGAGGACTCGGCGGCCGCGCGGGCCACCGCGAGCGAAACACCCAGCAGGGCGTTGGCGCCCAGACGCGACTTGTCCGGGGTGCCGTCCAGATCCAGCAGGGTCTGGTCGACGGTGCGCTGCTCGACGGCGTCGAGACCGATCACGGCCGGGGCGATCTCGTCGAGGACGCCCTCGACGGCCTTCTGCACGCCCTTGCCCTGGTAGCGGTCGCCACCGTCACGCAGCTCGACGGCCTCGTGTTCACCGGTGGACGCGCCGGAGGGCACGGCCGCGCGGGTGAGGGTGCCGTCGTCGAGAGCGATCTCGACCTCGACAGTGGGGTTGCCACGCGAATCCAGGATCTCGCGAGCTCCGACCTGTTCGATGATGGCCACGAAACGACACTCCTTCGGCTGCTGACTCGGCAGGTCGCACGGCGAACCCGTGCGCTGACGAGCCTACTGTGCCGGGATCGCGCCGACGCATCCCCCCATCGGCGCGCCCGCAAGATATACCGGCCCGGCAATGCGACACGCTCTTTCGATCTTGATGTCGGGCCGGAAGCGGGTTCAGACCCTGCGGCCCACGCTGTAGGCGGCCGCGCGGTAGCGGACGGTGTTCATATAACTGGTGGATTGGTTGTAGGTGAGCAGCGCCTGCTGCCAGCCGGGTGCGCCGGTGAGGTCGCCGCCCATGGCGCAGAGATAGCGCGCGGCGGTGAGGGCCGCATCGTCGATATTGTCCGGATCGATCTTGCCGTCGCCATTGGCGTCCACACCCCAGCGCTGCCAGGTCTCCGGGATGAACTGGAACGGGCCCATCGCCCGGACGTACACCGGATTCGCCTCGGTGGAGCTCACGTCCAGAATCCGCGCGCGCCCGGGCGAACCATCCAGTGGCAGTCCGCGTATGGGCGGCGACACCGTCCCGTCATCGGCGATGTGCGATCCGCCGTGCGTGCCGTGCTGGCTCTCCACACTCGCGATGCCCGCCAGCGTGGTCCAGCCGATCCCGCACTCCGGCTTGGACCGCGCCATCACCGCCGCCGCGTATCCGTAGGCCTCCAGGGCCAGCACCGGAATGCCGGTCGGCCCGTGCTGTCCCTCCGCCCAGTCCCGCAGCTGAATCGCGGTGCGCCCCGGCGCATCCAGGTCGATCGGCGGCAGCGGTGCGCCCGCGCCCGGTGGCATGTCGTCCGGGACGGGCGTGAGATTGCTTGTCCCGCAACCGGTCAGCAATACCAGCGCGGCGGCCGTGCCCAGCAGGCCGGCGCGGGTCAGCGGGGCCCGGAGGCCGGCCATTCGGATACGCACCCCATTCATCATCCAGATGGATCGGCGTGGAGGCGAACACCGTGAACACGGTTCGCCCGGGTCGCCGGTAACGATCGTGTTCGACCGGCCTCCGCGCGGGAATCCCATACCAATCCGCTATTTCCACGACACACCCTTAGGTAAGGCTTGCCAAAATTCCGCGGGGGTAATAGCGTCTTTCGCCGAGCCAAGATCACCATGCCACCGCCCAGCCAGGAAGGCCCTTCCGTTGGTGAAAAGCGTTCTCCCCGAACGTAGTCAGCTCCACCCCGCTCAGCTCGAACGGCGCGACCTGTCCGAATCCGCAGCCCGGGCAGTGCGCCACGTCGCTGCTGAGATCGCCGTCACAGTCGGGCGCAGCCCGGAGATCGCGACCACCCTCTCGAACCCCGTCCTGCTGCGCCACATCGACGCCAAGTACGGACGGCTGCCAGACGCCGTGCACGAGGCCATGCGGCCGCCCGCTACCGCGGCGGGCGTGACGGTCATCAGCCGGCTTCCCGTCGACGACGAGGAATTCGGCCCGACGCCGTACAACTGGCGGGAGGCGACCGAACTGGCCGGAACCCGGACACCGCGGTCCGGCTCCTTCCAGCTCGATATCGCCATGCTGCTGCTCGCGCGGTGCGCCGGTGAACCCTTCGGCTGGGAGGGCCAGCAGGCGGGGCGGCTGGTGAACAACATCGTGCCCACGCCCGGCCACGAACACGAGCAGTCGGGCGCCAGCAGCACCGCACTGCTCAGCCCGCACACCGAGGACGCCTTCCACCCGGACCGGGCCAACCTGCTGATGCTCGGCTGCCTGCGCAATCCCGATCGGGTCGCGACCACCGTGTCCTCGATCCGGAACGCGGAACTCGATGCGACGCAGCGGAAGATCCTGAGCACGGCGCGACTGCCGATCCTGCCGGACGTCTCCTACGGCAGCGCCTTCGGCGACGCCCCGGCGCCGCCGATCGCCACCCTCGGCGACGACGCGGGCGGGACCACACTGCGTTTCGACCCAGCGTACACCCCGCTCGACCGTGCCGACGACGAATTTCGCAGCGCCTACCGGCATTTGACCAGCGAACTCGAAAGAGTGTGCCTCGCCGCGGCTTTGGCGCCGGGAGAACTGCTCCTGGTGGACAATGACGTGGTGGTGCACGGGCGGGTGCCGTTCACCCCCCGCTACGACGGCACCGACCGCTGGCTCAAGCGGGTCAATATTCGCCTGCCCCAACGCCGCCGCGACGCCGAGGCCGGGGAGGACGGCTACGGTCAGCGCTTGGTGGCACCGTTCCACACGACCCGAGGACAGAACACGTGAACTGCCGCCCCACCCCGCTCCGCGTACTCAGCCGCAGCGATCTGGCCGACGTCCCGATCTCCCCGGCCGAGGTGGTGCGGGCCGTCGAAGACGCGTATCTCGCACTGGCGGGCGGCGATTCGGACAACCCCCGCAAACTCAGCGTCGCCCATCCCGACGGATGGTCGGTGGCCTACGCCATGCTGGGACGCGACGGGCGGCGCCGGGTGGTGGCCATGAAGACCAGCTACAAATTCGACCCGCACCACGACAGGTCGAACAAGCGGTATTTCACGACGATCTCGCTCTACGACGACGCCACCGGGAACCCGATCGCGCTGATGGACTGCGCCCGCGTCGGCGCCCTGCGCACACCCGCGGTCTCGGCACTGCTGGTGCGCGAATGCGCCCGGCCGGGAGCACGCAGTGTCCTGCTGATCGGCACCGGCACCCAGGGCCGCAATGCGCTGCCCCATCTACTAGCGGCGAACCCGCAGCTGAACCGACTCATGCTCTACGGCACTCACCCGGAAGGACTGGAAGCGGTGTATCAGCAACTGCTGCACCATCATCCGCACGCCGAACTCGACATCGTGAGCGACCCGTACGCGGCGGCGCGCGAAGCGGACATCATTCTGGCCACCGCCGGGCCCGGCACTCAGGTGGCGATCGAGGCCAAGGATCTGGCACCCGGGGCGACCGTGGTACTGGTCGGCTACGGCCTGGCGCCCTCCACCCTCGTCGAGGCCGATCGCGTAATCGCCACCAGCGCAGAACAAATGGCTTTGACCGGAACCGATATGGCGGGTCCCGACGGTCGACTACGCAGGGTCGACGCCGAGCTACCCCAGATTCTCGACCGTCGGGCGGCGGGCCGGACAACCGACGACGAACGAGTTTTCGTTTACAACAGCGGATTGGTGCTCACCGATATCGCCGTCGCGCACGCGCTGGCCAACCGCGCCATCGCCGAGGGGCGGGGCACCGAAGTATCGCTCTGGGACTGAATCAGTGTCGCTCTGGGACATCAGTGTTGTTCTGGGACTGAATCGCCGACTTGATCCGCTGAATTCACGGCAGAAATTCGCCCGTAAAGGTTATTTCGGACATTGATCCAGCCGATAACCGATTGAGTCCAACGTTTCGCACAAACTCTCATGCAGGTTGGCTATCGCTGCCATCAGCCGGGGACCGGGGTCGGGGGTCCACTGCGGGGATGGCCGATGGCCATCTACCGCACCCGAAAGGAAAAATGTCCGCCTCCGTAGAGACCGTGATCGTTCCCCCCGGCACAGCCGACATCACGGCCGCGCCGATGCCGGCCCACCGCCCCGACTGGGAGGAGCAGCTACTCGCCGACACGAAGCTGCTGCGGGAGATGGCCGAAACGATCGGTGGACCATTCCACGTCATGTATCCGGACCGGATCGTCGCGAATATTCGAGCCTTCCAGCGGGTCTTCACCCGCGCCGATGTCGCGGGTGCGATCTACTACGGGAAGAAGGCCAATAAGGCAGCGTGTGTCGTCCGCGCCTGCGCCGAAGCCGGTTCCGGCATCGACGTCGCCAGCGTCGGCGAACTGGAGGCGGCCATGACCGGAGGCATCCAGGGATGCGACCTGATGGTGACCGGCCCCGCGAAGTCGAACCAGCTCCTGGAGCTGGCCACCCGGGCCGGGGCCCTGATCGCCGTCGACGATCTCGATGAGCTCGCACGCCTGTGCGCAATCGGCATCAGCAGCCGGGTACTCCTGCGGGTCCTGCCACCGGGTTCGGACAGCCGCCTTGGAATGACTTCCGATGAAGTAGAACTCGCGCTGACCTTCGTCGACACGAGCTCGATTCGACTGGAAGGCTTCAGCTTTCACCTCAGCGGCTATGAAGTCGCACCGCGCGCCGAGCTGGCCCTGGCGCTGATCGAGCGTTGCTGCGAAGCCCGCGGCCTCGGCCATCCCATCACCACCATCTCCATCGGCGGCGGGTTCGGCGTCGATTATGTCCCAGCGCGGGCGTGGGAAGCCTTCCTCGGCGGCGTCAACCCGCGGTGGTTCCACCGCGACCGCGCGCCGGACTCCTACTATCCCTACCATTGCCCGGTCCCCGGCCCAGCGATGCTGGCGGCCATTCTGGAGCATCAGGATCTGGCAAAGCTTTTGCGCCGAAACGGAATTCGACTGGCTATCGAACCCGGACGAGCCCTGCTCGACAGTGCAGGTAGCACCGTATTCGGAATCCAGGGCGTGAAAGTCAGGACCGCACATGAAGTCCCGTACCTCATCGTCACCGCGAACGGCACCAGTCTCAGCCTCTCCGAACAATGGTTCGACAGTGAATATCTGCCTGATCCCGTTCTGTGGCCGCAAAGTGCGGGAAACCCCACCCCGACCTGCGTCGGCGGATCCTCCTGCCTCGAAGAAGACATGCTGAGCTGGCGTCGGATCCCACTCCCCCGCCCGGCGACCACGGACGATCTGCTCATCTACCCGAATACGGCCGGTTATCAGATGGACAGCAATGAGTCGTCATTCCACGACTTGCCCATACCGCCGAAGATAGTGTTGCGAAGCTCGCCGGATGGACGACAATTCGATTGGACCTTCGACACCGACGGTTTCCCAATCTGAACGGTTTCGCGCTCACCGCCCGCTACCCGCTCCATCGACTTTCCCGAGGAGAAGTACTCGATGCCGGTTATTGTCAGGCGAGTGTCCGAGCTCATCGGACGGACACCGCTATTCGAGCTGGCCGTCAGCCCCGAGACCGGGACCCGGCTGCTGCTGAAGCTCGAAGCCATGAACCCGACGGGCACCGCCAAAATTCGGATGGCCCGGGCCATGGTGCTGGACGCGGAACAGCGCGGACAGCTGCTGCCGGGAGGCCATATCATCGAATCGACCTCCGGGAATACGGGTTTGGGATTGGCCGTGGTGGCACGGGAACGCGGGTATCGGTTCACGGCCGTGGTGGACCACCACGCGTGCCCGGCGAAGTTGAATGCCATGCGGGCGATGGGAACCGAGCTCGAATTCGTCTCCGACGACGGCGACGACGGCCTCTCGACCTCGGCGCGGGAAGAACGCGCAGCGCAGATGGCGCAGGAGGAGGGGCCCGGCGCCTACTTTCCCGCTCAGCACGACAACCTCGCCAATGGCGTCGGGTACCACGCGCTGGCCGAGGAACTGCTCGAGGACCTCGAGCGGATCGACATTCTGGTCGGCGCGGTGGGCACCGGGGGTTCGCTGTTCGGTACGGCTCGCGGGCTGCGCGACCACGGGTGCGCGCCACGGTTGGTCGGCGTGGAGCCGGAGGGGTCGATCGCCTTCGGCGGTCCGGCCCACGACTATTGGCAGTCGGGCACCGGAACGCCGCTCGGCGCCACCCCCGGAATCCATGTGGACCAGGATCTCCACCTGATCGAGGAGCGCGATCGGGTGAAGGTCTCCGACGTCGACGCGTTCGCCACCGCCCGAGCGCTGGCCGCCACCGCGGGGCTGCTGATCGGCGGTTCCTCCGGTAGTTCGGTGTACGCGGCCCTGACCCGGCTCCAGGAGTACCCGGATTTCTCCACCGTGGTCGTCATCATCAATGATGACGGGGAGAAGTACCTGGACACCGTTTTCGACGCCGCCTGGATGAGCGACCGAGACCTGATCGATCTGGAACGCGAGACCAAGGTAGTGGAGCTGCTGAAGACCTACACACCGCCCAGCCGTCCGGACCCCGGCGAACTCACCGTGCGTCGTCACCTCCATCGTGCGTTGCCGGACAATTTCGCCGTCGAGAAGGGACTCACCGGCGCGAATCTCGAGGACTACGCCGACGCGAAGGTGCCGCAGGCCAACCTGATTCACCTGCTGCGCCAGGTCGACATGCCGCCGCACGAAATCGGCGAGCTGCTGGCGAGCGGCAATGACAACGACGTCCACCTGGCCCTCGAGAAGCACCGGCAGCGGCTGGTCGACCAGCGCGCGATGGTCGATCAGCTGCTCGCGACCAGGCGGGGCTCGGCGTCCGGGCGGCCGGCCGGCCACACCATTCTGGTGCCCGATCCGGCGCCCACCGACGCGGACGGGGCTGCAACGAAATGATCGGGGCGCTCCGGCAATCCGATGGGCGGGCGCTGACTTCGCTTGCCACGCCCATCGCTTTGACCCAGCTGGCTCAGGTTGCGGTGTCCACCACGAATATTGCGTTGATGGGGACGCTCGGCGTGCGGGAGGTGGCCGCGGGCGGGTTGGCGCTGGTGTTGTTCAACCAGATTCGGACCATGTGTGTGGGGTTGATTACCGGGACGGGTAATCAGGTGGCGACGGTGGTGAGCCGGGCCGAGAAGCAGGGGCGGGGAGCCGAGGCGGAGGTTCGGGAGGTGGTGCGGTCGAGCTTCCTGATCGCGACCGTCGCCGGATTGCTCGGCGGCGCACTGCTCATCGGGCTCGGGTGGGTGCTGCGATGGCTGGGGCAGGATGCACAGGTACTCGCGGAGGCGCGGCCGATGATGGTCGCGCTGGCGCCGGGGTTGGTGCCGTGCCTGTGGTTCCAGGTGTTGCGGCAGTACACCGTCGGGTTGCAGCGGCCGCAGGCTCTGCTGCTGGTGACACTGGGGTCGGTGGTGCTGAATCTGGTGCTGGCGCTGACGTTCATGCACGGCTGGGCCGGGCTGCCCGCGCTGGGGCTGACCGGGGTCGGCGTGGCGACCTCGCTGGTTTTCCTGATCACCTACGGGGTGTTCTGGGCGATGGTGCGGCGGGATCCGAAACTCGGTGCGACACTGCCGGTTCGGATATGGCCGGTGCATGCGGCGACGGTGTGGGAGGAGTTGCGGCTGGGGACGCCGATCGCGCTGACCTACGGGTCGGAGGCGGGCATGTTCTCGGTGCTGGCGCTGGCGATGGGGAGTCTGGGGGCGGCGGCGCTGGCGGCGCACAATGTCGTCTATCAGATCGTGTACATCGTGTTCCAGGTGGCGATCGGGCTCTCGCACGGGGCGTCGATCCTGGTGAGCAAGGCGGTGGCGCGGGACGAGTTCGCGCATGCGCGGTCGGTGGCGTGGCTGGCGCTGCGGTGCGTGGCAGTGGTCGCCGGGGTCACGGGGGTCGCGTATGTGCTGGCGCCGGACTGGGTGCTGCGTCCGCTCCTGGCCGACAGTGATTCGGCCACGGTGGCACTGGCACACACGCTGCTGCTGATCGCCATCGTCCTGCAGTTCTTCGACGCCGCCCAGAACATCGGGGTCGGGCTGCTGCGCGGACTCAAGGACACCAAGGGCGGGTTCCGGCTCTCCCTCGTCGGGTACTGGGGTGTGGGATTGCCCACGGCGCTACTGCTCGCGTTCCCCGCGCGCCTGGGCGCGGCGGGCGTGTGGTGGGGTCTGACCACCGGTCTGGCCACCACCGCTGCCCTGATGCTGCGTCGCTTCTTCACCCTGCTGCATGCACAGGAGCAGGCGAATCAGCGAGTGCTGGCCGGTAGCCTCGGGCATTAGCCCGACACCCAAATCTCACCTTCCCGCAAGCATGTCGTCACTGGGCGCGGGCAACCTGAAAGAAACGGGCTTCGCTATTCTGGCGACGAATTCGGCAAGCGCAGTCGACAGGGTCGGCAAGCCCAGGGCGCACACCACTGACAATGCCGGGGAGGATGTCCGTGCACATCTCGCGAGTCGCCGAGTATCCGAGGGCAGATCATGTCCTGTTCCATTTCAGCGACACCCATCTGATCGCCGCCGACACCGAGCTCTACGGTGCGGTCGACGCCGAGGCGCGGCTGACCGCGCTGCTCGGGCAGGCCGAGGCCAGCCGCATCGCGCCGACCGCCATCGTCTTCACCGGCGACCTCGCCGACCAGGGCGAGCCGGGCGCGTACCGCAAGCTGCGGGATCTGGTGGAGCCGTGGGCCGAACGGATCGGCGCACCCGTGGTGTGGGTCGCCGGCAACCACGACGACCGCGCGGCCCTGCGCGAGGAACTCCTCGACGCGGTGCCATCGAACGACGCGGCTTCCGGCGCACCGTTCGACGCGGTCCACATGTTCGACGGGTTGCGCGTCATCGCCCTCGACACCACCGTCCCCGGCCACCACTGGGGCGAGATCACCGACGACCAATTGGCCTGGCTGCGTGAGGTTCTCGCCGAACCCGCCCCCTTCGGCACCATCCTCGCCATGCACCACCCGCCCATCCCCTGCGTCCAGGACCTGGCTGTCCTGGTCGAACTACGCGACCAGCGCCGCCTCGCCGACGTCCTCGACGGCACCGACGTCCGCGCCATTCTGGCTGGGCACCTGCACCTTTCGAGCACCGCCACCTTCGCCGGCATCCCGGTCTCAGTGGCCTCGGCCACCTGCTACAGCCAGGACATGGCCGCCGCCGAGGGCGGCCAACGCGGCCGCGACGGCGCCCAAGCCTTCAACTACGTCCACATCTACCCCGACACCATCGTCCACTCGGTAGTCCCCATCGGCCACGGCCCCACCGTCGGCAACCCCGCCGACCCCGAACAAGCAGCGACCAGGCTCGCCGACGCCGGCATCGTCATCCCACCGGCGGCCCGCATCCCACACGTCCTCCGCCGCCGGACCGAGGCCCCCGAATCCGACGGCGAAACGGTCCTCTGACCGTTCAGGGAGATTTCGGTGCTGCCTATCGCCGGAATCGCTTCGGCCGCTGACTATCCGCTGCCGCTGGGCTCAACCTCACGCGGTGGTCCCGCGCCGACTCGCGATCTGATAGACGTTGCCGAACGGGTCACGCACCATGGCTCGGCGGTCACCATACGGCGTGTCGAGCGGTGCCTCCACGGTGAGTGCACCCGCGGTGAGCGCCCGCTGATATGTGGCGGCGACGTCATCGACATAGACGTACAGAAAGGCTGGAAACACCTCACGTTCGCCAGATGCCGACACCATGACCAGCGAGTCGCCGATCCGGACCTCGGTCGGTCGATTCGGCTCGACGTCGCCGACTGCTTCGAATACCGTCCGCAGGAACTCGACCGCGGCAAGCTGGTCATCGACCACCATGCGTGGTGTCACTGAATGGAACCCTGGCGGAAGAGCAGAAGCCTTGGCCATGCAGAGAGTCTCGCATGCCACCGTGAGCCACGGTGCAAGGTCAGCAGAACATGTTCACAGACTGGAGGAGCGGCCGAACGATCCCCGAAGCGCGAGCCGATCGATAAGGGTCGCTTATCCAATGACCGGTGTGTTCGAGGCTGAGCATCCGGCTTCGGGTCGAATTCTCCGATCACACTGTCACCGAACCGCTTTGGCTTCGGACCAAACCAGAAATCATCGTCGGCAATCCGTCACCGCATCACTAAATGATCATGGCGTGCTCTATCGGGGATCATCAGTGCCCCCTTCCGGCTACAACCCGTTCTAGCCTGGTCAGGATTGCCGTTGACCGCACCGCTCCCGCCACTGATTGTGGCGGAATTCCATTGGGAGACAAGATGTCTCGCATGGCGACGGTTGTGTGGGCAACCCGACGACGGATTGGGACATCGAATGAAATTCCGCAGCATCACCGTGGCCGCCGTACTGGTTGCCGGCGCGCTGACCGCCGACCTGGAGACCGTGCATGCCGAGCCCGCCGCCCCGGCCGATCCTGGGATCAAGTACTCACTCAAAGTGGTCGACAAGACCGTCGTCGCCACGCTGCGGGGCGCGAGGTTCGCGCTGAGCGAGCAGGACGGCACGACGTCCGACGCACCGAAGACCCAGGTCGCCAACATCAAGGACGATAGCGGTGCGACGGTACTGTCGATGCCGCTCGACTACCGAATCGGGGACGTTCGGGTTCCGGTCAAAGCGGTCACGAAGAACAATGACACCGTTCTGGAGATCACACCGAAAAGTCCTGAAGGAGTGCAGATCTCCAACCAGCAGCTCGCCCTCGAACCAATTGCCTCGCCCACAGAGGACCAGCGAGCGTTGAACGAATTCAGCAGCAAGCTGTCGGTCGCCGGTCAAGTCGGCGCATTGGTCGGCGGGATAATCGGTTTCGTCGTCGGTTGCGTCGCCAGCATCGCGATCGGCTGCATCCCCGGCGGTGTTGCCGGGGTACCGGCAGGCGGAATCATCGGTGGCCTGGTGGCGGGCGGCCCGACGTTGATCGCCGCGGGCATCGACCTGCTGAATACCTGGCAGACCGCACCGGGCACCTCCAAGTGGGCCGATCCGCAGCCTCAACCCGCCCCGCAGAACTGACCTGCACCTCACCGGCCGGCCGTCGAGCGGCGGCCGGGCAGACCGACCTGTTCGCGCTCGAGCCTGTCATGAAGCTGCGAAAGGGCTTGCGCGACAGCCGATAACGACGAACCCGTGATGGTGCTGCCGAACAACTCGGTCAGCCGCTGGGAGAATCGGTCGAGGAAATCAGCGCGGGATTCCGAGCGCTGATGGCCCAGATGAACATGCCGACCGAGATACATACCCGAACAATGGCACTCGGCACCCAGCCTGCCGTGCTCGTCGAACCGACCGAGCCCGCGCGCCCCAGGATGATCCTGTACTTCCATGGTGGCGGCTTCGTCTACCGCCACCCCGGACGGCGATGTCACTGACCGCGAACCTGGTGACCCGCACCGGTTTCCGTGCCTTTTCGGTGGACTACCGGCTGGCGCCCGAGCACCCCTTCCCGGCCGCGATCGACGACACCCTGAGCGCCGCAGGAGTCGTCCCCGATTGCCCTCCCGGGCCTGCTGATTCGCGTCGTTGCTGGATCAAATCCTGGCCGGGACCCGACCCTGACACCAGTCTCCAGCTAGCCGAATACGGGACGTTTGTCCGCAGTAATCCTTTGCTACACGCGGTGCTTCGGGGTCTCGGTAGTAATCGCCGAAAAGCCGACGAAGTTCGGGCAGCCGACCGGAGTCATCCCATCCGGCTGGTGAACTGGTTCAGGTCGAAATAGTCTCGCCAGGCGCTGATCCTGCTGTCCCTGACCTCGAAGGTCCCCATGACCGGGAGCTCGAAAGACCTGTCGGGAAGCGTGAAGACGTCCACCCGCTCGGTCATCACGACCGGACCACTGGCTGCGATGTTGACGATGCGGAAGTCGATGCCCACGATGCCTGGCGGGCCAGGGCGGATGAACGAGGCGATGTTGTCGGCGATCGCTTCCCTGCCAGTGACCGGTGCCATCGGGATGTTGTGGTAGACCGCGTCGTCTGTGAAGAATGCGGCGAGGTCACTGACCCCGGCATCGTCGGACCACGCCGCGCAGAACCTGCGCACCACCTCGATCGGGCTCTCCATCGGGCTCCCTCCTGCGCAATGATCAGATCATATGTCACGCCCTCCCCGCCTCCATGGCCCCAACCTCCGAACGCACTGAATGCCGCATACCGCGCTGACCGAACCGGCCAGCGTGGGCGGCGGAAGATCAACTGGCCATGCCCATCTGACGTCGACCGAACGTCCGCAACTGCGGATTACAGGGCATCCGCAGCGGTGTACACGATTTCGGCTGCACCGATGACTTTCGGGTGAATGCGTCGTCGATACCTCTGGATATACCGACAGAGAGGAGTCCAGGCATGACGAGACCGTTTCGGGATGGCATGACGTCGGTGCGGGCGAATGGTGTGGATCTGGGCATCGAGAGCTTCGGGCGCGAGGACGATCCGCTGGTCCTGCTGGCCGGCGGCACAACGATGTTGTCCTGGCCCGACGCGCTGTGCGAGCGGCTCGCGTCGGGCGGGCGGCGCGTGGTCCGCTACGACCTGCGCGACTCCGGCGCGTCGACGACCCTCGACCCGGAGAATCCGGCATACGACCTACGGGATCTCGTGGCCGACGCGGCCGCGCTGGTCGAGGTGCTCGGTGCCGGGACCGCCCATCTCGGTGGAGTCGGCGTCGGTGGGATGGTCGCTCAGGTCGCCGCGCTGCACCACCCGGACGTGTTCTCCGCACTGACCCTCGCCGGCACTCGGCCGGTGGCGCCGGGCCCGGTGGACGAGGACCTGCCGGAACACGACCTCGCGGTCATGGGCGCGCTGTTCTCCCGCCCGCTGCCGGACTGGACCGACCGGGACGCTGTCGCGGCGTTCGCCGCCTCGGGGGCCGAGCCGCTGGGCAACGATCCGGAGGAAGCGCAGGCGACGGCGGCCCGAATCTGGGATCGAACGGCGTCGAGCGATCCCGCGGTGCATCAGGCGAACCAGCTCGGAATGGTGTTCTCCCGGATCGACTGCGCCCCGCGCTGGCGGGAGCGGCTCGGTGAGCTCGACGTGCCCACGCTCGTGGTGCACGGTCGCGCCGATCCGTTCTTCCCGGTCGGCAACGGCGAGGTCCTCGCCGCCGAAATCCCTGGGGCGCGACTGCTCGTCCTCGACGACATGGGCACCGCCCTGCGCCACGCCGCGGCCGACCAGGTCGCTGCCGCCATGCTCGCCCTGTAACCGCCCGGCTGGGAGGCATCCTGAGCCTGCGGAATCGCTCTATACCGCTTCCCGCGCTGTTGGAATCGGCCGGCGAGGGCAGGGCCGGCAGCGAGACCGGCTGCGGCCCAGGGCATCCCCTGCTGCGGAGTTCGGGGCGTTTGCACGGGCGTGTACACGATCTTGGCTGCACCGATGAATATCGGGTGGATCCATCGTCGATACCTCTGGACATACCGAAAACACATGGAGGCACTGGCATGCGGAAGTTGATTCTGGGTTTTTACGTCTCGCTCGACGGTAAAAGCGCTGACGCGGACAACGGAATCCGGGACGTCATGATGAGCGTCGACGACCCCGAGCAGGAGCAGTACTTTGTCAATCAGCTGTGGGAGGCTGGGGCCTTCCTCATGGGCCGCAACAGCTACGAGATCATGGCCGGATACTGGCCCACCTCCGACCACCCGTCCGCCGAGGCCATGAACGAGATCCCCAAGGTCGTGTTCTCCCGCACCCTGAAATCCGCCGACGACTGGCCCGAGACCCGGATCGCCAGCGGTGACACGACCGAGGAGATCGCCAAGCTCAAGGCCGAGCCCGGCAAGGACCTCGTCGCCGTCGGCGGCACCGAGTTCATGCACTCCCTGATCAAGCTCGGCGTGGTCGACGAGTACCGGCTGTGGGTGCTGCCCGCCGCCACGGGCAAGGGCGCGCCACTGTTCCCCGAGCTGGATCAGCCCGTGAATTTGCGCTTGGTGAAAAGCACGGCCTTCCCGTCCGGAATCCTCGAACTGGTGTACGCGCCAGCCGACAAGTAGGACCCAGCAATTGAGCCGGCTTGCGTCCCTATTTCGCTGACACGGTGTTACGTTCGCGGGCGCATCATCCGATAGCCAGGTACAGCAACGTCATTCGCGGTGCTGACGGTACAGGCGATCCGAATCACGTTGTGGTGGTTGTGATCAGATGTGGAGGGACCGATGACAGCCCTGAAGACCACCACCGCAGCGCTGCTCGCGGTCGGCACACTGGCACTGGCGGGATGTGGGCCCGACAACACCGGTGCCTCCCCGTCGACTGTCACCGTGTCCGAAACCGCAACTGCGACAGCCACCGCATCCGACGGCGGCACACCTGCCCCGGGCACCACCACTTCCGCAGACACCGGCGGTACGCCGACCGGACCGCGCTGTGCCGCGCCGCCGATCTGAAACTGTCCAAGGGCCGGTCCGACGGAGCAGCGGGTAGCGCGTACACCCCGCTCATCTTCACGAACGCCGGAATGCATCCCTGCACCCTGACCGGATTTCCCGGCGTCTCGTTCGCCAACAGCCGCACCGGCGACCCGATCGGAGCCCCTGCCGATCGAGACAAGCCGAAGCCGACGGTCACCCTGGGGATCAACGAGAAGGCCTCCGCCGTACTCCGCATCACCGATGCCGGGAATTACGGCGACAAATGCCACCAGGTCACTGCCGCCGGCCTGCGAATCTACCCGCCGGACAACACGGAGTCGTTCTTCCTGACCTGGGAGATAAGCGCCTGTACCAACACCGATGTCCACCTGCTGGAGATCTCGTCGCTCGTACCGGGCGAGACCGGGAACTGACCTCCAGTTATAGACGGCTGGGTCATTCCCTTGGGATACCGGTGGTGGTTCGTTCTTCCAGGTAGATCAGGATTGCCCGGACACGTTGGCTGTGGGCGGGATCTTTGGCGAGGTGCATCCAGGATTCCCTGGTCGGCCAGTTGCAGTACAACCGTCGCGACGAACGTCTTGGTCACGCTCCCGATCCGGAAATGCGTTCGCGGGGTTACCATCTCGCCCGCATGCCAGATCTGTGTCCCGTGCCGGTCCGATACCTGCAGCGCCGCGGCCGTCACCGGCCCACCGGCGCTTCGATCGACGATGAAACCGATCGCCGCTCCCCGGTCGGCTACCAGTAGCAGGGCCGCTCCCACCGGCAGCCCCACTACCACCGACAACACAATCATCAATACCCGTCGAAGCATTCGCATCGGCCGAAGCTACGGCCGGGCCGCACCCCCTGACCATGCGGCAAACCACCGAAATCCCCTGCGGGAAACCGTGTTCGGCAGAGCGGCACCGGGCGCCCGCATGGCACCTAGGCCGACCGGGGCCGGAGTTTTGGGTTGGTCAGGTGGTGCTCTGGATCTTGACGACCGGTTCCTGAAACTCGCTAACCCAGTCGTCGAGGTTCACGGGGCATTCCAGGTTGGTTTCCCTGGGGTAGCCGGTCGAGCGGTAGCCGTTGACATCGATCCAGCGGCCCAGGGTTTGGAAACCCCGTAACCATCATCGAGTGGACCCGCCGCCACCGTCAGCGCCCAACACCTCGGGCACGATCCCGGACCGGAAGATGCGCGTCGGGATGCCAGCTCGTTGCGCCAAATCGGCAGTATGGCTGGCACCGGCCGAACCGTCGCGAATGAAGGCCAGGCACACATCGGCGCCCAACTGCACCAACTCTGCGTTCCGCTGAAAGCCCGCGCTCCGACCGAACTGCTTCCAATCCGCCGGATGCCGTTCAACCTGCCCACCCCAATGAGTCCAGCACGCCTCACACAGCGCGTCGGCACCGGTCGGACAAGCCCCCGACACGAGAACGGCATCCGGATCCCACACCTCGGCCAACGCATCCCGAATGATGCGCCGGTCCTCCCACGACCGCGAGCCGGTCACCAGAACCCGTCTTCCCACGCCGCGCAGACCTCCCTCGAATCAGCCGCTGCCACCTCGCCGCCCACTCTGCCAGCAGGTCCCGACACCCCTCACCGACAGCGCCTGACACCCGAATCCCGGGCAGATGTTCCGGTCAACTCGAATCACAGTGCCCTACAGCATATTTGGAGAGTAGCACCGGATTCCCTGCCAGCCACCGACGCCTCGGCGTTGATTGCCCAGGTCCCGGGCGGCGATGTCGTCGGCTTCAGTTGGGTGCGTACGGCATCTCAGGGTGGTGGTGCACCCGACCTGTTCACGTCCAGCCCCTACACGGCCGGCAAGGATGTCACCGTGCAGTGGACACCGACTACAGCGGAAACAGTGGATCTCTGGGCAACTCCCGGCAGTACCGCGAATGGTTATACGTGGTCCGCATCCAGCAAACTCACTGGCATTACCGTCGTCCAGAGTGCTCCGTCGGGCGCGAGCTGCACCCACACCTCCGACGGAACGGGTAGCGCAAGCTGCATTCCGGTGATCGGCGGCCTTCTCAGCAGCCTGTCGGCTCAGAAGTAGTAGCAACGCGTCCTGTTGAAAGTCCCTGCGTGTCAAGGCTTTCAACAGCACGCAGAGCGTCCGCAGCGGCGCGATGCATGGCCGTGTGCTGTAGACCCTCAAGAGAACCACGTCCGGGATCCCAGCCGTCGGCTGGCCCGCGACCTGTGGGTTCGTGCAGAAAGTTGGGATCGGTAGGAGGCGCGCGCGGCGTCTACTTACCCCCATGACATCTTCTCAACCTCCCGCGAACCAACCGCAGTCCGCCGGCTTGGACAAAAAGACCAGTGCGATCCTGTCGTACGCGCTGGGGTGGCTCACCGGAATCATCTTCCTATTTGTGGGAAAGAACGATCCCGATGTGAAATTCCATGCCTCGCAATCGATCGTCTTCTTCGGGGCGGTCTCGGTGGTCAATATCGTGCTGAGCATCGTCGGCTCGCTCCTCGGAGTCGTGGGGATCATCTTCAGCCTCGCCGGACTCGCAGTCGCGGTCTTCGCGGTCGTCGTCTGGATCATGGCCATGGTCCAGGCGAACAACACCGGCGGTGTCCGCGCGGAGCTTCCCATTGTCGGAAAATTCACTGCCCCCTATGCCGATCAGTTGGCCAGCTCGGTCAAGTAGCGGACGACAGTCCGAAGATCAACGGCCCGAGGCTATCTCGGGCCGTTAGCGTCCGCGCGGAACGTCCGGAACTGCCTGCCGGTTCGGGCGGTCATCGCAATACCTCATCGAGTGCTTGTGATGGTGTGCGGAATCCGAGGGTTTGTCGAGGGCGTCCGTTGAGCTCGTCAGCGATCGCATCCAGATCGGCTTGGCTGTAGATGCGCAAATCCAGGTGGGCGTCGCCCTTCGGTCGTCCTGTGATTCACCTGTCGGATTTGGGTCTGGGCATCGCGGGCATCAATCGTGGCGCTGGTGGCAGCGATGCAGACGTGGGCGAAGTTCGGAACGCTTGGATCATGAGGGTGGCGAAGCGGCGGGAGGCCGCGATTCGTGCTGCCGGTGTGCTGGCCTGGATGCCGTTGTTGGCCATGATCATGAGGACGAGGTCGTCCAGGACGATGTCGGGGCGTAGGCGGCCGGTGTCCTTGGCGCGGCGGATCAGTTCGGCGGCGCCGGTGAGCGCGGCGGTGCGGATCGCGGTGAAGTCCATGGCGTGTGGGTAGGTGGACATGAAGGCTGCGGTGAAGCCGTGGTCGCGTGCTTGTAGCTCACAGAGTTTCTCGAGGGTGAGGCAGAAGCCGTGCCAGGGATCGGGGTCGGCGAGCCCTTCGTCCACGAGGGTCCGGCAGGCGAGCATCTGATCGGTGAACGCCTCGGCGACCAGCATCTGTTTGGTCGGGAAATGGCGGTAGAGGGTGGCGGGGCCGACCTCGGCGCGGCGGGCGATGGTCCGCATCGGCACCTCCAGGCCGTCGGTGACGAATACCGCGCGAGCCGCGTCGAGGATGCGTTCGCGGTTGGCGCGGGCGTCGGAGCGCAGGGTGTGAGGCAAACGAGCGGTCACCACTCTCACTTTAGCTAAACGGACAGGGGCGTCCGTTACGGTCCGTTGGTCTGTCCGATCGAACAGAGCACGGAGAAACCAATGCATGCAGTGATGGTCCCAGCGTTCGGAGGTCCCGAAGTCCTCGCGGTGGTCGAGCTCCCCGACCCGAATCCGGCCGCCGGGCAGGTGTCGATCACGACCGAGGCGATCGGCGTCGGCGGTGTCGACGCCCTGATCCGAAGTGGCGCGCTGGCCGCCTACGGAGCCACGCCCGGCCGCATCCCTGGCCAAGAGGTCGCGGGCACCGTGACCGAGGTCGGCGAGGGTGTCGACACGGCGTGGATCGGTCAGCGCGTGTGGGCGTTCACCGGTGAGGACGGCGGCTACACCGAGCGCGCCGTCGCCTCGGCCGAGACGCTCGTCCCCCTCCCGGAGACCATGTCGGCTGTCGAGGCGGTGACACTCGGCAGCTCGGCAACGGTGGCCCACTTCGCTTTGCGCCATGCGCATTTCGCGCGCGGCGAGTCGGTGCTGGTACGTGGCGCGGCCGGCGGTATCGGAGTCATGGCGGTCCAGCTCGCGGCTCGTGGCGGCGCCGGTGCGGTCGCGGTCACGACCTCATCGGCCGAGCGCGGCGAGCGCCTGCGCAAGCTCGGCGCGACCCACGTACTCGACCGCGCCGGCCAGGGTGCGGAGGACGCTCCCGCAGGCTACGACGTCATCATCGACATCGTCGCCGGCGCGGATCTGCCGTCGTTCTTCGCCAGGCTCGAGCCGAACGGTCGCATGGTGGCCGTCGGCGTGATGGCGGGCATGCCACCGGCGGATTTCGGCGCGGAGATGGTCGCGGCCTTCAGGAAGTCGATGTCGTTCGCGACCTTCAGCGCCGACACCGTGCCCGCACCCGCCCGACGCGCCGCGACCGCCGAACTGTTCGCCGCCGCGGCCCGCGGCGAGCTGGAAGCGGTTGTGCACGAGACGCTTTCACTGGAACAGGCTGTGCTGGCGCACCAGAAAATGGAAGCTGGCGAGGTGTTCGGGAGAATCGTGCTCACACCATCGGCGAGATAGGCGACACCGCCTCTCACCGCAATATCAACGCACGCACATCAGCGTAAGTCGTTTTGTGTCACGTGGTTTGGTAGGACGCAAAGAGTTTCCGGATGATCCGCAGGCACGGCCGCTGCCCACCGCATCGACAGTGAAGGTGATGTGCGCATCCTCGAATCCGAGCCAGCGCTTCGTTAGCGGAAACCACGCGTTATATGTCGTTTCCTTGACACAGAACAGAACCCGGTCCGAGTTCAATCCAGAGTGGTTGGCCTGCAACCACTCTCGCTCCTGCCGGGCTCCGATGAATTCTCGGCGCCGGCAGTGCGCGCTCATGCCGAATGGAGGATGTGCATAGGCAGTATTCCGTTGCCCCACTTCTGCCGTTAATTGATCGATAGAATGCCGCTGAGCTGGTCAATCAACGAAAGGAGCGCATGATGTCGACGAAGTGTTTCATCGAAGGCGGACCAGATGACATGCCCACGCGAATCGTCCCGATCACGCCGCCCGGTTTCGAGGTGAAGATCGAGCGTCGTGCTGGCTACGAACATTACAAAAGCACCCCAAGGTTCACAGATACCGTCGAGGGGCGGCTGCCTGTGTACGAGTGGTTCGAACGAACCGAGATTGCCGAGTAGATATAACCGTCGCGACCGTTTGCTCACTCGAGGCGTGAGCAAACGGTCGGTCGTGCCGCATACCGCGCTGAGCGAACCGGCCAGCGAAGGGCGGCTGGCGGCGAGAGGGGCTGCGGCGCAGTAAAGTCCGCCACTGCAAGCAGTGATGCCAACATGCCGATGCCGTCTATGGCATCGCTGAACGTGGTGCGGTCATTTGGCTGCTCAGTCGGTGATGTGGTCGAAGTCGATGAGCAGGTGCTGGGGGCCGCGGAAGATTTGGCTTCGCCGATAGGGTGGCGGGTCGACGACCAGGCGGGGTGTGGCGACGCGGCGTAGGAAGGTTTCCAGCGCAAGGTTGACTTCCAGTCGTGCGAGCGGGCCGCCCAGGCAGGTGTGGATACCGCTGCCCCAGCCGAAGTGTTCGTTGTCGGGGCGGTGGAGGTCGAAGCGGTTCGGGTTGGCAAAGCGGTTCGGGTCGCGGTTGGCGGCGGCGTAGACCAGGTGCACCGCGGCCCCTTTGGGGATGACGGTGCCTGCGATGTCGATATCGGCGGTGGCGCTGCGGCTGGGGAAGAACTGCACCGCCGCCTGCAGCCGCTGGACCTCTTCGATCGCGCGTGGGAGCAGCTTCGGTCGGCTGCGGACCTGGTCGTAGGACCCGGGGTTGCGCAGCAGCGTCATCACACAGTTGGTGATGGTGTTGACCGTCGAGTCATGACCGGCGACCAGCAGCAGCACCGCATTGGACAAGACCTGTTCGGCAGGCATCGGACCATCGGGGCCCTGGTCGTGAATCAGTTTGGACAACAATCCCTGCCCGGGCTCGCGTTGGAGCTGCTCGATCAGGCCGGCCAGATAGTCCATGAGCGCGTCACGGCTTGCACGGGACTTCTCGGCGCGGGCCCTGCCCTGCTCGGTGGTCGCATCCGGGCCCAGATCGATGCCGGTCAACATGTCGCGGATCCAGGCATGGAACATGGGTTCGTCTGCGAGCGGGACCCCGAGGATCTTGCAGATCACCATCACCGGCACCGGGTAGGCGTAATCGTCGACCACATCCAGCCTGGTCCTGCCGCTGGCCTCGATGCCGTCGAGCAGTTGGTTGCACAGTCGCACGATGTCGGGCTCCATGCCGGGGATGACATCGGGTGAATGCGGTGAGATGAAGTGGCGCATCACCTGCCGGCGCGCCCGATCGTGCTCGGGGGGATCGGAGACGATGATGCTCGGCCGGTGACCGTAGGCCTGCATGTCCTCGACCCCGGGCTCCGAGTCGGCGCCTGACGTCAGGGTGGCTCCCAGCGGGCTGCGGCTGATATCGGAGCTGACCCGGGGGTCGTGCGCCAGCGTCAGTAGTTCCTCATACCCGGTCACCACATACAGGTTGTCGGCAACTCGCGCCACGGGGGTCTGGCGCAGTTGGTCGAAGAACGGGTACGGGTCGGCGCGGTGTTCGTATTTCATCGCCTCCGCCCAGGCGCTCGCTGCGGTCATGCTGGCTCCCTTGGTCAGTGGAACTCGGCGCCTCGTGAGGTGGGGTCGTGACCGGTCAGCACCACATCGGGAATCTCGGTCAGTACTCGTGGATCGGGGAAGCGGGCCGGCATCGGTGCTGGGTCAGGCGCTTGGTCGTAGCCCGGTGGCGGCGGTGGGAACGGTGCCGAGCGCTCGATCATCGCCGCGTAGTACGGCAGCCACTTGCCATGGTTGAACGTCACCGCCCCGACGATGCGGCCGCGGTGGCCGTAGGCCGCGGCGAAGCGATAGTCCTCGGGAGACCCCTGGGTGAACACGATCTCATCGCCGAACGAGCACACCCCCACACCCTTGATGTTCACCCCGAATTGGCCCGACCAGAACGAGGGCAGCGGCAAGTGCGGCCGCCGCTCGGTCTCCAGGTTGATCATGTTGTTCGCGGCGACCTGCGCCCCGCACACCGCGTTGTCCCAGTGCTCCATCGAAATGAACTGATACCCGTACAGCACGTGTGGCTGACGCGCGACATCCCCGGCCACGAAGATGTTGTCGGTCACCACCCCGTTGATGTCGAACGCGCGACAGCCCGCATCGCAGCCGACTCCCCAGAAACCAGCGGCCAACCCGGCACCTGCCAGCCACTCGACATTGCGGATCGACCCCAACGACGCCACCACCACATCGACATCGAGCGTGGTCCCATCCGACAGCCGGGCCCGGCGCACATGCCCGCCGGCATCGCCGTCGAGGGCTTCCACGGACACGCCGGTGCGCAGGTCCACGCCGGCGCCGCGCTGCATCCGGGCGGCGATGTCGCCGATCACCCCGCCCAGCGGCCCCACCAGCGGCCCGCCTCCGCGCTCGGCGACGGTCACCGGCAGCCCCAGCTTGCAGCACACCGAAGCCATCTCGGAGCCGACAAACCCCGAGCCGACGACGAGAACCCGCTTCGGGCTCGAATGCAGTGCCGCCTGCAGCCGGGCCGCGTCATCGCAGGTGCGCACCGTGAACACCCCCTGCAGGGCCCCCTCGGCCGGGTTGAACCACGGCCGTGCCCGAACGCCGGTGGCGATGAGCAGCCGGTCATAGGGCACCGTGTCTCCGGTGGCCAGCAAGACCTGTTTGTTCACCCGGTCCAAACCGGTCGCGGCCACACCCAGCCGCCACTGCGCGTCGATGGCCCGCATACGGGGAAGTTTGGTGTGATCGGCGCGAACCCAGCCCTCGAGGACTTGCTTGGACAACGGCGGGCGGTCGTACGGTTCGTGCGTCTCGTCACCGACCAGGGTCAAAGACCCGTGGAAGCCCTTGTCCCGCAAAGCCTCCGCGGCGCGAAGCCCGGCCAGCGACGCCCCCACGATCACGATCCGCCCCTCGGCCCGAAACGCCCTGACCAGGTCCGCGGCCAGCGACGCGGTGCTCATGCCACCGGCTCCGGCGCGTCTGGAGTAACAGGCTCCGGCCCGTCGGGTGTATAGGTCTCCACGACGATCGCCTGGACCGGGCACGCCGCCGCCGCTCTCGAGACGCGCTGGCGCTGCGTGTCATCAGGGTTGGGGTCATACGCCAGCGCCTCCTCACCCAGCATTTCGAGCACATCCGGTGCCAGCGGAACGCACTGCGCATACCCCTGACACCGATTCAGATCAACCACGATGCGCATTCCCTCAGCTCCTCCTCATCCGAACCATGTCCCGATGTGGTCACCCCCTGTGAAACCGCTGCGGGCCGGAAACGCGCGCCCGCCCGCAAGGGCCGACGTGAACTCCCGGAAGACGATCACGCCCCGAAGCACCGGTGCCGGGCGGGCACCTCACAAAGGATTCGTAGCACCCAGCACAAAGGATTCGTAGGCCCAACGTCGACGATCCGGTCATTCGCCGGCGGTACACGCTCATGCCGGCCGAAACGTCCGCTTCTAGCGCCGCTGCCCGCACGGTTCGAAGCCGCCAACCGCCGCGACTCGAAGATCAACGGCGCCGAGATGACCTCGGTCCGCGCTGACCGAACCGGCCTGCGCGGAGCGGCCGGAAGCGAGACCAACCGCAGCGCAGGAACATCCGCTAGCTAGAGGCCGAGTTGAGGATGTTTCGGCGGTCCACGATGTCCATCGCGGACCGCCGAGTACTTGCTGAACTGCAGGCTAGCTGTGCGCTCTTCCATAGACAGCCATGGCGTCGCGGGCGAATTCCGTTGTGCCAGCCCCATGGATGTCGTAACCGGCCCGGAACCGTTCGTCGGAAACGTACATCTCGCCGAGATAGGCGAATGCCTCTTCGAACGGCTTGCCGCCCCAGGAGCGGCCTTGCCACCCTTCACGCACCCATTCCGCGTGGCGGGCGACGATGGCCTGGACCTCGGGGCTCGGCGCGTTGGTACTTACGAAGGAGCACAAGACGATCAGGCCGGCGTTCCCGGGCTTGCCTTCAGCTCGACGCCGAACGTCCTGCATTGCCGCATACCGCGCTGACCGAACCGGCCAGCGCCGGGCATCGAAAGATCAACTGGCCATGCGGATCCGACGTCGACGGAACGCACGGTAATGCCGATGAGCGCGTCGATCGTGGGCGGGATTTCAGATTGCCAGTGTCCGAGCTGATACGACGTTGTCGGCTCCTCGTCCGGGGATCAGCTGCCGCACGAAGAACCCCCGGCGGCCGGGTCCTCGACACCACCCATCGACAGTGTCAACACCCCCGTTGGCCGGGTGATCGTCCAGTCGATGGCGATATCTGAAATCCCACCAATTCACATGCTTGGGGCGTTAGTGTTCGGTGTCCTCGCGACGGTGCGAGGGGAGCAGCGGGAGGGACCCTTGACCATGAACCAGGTATTGAAGCGAATCGGCTGGGCTGCAGGTGGATTGGCGGTCGCGAGCGCGACGGTCATCGGGACGGCGGGATCGGCCGCGGCAGACGCGAGCCTGACGATCGAGGGAAGTCCGATGCCCATTCAGGTGGGCGGCAGCTACCAGGTGGTGGAAGATGTTGCGAGCACTTCGGGGCAAACCATGATCATCACCGGTTCGTCGAACATGTCCGACGGCAGAGACATCTTCCTCTACGACAACGGCCAATGCGTCGTCTACGACTGGATGGGGAGTGGCGGCACCACCCTCAAGGGGCTGAGCTGGACCCCGATGACCGCTGGCACGCACACATTGCAGGTCAGGGAAGGCTGGTGGCAGAAGACCCTGACGGTCACTGTCGCACCCGCCCCGCCCGGTAGCCCGGCCCCGACTCCGCAGAGCGGCTGCGGCGCGAACAGCAACACCGGCAGTTTCGGCTCCTAGCACTGCTGCACGGGCCGCGCATGCACGTCGCGAAATGTGATGCGCGGCCGCCCGCCTCCAACGTTTCCCACACCTCGGCAATGCCAATCCCGCCTCTGTCGCTTCGACCCACCCGAACAGCCCGCCCTCCAGCATGGGCCCGCGCCTGCCTTCCCGCCCGGTCAACCCAGCGCCCTGGGCATACCTCACCCGACAGGTTTACCCCGAAACCACACCACCTCGGCCATGTCCCCACGACATCACCCTTAAGGCTCAGTACCGCACTCTATTGCCGCGTATGGCGCAGGAGCGGGGTGGTGGACATGAGAGGATCTCGCTCCCTGTGGCGAGCTCGGATGTCAGAGTTGCCGGGGCGGAGTGCTAGCTGCCGGGCTGCAGGTTCGAACTGCCGGATCCGATGCTGCCGCCGCCACCGCAGCCGCCCTGCTGGGGCTGCTGCGCCGTCGGTGTTCCGGGGGGTGCGGCGACCACGACCACCGTCAACGATTCCGTGTTACTGCCGGTGTGGGTGGACAGGGTGTGGGTTCCCGCGGTGAGTGGAACCCAGGTGACGGACTGCCTGTCGCTTCCGATGCAGGCGCCGTTGTCGTAGAAACTGCTGACGGGATTGACGATGCTCACGCCATCGTAGCCCGCGATGAACGAATAGCTTTGTCCGACAATGAAAGACGCGGGTGTCGTGCAGGTTCCGCTCGAACAGTCCTGCACCTCGGGGCCGTGGATGCCGGCGGTGGCGAGGGCCGAGGACAGTGCGGTGAGGGTTCCGGCAACGCTGACAAGGGTTGCGGCCCAGGCGATGTGGCGTGCGCGGCGGTTTGTGGCGGGCATTGACGACTCCTTGCTTCGTCCAGATTTCTGGTCGAGCGGAATCCTGCCTTCACTCGCAGTGAAATGTTCTCGCTTCACAAAATGAGTGACCCCCGACTTGCAGGGGCACCGAAACGGGGGTCAGTCCGCCGCGGAGTACAGCGCGGACGTCACGTTTGGCCAATTCCCGTGGCAAAGTGCGGGTTCCAGCCAGCTTGGCCGGCCGACCACGTTGCGGTTGCTATGCACTGATCTGCCGCAATACCGCCGAAGATCGATGGCGCCGAGGGCGGCCTGGTCCGCGTAGGGCCCGTTGGGGCCCAGCGGCAAGTGCTGCAATGGCAACAGCGTTGCGAACCTCAGGTGGGTCGGGCGGCCTCCCAGGCCGCTTCGATCATCCGGAAGATTTCGTCCACCGCGGCCTGCGGATCGGCTGCCTCACGGGCCAGGGAGTAGGCGTCGATCACGAACCGCGCGATCGCCTGGCTTGCCGTGCTGGTGGACGGCTGGCCGAGATCCGCGGCGATGGCCGCCGCCAGCGACTTCGCGTGGCGCAGCCGCATCGACTCCTCGTACTCGCGCAGGGCGGGTGTCCGGTCGATCAGATGCCAGATCGGCGCGGCGCCCTCGGCCGCGCAGTGCCGCACCATCGCGTGGATCTCGTGCCGCAGCGCGGGGATCAGTGGCTCGTCCGCCGACCTGCCGGTGACCGCCTGGGTAAGGCGCTGCTCAAAGTTCTCGTCCTGCTCGAAGACCAGGGCCTCTTTCGAGACGAAGTGGGAGAAGACGGTAGTGACGGCCACGTCGGCCTCGGCAGCCACGTCGCGGATGCCCACCGCGTCGTATCCACGTTCCAGAAACAGTGCGAGCGCGGTGTCGGCGATCTTCTGGCGGGTCGCGGCCTTCTTGCGCTCCCGACGCCCGGTCGGCACGGTCATCACTTGATGCTATCAGCTGCAAAAATGCATCGGTTTCGAACTCCTAACGGTTGGTAGGCGACTATAGCGCCACCCGCTACGAAATAACAACCGTTGCAAAAGACTAACCGTTAGTCCTAACGTGAAGACATGAAAGCGATGCGCTTCGCCGAGTACGGCGGCCCGGAAGTCCTGAAACCGGTAGAGGTGGCCGAGCCCCACGCCGGCCCCGGCCAGATACGCATCGCCGTGCGCGCGGCGGGAGTGAACCCGCATGATTGGCGGGTCCGCGAGGGACAGTTCCGGCGGATCCACCCGATCCCGCTGCCCGCCGGCGTCGGACAGGACGCGTCGGGCGTGGTGGACGAGATCGGCGACGGCGTAGTCGGCATCGAGGTCGGTGAGCCCGTATTCGGCCGGGGTTCGAACACCTACGCCGAATTCGCCGTCCTGTCCTCCTGGGCGCGCATACCCGAGGGATTGAGCTTCGCCGAAGCGGCGGGGTACCCGTCGGTGGTCGAGACCGCGATACGGATCATCCGTCTGGTCGGCGTCCAGCCGGGACAGACACTGCTGGTCAGCGGCGCAGCGGGCGGAGTCGGGTCGGCGGTGTTGCAGATCGCCCGCGAGCGGGGAATCAACGTGATCGGCACCGCCGGGGCCGCGAACCAGGACTACGTACGAAGCCTGGGCGCCGTCGCCATCACCTACGACGCGGGTTGGGAGGAGCGAGCACGCCGGCTCGGCACCGTCGACGCCGCCCTCGACCTCAACGGTGCCGGCGTCATCCGCGGACTCCTCGACCTGACCGGAGACCCGGACAAAGTGATCACCATCGCCGACCTCGAGGCGCCGATGCTCGGTATCCGATTCGCCGGTGTCGGCGGCAGCATGCCCGAAGCTCTCGCCGCGACCCTCGACCTCATCGCCCGCGGGAAGCTCCACATCCCGGTCGACCGGTCATATCCCCTCACCGAAGCCGCATCCGCGCACGCCGACAGCCAGGCCGGACACACCCGCGGACGCCGGGTCCTACTCGTCTGAACCGATCGTCCCCGAGCCATGGACCCATTTCGGCACCTACGCTCCCTCTGGTCAGGTCGCCGCGCGCGTCGTGCCCCATCGCGATCGACCAGACGGTCGGTCGGCCATCGGTCATGATCGCGACCCTGCACCGCGGCGAGGAGAACATCCGGAACTGTCGCATGGCGCGCTGACCGAACCGGCATCGGAAGACCAACGGGCAGAGCGCCGTACGACCGTCGGCAGAGCGCGCTCATGCCGATTATGTGATGTGTGGTTGGTTCGGTGCGCATCGTTGCGGTGGGTCGGTGTTGGTGCGCACGAATCCGCGGTTCGGTGTTGCGCGGCGCAGTCGCGCAAGACCGAATCTTGGAATCAATCATCTAGCGCTGCAGGAACTCCAGGGTGGTGCGTTCGAACGCATCCTTTGCCTCGAGCATCACCCAGTGGCCGCAGTTCGGGAACACGTGCAGTTCGGCGTTCGGGATGCTGCGCATCGGCAGCAAGGCCATATCGAGTGGAGTCTGGCGATCATCGCGTCCCCAGGCAAGCAGGGTCGGGCACACGACCTTGTGCATCATCGCCCAGTACGGTGGCGTCTCAGCGTCGGCCAGCGCTCGCCGACGCGCTTCGAAAGCCGCTGCGCCGTACATGGATTCGATCGACGCCAGCGCATTCGGATCCAGCGCGGTCTGCCAGCGCTCCTCGATCAACGCTTCGGTGACGAGCTCCGGACTGTAGGACATGCACCGTATCCAGCGGATCAGGTTCTCTCGCGTCGGCTGCTCCGTGAAATCCTGCAGGATCTGCGACCCTTCGCTGAGGGGCTGGGTGAACAGGTTCGGCCCCACCCCGCCGATGCAGACGAGCTTGTCGACGCGGCCCGGGTGGCGGATCGCCAGGTTCAGCCCGACCACCCCGCCCAGCGAATTCCCGATGACGGCGGCGGATTCGATACCCAGCGCGTCCATGAAGCGGAGCACCGAATCCATCGCGGTCCACACCGGATTGCCCGGAACCGGGTCACTGACCCCGAATCCGGGGAATTCCAGAACGTAGCAGTGATACTGCTGCGCGAACGCCGCCAAGCTGCCGCGGTAGTTCCGCCAACCGCTCACGCCGATCCCGGAACCGTGCAGCATCAACAGCGGCGGCCCGTCGCCGGCCTCGTGGTAGCGCAGAACGCCCGTGTCCGTGACCACTTCACGTTTCGTGGTTTCAAAGGCTGTGTCCATGACTCGAAACTAGAACGTGTTCCTAAGATCAGCATGTGTAATCAATAAGGGATACAAAGGATTTCGTTGCCCTAACCCATTGATCGGTGGGCTCTCCTCGGTTGGCGCTGCTCGCAAGCAGCAGCAGCGTAAAGCCCGACTCGGTCGGGCGTTGCCGCCGTAGGAGGGTGCCGATGCGCAGCTGTCAGTTGGGTTCGGTGTGGCGGTCGTAGCGGGTGCGGGCTCGATTGTGGGCGGTTCGGAGGAGGTTTCGGATTGGGGCCTCGGTTCGGGGGCCGGGGTTGACGACGGCTAGCCAGGCGGCTGAGGCGTAGATCGGGTGGGGGATCAGGGTGTCGGTGGTGCTCGGGTCGAGGGAGCCCGGTTCGCGGGGAGTGTGGCCTGTCCACTCGATGAACTCGTCCCGCGATGTGTTGATGTTCAGGCGGAAGGTGTCGGGGCGGTCGAGACGGGAGGTGGTGTCGTCGGGGTAGTCCTTCGTGATGAGGGTGGCGAAGGGCTGGACTGCGGTGGGGGTGATGCCGTCGGGGGCGTAGTAGAAGAAGTAGTCGCCCCAGGCGATTTCGGGGGTGCCGTCGCCGGGGGCCGGGTGGAGGGTGAGGACGCCGCCGAGGGATTCGATGTATGTGGCCAGGTCTTCGATGGTCATGAGTTACAGCGTTACATTGAAGTGCTTGTGTGGACTTTTCCCTGGATATAGGGAGGTGGGGAGTTGCGAAGTCGCAACTCGGGGCGATTACGGACGGTGGATGTGGCGCGGCTTGCGGGGTGCTCGGTGCAGCAGGTTCGCAACCTGGAAAACGAGGGGGTGCTACCGCCGGCGATCCGCACGGACGCCGGTTACCGAATGTATGGCGAAGCCCATTTGTGGTCCGTGCGGGCGTACCGGAGTCTCGCGGCGGGCGCGGGGCCGGGGGCGGCCAAGCAGATCATGCGGGCCGCGCAGGCCGGAGCCGGCCCCGAGATGCTCGCGTTACTGGATGCGGTGCACGGGCGGCTCGACGGCGAGCGGCGGGAACTCGAAATCGTAAGGGCCGCAGCCAGGTTGATCGCCGAAGAACCCATCACGGATGCGCGGCCGTCGGACGAGATGGGCGTGACCGAGTTGGCGGAGGCACTGGGAGTGCGGGCCTCCACGCTGCGGCACTGGGACGCGATGGGGCTGGTTGTGCCCGGACGTGGGGACAACCGGGGTGTGCGCAGATACGCGCCGGCCGAGGTGCGGGATGCCCGGATCGTGCATCAGCTGCGGGCCGCGGGGTACCGGATTCCGCAGTTGCAGGAGTTGATGCCGCAGTTCCGGGGTGCGCGGCGGTGGGACGCGGTGATGGCCGGGCTGGCCGCGCGGGACAAGAGCATCGAGAACCGGTCCCGGGCCCTGTTCGAGGGCACGGCGGCACTCAGCACGGCCATTTCGGCGGCGGCCGGTGAAAAAAGATCGACTTCTCCTGAAGTACCGCCGGTTTCGGACTGACAGAAGACTGCGCTCGCCGCGCTACCGCTGCACAGTGCGCTGTTTCGCACGACCTATGATCCCGGATTCCCTGCGCAGCACGGATTTTCGTCGTATCAGTAATTGACTACGTGAGCCGCCGCCGCGATACGAACCTGCGAGCCCTCCGGCGATCAGAGCACATCCGGACCCGGCATATCAACGAAAAGTGTTGTCAGCGATCGAATTCGGCGCTTGCGACGCCCTTGGTGAAGGCCGACCATTCGGCGGGGCTGTAGTCGAGGGTGGTGCCGTGGGGGTTGGTGAGCGTCGCACCGCCCGCAGCGGAGATGGTGACGGACAGGTGGTCACCGATTCGGCCGGAGTTGCCGCTCAGCACGAGATCCAGGAAGGCGGACCAGAGTTCGGGTACGAGCGCGAGCGTCGGTTGATCGTCGGACGGGCCCATGTACTTGCTGTCTCGGATGAGTACACGATCAGCGCGGTGGGCGATCTCGACGCAGGTACCCTCCGAACCACTGAAGGTAGATCTGAAGAACTCGGCGCTCACAGCAGTCACCCTAACTCCGGCCGGTAAGCCGCTTGATCAGCTCGAGTGATCGCTTGCGGTCCAGGGCGATCGACTGGATCTGGTTGAAGAGGTAGTCGAGCGCGGTGACTCGCTTGGGATCCTCGACGACCTCGAAGTAAGCGGCGGATTCAGCCCAGCCCAACATAGGGACGCGGGCACTCTCGAAGTCCAAGAGATGGAACGTCGCGGAGTTGAGACTCGCGATGGCGCTGCCCGCTTCGTACGGAATGATGCGGATATCGAGGGTGTCCGGATTTCCCTCAGCCATCGAGATCAGGTGCTGTAGCTGCCTGCTGCGAATGCCTTCGTCGCCGACCTTGTACATCAGGGCCGCCTGCCCCATTACCACCGATAGTTCGAGAGGGTCGGGACCTTCGAGCCGTCGCTGCCGCCGCAGCCGAGCGCTGACACGTTGCTCGACCTCGGTCGGCCTATAGGTGGTTACTCGTGACTTCATGAGGACCCGCATGTAGTCCTCGGTCTGGAGAAGACCTGGTATGACGATGTTCTCGAAGCTGCGGATGTTCTGCGCACCGGCTTCCAAGCCGTAGAAGCGCATGAGCTGCTCGTTGAACAGGGCAGAAAACTCGGCAAATGGATGGCCGCCCTTGGCGACCTCGCGTAACTCGAGTAGTTCGTCCCGCTCGTCTGGATCGAACTCGAGCAGTTTGACCAGGATCGTTAGCTTCTCCTCGGTCAGCACGCCACGCCCCTTCACGAGCTTCGACCAGTACTGCGGGGTCACGTCGACCGCCCGGGCGAGGGTGTGTCCCTTCTCGCCGCGTTCCTCGGCACGAGAGCTGATGCGCAGCATCAGTTCCCAGCGAGCGATCGTCGGAGACACCGGCGCCATCTGACCTCGATCCTTCCCTGCAAAGGAGCTGACCCCACCGTAGCCGAAACGAGCACGAAGCCAGCTACAGATTCATTGTCAGGTTTACTAAACCAGCGTATTGTTCAGTGGACAGATGCGGCGAGGCGCCGCCAACTATCGAAACCCAAGATCTGCAAGCGCATTCAGCGAGGAGCTGGCGTAATGCTTTGGGACATTTGGTTTTTACTTCTGATTACTGCTACAGGAACCGCACTTCTGGCTGTCGCACGGTGGGGATTCAGCGACGCCCGCACCGCTGCACCGGGTCACACGGCGCTGGTTGCCGGCCGATTTGCCCGCGTGCCGCTACACAACCGCCACCGCGTGCATGGCAGGCATCGCGCGCGGTAAGGACGTGCCCTCTTCCCGTCAGACGACTCGGAGTCGATGATGACCAATCCCTATATCGCGCCCGCTGATCCACCCGTGTCCGACCGGGCGGCCTCTCTGCGCGACCACCCCGCGTGGCACGCCGAGCCCTCGCGCGGCACGGTGTTCTCCGATCGAGAGGTCGAAGCCCTCTTGCGCGCCCATAGTGAGGCGTGCGAGAAGGCCGGCTGCGCGCTGCGCCGACACCTCATGCGGTTGCGCGACGAGCGTGAACAGGAGGGGCAGCGACCATGATCAGGCTGCCCGATTGGGTGAAAGTAGGTGCGCCCGTGCGGTTCCGGATGACCGGAAGGGATGACGCGGACTGCATCATCACCGCGATCACATCGGCCGGGCGAGTCACTCTCTGCAATGGCGAGTGCTTCGACCCGACCCACCTGACGTCCGGAAGTCACGATGCCGCAAGATATTTCGAGAAGCTCAACCGCTTGTCGAGAGTGACGAAATCGGTGCGCAAAGCCTGACTCGAGGTGCCGGTGGCCGCACTGGACTCGAAGGCCGTCGCGGTACTTGCAGCCCACTCGCCGTGCGCCGCCCCGAGGCCGCGAGTCCGATCGGGAGAAGGTCGTCGACCATGGCTCCCCGCTACCGATGCGCGCTTCGTTCCGAGGTCATCACACGCCGATGTGGAGCGCACTGACAGCGCGCTCCACAGGATCATGGTGTGGGAGTTCAGTCGATCTTGACGCTGAGGCCGTAGTCGACGGTGCTGTGGCTGGGCGAGGACACCGTGAGCCGGTAGGAACCGTTGACCGGCAGGGTAACCGAGGTCCACTGGTGCTGGCAGGACAGGGTGCCGGTGGGGCCGGTGATGGTGACCGTCGCGTCCGACCAGTAGGGGGTGGCGTCGACCACCATGACCTGGCCGCCGTGGGCGTCGACCTGGTAGGTGTCGTGGCTGAAGCCGGTCAGGCGGCCGCTGACGTAGCCGTTGTCGGTGCCGTAGGCGAAGTAGATCTGGTGCACGTCGTCTGCGGAGGCGGGGCCTGCGCCGAGGATGGTGGCGGTCGAGGCGGCGGCGAGGACGGTGGCGGCGAGGAATTTCTTCTTCATGCTGCCGAGGGTGGGCGGCGGCACCAATCAGATTCCAACCGAACACTATTGGCGCATATCAGCGCCACCGCTCGACGGCCGGCGCTCTCGCGGTAGCGGACTCGCATGGGAGCGACGACACACCCACCTCGGGGTTGGAGGTCCTCACACCGACGTACTCGCGCCGTTGTTGGAACGTGGAATCCCCCTGCAACCGGGACGAACGGACGCAGCCGCAGCTCTACCTTCGGCATCCAGGTTCGGGCAGTGAAGCCCGCCACCTGCAGGAAGGACATCCAGATGACCACGAGCAACCGGATGCGCGTGCGCATCGCCGCCGCGATCATGGGCGCGGCCGTGATGGCCGGTACGCACAGCGTCAACGCCCAGGCCGCTACCCAACCCACGATCCAGGACCTCGTCGACGCCATCAACACCGGCGTGACCACCGCCGGCAAGGCACTCGCGGACACCGGCATCTCCAGTGCGCCGCACTCCACCATCCCGACCGGCAACGGTCCCGAAATGACCGACGCCGTCGCGGCGTTCACCTTCTCACTCGCCAACGAGAACATGGCCCCCGCCGGCGCCAACGACTGGAACTGCAAACCCACTGCGACACATCCCGAGCCGGTGGTGCTGCTGCACGGATCCTGGATGAACGCCTATGACGGCTTCGCCTACCTGTCGCCCAAGATCAAAGCGGCCGGATTCTGCGTGTACGCACTGAATTTCGGCCAGGAGGGTCTGCTGCAGCAGGGTGGTCTGGGCGCGCTGGTGCCGGGCGTCAATGGCATTGCGCCCATGGAGGAGTCGGCCAAGGAGGTCGCCACCTTCGTCGACAAGGTGCTCACGTCGACCGGCGCACACCAGGTCGACATCGTCGGGCACTCCCAGGGCGGCACCGTCGCAGACCAATACCTGAAGTTCGACGGCGGCGCCGGGAAGGTCGACCAGTTGATCACCTTCGGCGCCACCCACCACGGCACCACCCTCGACGGCATCGCCACCCTGGGCCGGCATCTGACGGACATGGGTTTCAACGCACTGGGATTCAGTCAGCTGCTGGTCGGTCAGGGCTTGATCGAGCAGGTCACCGGATCCAGCTTCTACTCGGCCCTCGACGCCACCGGCGACACCGTCCCCGGCGTGCACTACACCAGCGTCGCCACCACCCACGACGAGATCTCGACCCCGTACAACGCCACCTTCCTGACCGCCGGACCCGGCGCGACGGTGAACAACGTGACCCTGCAGGACAACTGCGGTATCGACCTGTCCGACCACCTGTCGATGATGTACTCCCCACGGGCCGCGTCCATCGCCCTGCACGCCCTGGACCCGGCCGGCCACCCGAACCTGGTCTGCACCTTCAATCCGTACGCACTCTGAGCGACCGTCCGGGTTCGCCGCGTGGGTGCGCGCCGAACCCGGGCCCGGTCCGGCAGCGCCCACCGGACGGTTGACAGTCGTTGCCCCGGACGGGTCAGGCCGCGCCGGACTCGAAGGCCGTCATGGTGCCGACGGTCGTATCCGGCTTTTCCCAGGGGGCCGGATCCGGGAAGTAGGTTTCCAGGAATTCCGAGACGGCGCGGACCCGTTCGGCCTCCGGGACCTCCGGGAAGCTGCCGTCATTGAGGCAGAAGAAATCTACGTTGCGGCGTTTGGCCAGGCCATCGAGCAGGGCCAGGCCCGTGTACATGGTGGTGTCCACATAGCGCATCTTGGCGGCCTCCTGCGGGACCGCGCGGCCCGTCAGCAGGGCGTAGTAGTGGTACAGGGAATTCGTCACCGAGATATCGGTGGCGGCGCGGAAGCGGCTGGCCCGGGTACGCGCGAAATCCTCGGCGAAGACCTGCTCCATTTCCAGGAGCACACTGCGGCGCAAGGGCACCGGCGTGTGCTCGAGGTGGCGGGTGATGACGTGGCCGAAACGCTGGGTCAGCAGGTCGCGGTTGACGCGGGCCGCGTTCTCGAAACCGCTGCGGCGTTCGTTGTTGGCGCCCGGGCCGATTCGGGTGCCCGCTTCGATATAGCGGCTGATGCCCGCGGGAGTGAAGAACATGGACGGGCGCACGGGGCGGGCGAAGAACATGTCGTCGTTGGAGTAGAGGAAGTGCTCCGACAAGCCCTCGATGTGCTGCAGTTGGCATTCGATCGCATGGGAATTGAACACCGGCAAGCCGCTGATGTCCGAGAAGTGGTCCACCGCACGGACAATGGTGACCTTCGGGTCGTCGGCCAGCCAGTCCGGAATCCGGGAATCGGTGGCGATGAAGATGCGGCGGATCCACGGCGCGTTCTTGTGCACCGAGCGCAGGGCGTAGCGCAGTTCGTCGATCTGGCGGATGCGGGCGTCCGCCTCGTCGCCCTCGCCGACCACCACCTGCGCCATCATTCCGGCACGGCGGGCGCGGAATTCGGGGTCGGTGCCATCCACCCACGAGAAGACCAGGTCGATGTCGAAGCCGACGTCGGTCGGGTTGGGGGTGAACATCCCCGCCAGGGTGGGCCAGCTGGCGTCGTAGAGCAGCACGGTGGCGGGTTCCACGTCGGCGACGTCGAAGACCATGCGGGTCAGGGCATTCGGGCGCGGGCACTCGACGGTGTCGCCGTGGTACTCCCACAGCTCGAGCTCCACGTGATGGGCCGGGTCCAGGTCGCGGCCGAGGCGGAAGACATTGTGCGGCTTCTCGTTGCAGGAGAAGCCCGCGACCATCGCAGCCCCCAGCACCCGTCTCAGGGCCGACCGGTGACCGCTGTCCACGGCCAGTACCAGCCGATGGTCGGCATCGCGCACCAGCACGAACGGCACGTCCGCGGCTGCCAGTTCGCCACGCAGGTAACGCAGATCGTCGATGACCGCATCCGATACCACCAGATTCGCCGCGGTCGCGCGCCCCACCATCTCCACCATTTCCGGCTGCTGCCCCGAACCCAGATCCGCCATCACCATCTCCGCTCTCTTTGCGCTGTTCACCTCATATCTGCAGCCCCGGACCGGCGCGACCGGACGCCGGGCGGACCCGGTACCGGCAGCGTCGTGAAACCTGTTGGGCAGTCAGAAGAACGGAGCGGACAGGGCGGTGCGAGGTGTATTCCACGGTCGTCGCTGATACGGCCGGAATCCCATTCGCACTCACCTCACTCGTTCACATAGCGCCTGCCGCGCCGGTTGGGAAAAGCTGCTGCGTTCGTCGACACCCGGATGGGCGGACGATATTCACCGGGCGGTCATCGGCCGGCTACTCGCATGACCTCGTTCAGTCGAGGGACTGTAACGAATGATGCAACCGTTATCGCTTCTCGTCAATCTGTTTCCCCGCAGGTCCGGCGGTGTTTTCACAGTCGTAACGGACGAACCTCGCGGAACCGGCACGCCGCGGGCCCCGATCGGACGCCAGCGGGCCAGCGCGGCAACGGCATACACTTGCGGCAGCACAGTCCAGCCCGCTGTGCGGAGCCGATGGTGAGGTGACGCGGATGGTAGCCGAAGCGCGGGAACGTCAGGAGCCCTCGACAGTGACGGAACCGGACGACACCGAGACGACAGCACATCCGACCGACCACCCCGAACTGGACGCCCTCCCCGAATGGCCGCAGGACACCATCGCGGTCCTCGTCACCACCGATCCCGCACCGCACGCCATCCCGGTCTCCTGGCCGGTGCGCGCGGGTGATCGCCGAATCCTGCTCAGCCTCAAGTTCGATCGCGGCTCGCTGGCGCGGCTGCGGGAACGTCCCGATATCGCGCTGCTGATTCTGGGCGGCGGCGATGTGGCGCTGTGTGCCCGCGGCACCGCCAAGGTGATCGCCGATCCCATGCCGGACGCGGACGACTATGTGGCGGTGGAATTGACCGTCGAGGTGATCGACGACCACCGGCAATCAGCATTCTCGGTCGCCACGGGAATTCAGCGCACCGTCCTCGACGACAGCGAACTACGCTATCTGGAGAAACGAGTCGCGACGCTCAAAGCGATGGCGGCCAACCGCAACTGAGTATCGAAGGAGTCCGTGTGTCTGTCAGCTTGGCCAAGGGCGGAAACGTTTCGCTGTCCAAACAGGCCCCCAACCTGACCAAGGTCGCGGTGGCGCTGGGCTGGGACGTGCGCACCACCACCGGCGCCGATTACGACCTGGACGCCAGCGCACTGGCCTGCGGATCCAACCAGCGCGTGCTCTCCGACGCGCACTTCATCTTCTACAACAACCTGCGCTCCCCCGAGGGCACCATCGAGCACACCGGCGACAACCTCACCGGCGCGGGCGACGGTGACGACGAGGTGATCAATGTCGACCTGGCCGCCATGCCGCCGACCATCACCAATATCTTCTTCCCGGTCTCCATCCACGAGGCCGACGTCCGCCGCCAGTCCTTCGGCCAGGTCCGCAACGCCTACATCCGCGTGATCGACGCTGTGACCAGTTCCGAACTGGCGCGCTTCGACCTCACCGAGGACGCCTCCACCGAAACCGCCATGGTCTTCGGCGAGCTCTACCGCCACGGCCCCGAGTGGAAATTCCGCGCCATCGGCCAGGGCTACGCCTCCGGCCTGGCCGGCATCGCCCGCGACTATGGCGTGAACGTTTGATCATCGCCTTCTCCGTGACCCCGCTCGGCGTCGGCGAGAACGTCGGCCGCGCCGTCGCCGAAGCGGTCCGGATCGTCCGCGCCAGCGGCCTCCCCAATGAGACCAATGCCATGTTCACCACCATCGAAGGTGAATGGGACGAGGTCATGGCCGTCGTCAAGCAAGCCACCGACGCCGTCATGGCAGTCGCCCCACGCTGCAGCCTCGTCCTCAAAGCCGACATCCGCCCGGGCGTCACCGACGCCATGAAGGCCAAGGTCGAAACCGTCGAACGGTACCTCGCCGAAGACTGAACCCGCGGCGGCCTGGCCGAGTCAGGTCTTCTGCAGCATCTCTGCGCGATGATGTTCCCCGCACCATTGTCGATCCCTATCCCCCGGATGCGCGCCGAACCACTCGAATCCGAATAGCGATCTTGGCGACAGCGTGTCGCCATGACTGCCATCTTGGGGACACGGTGTCGCCAAGATGGGAGGTTCGGGTGCCGAGGATCGACGCGCCTACTGTGGCGGAGCATCGGGCCAATCAGGAGCAGGTGCTGCTCGCGGCGGCTCGGGAGTTGTTGCTGAGCAAGGGGGTTGGGGCGGTGACGCCGGCGGCGGTGGGGGCGGCGGCGGGGCTGGCCAGGAGCAGTGTGTACAAGTACTTCCCGTCGGGGGAGGAGATTCTCGCGCGGATCGTGGTGGACTCGTTCGCCAGCTGGGGGCGGATCGTGGGCGAGGCCGTCGCGGCCGCCGAAGGGGCGGATGCGCGCGTCATCGCCTATGTGCGGGCCACGATGGAGTTGGCGGGGGCGGGGGCGCATCGGATCGCCGTCCTCGGCGGGGCTGGGCTCACGGATGCGAGTGCACGGGAGCGGATTTCACGTACACATCATGAAATGGCCGAACCGCTGCGGCAGGCGCTCGCCGAGCGGGGAGATCCGGAACCGGAGTTGACCGCGGAGCTGGTCGATGGGGCGTTGGGACAGGCCATCGATCGGATCGACGCCGGGGATGGTTTCGATCGGGTGCTGTCCACCACCGTGCGATTCATCGGTCGCGCGCTGAATCTCGAGGAGTAGTCATGTTTGTCGTCGTCAATGAGTTGTTCGTAGCGGACGCGGATCGGGAGGTGTTCGAACGGAACTTCGGGGCGAGCATGCGGGGGACGCTGTCGGCGGTGCCGGGACTGGTGGGGGCGCGGCTGATGCGCGCCCGGGAGGTCGGGCGCGGCTATGTGTCGATGCTCGAATTCGCCGATGAGGCCGCGTATATCGGGTATCTGGAGTCGGATGCGTTTCGGGCTGCACACGACTGGCCCGACCACGCGCCGATCGAGAGCAACGTATTGAGCACCTATTCGGTGATCACCGACGTAGTCGAGAACGTCCGGCCCTGAGCGGTCTGCGCGGTCAGGAGATGCGTTGGCGGAGCCAGGTGGGGATTTCGTCGCCGGCCCGGGGGTAGGTGGCGAGTTCGCGGCGGCATTCGTCGGGCTCGGGGATGGGGAGCCAGTCGGGGATTTCCTTGAAGGACAGGGTGAATTCGGCCTTGGTGGAGGCGGCCCGGAGGACGACCTGGCCGCTGAGCCAGGTGCCGGTCATCTGGTCGTAGCAGACTTCCTTGAGCCGGTTGAGGAGGGTGAGGATCTCCTCGGAGGGCTGGAACTCGTCGGTGTGATCGGCGTCGGGGTCGGTCAGCTCGAGCTGGATGCCGGCGTGGCCGTCGTCGCCGACCCGGGAGAACCACAGGACCGCGAGATTCCAGCCGACGGGGAGCGCGTCGGTGAGGGCGCTCACGAGCGCGCTCTCCACCATGTCGCGATCGGGTGAGCGGGGCGCGGCCGGCGGCGCGTCGGCGGGCGCGTCCTCGACGGCACGCACCGACAGACCGGGATGATGCTCCCGCATCACGTCCACCACCATCGGCACCGGCACCGGCAGCCGCTCGGCCACGATGAACAGCCGGCGGTCCGGATTGCGGCGCGTCGTCACATCGCCGAGTGCCTGTACGCGGTCACGGAATTCGGCCGGATCGCGCAGCACCACCTCGGCGAACATCTCCGCGCGACCGCCCTTGCGCAGCCGCCCGATGCCCAGCCGCACCCGCTCCACCTCCGCCCACGCCACATGCGGAAATCCGCGATAGGTGAAGCCCTGGTCGGTGACCAGCAGCGTCGGCTGCGGGCGAAGCAGATCCTCGAGCATGGCGTACACCCCGAAACCGAACAACGCCATGGCCAATCCGCCGAGCACCCGCATGACCAGCTGCTGATTGCCGTCGAACACCACGAAACCGGGTAGCGCGGTCATCAATAGGAAGAAGACCAGCGCGATGATCGCACCCGTTCGTGACGGGTAGTACTCGGTAATCGATTCGCGCCCCGAAGCATGCACCCCTCTGACGCTAGCCGAAACGAGCCGAAGGCAACACCGCCGTTATCGCCCGGCATCGCGACCGCGACGCCCGATCCGTCCGCGACGCCGGATCCCGTTCAGCCGCGCGGCCAGTACCGATGCCAGTCCGCGGCGGCCAGCGCGCGCCGCTCACCCCGATCGATTTCCGCGGCATCCTCGGCGGCGCGGATGGCTTCGGCGAACGCGAGAGTGGCCTTGCGCAACCGCTCTTCGGCACTGTCCGGCCCGCCGAGCTCCACGACACGCAGAGCGCCGGGAATCAGCTCCTCGGGTAAACCCGCCTTGATACCTCGCGAGCGAACCTTCTCCGCCAGCGCCAGCGCGGGCTGCGCCATGGCAATGCCGTCCAGGCAGGAGCGCCGCGCCTTCTCGGCGGATTTGCGCTCCTCCCAAGCCTTTTCCTGCGCCGCGATCTTGTCGGCGACCGCCGCGGCCGGATCGATGCCGTATTCGCCGGGACCGTGCTCACCGATCAGATGCGGACTGCGGTGCACCAGCTTGGACACCAGCGCCGCGGCCACGTCGGCGACGGTGAATTCCCCTGCGGCCTCGGCGATCCGGGAGTGGAACAGCACCTGCAGCAGCAGATCCCCCAGCTCCTCCTTGATGGTCTCCGCGTCTTCGGCCTGAATGGCGTCCAGGAGTTCGTACGTCTCCTCCAGCAGGTACGGCCGCAGCGAATCATGCGTCTGCGTCACCTCCCACCCGCCGAAGTTCCACAGCCGGTCCATCACCTCGACCGCCTCGCCCAGCGCCGCGATCATGCGCGCGGCATCCGCCGCGGATTCGGCCGCCATCGCCTCGCGCCCCGCCTCGCCACGCCCGAAACCGCCACCCGCGCTGGGCTGTTCCGAGGCCCGCCGGACCGACTCGCCCCGCCGGACCGACTCCGCTCCCGCGCCGTTCCCGGTACTCATCACGCCACCGCAGCCGCGGGCAGGACGCCCGACGCCGTCGGCACGACGGCCCGCCCTACGAACGCCCGTTGCGGGCTTGCGTTGGTCGGACAACTCATCGGGGAGCCAGCACCTCCGCTGCGACCTTGACATCCACTGCGCCCGGGGCCTTTCCGTCCAGGGCGAGCAGCAGGTCCGCGACGAACTGGAGCACCTGCACGTCGCGGACGCGGGCCGCACCGACGCTGTCCTCGACGCGCGGCAACGGCAGCTGGACGATGCCGGTCGCCGGGCGGTAGGTGGCGCTGGGGTACAGCCGCTTCAGCCGCAGCTGCTTGGAATCCGGGAGCTGCAGCGGCGACACCTTCAGAGTGGTTCCGGTGACACCGATCTCGGCGATGGCGTACTCGCGGGCCAGCAGGCGCAGCTTGGCGACCGAGACCAGGCGGCCGACCTCCACGGGGAGCGGGCCGTAGCGGTCCACCAGTTCCTCGACCACGGCCGAGAGCGCCGAATCGTCCTGGGCGGCGGCGAGTTTGCGGTATGCCTCGAGGCGCAGGCGGTCGGAGGCGATGTAGTCGGGCGGGATGTGGGCGTCCACCGGCAGGTCGATGCGGACCTCCTTGACCTCCTCGTCCACCGAGATCGGGCGGCCGTCGGCGGCGGCCCGGTAGGCCTCCACCGCCTCGCCGACCAGGCGCACGTACAGGTCGAAGCCGACACCCGCGACATGGCCGGACTGCTCGGCGCCCAGCACATTGCCCGCGCCGCGAATCTCGAGGTCCTTCATGGCCACCGCCATGCCCGCGCCCAGATCCGAGTTCTGCGAGATGGTCGCGAGCCGGTCGTAAGCGGTCTCGGTGAGCGGCTTCTCCGGCGGGTACAGGAAGTAGGCATAGCCGCGTTCCCGCGAGCGGCCGACCCGCCCGCGCAGCTGGTGCAGCTGCGAAAGGCCCAGGGCGTCGGCGCGTTCCACGATCAGGGTATTGGCATTGGAGATGTCCAGACCGGTCTCGATGATGGTGGTGCACACCAGCACATCGAATTCCCGCTCCCAGAAGCCCTGCACGGTCTTCTCGAGCATGTCCTCGTTCATCTGCCCGTGCGCGACCGCCACTCGCGCCTCCGGCACCAGGTCGCGAATCCGCTTGGCCGCCTTGTCGATCGACGACACCCGGTTGTGCACGTAGAACACCTGGCCGTCGCGCAGCAGCTCACGGCGGATGGCCGCGGCCACCTGCTTGTCGTTGTAGGCACCCACATAGGTGAGCACCGGATGCCGCTCCTCCGGCGGGGTGAGGATGGTCGACATCTCGCGAATGCCGGCGAGGGACATCTCCAGCGTGCGCGGAATCGGCGTGGCGGACATGGTCAGGACGTCCACGTGGGTGCGCAGCGCCTTGATGTGCTCCTTGTGCTCGACGCCGAACCGCTGCTCCTCGTCGATGACGACCAGGCCCAGGTCCTTCCAGCGCACCCCGGTCTGCAGCAGACGATGGGTGCCCACCACGATGTCGACATCCTTGGTGGTCATGCCCTCCAGGATTTCCCGCGATTCGGTCGCATCGGTGAAGCGGGACAGGCCCTTCACCACCACCGGGAAACCGGCCATCCGCTCGGTGAAGGTCTGCAGATGCTGTTGCGCCAGCAGCGTGGTCGGCACCAGCACGGCCACCTGCTTACCGTCCTGCACCGCCTTGAAGGCCGCGCGCACCGCGATCTCGGTCTTGCCGTAGCCGACGTCACCACAGATGACGCGGTCCATCGGGACCGCCTTCTCCATATCGGTCTTCACCTCGGCGATGGCCGAGAGCTGATCGACGGTCTCGGTGAACGCGAAGGCGTCCTCCATCTCCTGCTGCCATGGCGTGTCCGCGCCGAAGGCGTGGCCGGGCGCGGCCTGCCGGGCGGCATAGAGCTGCACCAGCTCGGTGGCGATCTCGCGAACCGCCTTGCGCGCCTTGCGCTTCGTATTGGCCCAGTCGGAACCGCCCAGTTTGGACAGCGACGGCATCTCGCCGCCGACATAGCGCGACAGCTGATCCAGCGAGTCCATCGGCACGAACAACCGGTCCCCCGGCTGGCCGCGCTTGCTGGGCGCGTACTCGATGACCAGGTACTCGCGGCGCGCGCCGCCGACGGTCCGCTCGATCATCTCCACGAAGCGGCCGATGCCGTGCTGGTCGTGCACCACCATGTCGCCGGCGGTCAGCGCCAGCGGATCGACCTGGTTGCGCCGCCGTGCGGGCAGCTTCTTGCCCTCGCCGGGCGCGGTGACCCGGTTGCCGGTGAGGTCGGACTCCGCGATCACCACAAGCTTGGCGGCGTCGAACACGACGCCGTCGTGCAGCGACCCGCACAGCACGCCGACCAGTCCGCGCACCGGCTCGGCACCGGCCTCCAGCGCCGCCGCGGGCACCTCGGCATCGGCGAGCCGTTCCAGAATGCGTTGCGCCGTACCATGTCCGGCCACCACGATGACCGCGCGGCCACCGGTCGCGACATGCGCGCGCAGCGAGGCGAAGATGGTGGCGACCAGCTCCTCCGAACCGCGCGCCGAGGCGGCGGCCAGCACCGGCAGCGCGATCTCCTTCGGATCGTCGGCGGCCAGCGGGCTCAGCGTCCACCAGGGCAGGCCGCGCCGCTCGGCATCGGCGTGCACCACGTCCAGCCCCCGGTAACTCGAGGCGGCCAGATCCAGCCCGTGCGCGCCCAGCGGGGCGGCCCCGCCGAAGGAGGCCGCCGTCCACGACGCCTCCAGGAATTCCTGCCCGGTGCGCACCAGGTCGGCGGCGCGGGTACGGACCTTCTCCGGATCGCACAGCAGCACATGGGTTTCCGCGGGCAGCGCGTCCACCAGCAGTTGCAGCTCACCGGGCTGCAGCACCGGCAGCAGCGCCTCCATGCCCTCCACCGGGACACCCTGGGAGATCTTCTCCAGCATCTCCACCAGCGCGGCATCGGCCGGATTCTCGGCGGCCACATGGGCGGCACGTTCCCGCAGGGCGTCGGTGAGCAGCAGTTCCCGGCACGGCGGCGCGACCACCAGGTCGATCGGCACCTCGTGGATCGAGCGCTGGTCCTGCACCGAGAAGGCGCGCACCTCGGAGACCTCGTCGCCCCAGAACTCCACGCGCACCGGATGATCCGCGGTCGGCGGGAAGACGTCCAGAATGCCGCCGCGCACCGCGAACTCGCCGCGCTTGCCGACCATGTCGACCCGCTCGTAGGCGAATTCCACCAGCCGCGTGAGCAATTGGTCGAAGTCGAACTCGGCGCCGCGGCGCAGTACGATGGGTTCGATCTCCCCCAGCCCCGCCGCCATCGGCTGCATGAGCGAGCGCACCGTGGTGACAACCACCCGCAGCGGACCCGCGAACCCCGGGTCCTCCGGATGCGCCAGCCGGCGCAGCAACTGCAGCCGCCGGCCCACGGTGTCCGCGCCCGGCGAGAGCCGCTCGTGCGGCAGCGTCTCCCAGGACGGGAACAGTGCGACCGTGTCGCCCAGCATCTCCGTCAGCTCGACGGCCAGATCGTCGGCCTCCCGCCCGGTGGCCGTCACCACCAGCAGCGGGCGGTGCCCGGCAATGGTCGACGCCACGAACGGCCGCACCGCCGACGGCGCGACCAGCATCGCCGACTCCCGGCCGATCAGACTCGCGACCTGCTCCAGCGCGGCATCGGCACCGGCCACCGCAGCCAGTCCCGCCAGAGGTGGACGTTGGGTGGTCATGGGGCAGACTCCTCGGCGCGGATCAGCGTTTCAGACAGCCAACTGAGTCTAGTCACCCGCTGTGACAGCTTCAGCACGCAGACGCTTCTTGGCCCCCGGGCGCCCCGGCCGTGCTTGGATGGCGGAATGTCCTATGCGAGCGATCCGCGAGTGGACGCCTACATCGACACCCTGCCCGGCTGGCAACAGGCCATCTGCGGCCAGGTCCGCGACCTCGTGCACGCGGCCGACCCGGCGGTCGAGGAGACCATCAAACGCACGGTCCGGCCCTACTTCGTGCTCGACGGCAATATCTGCGCGCTGCTCGCCACCAAGAAGGCCGTCGACATCTTCCTCTACGACGGGGCCATCGCGCCCGATCCCGAGGGCATCATCACCGGTGGTCACGACAACAAGACCGCCCGCATGATCGCCGTGGCGGAGGGCGAAACCCTCAATGCTCCAGCCCTTCTCACCATGTTCCGGCAGATCATCGCCAACAACCGCGCAGGCGGCCGGCGAAAACTCGAGGGCGAGTAGCCCGTCCCGGGCTCTGCCGCCGATTTCGCCGACCTACCGGCGTCGGGGCCCTGTGATAACAATGGTCCCCGCGGGGAGGAGGTCCGGGGCTCGACCCGCTGTGACCAGAACGCCCGGATCCAGGGGACTGCATGACCACACCACCACCCGCGCCACCCTCCGGCGGGCAACCGGATCACCACAGCAATCCACCGCAGCCGGACGGCCAGTGGGCAGCCACCCAGCAGTGGCACGGGCAACCGGCTCAGACGCAGTTTCCGCCGCAGGGCCGGTTCCCGTCGCAGCAGCAATTCGGGCAACCTCAGCAGCAGTTCGAACAGCCCCAGCACTTCGCCCCGGGACCGGGTCATGATGTTCCGCAGCACGGGTTCCCGCCGCCGGGGTTCGGTTCGCCGCAGAGCCAGTTCAGCTCCCCTCAGGGCCAGTTCGGTATGCCGCAAGGACAATTCGCGCAGCAGCAGCCCTTCGGCGCACCGGGTCAGTTCGGCGCACAACCGCCGGTGGTCACACAACCGGTGGGGCGCAACAAGAATCGGATGATCCTGGTGGCGCTGGCCGGGGTCGCGGTGGTGGTCGCGGGTGCGGTGATCGCTGTGGTGGCGACGCGGCCGGATGATGCGGGCGGCACACAGGCCCAGTCCGCGGAGACATCGAGCGCGGCCGCCACTACCAAAACCGGGGCCGGCACGAGCGATCCGGCCGCGATGGTGCTGGCGGTCGACGACCTGCCGGTCGGGTGGACCGAGGACACCAAGAAGGAGCAGCAGACCAACGACGGCACCGATGAGGCCCGGGTCTCGGGTGAGACTCCGGACTGCACCGCGAAGCTGAAGAAGGAGGCCGCCCCGCCCGCGACCAAACCGGCGGCGAAGGCCACCTCAGCGTTCGCCCAGAAGGGCGGCTACGGCGGCGCCTCGGTGGCGACGACGGTCGCGTTCCGCACCCCCACCGAGATCCAGAGCGAATTCGACGAGGAGAAGGACGCCTCCGACAATTGCCCGACGGTGATCTACGACGGCATGCAGATCGTGTACACGAAGATCTCGAACATTCCGGCGGTGGGCGACGAGATCATCGGCTACCAGATGGACGCCACGGCGGCCGGCGGTGGCCAGGCCCGCGGCCTGCACTATGTCTGCCGGTCGGGCGGCAAGATCTGGTACTTCGACTACAACGCCAACGTCAACGACTACCACGCCGACGAGGCCAACCGCCTGTTCACCAAGGCGCTCACCAAGTGGCAGGCGGGGCTCAAGTAGCCGATTCGCGAAACCCGCTGCGCCACAGCACTGCTCGCTACGTGCTCACCGGCACCGCACGGTGCTCACATCACTGCACCGTGCACAGTCTCACTGCACGTAGCGGCGCAGGCGCCGAGCCGCGAATTCGCGGAAGTAGGCGACCTTCTCCTCGGGCACGATGCTCGGCAGCAGGAAGTAACAGGCCCGCTCCATGCGGGTCGCCATCTGATCGATGGACTCGGTGCTGACCGCGACGATATGGACGCCGGTGGTCATCTCCTGCAGCAGCATGCCGATGGTGTCGGGATCCAGGTCGGGTTTGAGATCCCCCTGGGTGATCGCGCGTTCGGCGAGCAAACGGTGCGTCTCACCCCAGGTCTTGGCGATATTGTCGCCGGTCGCGCCGCGGTAGTCGCCGATCTGGTGGGTCAGTTTGAGCATCGCGCCCACCATCGGGTCGTTCATGGTGAGGTCGGCGACCACATAGGTGATCCCGATGCACGCCTCCAGCGCCGGCACCCGCGGATCGAAGAATCCCTGGCATGCGCTGACCAGTCGCTCGTTGCCCTGATCGACGACCGCGCGCGCCAGTTCTTCCTTGGATCCGAAGTGAAAGTACAACGCGCCCTTGGTCACATTCGACTGCGCGATGATCTCGGACAGGGACGCGTTCGCGTAGCCCAGTCGCAGAAAGACATCGGCCGCGCCCGCGAGCACGGAATCGCGAGTGATCTCCGCACGCGCCTGCCTAGCCATCAGAGCCGCCTGTCATCAAACCAGCCATCCTGAAGTAGACCGATATCCCGAAGTTGACCGACATCACAGTTCGAACAGCACTCGAAGGATGGGTGAACCGTACCACCCGGCTGCGTGCTGCCAGTCGATTCGAGCATTCGACCCGTCCTCCTTCGCAATTCGCTGGTTAACTGTCCAGTTCTGCCCCGCTAGGACAGACATATCAGACCTGAATTCAAACCGCCGGGTTCTATAACCCCTTGCCGCTCGGCCATTCCGACGCCAGCTGGGGTTCCGCCTCCAAATGAGTGAGGCCGTTCCAGCACAGGTTCACCAGGTGCGCGGCCACCACTTCCTTGGATGGCTGGCGCTCGTCCAGCCACCAGGTCGCCGCCGTCGCAACCATTCCCACCAGCGCCTGCCCGTACAGTGTCGCCAGCGTCGGGTCCAGCCCGCGGCGCTCGAAATCCCCGGCCAGAATGTGCGCCACCTGATTCACGGCCTCGTTCAGCAGACTCGAGTAGGTGCCCTCCGCGGCCGACACCGGCTGATCCCGCATGAGGATCCGGAAGCCGTCGGTGCGCTCCTCCATATAGGTGAGCAACGCCAGCGCCACCTGCTCCAGCCGCACCCGCGAACGGTTCTGGGTGAGCGAGGAGGTGATCATCTCCAGCAGCGTCGACATCTCCCGGTCGACCACCACGGCGTAGAGCCCCTCCTTGCCGCCGAAGTGCTCGTACACCACCGGTTTCGACACCTGGGCCCGCGCCGCGATCTCCTCGATCGAGGTGGCGTCGTACCCCCGCTCGGCGAACAGCGCCCGGCCGATCTCGATGAGCTGCTGGCGGCGCTGGGTGCCGGTCATGCGCGGCCGCGCCGGCTTGGAGCCCTCGCCCGTCGTCATCGCCACCTGCCCTTTCACCCTGCCCCCGAGCACCTTTGCAGGGGGTGCGGGGCCATGGGCCGCCGCGCATTCGTACGTAGCCTATCGACAGACACGTTCGAATCTATGTAAGCGGTTCGACGTAGAGGCGTACTTCATGCGAGGATCAGACCCGCATGAAGCGCCAATCCGCCGTGGTGTAATGGCAGCACAACTGATTTTGGTTCAGTTTGTCCAGGTTCGAGTCCTGGCGGCGGAGCTCACGAGCAGGGTCGATATGGTGGGCCCCGCGCAAAATCGCTGACCACGCTGTGGGTGCTGACCCACTGTGGCCCAGCACAACCTGACTCAGCACACGATGACCGGCAGCCGAGGGAGATCCATGCCACAGCAGACCGCCGTCGTCGTTCTCGCCGCCGGAGCCGGAACCCGAATGCGGTCCAAGACACCCAAGGTGTTGCACCCGCTCGCCGGTCGGAGCATGCTCGCCCACGCGCTGCATGCCGCGCACGAGATCGACCCGACGGCGCTCATCACCGTGATCGGTCACGATCGCGAACAGGTCGGCGACGCGGTCGGCAAGGTGGGAGCCGAACTGGGCCGCCAGATCACCCTGGCGGTGCAGGAGGAACAACGCGGTACCGGGCACGCCGTGCAGTGCGCGCTCACCTCGCTGCCGGAGAACTTCGACGGAGACGTCCTCGTCACCTACGCCGACGTGCCACTGCTGGACGGGCACACCCTGCACGCGCTGCTCGACGAGCACCGCAGCTACTCCGACGGATCCGCAGTCACCGTACTGACTTTCGAGCCCGAGGACCCGAACGGCTACGGCCGCATCGTGCGCGACGCCCAGGGTCACGTGCTGGAGATCGTCGAGCACGCCGACGCCAGCCCGGCGCAGGCGGCCATCACCGAGGTCAACTCCGGCGTCTACGTCTTCGACGCGGCCGTGCTGCGAATCATGATCTCGCGCATCGATACCGCTAACGCCCGCCACGAGCTGTACCTCACCGACGTTCTCAAGCTGGCCCGTGAGGCCGGACATCCGGTGCACGGCGCGCGGCTGATCGATTCCGCCAAGGTCACCGGCGTGAACGATCGGGTGCAGCTGGCCGGCGCGGCCCGCACCCTCAACCGCTACATCCTGGAACGGCACATGCGCGCCGGGGTCACCATCATCGATCCGGGCAGCACCTGGATCGACGGGAACGTGGTCATCGGCCGCGACGCCGTCATCCGGCCGGGCGTACAACTGTTGGGCGACACCGTGATCGGCGAGGACGCCGAGGTCGGACCGGACTGCACGCTCACCGACGTGACCGTCGGCGACGGCGCCAAGGTGGTGCGCACGCACGGCGAGAAGTCGAGCATCGGCCCGGGCGCGAGCGTCGGCCCCTTCGCCTATCTGCGGCCCGGCACCTCGCTCGGCGCGGAGGGCAAGATCGGCGGCTTCGTCGAGACCAAGAACGCCACCATCGGCGCGCACTCCAAGGTCCCGCACCTGACCTATGTCGGCGACGCCACCATCGGCGAATACAGCAATATCGGCGCCTCCAGCGTTTTCGTCAATTACGACGGGGTCAAGAAGCACCACACCACGGTCGGCTCGCACGTGCGCACGGGCAGCGACACCATGTTCGTCGCGCCGGTCACCGTGGGTGACGGCGCGTATTCGGCGGCGGGTACTGTACTGCGCAGAAGCGTTCCCCCGGGAGCGCTCGCGGTGTCGGGTGGAGCACAACGCAACATTGAAGGCTGGGTGCAGCGCAATCGCCCCGGCACCGACGCAGCCCGCGCGGCCGAAGCGGCGCTCGCGGCTCTCCCGGATCCGCCGGGAACCACCGAGATATCCAACGAGCAAAAGGATGGCGAACGTCAGTGACCGCGTTCTCTACCGATAACCAGAAGAATCTGATGCTGTTCTCGGGGCGCGCTCATCCTGAGCTCGCCGAGGCGGTGGCCAAAGAACTCAACGTTCACGTCACTCCCCAGACCGCGCGCGACTTCGCTAACGGTGAGACCTTCGTCCGGTTCGAGGAATCGGTGCGCGGCTCCGACGCTTTCGTGCTGCAGAGCTTCCCGGCCCCGCTGAACCAGTGGGTCATGGAGCACCTGATCATGATCGACGCACTCAAGCGCGGTTCGGCCAAGCGCATCACCTCGGTGCTGCCCTTCTACCCCTACGCCCGTCAGGACAAGAAGCACCGCGGCCGCGAGCCCATCTCGGCCCGCCTGATCGCGGACCTGCTCAAGACCGCGGGCGCGGACCGCATCATCACCATCGACCTGCACACCGATCAGATCCAGGGCTTCTTCGACGGCCCGGTCGATCACATGCACGCGCAGGTGCAGCTGGCCGAGCACATCCGCAACAACTACGACCTGTCCAACATCACGGTCGTCTCCCCCGACGCCGGCCGCGTGAAGGTCGCCGAGAAGTGGGCCAACTCGCTGGCGGACGCGCCGATGGCGTTCATCCACAAGACCCGCGACCCGCTGGTCCCCAACCAGACCGTCTCCAACCGCGTGGTCGGTGAGGTCGAGGGCCGCACCTGCATCCTGATCGACGACATGATCGACACCGGTGGCACCATCGCCGGCGCGGTCAAGGTGCTGAAGCAGGCCGGCGCGGGCGACGTGGTCATCGCCGCCACCCACGGCATCCTGTCCGACCCGGCCGCCGAGCGTCTCGCCAGCTGCGGGGCCAAGGAGGTCGTGGTGACCAACACCCTGCCGATCGACGAGGCCAAGAAGTTCCCGACGCTGACCGTGCTGTCGATCGCCCCGCTGCTGGCACAGACCATCCGCGAGGTCTTCGAAAACGGTTCCGTCACCGGCCTTTTCAACGGGAACGCATAACCGGCTTCGTAGCTCAGCCCGAAGAACACACGCAAGAGCACCCCTCCCGCTGCACGGGAGGGGTGCTCTTGCGTGAAATGGGGATGGCAATGGATGTCCGTTTCTGAAGGCAAGCGGTAGCGTTGGATCGAACTCAGGGTTGCTACTGGTGCGCTGACTGCGCGGAGAGGTGGTGCCGAATGGCCGGCCGGCCCGACGAGGACGATGCCCGCGTCATGGACGAGATCTTCGACACCGATCAGGTCTTCGACAGCGATGTCGACAACCTCGACTACGACCTCGGCGACGACGATCAGGAAGACGAGATCCGCGAGTACACGCGGTTCATCACCGATCCGCCCGAGGACCTCATCATCCGCAATCGCGAGAACGACGACACCGGCAGGCTCGGCATCGGAGCCGAACTGGACCAGGAGTGGAGCCGCCGGCGGCAGCGCGAGGAGTTCGTGGCCGAGGACGACCGGCCCGCGGAGGTCGCCGCCATGGACATCGTGGAGGAACTCGGCGATTAGGACTGTTGCGTAGCACGTCCCGCAGAGGGATATCCCTGAAGACGCACACCACGATCGAGGAGGGCGCGATGAGCACGCCGCCGCACGAGCCCGGCAAGCCGTCAGACGAATCCGGCACCGGACCGGCCGATATGTTCAAGAAGGAATCCGACACGCCAGCGTCGGACACGCCGGAGGACGCCTCGGGCGCTCGGCCCACCGACGAACCTCCCGAGGACGACATCACCTTCCGGTACATCCCGGGCACTCCCCCGCCTCCCGGTCAGCCCGACCCCACGCAGTTCGATCCGGCCGCGCAGTTCGAGCCGCCACCGGCCCAGCCGCAGTACCCGGCGGGCGGGGTGTACGGATACCCGCCACAGGGCGATCAGCCACCGGCCGCCTACCCGGGCGGCGGGTTTCCGCCCTACCCGAACGCTCCCTCCCCTCAGGGTTCGCAGCCTTCTTACCCCCAGGGTGCGCAGCCGCCGTACCCGCAGCAGTTCGGACCCGGTCAGCAGCCGTACGGTCAGCAGCCCTACGGGCAGCCGTATCAGCCGTATCCCGGTGGCGCGAATTTCGGTGCGCCGCCGCCGCGCAGCGGGCCGCAGACCTTCTCGATCATCGGATTCGTCTGCGCGGTCATCGCGCTCATCTTCTGTCCGCCGCTGTTCGGCATCGCGGGCATCGTGCTCGGCGTGATCGGGCACGGCAAGGGCGAGCCGCTGGGCAAGTGGGCCGCGGTCGCCTCCGGGGTGGCGCTGGTGCTGGGCATCATCATCGGGGTCGCGATCTACGGCTCCGGGGTCATGCCGAACACTAATTGACATGACCGCATTCACCGGATTCCCGCTCGCCGGACTCGACTTCTACGAGGATCTGGAAGCCGACAACAGCAGGACCTTCTGGAACGCCCACAAGCAGGTATGGGAGAAGTCCGTCCGGGATCCGATGAAAGCCCTTGTCACCGAGCTGGAACCGGACTTCGGCGAGGCCAAGATCTTCCGGCCGTACCGGGATGTGCGCTTCGCCAAGGACAAGTCGCCCTACAAGAACCATCAGGGCGCGGTGGTGTACAGCGCGCAGTACTCCGGCTGGTACGTCCAGATCAGCGCGGCCGGACTGCGGGTAGGGGGCGGCATGTACGCCGCCGAGAGCGCCCAGCTCACCGCGCTGCGGGTCGCCATCGACGACGAGGTGCGCGGGGCGGAACTGGAAGGGCTGATCGCACAGCTCGTCTCGGCCGGATACCAGATCGGCGGGGACAAGCTGGCGACCAAACCCAAGGGCTACGACATCGATCACCCCCGCATCGAGCTGCTGCGGCACAAATCCCTCACCGCCGGCAGAGATTTCGGCGCACCCAAGTGGCTGAGCACCCCGCGCGCCGCCCGGGAGGTCCGGGCGGCGTGGGAGGATATGCGACCGCTCATCGAGTGGCTGGCGGCGGTGACGGCGCAGAAGTAGCCACCGCCCGCACACCTACCTGCGTTCCGCGAGCACTGTGCCTACCTGCGCTCCGCGAGCACCAGGGCGAACCGCTCGGCAGGATCGGTCCACACCCGCTCGGTGGTGAAACCGGCTGCGTCCAGCTCGCTTTCGAGGACCTCGCGGCGGAACTTGGCGGAGATCTCGGTGCGCAGCTGCTCGCCCACCGCGAAATCGACGGTCAGGTCGAGCTCCGGGATGTGGACGGACATGGCCTCGGTGGCCTCGAGGCGCATTTCGATCCACTCCCGCTCGGCGTCCCAGATCGCGACGTGCCTGAACTTCTCCGGTTCGAAATTCGCGCCCAGCCGGGTGTTCAGGACATGCAGCACATTGCGATTGAATTCCGCGGTGACACCCGCGGCGTCGTCATAGGCGGGGACCAGGACCGCCGGGTCGATGACCAGGCCCGCGCCGAGCAGCAGCTGCTCGCCCGGTTCCAGGACATCCCGGATGCCGCCGAGGAATTCGGCGCGCTCGGCGGGGATCAGGTTGCCGATGGTGCCGCCCAGGAAGGCGACCATGCGGCGGCCGCCGCCGGGCAGGTTGTCGAGGGTGGCGGTGAAATCGCTGACCACGCCGTGGACGCCCAGGCCGGGGAACTCCGCGGCCACCTCGTCCGCCGCCATCCGCAGCGCCGAGACCGAGACATCCTGCGGCACATAGCTCTTCAGCGGACCCTCGGCCTGCAGCGCGTTGAGCAACAGCCGGGTCTTCGCCGCCGATCCGGCGCCGAGCTCGACCAGCACCTCGGCCTGCGCGGTCCGCGCGATCTCGCCGACCACCCGTTCCAGCAGGGCCCGCTCGGTGCGGGTCGGGTAGTACTCGGGCAGTTCGGTGATCTTCTCGAACAGCTCGCTGCCGCGTGCGTCGTAGAACCACTTGGGCGGCAACCACTTCGGTTCCGCGTTCAGCCCCTGTCGCACGTCCGCGCGCAGCGCGGTCGTCAAATCCTCTTCGGTCAGATGAATTTCCAGCGTAGCTGCAGTCATGAGCCAGCCCTTCCGATCTCGATATCCAGTGGTTCCACCGACACCCGCCCGTCCCGCACGCTCAGCAGCTGCCGATCGGCAATCAGCCGCCACCGCGGATCGTCATCGAACGGTTCCGAGGCCACCAACACGAACCCGTCGGTCTCCAACACCGACAAAGAGTGATGCCACGTCGTCCCCCAAATCCCCGCCCCATCCCCCATCAGCAAGTTCAACCGCGCGCGGGGCGACCGCGCCAGCACCGCCGCCATCACCAGCCGCAATACCTCCCCCGGATCTCTCGCCCCCGCACCATGGAACGCCGCGCCGGCCGAGCCGTCCGAGGCCGTGGCCGATCCCCAGGTCCGAACCTCCGGCGCTGCACCGGAAGCCGAGGTGACACTGATCGACGACCGGGACGCCACCGTCGCGCCGAAACTCCGCGATTCGCCGATGCCCGAATGCTCGACGCGCGCAGTGGTGTCGCCACCACCTTCGAGCAGTCCGCGCACGATCACCCATAGGGCGGCGGAGTCGGTCAGGGACTCTGCCTCCAGGAGCGGTGGCGAACCGAACTCGGCGGCAACCGCACTCAGCGCCCGCCGCCAGTCGGGGATCGCGCCGTTGTGGCTGAAGGCCCAGCGGCCGTGGGTGAACGGGGCGCAGGCTGCTCGCTCCACCGGCATTCCCACTGTGGCGGAACGGATTGCGGCCAGTACTGCTCCGGACCGGATCTGCGGCAACACCTCGTCGACCGCCGGATCCGTCCAGATCGGTGCCGCATTGCGATACCGGCTGACCACCGGATCCGCCCCCGCGGCACCGGATCCGGCCTGATCCGTCTGAGCGCCGACGGTTTCCGCCGCAGCCCGGATATCCGCCGCCGTGCCGCCGTGCCAGATGACGCCGGGTCCGTGGTCGGGAGCGGCGGCATCGGGGTGGTGCCACCAGGCGACGCCGAAACCGTCGGCGTTGATGGTGCCGCCGCCGCGCATGTCGCGCGGGGCCCAGGATTGGGTGCGCAGGGAATTCGGGCCCCGGGTCAGGAGAACCCCTACCGGGGTGGGTGGGCCCAGGTAGGCGAGGTGACGGCACATCAGCGCTCGTCCGATCCCAGGTCCCGGGCGAGGCGGAAGCCGGCGAAGATCTGACGGCGGATCGGGTGATCCCAGTTGCGGAAGGTGCCGCGGGAGGCGACCTGGTCGGCGCCGAAGGAACCACCGCGCAGGACGCGGTAGTCGCCGCCGAAGAAGACCTCGGAGTATTCCCGGTACGGGAAGGCGCGGAAGCCCGGGTAGGCCTCGAAACCCGAAGCGGTCCACTCCCAGACGTCGCCGATCAGCTGATGGACACCGGCCGGGGACGCCCCCGCGGGGTAGGCCCCGACATCGGCCGGTTCCAGGTGGTGCTGGCCGAGATTCGCCAGGGCCTCGGTGGGATCGATGTCGCCCCAGGGGTATCGGCGGGACCGGCCGGTGGCCGGATCGAAGCGGGCGGCCTTCTCCCATTCCGCCTCGGTGGGCAGGCGCTTGCCCGCCCAGTTCGCGTAGGCCTCGGCCTCGAACCAGCAGACGTGCACCACCGGCTGGTGGGCGCGCAGCGGCTGCATGGTGCCGAAAACCCTACGCCACCAACGCCCTCCGGCGTCCTGCTCCCAGAACTGGGGCGCCGTCAGCCCGGCCTCCACGCGGTGCGCCCAGCCGCGCTCGGACCACAGCTCGGGCCGCTCGTAGCCGCCGTCGTCGACGAAGGCCAGATACTGCTCGTTGGTGATGGGCGCGGCGTCGATGGCGAAGGCGTCGACGTGCACCGGGTGCGCGGGCCGCTCGTTGTCCAGGGCCCAGGGATCGGAGTCGGTGCCCATGATGAATTCGCCTGCGGGAAGGACGACTTCACCGGTGACCGCCACCCGCGCGGCGGGGGTGGGCGGGGCGGACAGCACCGCTTCACCGGTCCGCAACTGGTGGGTGGCGAGCATGGTTTCGTCGTGCTGCTGCTCGTGCTGGGCGATCATGCCGAAGGCGAAGCCGTCGTGGACCAGGTCATTGCCGCGTAAGGGGCTGCGGTCCAGCACATCCCACACCTTGTCCCGCACGGTGCCGACATAGTCGCGGGCCTGCGCCGGATCCAGCAGCGGCAGCGCGGGCCGGTCCGCCCGGGCGTGCCGGAAGGCGTCGTAGAGGTGATCGATGTCCTGCCGCACGGGCTCCCGCCCGCCCACATCGCGCACCAACCAGAGTTCCTCCTGGTTGCCGATGTGTGCGAGATCCCAGACCAGCGGGCTCATCAGTCGCGAGTGCTGCGCGACCAGTTCGGCCTCGTCGACGCACTCGGTCAGTCCGATGGTCCGCCGGCGCGCCCGCTCGAGCGCGTCCGCGATTCGTCCGCGCAACGCCTCGGTCTCCGCCCGATCCGATCCCGGCAGATGCTGAACAGTCATGAGAGAACTTCCGATTCTGTCGGGGTGCGGCCGCTGCGACATCGGTCGGCGGCGGCAGCCAATTCCTTGGCCGCCTCGGGAGTGCCGGCATGCGCGGTGGCCAGGTCGAGCAGGGCGACCGCGGCTGCCCGCAGCTCCGCGTCGGCCAGCCCGCGGCGGGCGGATTCGGACCAGAGATCCGCGGTGGAGGCGGCCAGAGCCGTTGCCTCCGTGATGGTTCCGGGATCGGACAGCAGCGCGTCGATGGCATGCACCGGCACCGACCACCCGTCGCCCGGCTGCGTGTCGAGGTAGCGGACCTCGAGGTGCCCGGCCGCGCGGACCGGCGGGAACAGGGTGGTGAGGTGATAGTCCAGATCCGCCCGGTCCGGGCGGCGGCCGATCTCCTCGTCCAGCGCCCCGCACAGCCAGTCGGCGAAGGTGGCACCGGGCGGGGCCGACCAGTCATCGGCCTGCGGGTCCATCGACCGCACGCACAGCAGCGGCACGTCCAGCGCCCAGCGCGCGTACCCGGTGATAGGGTCGGCCCAGTCGTGCACGGGCGGCCGGGTGCGGAGCGGGTCGAGCCGCTGCCAGGCCCGCATGCGCTGGGAGGCCCAGTCGCCGGGCGGGGCGGTGTGCAGCCCCGGTGAGCAGGCGAAAGCGGCCAGCAGGGCGGGACCGACGGCATACAGGACCTGCCAGCGGGCGGCGATCTCGGCGGGATTCGCGCCCGCGTCGACGCTCACCTGGGTGGCGGCGGTATTGCACATCATGAGCGCGCCGAACGGGCCGATGCCGGCGAAGGACCGCTCCATGGCCCGGTAGCGCGGCAGCTGCAGCACACGAAGCGGCCGCCGAGTTGTATCGGCGGCAGCGGAAATAGTTCGGATTTCGCGGGATTCGAGCAGCTCCCGCAGGCGTATCGTGTCTGCCCGCAAGCGCTCGCACAGTTCGGCGGCGGTGCCGAACGGGGCGCTGGACAGTTCGATCTGACCGCCGGGTTCGAGGGTGACCCGGCTGCCTCCCGGCAATGGAACGGCCGGGGAATCGGGGGAAATGGACCGTGGCGCATGTGGTCCGAGAGCGTCCGCGAGGACCCTGAGGTCCGGACGCGAGTTGGTCGCCGAAAGTTCACCCTGCGCGGTGAGCCACTCCAGTTCGGCGCCGATGAGCAGCGGTGGGCCCTGTTTGAAACAGACTTTTCCGACATAAGCCTCGGCGGCGGCGCGTGACGTGAATTCGCCGCCCGGGTCCGATTCGGCCAGGCCACTGTGCAGCACATCGGTCGGTGACGCCGTGACAGCCATTGCCAACCTCCGTCTGATGCGGTCGCCGCCGGGGATCGCACGGCGACCCAAACAAGAGTAGCGAGCGACTGTGACAACAAATCTGACGAAAAGGAGAACGCCTGCAGAGGAACAGCCGATTCCCCATCCTGCGATCAGGGCCGCACCGAGAGCAGGATGGCCCCGACATTGCGGCGTTCCTCCAGCTCACGGTGGGCATCCGCGGCCCGTCCCAGCGGATGGCGGGCATGGATCCGGGGCCTCAGCTCACCACGGCCCGCCGCGGCCAATGCCCATTCGGCATCGCCGCGCTGCTCGGCGTCGGATCTGCGGAAGACGATCCTGAGCGGCCCGCTGACGGTCAGCCCACGCGTGCCCAGGGTGAGCGCGTCCAGCCGCGGCCAGGCGCCGGAGGCGAATCCGTACAGACCGATTCGCCCGCCACCGTCCGCAGCCACCGTCAACGCCGCCTCGCCGACCGCGCCGCCGACCGCGTCCAGCACGACGTCGGCACCGCGCCCGCCGGTCAGCTCCCGGACCCGCTCCGGCCAGTCCGCGACCGTGTAATCGACCACCGTGTGCGCACCGAAATCCGCTGCCGCGGGCACCTTCTCGCCGCTCACCGCACCGATCACGGCTCCGGCCGCCCGTGCCGACTGCACCAGCACCGATCCGATCCGGCCCGCCGCCGCGGTGACGAGCACCGTCTCACCCGCGCGTACCCCCATGGCGGACAGCAGCCCGCGGGCCAGCTGGTCGAGCAGATCTTCGACGAGGCGTTCGCCGAGCTGACCGCGGCCGGCAGCGATCGGCCGCCCGGGCAGCGCTGGCAGGAATTCCTCGCCCACATCGAGGCCTATCACCGGTTGTACGGCGCGCTGCTGGGCCGTCGCGGCAGCCCGTGGTTCGCCGACCGCATGCGCGCGGCGGTGGCGGCCATGGTCAGCGAGCATCTGCCAGGGCAGGGCGGTGACGCCCTGGCGCCGGCCGTCGTGTCGGCGATGTTCATGCAATCCATCGTGTGGTGGCTCGACGACGACCGGCCGTACCCACCCGCGGAGCTCGCCGAGCGCTCGGCGCCGCTGATCGGCGCGGTGCTCGAAACCGCAGGCGGCGCAACGGGGTAGCGCGGCTCCCCGGTGGGCGCTCGACGCGGTGGATAGGGTCGAACGTGTGAGAGACAACGCCACACTGGACATCGCCCGTCTGCGCGCCGACACGCCGGGGTGCCGGAATCAGGTCTTTCTCGACAGCGCCGGGTCCTCGCTCCCCCCGCGGATCGTCGTCGACACCGCTATCGACCACCTGCGGCGCGAGGCCGAGATCGGTGGCTACCGCGCCGCCAACGAGCGCATCGACGAGCTGCACGGCGTCAAGACGGCCATTGCCGAACTGATCAATGCCGACCCGGCCGCGCTGGCCCTCAGCGACAGCGCCAGCCGCTCCTGGAGCGACTTCTTCTACTCGGTCCCGCTGAGCCCCGGCGACCGCATCCTGATCTCCGGCGTGGATTACGGCAGCAATGCCATCGCGGCCCTGCAGCGCGCCCGGCAGACCGGCGCGGTCGTGGAGGCCATTCCCAGCGACGGTAGCGGGCAGCTCGACCTCGACGCCCTGGACGCCATGATCGACGAGCGCGTGAAACTGGTGTCGCTGGTACATGTTCCGACCAATGGCGGCCTGGTGAACCCGGTCGCCGAGGCCGCCCGCATCGCGCACCGGGTGGGTGCGCTGGCGCTGCTGGACGCGTGTCAGTCGGCCGGTCAGCTGCCGCTCGATGTCGCCGAACTCGACGTGGACGCGCTGTCCGCCACCGGCCGCAAGTGGCTGCGCGGCCCGCGTGGCACCGGATTTCTATATGTACGGCCGGACCTGGCGCTGAGTCTCGAGCCCGGCCGGCTCGACCTGCACAGCGCCGAGTGGATCGCCCCCGACGACTACGTGCTCTCCCCGGACGCCGGCCGCTTCGAATTCTGGGAATGCTCGGTCGCGAGCCGCCTCGCGCTGGGCGCGGCCGTGCGCTACCTGCTCGACCTGGGTCCGGCGCAGGTGTACGCGGCGATAGCCGAACGCGCCGAGTACCTGCGCAAGGCCCTGCAGGAGATTCCCGGCGTCGAGGTGCGCGACCGGGGCATCCAGCACGCGGGCATCGTGTCCTTCACCGTCGACGGCCTGGAACCGGTCCAGGTGCGCGATCGGCTGGCCGCCGAGGCCATCACGGTGACGGTCAGCCACCGCGGCTCCACACTGCTCGATATGACCGCCAGAGAACTGAACTCGGTGGTCCGTGCCTCCCCGCACTGCTTCGTCGACTACCAGGACCTGGATCGCTTCGTCGGGGCGGTCAGGACCTTCGCCTGACCGCCGCCCAAAACTCCGAAACGCTTAACAGCCCGCACCGGGCGCGGGATTATTTGAGGTGCTGGTTCGGCGTTTGAGGAGTCGATCGTGAGCCGATTCACCGACGAAATGTATGCCACCGCCCGCGTTTCCCGGAGAGGGCTGGTGACCGGCGAACCGGATGCGCCGGTACGGCACGACTGGGGCCGGATCCATGACATCGCCCGCCGGATGGCCGGCGGCCTGGCCGCCGCCGGGATCGGCCCGGGCGACGCGGTGGGCGTGCTGGCCGGCATGCCGGTGGACATCGCGCCCGCCTGCCAGGCGGTGTGGATGCGCGGCGCCTCGATCACCATGCTGCACCAGCCGACCCCGCGCACCGATCTGCAGGTCTGGGTGCACGATACCGAGACCGTGCTGGGCATGATCCAGGCGCGGGCGGTCATTCTGGGCGCGCCGTTCGAGATCGCGGAACCGCTGCTGCGCGAACGCGGTATCGCGGTGGTGACCATCGCGGCCATGCGCACGGGCGAGCCGATCGAGCCGGTGCCGACCGGCGAGGACGATATCGCCCTGCAGCAGTTGACATCCGGATCCACCGGGTCGCCCAAGGCGGTGCAGATCACGCACGGCAACTTCTTCGTCAATGCCCACGCCATGTTCGATCGGGTGAAGTTCCAGCTCGACGACGACGTGATGATCAGCTGGCTGCCGCTGTTCCACGACATGGGCATGGTCGGATTCCTCAGCGTGCCCATGCAATTCGGTGCGGAAGTGGTGTGCGTGACCCCGCTGGACTTCCTGACCCGCCCCATCCTGTGGGCCGAGTTGATCTCGAAATATCGCGGAACCGTCACCGCCGCACCGAATTTCGCGTATTCGCTGCTGGCCCGCCGACTGCGCAACGCGGCCGACGGGTCGGTCGATCTGAGCAGTGTCCGCTACATGTGGAACGGCGCGGAACCCGTCGAGGCCGACACCATGGACGCCCTCGCCGAGGCCGGAAAACGCTTCGGCCTCAACCCCATGGCCCTCACCCCCGTCTACGGCATGGCCGAGACCACCCTCGCGGTCTCCATCCCCGATCCGGGCCTCGGCCAGGTCCTCGACGTCGTCGACGCCGACCTGCTGGAGGCCCTCGGCAAGGCCGTCCCCATCCGCGATCCGGAACACCATCACGGCGGCGTGCGCCGGCTGCCGACCCTCGGCTACCTGGTCGACAACCTCGAGGGCCGGATCGTGGACGCCGAGCGCCGGGCCCTCCCGGTGCGCAGCGTCGGCGTCATCGAATTACGCGGCCCCGCAGTCACATCCGGCTACCTCACGGTGGACGGCTTTCGCGGCGCGCAGGACCCGCAGGGCTGGCTCGACACCGGCGACCTCGGCTACTTCACCGACGACGGGCTGGTGGTGGTGTGCGGCCGCATCAAGGACGTCATCATCATGGCGGGCCGCAATATCTTCCCCACCGACGTCGAGCGAGCGGCCCTGCGCGTCAAGGGAGTTCGCCCCGGCAATGCGGTGGCCGTACGCCTCGACGCCGGGCAGAAACGCGAAAGCTTCGCCGTCGTGGTCGAATCCAACGATCACCAGAATCCCGAGGAGGTCCACCGCATCGAGCACGACATCGTGCACGCGGTCTTCTTCGAGGTCGGGGTCCGTCCCCGCAGCGTGACCGTTCTCGGCCCGGGCGCGTTGCCCAAGACCTCCTCCGGCAAGCTCCGGCGCTCGGCCACCGCCACCCACCTCGGCTGAACCGGCCCCGGGGTGGGTCGCGGCACCGGCTATTCCGTTCCAGCGACCAGGAGTTCGAGGGTCAGCTTCGGCATCTCCTTGGTGATGTACTGCAACCGCCACTTGTCGCTGAACAGCGCGAGCAGCACGCCGTCGGTGCGGGTGAAGACCTCGACACCGCGCTGCCGGTTCAGTTCCTCCGCCGATTCCGCGTCGGTACGCCGGGCCAGCTGGTACGGCAGGTGGTCGAGCTGGGTCTCGACATTGAACTCGGATTGCATTCGGGCCGTGACGACTTCGAACTGCATGGGACCGACCGCGGCCAGCACCGGCGACTGCTCACCGCGGGCGTCATTGCGCAGCACCTGCACCACGCCCTCGGAGTCGAGCTGGTCGATGGCCTTGCGGAACTGCTTGTACTTGCCCGCGGTCTGAGCGCGCAGTGTCGCGAAGTGCTCCGGCGCGAAGGACGGGATCCGCGGGAACTCCACCTTCTTGTCCACGAACAGGGTGTGCCCAGGAGCGAGGGCGGTGGCGTTGACCAGACCGACCACGTCACCCGGGTAGGCGGTGTCGACGGTAGTGCGCTCGCGGCCGAACACCGTCAGCGCGTACTTGGTGGCGAAGGGCCGCCCGGTCTGCGCGTGGGTCACCACCATGCCGCGCTCGAACTCACCGGAGACGATGCGCATGAACGCCAGCCGGTCGCGGTGCGCGGTGTCCATGCCCGCCTGCACCTTGAAGATGACGGCGCTGAACGGCGCGGTGGTATCGCGCGGATTGCCCTTGACGTCCTTGCGGCCGCGCGGCGGCGGCGCGAGCTCGACGAGCGTGTCGAGCAGCTGGCGCACACCGAAGTTCAGCATGGCGGAGGCATAGATGACGGGCGAGGTGTGCCCGGCCAGGAACAGTTCCTGATCGTGGTCCTGCCCGGCGGCCGAGAGCAGTTCGCTCTCCTCGGCGGCGGTGGCCCACACATCGCCCTCGCGCTCGGCGGCCTGCTCGGGCGTGAAGTGCTCCTCGGGGGCGATGGTCGCGCCGCCCGCGGTGCGGGTGAAGTGGATGTACTCGGTGGGCGTGCCCTCCTCGCCGCGGCGCAGCAGGCCGCGGAAGTCGCCGGCGATGCCGACGGGGAGGAACAGCGGGGTGGGGGTCAGGCCGATGCGCTCGACGATCTCGTCCAGCAGTTCCAGCGGCGCCTGGCCCGGGCGGTCCCACTTGTTGATGACGGTGATGACCGGGATGCCGCGATCGCGCGCGACCTGAAAGAGCTTGAGCGTCTGCGGTTCCAGGCCCTTGGCGGCATCGATGAGCATGACCGCCGCGTCCACCGCGGTGAGCACGCGGTAGGTGTCCTCCGAGAAGTCGGAGTGGCCGGGGGTGTCCACCAGGTTGATGACGCAGTCGCCGTACTCGAACTGCAGGGCCGTGGAGCTGACGGAGATACCGCGCGCCTTCTCCATCTCCATCCAGTCGGAGACGGTGGACCGGCGGCCGGCCTTGCCGTGGATCGCGCCCGCCTCGGAGATCATCTTGGCGTGCAGCGCCAGCGCCTCGGTGAGCGTCGATTTACCCGCGTCCGGGTGGGAGATCACCGCGAAGGTGCGCCGCCGCGCCGCCTCGTCGGCCAGCCGACCGGCGGTAGCTGAGGGGGCAGTCGGGGAACTCACGGGGGACTCCTTTTTGTGCAGACGAGGCAACCGCCCCAGGGTACGTGACCGGCCCCTCTGCCCGACCGGCCGGTCCAGCGGCGTCCGGGTCCGGCACGCTATCCGCCGGTTTGCCCTGCGAGGTGCCGGGCGACAGCCTGCGCGACCAGCGCTTCGATATCGGTCCCCGGCGCGATCGCCTCGATACTGCGATTCGCGACCACCACCGCGATGCCGTGCAACTGGGTCCACAGGCTCAGGGCCCGCTCGTCCGCGCCGTCGCGCACGCACTCGGCGACCAGTGCCCGCCAGCTTGCGAACATGGGCAGTGTCGTGTTCGCCCGCAGGTTCTCGCCCGCGCCCTCCAGCAGGTCGTGGCGGAACATGAGGGTGAACATCTCCGGCCGCGCGGCCGCGAAACCGATGTAGGCCAGGCAGGTGCGCCGCACCCGCGCCGGCGCCGTATCACCCTGCACCGCATCGATTTCGGTGCGCAGGTCGGTGTAGCCACGCGCGGCGATCGCGGCCAGCAGGGCACTGTGGGTGGGGAAATATCGCCGGGGGGCGCCGTGCGAGACTCCCGCCTCGCGGGCGATGGCACGGAGGCCGAGCTCGCCGGAGCCGACCTCCTCGAGCAGGGCGACACCCGCGGTCACCAGGCGTTCCCGCAGCGGCTCGAGCGAAGTCATGCGTCACATTCTGCCGACAAGGGTAGACAGTGTCTACTCCGGTCCGGTAGGAACAATGAGTAGACATTGTCTACTCGCCACGATTCGAGAGGCTTTCCATGTGGTACTGGCTACTGAAGCAGGTATTGGTGGGGCCGGTGCTGCGACTCCTCGGGCGACCGAAGATCGAAGGGCTGCACCATGTTCCGAAGGACGGCCCGGTGATCATCGCAGCGAACCATCTGGCCGTGGTGGATTCGTTCTACCTGGCCCTGGTACTACGCCGCAGGGTCACCTTCATCGCCAAGCAGGAGTACTTCACCGGGAGCGGCTTCCGCGGCCGCATCAAACGCTTCGTCATGAATGCCACCGGCCAGGTGCCGGTGGATCGCAGCGGCGGCACCGCGGGATCGGATTCGCTGGCCGCCGCGGTCCGCATTCTCAGATCGGGCGGTATCTGGGGCATTCACCCGGAGGGGACCCGCTCACCCGACGGCCGCGTCTACCGCGGACGCACCGGCGCGGTCCGGGTGGCCATGGAGACCGGCGCTCCCGTCATCCCGGTCGTGCTGTCCGGCACCGATCGGGTCAATCCGCGCAATCGGCGTTTCCTGCGCCCGGCCAAGGTGGGCATCTCCTTCGGCCACCCGCGCTATATCCCGCCCGCCGATCAGCCGGCCGTGCGCCGGGCCACCGACGAGCTCATGGCAGATATCGTGCGCCGCTCCGGCCGCCCGTACGTCGATTGCTACGCGGCCACGTTCAAAGCCGCAGACGCCGCGTAATCGATCGGGCCGCGTATATCGAGACGGCCCGGTAAACAGAACGGCCGGTTGCTCGGACCCCCGCGCGGGTTCCGGGCAACCGGCCGTCAGCCGGAACGTCAGCCCACCTGGGAGGAGGCGCCGTTCGAGGTCGAGGCGCCGAGGCTGCTCAGCAGGTTGCTGATCAGCGGGATCAGCGAGCCCGCGCTACCGGTTCCCGTCGTGGTGGTGGTCGTCGAGGGGTCGGAGACGGTGACATCCACCGGGCCGGAGGTCGGCACCGACTGGGAGCCGCCGCTCAGCACCACCCACAGGTGATGCGAGCCCGAGGTGGCCGGGGTCCATTGCACGGACGCCTGGGTGGAGCCCGAGGAGGTCGCCGAGCCGACCGACACCGTGGTGTTGGAGGCGTTGGTGTCGTACACGTTGGCGGTGACGCCGGGAACGCCGGTGATGATGTTGATGGTGTACGCCGTGCCGGTCTGGAAGTTGCTGCCGACCACGGTCATACCGTTGTTGGAGGTGTCCGCGGCGGCGAACGGGGCGGCGAGGGCGACGGTGGCGGAGATGGCGGCGATGCCCGCGGCGCCCAGACCGAACCGGCGGATGTTCTTCATGAATCTGTTTCCTTACTTCGAAGACAAGCTACTCAGCGTGCCGATCAAATTGCCTAGCACCGGAGTGGCGTCACCGCTACCCGAAGCGGTATTACCGCGGAAAACGGTGACGACCACCCGAACCGGTCACGACAGCGAGGCAAACAGATAACCGACCGCCGGTCGCAGCCCAGTTTTCGTCAGCCGACCGAGGAAGCGTTGCCGCTGGACGTCGAAGTACCGTGGCCGCTCAGGGCGCCCAGGCTGCTCAGAATGTTGTTGATGAGCGGGCCCAGGGTGGTCGAGCTGCTGCCGGTGCTGGTTCCGCCCGAGTTGGACGGGGGGCAGTTGGCATTCGAATCGGCCGCGGCGACCGGGGCGGTGAGGGCGACGGTGGCGGAGACGGCGGCGATGCCCACGGCACTCAGACCGAACCGGCGGATGTTCTTCATCAAACTGATCCTTACTCGGAAGACAAGCTACTCAGCGTGTCGTTCGAATTGCCCGGCACCGGAAATGGGGGCGCATTTCCCTATGGCGCAAAGCATTCCCCGCGAGGCGGAGTGATGCGAAATGGTAGTGTGTCAGATTGCCGGAAACAAGAGTGAAAATATTCCTGTGCAATTCCTGGGAACGCACGCCCCGCACCCGGCCACCCAGGGGGTGGCGCAGAGCCGTTCCGGCCGCGTGTTAGAGTCGTCAGGTTGTCTCGGCGAGGGTGCGGCACCCAACTGCCCACCGTGATCGACGCGGCTCGGCCTATTCGGCCGTCCATGTTGGTCTTCGCCGACGAGCAGACCAACCTCAGCCAGGGCGGCCCACGTCGCCTGGCGACACGCTGACATTACAGCCGGACGAGCCGTAGGGAGTAGACAGTCATGTCCGACGCCAACCTTCTCGAAGCCACCGTACGCACCGAGTTCGGTAAGGGCGCTGCCCGCCGTACCCGCCGCGACGGCAATGTCCCGGCCGTGCTCTACGGCCACAACGAGGAGCCGCAGCACCTGTCGGTGAACGCCCAGGCGTTCGCTGCCATCCTGCGTGAGCACGGCACCAACGCCGTCCTGAACCTCGACATCAACGGCAAGAAGCAGCTCGCGCTGACCAAGTCGGTCGTCGTCCACCCGATCCGCCGCTACATCGAGCACGCCGACCTGCTGATCGTGCGCCGCGGCGAGAAGGTCACCGCCGACGTGCTCGTCGCCCTGGTCGGCGAAGCCGCCGCCGGCACCCTGGTCACCCAGGACGCCACCACCCTGTCCATCGAGGCCGAGGCTCTGAACATCCCCGAGTCCATCGAGGTCTCGATCGAGGGCGTCGAGGCCGGCACCCAGATCACCGCCGGCCAGATCGAGCTGCCGAAGGGTGTCGCCCTGGCCGGTGACGCCGAGGCCCTGATCGTCAACATCATCGCCGCCCCGGCCGCCGCCGCCGAGGCAGAGGCCGAGGCCGCCGCTTCCGAGGAAGCCGCGGAGTAACTCCCTACTCCCACAACGGTTCTCGATGACCGAGGCAACGGCCGGGCCCGCGCTGGTGGTCGGTCTGGGTAATCCCGGATCCGAATACGAGCGCACCCGGCACAATGTCGGTTTCCTGGTCGCCGATGTGCTCGCGGAGCGCGTCGGCGGCCGTTTCACCGTGCACAAGAAGTCCGGCGCGGATCTGCTCGAGGCCCGCCTGGACGGGCGCAAGGTGCTGCTGGCCAAGCCGCGCACCTACATGAACCTGTCCGGGCGGCCCGTCGCGGCGCTGGCCAAATTCTTCTCCGTGCCCGCCACCGAGGTGATCGTCGTCCACGACGAGCTCGACCTCCCCTTCGGCGCCATCCGCCTCAAGCGCGGCGGCGGCGAGGGCGGGCACAATGGGCTGCGCTCCATCTCGCAGGCCCTCACCACCAAGGACTATCTGCGCGTCCGCTTCGGCATCGGCCGCCCGCCGGGGCGCCAGGATCCCGCGGACTACGTCCTCAAGCCCTTCTCCGCGCCGGAACGCAAAGAGGTTCCGGTGATCGTCGAGCAGACCGCCGACGCGGTCGAACTGCTGCTGCGCGTGGGCTTGGAAACCGCGCAGAACCAGCTGCACTGACGCGCAACGCATTCGGCACCCAGCGATAACGACAGGTTCGGCGCGGTGAGCGCGCGGCCCGGTGGCGTCAGCCGACTGTGCCCGTCCCGTCCGAGCTGGGTTCGACGCGCGGCGCCTCGGCGGGTTCGCGGGCGATCAGCCCCCAGCGGCTCGAGGTCAGGCGCAGGCTGGGCAGATCCGACAGGGACAGCACCACCTCATAGGTGCGCTCGTATCCGGTGTGCGCGATGCGCCACTGCCCGTCGTCACAGCGGACGTAGCGGTCCGAATAGAACGCCGCACCGCGAAGCAGCATGTTGTGCCCCGGGATGAGGACGGTGTCGGCCAGGTACCAGGTGCCGGTCGCCTCGTCGCCGTGGACGTCGATTTCCGGGTGGTCGCAGCGGTGTTCGGTGATGACGTGCGGGCCCAGGGTGTTGCGCATGAAGGCCAGGAAGGCGTCGCGCGATTCGAACTGGAGGTACTCGCTGTAGGTGGCGGTGGCCTCCGGAATCATCGTGTCGGCGAACTCGTCCCACGCCTTCGTGTCGAGCGCGCGCAGGTAACGGAACTTCAGCCGGCTGATCGCCGCGACGGCATCGGAATCCATACCTTCAACCATCCCATCAGGTGTAGGAAACCTTCAGGGATCGGCACAGATTTGTACCGGATCGCTATCAGCCGGATACCGACTCAGCCGTTGATGCTGAAGCAGGTATTGCAGAAATCCTCGCCGAACTCGGTCAGTCGCAGACTCTTTCGCACGATCTTGGGCACGCGACCGGCCTTTTTCAGCGCCTGCTCCACGACGGGCTGCACCTCGAGCACCATGTATCGCGACAAAACGACCGGATCTTCCGAGGTCATGGTGAGGCCGAGGCGGTTCAGATTGATCAGGTAGTGCCGGGCCCGGTCCGGGTAGCGGACGCCGGACTGCTCCGGAACCGAGGTCAGGTCCCCGGCGACCAGCTCGGAACCGATGCCCAACGGCCGGTTGGTGCGGACGTCCACCGACGGCTGCGGACCCTGCAGCGCCATGAAGCGCAGGATGCGGGCCTCGTCGGGGGCGAGCTGATCGAGGATCCGGTCGTAGGCCGGGTGCACGTCCTCGGTGAAATAGACGTCGGCAGACCGGGCCAGCAGCGCGTCGCCGCGCCGGCGTAGGTCCTCGTTGGTGACCGAGCGCACCAGGCCGTTGGTGATGGCCGGCTGCGGCGCACCCATGGGAGTCGGTACGTAACTGACGATCTCGCGCACCGAACCCTCGGTGACGCCGAGCGCACTGCGCGCGATGGACCGCAACGCCGCCCCCGTGCGCTCGGCGATATCGGCCGACGACTCGCCGTCCAGCGCGGCCTGGGTCAGCTGTTTGGTGATCTCGAAGCTGGTGCCGACCGCCCACTCGGTCCCTCGCACCGCGGTGCCGACCGCCAGGCCGGCGGCCCGGAAGGCGCCGCGGATCAGCCGGGCCTCATTGCTGATCTGCCGCTTCTCCACATCCGAACTGCGTTCCACGGCACGGGGTCCCGGACGGGCCACGTCCTGCCCCGGGATCCTGTCTTCCGCCACGTCCATCTCCGAATATCGCCAGGTGAACACAATCGTCCACAGATTATTGCCCCCGACGGACCTTCGGGCACGTTGAACCCGCGAGCCAGACGAAGGTTACCCCAGTCCACGTCCGCCGCAGAACGACGCACATGACCCCCAACACGACCGCACAGGGCGCGATATGGATGTGGTCCGTGCCATTCTCGTGTTCCTATCGAGAGAGAGGAACATCGAGCCCGGCCAGTGTGACCGAGATCTCCGACTCAGACACTCCCCGCTGGACTCGATTCCTAAAGAACCAGTAAGGTCCGAACCGCCGAGGGGTTGTCAACGCCAACGGCGGTGCGTTGCGGGTCGGCAGGAGGGTGTCGTGCTGGAAAGTGTTTTTGGGGTGCGTCCGACCATCCTCTTGGAATTGATCACCATCCCGTTGTTCACGGGCGTGATCGGCTATATCACCAACTGGACCGGTGTGCTCATGCTGTTCAAGCCGATCCGGTTCCACGGGTTTCGGCTGCCGGGCCTGGCGGCGTTGTTTCCATTGCTGCCCAAGCGCATTCAGGTGCTGCCATTGCTGCAGTACGACGGCCGGATCGGCTGGCAGGGGATCGTGCCGTCGCGAGCGGACAAGATGGCCAGCATCGCGGTGGACAAAGGGCTGGCGAAACTCGGCAGCGTCGCGGATTTCTATCGGGAACTGGAACCCGACAAGCTCGCTGAACATTTTGTTGAAATTGCGGACCTTCAGATTCGCGACATTGTCGAGGACATCCTGAAGCGCGAACATCCGCAGTTCTGGTACAACCTGCCGACCGGTCTGCGTGAGATGGTGCACAGCCGGGTGCGCGAACAGTTGCCCGATATTCTCCGGGAACTCACCGATGAACTCGGCAAGAACATCGATCAGCTGCTGGACGTCAAGTCGATGACCATTCGCTACTTCCAGGCGCGGCCGCAGATGCTGAACTCGGTGTTCCAGGTGCTGGGCGCCAAGGAACTGCGATTCATGCAGAACTTCGGCTTCTACTTCGGTGCGCCCATGGGTCTGGTGCTGGTCGCCATCCTGCACTTCACCGGCTGGTCGTCGCCGGTGGTGCTGCCGGTCGGCGGGGTGATCATCGGCTGGGTGGTGAACTGGATCGGCATCAACCTGATCTTCGAACCGGCCTACCCGAAGTGGTGGTGCCCGTGGCGGCAGGGCCTGCTCATCAAGCGGCAGCCGGAGATCACCGAGGGGTACGCGGCCCTGGTGGCCAGCGAGATCATGACGGTCGCCAATATCGGCGACGAGCTGCTCAACGGGCCGCGCGCAGACCGCACCATGCAGATGCTCCAGGACACCCTCAAGCCGGCGGCCGACCGGGCGCTCGGCCCGGCCCGGTCGGTGGTCAAGTTCGCGCTGGGCAGCCGTGAGTACGACTCGCTGCAGGACACCTTCACCTCCGAGGCGATGACCATCGCGCCGATCGCCTTCGCCGACCCGGCCTTCAATGTGCAGCAGGGCAAGCAGGTGCAGGAGTACATCGCCAAACAAATGTCGGCGCTGGCCCCGCCGGAGTTCGTGGACATGCTGCGTTCGGCCATCAAACAGGACGAATGGCTTTTGTTCGTCCATGGCGGCGCGCTGGGCCTGTTCGCCGGTTACGCTCACCTCCTGATCTTCGGAACAGGAGTTGCCACCTCATGGATATGACCGACTCGTCCACCGGTGGGCGCGCCGAATCAGGTTCGGGCGAGGACGATCCCGCCGATACCGGCACCGATATCGCTGTTCGCCAGGCCGCGCCGCTGCCGGTGCCGGTCGACACGACCGAGCGCCGGGGCGCGGCCGGGCCGGTGCGCGCCGCCACCGGGGTGGTGCGAGTGGCGATGTCGGCCGCGGTCGAGGCGAGCTTCTGGAGCCTGCAGACCGCGCTGGGCGTGACCTCGGTGGTGCTGCGCGGCAGCATGGCCGGGCAGCCGCCGCGCGAGATCCTCTCTGATGCCGGCGCGCAGGTGCGGCATTCGGTCCGGCAGGCGCTGGGCGTGACCGCGCCCGAGGCCGCCGAGATCGCCCCCGAGTCCAGTCCCGCCGGCGTGCTGCGCGCCCGCGGCGCCGAATTGCTGCGCCGCTCCGCCGATTTCCACACCGAGGACGACAACCACCATCACACCGCGTACGCCCGCATCCTGGGCGAGCTCGCGCCCGACGAGGCGCGTGTGGTGCGGCACCTGTACCTGGACGGGCCGCAGCCCGCGGTGGAGGTGAAGACCGGGCGGACCGCCTACCGCGGCGTTTTCAACCTGCTGGGCGAGGATGCGGCGCTGCGGTATCCGAACCGGATCGACGAATATCTGACGAATCTGGACCGGCTGGGCCTGATCGACATCACCCGCGAGGCACTGGGCAATCCGAACCGCTACCAGTTGCTCGAAGCCATGCCGGAGGTACGCCGACTGCTCAAGCGAGCCAGCTTCGGCACCAAGGTGATGTACCGGACCATCGAATTGACCTCGTTCGGCGCGGGATTCACCCGCACCTGCCTGCCAGTGCCGTCCCTGGACTCCCCCTCCCCGGGACTTCAGCGGGCGGCTGGGGAGCCGTAAAACGCCATGCTCCCCCGCCTCCCCGGGACTTCAGCGGACGGCTGAGGAGCCGTAAAACGCCATGCATCCGTGCTGCGGTCAGGTGCCTAACCGATTTTGGACGTACCCGGCGAGTTACCCCGACCGTTACGAAATCAGTTGTCGCCTTGGCATACGCAAGAACCACGGCGAGCGTGACGGTTTGGCCGTACCTGTGTGACCCTGGCTCAGGCGTTGTCGGCTAGTTCGAGCCAGCGCTCTTCTGTGGCTTCCTTTTCCGCTTGTACCTGCTTGAGTTCCGCGCCGAGCGTGACCAGCTTGTCCGGCTCGGTGGCCGCCTCGGCCAGGGCTGCGTGCAGCTTGTCCTCGCGGTCGGTGAGTTTTTCCAGGGCGCGTTCCAGCTTGGCCAGCTCCTTGCGGGCCGCGCGGTAGGTGGCCGAATCCGTCGCCGGGGCGGCGGAATTCGCGCCGGCGGGGGCCGCGGCCTTGACCGGAGCGGCCGTCTTGGCCGCGGTGAGGCCGGCGCGCTTGCGCAGGTACTCCTCGATGCCGCCGGGCAGGTTGGTGAGCTTGCCGTCGCCGAACAGCGCCCAGGTGGAGTCGCAGATGCGCTCGATCAGGTAGCGGTCGTGGGAGATCACCACCAGGGTGCCCGCCCAGCCGTCGAGCATGTCCTCGAGCTGCTGGAGGGTGTCGATGTCGAGGTCGTTGGTGGGCTCGTCGAGCAGCAGCACATTGGGCTCGGCCATGAGGATGCGGGTCAGCTGCAGGCGGCGGCGTTCGCCACCGGACAGGTCGCCGACCGGGGTGCGCTGCTTGGCCGGGGTGAAGCCGAGCCGCTCGGCCAGCTGGCCGGCGCTGACCTCCTTGTCGCCCAGCATCATGCGCTGTGCCACGTCCTGGACCGCCTCCAGCACCCGCATGTTCAGCGGCAGGTCGTCGAGTTCCTGACGCAGCCAGCCGATCTTGACGGTCTGGCCCTGGATCCGCTTGCCGGACTTCGGGTCCGCGTCACCGGCGAGCGCGCGCAGCAGTGTGGTCTTGCCCGACCCGTTCACGCCGACCAGGCCGACGCGCTCGCCCGGGGCGAGCCGCCAGGTCAGGTCGGTCACCAGTTCCCGGCCGTCCGGGGTGGCGAGGGTGGCGTCCTCGAGCTCGATCACCACGCGGCCCAGGCGCTTTCGCGCGAAGGAGGCCAGCTCGACGGTGTCGCGCGGCGGCGGCACATTCGCGATCAGGGCCTCGGCGGCCTCGATGCGGTAGCGCGGCTTGGAGGTCCGGGCGGGCGCGCCGCGGCGCAGCCACGCGAGTTCCTTGCGGGCCAGGTTCTGGCGGCGGGCCTCGCTGGCGTCGGCCTGGCGGACGCGTTCGGCACGGGCGAAGATCCAGTCGTTGTAGCCGCCCTCGTAGGTCTCGACCCGGCCGCCCTGCACCTCCCAGGTGCGGGTGGCGACGGTGTCGAGGAACCAGCGGTCGTGGGTGACGACCACCAGCGCGCTGCGGCGGTTCAGCAGGTGCTCGGCGAGCCACTGCACGCCCTCGACGTCGAGGTGGTTGGTGGGCTCGTCGAGGACCAGCAGGTCGAGGTCGCGGACCAGGGCGGCGGCCAGGGCGGTGCGGCGGCGCTCGCCGCCGGAGAGGTTGGCCACGGGGGTGTCCATGCCGAGGTCGGCGATACCGATGCCCTCGACCACGGACCGGATGCGCGGATTGGACGCCCATTCGTGTTCGGCGACACCGTCCGTGCGCTGGTCCTCGGCCAGGCCCGCGAGCACGACCTCGCCGACGGTCGCGCCCTCGGGCAGCACGCCGCGCTGGGTGACGACGGCCATGCGCAGATCACCGCGACGGCTGACGCGCCCCGAGTCGGGCTCCTCGATTCCGGTCAGCACTTCCAGCAGCGTGGTCTTGCCACCGCCGTTGAGACCGACGACACCGATCCGGTCCCCCTCCTGAACCCCGAGGGAGATGTTGTCGAGCAGCGGCTTGATACCGAAGCTCTTGGAGACCGCTTCCAGATTGATCAGGTTGGCCATGAACAATTCCGCCTCTCCGCGCCTTTCGCCGAACCGAAAGAGCCTACTCACCTCACGTTGCGGACCGGCGGTCGCGTACGGGGAGACTTAGCCCGTACCCGACGAGTTACCCGGAACCTTACGAAATCAGTTGTCGCCTGCGATGCGGCGGGCGCCCGGGACCGGGCCGTGGGCGGTGCGGACGCTGCGGCTGACTCCGGCGCCCGCGAGTTCGGCGGCGACGGTGACCGCGGCCTCCTCGCTCTCGCACAGGAAGGCGCAGGTCGGGCCGGAGCCGGAGACGATGCCCGCGAGGGCTCCGGCGGTGACGCCCGCGCGGAGGGTGCGGCGCAGTTCGGGTTTCAGCGAGAGCGCCGCGGCCTGGAGGTCGTTGCCGAGCAGCGGGGCGAGCTGTTTGGCCTCGCCGGAGGCCAGCGCCTGCAACAGTTCCTCCGGGCTCCCGAGTCGCGGTGGGTCGCCGACTTCGCGCAGGCGGTCGAGTTCGCGGAAGACGGCCGGGGTGGACAGGCCGTCCTTGGCCAGGGCCAGCACCCAGTGAAAGGTGTTGCGGGACAACACCGGCAGCAGTTCCTCGCCGCGGCCGCGGCCGAGGGCGGTGCCGCCGTGCAGGGAGAAGGGGACGTCGCTGCCGAGTTCGGCTGCGATATCGGACAATTCGGTGCGCCCGAGGCCGAGTTCCCACAGGTCGTTCAGGCCGACCAGGGCGGCGGCGGCGTCGGCGCTACCGCCGGCCATGCCGCCCGCCACCGGAATGCCCTTGGTGATGGCGAATTCCACCAGCGGAGCGCGTCCGGCCATATCGGCCAGCTTGACGGCGGCCTGCCAGACCAGATTGCCGCGATCGGTGGGAACCTCGTCGGCTCCCTCGCCGACAACCTTTACGCGTAGCGCCGAGGACGGCGAGATCTGCACGTCGTCGCTGAGCGATAACGCCTGGAACACCGTGGTGAGGTCGTGGTAGCCGTCCTCGCGCAGGTCGCCCACCCCGAGGTGCAGGTTCACCTTCGCGGGCGCGCGCACAACGAGGGGGCTGGGCACAACTGAGAGCACGCGCACAGCCTAGTCGACAGATTTCCCGTTCGAGTACTTGCGTCAGGTACCCATGGGGGGTATGTTTCTGGGTGTCGGGGATACCCCCTCACCGTATGAACAGCGAGCGAAGGAGACCACCATGGCCACCAGCACCTACACCGTCACCGGCATGACCTGCGGCCACTGCGTCGGTTCGGTGCAGAAGGAGATCGGCAAGATCGACGGTGTCACCAGCGTGGATGTGGATCTCGCGACCGGCCTGGTCAAGGTTGAGTCCGCCGCCCCGGTCACCGACGCCGATGTGGTCGCCGCCGTCGATGAAGCGGGTTACGAGGTGGCGGTGTGAACGATCGGCTGAAGTTCGCCGCCTTCGGCGGCGGACTGGTCGTCTTGTTCGGAGCCGCGCTCGGCATCGGCGCCCTGGTGGGCGACCGGTCCGGCGCGGCCCCGGCCGAGGCCGCCCCCGACCACAGTCGGCACGAAGCCGCCGCGGCGACGGGCCTGCAGGACAGCCTCTCCGGCTACACCCTCAGCGATATCAGCGCTCCCGCCGCCCCCGATCAGCAAGGCGCACTGCAATTCCGGATCACCGGACCGCAGGGCGCCGTCACCCGCTACAACGACCTCCACGAGAAGGACCTGCACCTGATCGTGGTCCGCTCGGACGCGAGCCAGTTCCGGCACGTGCATCCGACCCGGGCCGCCGACGGCACCTGGTCCATCGACTGGAAGTGGGCCGAACCCGGCAGCTACCGCGTGTTCGCCGACTTCTCCCCCGCCGGCGGGCCCGGCGAACTGGTGCTCAGCCGCACCATCGCGGTCGCGGGGAACGTGACTGGCAAGCCACTGCCACCGGTCGCGAAGACCGCCGAGGTGGACGGCTACCGCGTCACCCTCGACGGCGACCTGACCACCGCGGGCAGCGAAGTCACCTTCACCGTCACCCGCGACGGCAAGCCGGTGACCGATCTGCAGCCCTACCTGGGCGCGTACGCTCACCTGGTGGCGCTGCGGGCCACGGACCTGGCCTACCTGCACGTCCACCCCGAGGGCGAGGTCGGCAGGACCGCACCCGGCCCCGATGTCGTCTTCCACGCGCAAGCGCCGAGTGACGGCAACTACCGCCTGTACCTGGACTTCCAGCACGGCGGCGCGGTGCACACCGCGGAATTCACCGACGAAGCATCCACTGCCGCATCCGATTCGGATGCGCCCGCCCACCACGGAGGAGGTCACTCATGAGCGCCCCGGCGCCCGAGCGTTCGATCGAACTCGATATCGGTGGGATGACCTGCGCCTCCTGCGCGGCCCGGATCGAGAAGAAGCTCAACCGCATGGACGGCGTCACCGCGTCCGTGAACTACGCGACCGAGAAGGCTAAGGTCAGCTTCCCGGAGTCGGTGACGACCGATGACCTGATCGCCAAGGTCGTCGACACCGGCTACACCGCCGCCGTGCACCACACCGAACCGGTGAAAACCGAGGCGGCCGAATCCGATTCGGCCCCGTCGGCGGCGGCGGATCAGCTGCGGCACCGGCTGTTGGTGACGCTGGCGCTGGCCGTGCCCGTGGTCGCCATGGGCATGTTCCCGCTGCTGCAGTTCACCAACTGGCAGTGGCTGTCGCTGACCCTGACCGCGCCGATCGTGGTGTGGGGCGGGTCGCAGTTCCACCGGGCGGCGTGGGTGAACGCCAAGCACGGCGCGGCCACCATGGACACGCTGATCTCGCTGGGCACGCTGGCCGCCTTCGGCTGGTCGGTGTACGCGCTGTTCTGGGGCACGGCCGGCATGCCCGGCATGAAGCACCCGTTCAGCCTGGCCATCGAGCGCGGCGACTCGTCGTCGGCGCTGTACTTCGAGGTGGCGGCGACGCTGATCACCGCGATTCTGGCGGGCCGCTACTTCGAGACCCGGTCCAAGGAGAAGGCGGGATCCGCGCTGCGGGCGCTGCTGGAGCTGGGCGCGAAAGACGTGTCGGTGCTGCGGGCCGGCGTCGAAACCCGCATCCCCATCGGCGATCTGCGGGTCGGCGAGGAGTTCCTGGTCCGTCCCGGTGAGAAGGTCGCCACCGACGGTGCGGTGGTGAGCGGCAGTTCGGCGCTCGACATGAGCATGCTGACCGGCGAATCGGTGCCGGTCGAGGTGGGTCCCGGCGATCAGGTGGTGGGCGCGACCGTGAACGCGGGCGGCCTGCTGACCGTGCGCGCCACCCGGGTCGGCGCGGACACCCAGCTGGCGCAGATGGCCGCGCTGGTGGAGGAGGCGCAGAACGGCAAGGCTCCCGTGCAGCGGCTGGCCGATCAGGTGGCGGGCGTGTTCGTGCCGATCGTCATCGCGATCGCGGTGGCGGCGCTCGGCTTCTGGCTCGGCACCGGCGCGGCCGTGGCGACCGCCTTCGGCGCGGCCGTGGCGGTGCTGATCATCGCCTGCCCGTGCGCCCTCGGCTTGGCCACGCCCACGGCTCTGCTCGTGGGCACCGGACGCGGCGCGCAGCTGGGCATCCTGATCAAGGGCCCACAGGTGCTGGAGTCGACGCGACGCATCGACACCGTGGTGCTGGACAAGACCGGCACCGTCACCACCGGCAAGATGACGCTCGCCGAGGCGATTCCGGGCGCCGGCGTGGATGCCGACGAGCTGCTGTCGGTGGCCGCGGCCGTCGAGCACGGCTCCGAGCACCCGGTCGCCAGGGCCGTGGTCGCCGGTGCGGCCGAGCGCGGACTCGACACCGAGAAGGTGGAGCAGTTCGTCAGCCACGGCGGCAAGGGTGTGCAGGGTCTGGTCGGCGAGCGGGCAGTGGTCATCGGACGCGTCGAGCTGCTCGAGGACTGGTCCATCGCGCTGCCGCAGTCCTTGGCGGACGCCAAGATCCGGGCCGAGCGGGCGGGCAAGACGGCCATCGTGGTGGCCTGGGACGGGCAGGCGCGCGGCGTGCTGGTCATCGCCGATGCGGTGAAACCCACCAGTGCCCAGGCGATCTCGGAGATGAAGGCGCTCGGCCTCACCCCGGTGCTGCTGACCGGCGACAATGCGGCCACCGCCCGGACGGTCGCGGATCAGGTGGGCATCGAGCAGGTCATCGCCGAGGTGCTGCCCAGCGACAAGCTGGACGTGGTCAAGCAGCTGCAGGACGAGGGCAAGGTGGTCGCCATGGTCGGCGACGGCGTCAATGACGCGGCCGCCCTGGCCCAGGCCGATCTGGGCCTGGCCATGGGCACCGGGACCGACGTCGCCATCCAGGCCGCCGATCTCACCCTGGTGCGTGACGACCTGCGCGCGGTGCCGACCTCGATCAAGCTTTCGCGGGCGACGCTGCGGACGATCAAGGGAAATCTGTTCTGGGCCTTCGGTTACAACGTGGCCGCCATCCCGCTGGCTGCCGCCGGCCTGCTGAACCCGATGCTCGCCGGTGCCGCCATGGCGCTGTCCAGCGTGTTCGTGGTCAGCAACAGCCTGCGACTGCGCCGCTTTCGCGGATGAGCGACACCGATCGCTCGTCCCGCGATACCGGCAGAGCCGCCCCGATCACCGGATCCGGGCGGCCCTGCTGCATCGTGTTGAATGGCGGGTGACCACCGCCGTCCCCTCGCGAGGAGCCCCGTTGACCACCATCGCCGAATACCTGGCCGCCGCCCAGATCGAGGCCGCCCCGGTCGACCCCGCAGCTCCCGGCGCCCCCAAGGTCGCCGTCGGCATTCCCGAAGGCTGGCAGCAGGTTCCGCCGAGCATGTTCCCCGGCTCCTACGGCGTCTGGACCCAGACCCCCGTAAACGGCTGGGCCGACAACGCCGTAGTGCTGGTCGCCACCTTCACCCCGCCCGTCGATGCCCGCGAGCTGCTCACCCACGCCTTCGACGACGCCCGCCGGCTCCCCGGCTGGGAGGACCTCGAAACCGACACCACCGACTTCGAGGGCTGGCCGTCCGCCGGCATCACCGGCACCTACAACGTCGAGCAGCTCACCCTCTGGGCCTACAACCGCTACATCATCGTCGAGTCCGACAACGGCCAGTACCTGGTCCAGCTCACCATCACCACCCGCAGCGACAGCGACGGCGCCGGCCCCACCACCTTGCTCCAGGGCCTGTCCATCTCGGCCTGACCCGCCGCCTAGCGCGGCTCGAGCTTGCTCGAGCCGCGCCTGCCGCGCAGCCGTCGAACCGCCCGGAATGCCAACCGGCCCAGCCCGATCAGCACGATCAGCAGCACGATGAAGGCGACCACCGGGACTACCAGCGCCAGAATCGTGAGAGCCAGTGAGACTCCGTCCTCGGCGGTGGAAACCACTGGATTCCCCACGCCCGCAGTCGTTCCCGTGACCAACGGTCGCGCCACCGTCCGACCGGCATGCACGCTGCCCGCGGTGACGGCGCCCAGGACCGCGGCGACCGCGGGCGGCAGATGCGAGGACAGACTGGCCTCGGCCGTGAACAGGATCGCCCCCGACACCGGAGCCACGAGCGTCCCGATGCCGTGCAGCACCGAATCCAAGGCCGGGATCTTGTCCCCCACGAGATCGAGCACCAACAGCACCGCGATACCGATCAACGCGGGAGTCGACGACAACCACCCGTACGAGCTCCCCAGATCGATCCACCCGACCCGATCCGCGACCCCCACCACCAGCAGCGGCAGCCAAGCATTCAATCCCGCCGCCCCCGAGAGCCCGAAGGCCCCGAGAACCGCCCCTACAGCCGACGTGATCTCCATGCCCCCAGTGTGAGCGCCGAAGCCCCGGACAGTCGGATGCCGCGGTCGACGAGTAGCGTGGGGTGGCGGTTTGCCGACCAGTTGCCTTATCCCCGCGGTATGCGTGAGGAAGGACGAGAGTCATGAAGCGAGGCGCACTGAAGATCGCGGCAGTACCGATCCTCCCGATGTTGGCATTCTTGGTACCGGCCGGTCCAGCAACTGCGGACCCCATGAATTTCGATTCGGCTCAGGTCACCGGCTCCACGCCGGGGTGCTCGGGCACGACCGATGCCCAGCTGTCGGCCAATCAGGGTCAAACGGGCGATAACTTCGTCGACAGCTGGGCCACGGTGACGGTGAACTTCACCCCCGACACCAATACCCTCGACTCGTTGCTGGCAGCGCCCGGAAGCTGCGAAATCTCCACCACTGTCACCATGCAGAACCTGGACAACGGCACGAGCAGGACCGAGACGAAAACCACCGAGTACGACAGCCATTACGGCTGGCACGCCGCCTTCTTCACCCTCGAAGGCTCGGGCCAGGTTTCCGCCCAGGTGAGCACGAACCCCAGCCCATCCCAGCTGACCATCGACGTCCCCGCAGCGATCTGATCACGACCCAGCACACCCGGACAGACCGGGTGCCATAACGGCGCACTGCCGGCAAACCGCGAAGCATCCCGCACGTCGATCTTCCGCGTGACCGCGTCGACCCCTCCGGCCGGCGCGGTCACACCTGGACATGTGACGGAAATGCGCTCGACCGCGCCGACGGACGAGGGTGTCCATGCCCGCTCCGGTGACCTGGTCCCCTACTGATCACCCGAGTCTTCGGCGCAATCCTGCTGGGCGAGGCGGACGTAGGCGGAGGTGTCGAGGGTTTCACCGCGGGCGGTGGGCGCGATTCCGGCTGCGGTGAGGCGCTTTTCGGCTTCGGCGGCGGAACCGGCCCAGCCGGCGAGGGCGGCGCGGAGGGTCTTGCGGCGCTGGGCGAAGGCGGCGTCGATGACGGCGTAGACGCGCCGCCGGAAGGATTCGTCCTGGGGCCAGGGGGATTCGGGGAAGCGGTCGATGCGCACCAGTCCCGATTCGACCTGGGGTACGGGCCAGAAGATCTGGCGGCCAACGGTTCCGGCGCGGCGGACCGTCCCGAAGAAGCCCGCCTTGACGCTGGGCACGCCGTAGATGCGGCCACCGGGGGTGGCGGCGAGGCGGTCGGCCACTTCCAGCTGCACCATGACGAGAGTGGTTCGGATGCTGGGGAATTCGGCCAGCAGGTGCAGCAGCACCGGCACGGCCACGTTGTAGGGGAGGTTGGCCACCAGCGCGGTCGGCGCGGCGGGCAGGTCGGCGTGGGTGACCTTCATGGCGTCCATGGGGACGACGGTCAGCCGATCGGCGAGCTCGGGGGCGCGGGCGGCGGCGGTCTGCGGCAGGTGGGCCGCGAGGGTCGGGTCGATCTCGACGGCGATGACCCGGTCGACCACGTCGAGCAGCGCCAGGGTCAGCGAGCCAAGGCCGGGACCGACCTCGAGCACGGTGTCGTCGCGGTGGACGCCCGCGGTGGCGACGATGCGGCGCATGGTGTTGGCGTCGTGGACGAAATTCTGCCCGAGCTGCTTGGTCGGGCGGACGCCGAAACGCTCGGCCAGCTCACGCACTTCGGCGGGCCCCAGCAGGGCGGCTTTTCCACGACCGGCGACTTCGGGTTCGGACATTCTGGAAAACCTATCAAGCTGGGTGAATCACCCGGCACCCGGTCACACCGCGAGCGCGATGGCGCGCGGAGTCTAACACTGAAGTTAGCTATGCATTTGCCAGCTCACTCGTGCGGGCGTGGCGGCCGCGCGCGCCGGACCAAATCCGCCATGTCGCACGGTCTTTCACCAGGTATCCGAGTAGCGTCGCCCCTTGGGAACACAACCGTGAAGGAGAGTGCATGCCCGCTCGGCGGATTCGACGGCTCGTCCTGGGCGCGACGCTGCTGACCGCGGCGGTCACGCTGCCCGCGGGACCGGCGAATGCGGACACGGCCCCGGGACTGGACCGCTTCTCCCACCAGACACTGGAGTGGAAGCCGTGCGACAACGCAGCCCTCGACGCCGCCGGCGCGCGGTGCGCGGGCGTCCTGGTACCGCTCGACTACAACAACCCGGACGGTCGCACGCTCACCGTCGCGATCTCCCGCATCCCCGCCACCGACCCGGCGCGCCGCCGCGGCATCCTGGTCACCAATCCGGGCGGTCCGGGCGGCGCCGGCCTGGCGATGACGGTCAACACCCAGAAGGCCATGACCGCGGACGTCCGCGCGCAGTACGACCTGATCGGCATGGACCCGCGCGGCGTCGGCCGCTCCGACGCCGTCAATTGCACGATTCCGGTGCCCACCATGCTCTTCTCCGCGGGATTCGACGTGTTCGGCTATGCCCGCGACACCGCCGTGGCCGCGGCGCTGGCCACCGCGTGCGTGGGCACCGACCCGGAGAAGGCCCGCAAGATCACGACACGCAACACCGCGCGCGACATGGACCTCATCCGAAGCCTGCTCGGCGAGAAGAAGCTCAACTACTTCGGCGCGTCCTACGGCACCTACCTGGGCGCGGTCTACACCCAGATGTTCGGCGACCACGCCGACCGCATGGTCTTCGACAGTGCCGTCGACCCGGACCGCTACTACGTCGGGCTCTACCAGGACATGGGCGCGATCAACGAGTACGCCCTCGACGACTGGGCGAAATGGGCGGCCCGCCACGACGATCAGTACCACTTCGGCAGCACCCCGGAGGCGGTGCGCGCCTGGGTCGAGGACCTCATCCGGCGGTCCGCGGGTCACGAGATCTACGGCAGCGGCTACCTGGTCGACGAGCACACCATTCCCATGATGCTGCTGGCGCTGCTGCCGAACCCGCAGCTGAACCCCAACCTCGCCGAAGTGCTCACCATGGTGGCGTCGGGCGTGGCGGGCGGCCCCATCGACATGGACGCGCTGAAGGCCAAGATCGTCTCCGTGGTGCCGCTCGACGCCGCCGGCATGGCCGCCATCATGTGCGGTGACAAGGCCGCGCCGCGCGATCCCGCCTGGTACTACGGCAATGTCGAGGCCGCGCGGCCGACGCAGCCGGTGTTCGGGGCATTCGCCAACAACATCACCGCCTGCGCCTTCTGGCCGGATCCGGTGGAACCGCCCACCGAGATCCACAATGCGACCCCGGTGCTGATCGTGGCCAATGTCCACGACACCCGCACCGCATACTCGGAAGGGCTTGCGCTGCACGCGGATATGACCGGATCACGCCTGGTGACGCTGGCGGACACCAGGATTCACGGCGCGTTCCGGCCGGACCTGAGCCCGTGCCTGAACAACATCGTGAACACCTACTTCGCCACCGGTGTCCGCCCGGACCAGGACGTCACCTGCGAACCGGATTTCAGCTGGTTCCCGCAGTAGGTCGTTGGGATCACGCGACCATCGTCACGGCACGGTGGGTGTGGCCAGGATCCGATCGCTGAACGCGCCGATGGCATTCCACATCTGCGGGTTCAACTGGGTGTGGGTGCCGGTGCCGATCACCGTCTGGAAGTCCGCGCCGGCGGTGGCGAGCTGCGCGGCCAGCGCCGCGTGCAGCGGGGACGGCACGGTGGTGTCATTGGTGTTGAGCAGCAGCAGGATCGGCGCGTTGTAGCCGTTGACCGGCACTGCCATGTACTCGCTCATGGCGGCCTGGAATTCCGGGGTGTCGAGCGGCCGCGACAGCATGTCGCCGATGCCCATGCCGTCGACCACCTTCATGATGTCCGCGAAGCACAGGCTCTCCGAGGCGTCCACGGCCTGCTTGCCGCGCGGGGTCAGGTAGCTGTCGACATCGACCTCGGGGTGGGTGGCACGCAGCCCGGCCAGCATGCTGACCACGAAACCGTTGACCGCGGTCCCGGCCTGACCGGGGATCTCCGGCGCCCAGGGGCCGACGAACGGGGCGATCTTCTCCAGATCCGATTCCGGGTCGACCGCGATGGTGCCGCGGAAGTCGAGGTCGGGGGTCTGCGACACCTGCAGGTGCGCGGTGCCCAGCGCCGCCTGACCGCCCTGCGAGAAGCCGGTCACCGCCCAGGTGCGCGAGAGCTCCGGATTCGTGGCGCGGGCCGCCTTGACCAGGTCGATGGTGGCACCGGCCTCGGTGCTGATCTCCAGGTACGGGTGCGGGCCGGTGTCGAAGCGGCCCAGGCCCAGGTAGTCCGGCGCGACCACGGCGAAGCCCTTGTTCACGAAGTACTGCAGCACCTGGTCTTCCTTGGCCCGGCTCACCTTCGAGGTGTCGGTCTGCCCGCCGCAGCCCGGGCCCATGCCGGAGGTCCCGTGGTCGTAGGCCATGATCGGCCAGCCGCCCGCGGGCGCGGGACCGGACGGAACGAACAGCGCGCCACTGGCTTTCACCGGTTCGCCATTGGAGCGGGTGGTCCAGTAGTCGATGATGGTGCCGTTCGGCAGGCCGCGGAAGCCGTCCGGTAGCGCGGTGGTGGCGAAGGCGGTGCCGGCCGTTTCGGCGTGGGCCGCGGTTGCCGGCAGGACCAGCAACGTGCCCGCCGATGCTATGGCCGCGGTGAAAATCCGTGTACGCCAACCAACCGACCGCATGAATCCTCCATCAGTCCCGACCCGATGACCATTCCTGTTCGGGGCCCGAGTTTATCGATTTGAACGGAGGACCAGTATGAGAAGACTCTGGCAACCAGCTACGCCCGGTTGGGCGCCGGCCCATTGACGCGCCTTGAAACTTGTTCTAATTTCTCGCCATGTCGCGCAGATACGAAGGCCGCCGAGTACTTGTCACCGGAGCGGGATCGGGCATCGGACAGGGCGTGGCCCTGCGACTGCTCGAAGAGGGAGCCCACCTGGTCGCCGCCGATGTGAACGAGGCCGGACTGGCCGCCACCGTCGACGCCGTCCCCGCCGATCAGCGCGAGCGCCTGCGCACCCTCACCCTCGACATCTCCGACCCGGTGGCGGTCCGCGCCGTCACCGCCGAGGCCCTCGAATTCCTCGGCGGCCTCGACGTTCTGGTGAACGCCGCGGGCATCCTGCGCGCCGCGCACACCCACGACATGCCCCTCGAGGACTGGAACAGGGTCATCTCGGTCAACCTGACCGGCACCTTCCTCATGATCCAGGCCGCGCTACCCGCGCTCATCGAATCCGGGCACGGCGTGATCGTGAACTTCTCCTCCACCTCGGCCTTCGGGTCCAATCCCTATATGGCCGCGTACTCCGCGTCGAAGGCGGGCGTCAACGCGCTCACCCACTCCATCGCGCTGGAATACGTGAAAAAGGGCCTGCGCGCGGTCAATATCGTGCCCGGCGGCATCAGCACCGGCATCACCTCCGGCCTGGAACTGCCCGCCGACGCCGACTGGACGCTAATGGCGCGGCTGCCCGGGTGGATCGAGGGCGGTGCGCTCGGCAAGCCCGAGGACATCGCGGGTGTCGTCGCCATGGCCGCCTCCGATGACGGCCGCTACATGACCGGCACCGAGCTCCGCGTCGACGGTGGCGCACTGATGTAGCGACACCACCCATTTCCATTCGCGACCGGTTGGTACGGAGTTAGGCTGACAAACGCTTCAGCAGCTTCATAACCACGTTCCAGCGGACCCGGACGGAGAGTTATGGGATACCGGCGGAGTTTCGGCGTGCTCATCGCAGCCGTGGCGTTGACGGTCGCGGCAGGATGCGGGTCGTCGAACGATACGGGGTCCAAGGAGCCCGGATACGCCGCGACGTTGCGGCCCATCATCACCGAACTGATGAAGGACAACGCCATTCCGGGAGCGGTGGTGGTGGTCAAGTCGCCCCAGGACGGCGACTGGACCGCCACCTTCGGGACCGGGACCATCGGCAAGGACGATCCGATGACGGTGGACGACCACTTCCGGATCGGCAGCAATACCAAGACCATGACGGTGACGGTCCTCATGCAGCTCGCCCAGGAGGGCTGGGTCTCCCTCGACGATCCGATCGGCAAGTACTGGCCGGGCGTGCCGAACGGGGACCGCATCACCCTCGCCCAGCTCGCCGAAATGCGCAGCGGCCTCTACAACTACACCTTCGACTACGACTTCAGCGCCGCGATCGACAAGGATCCGCAGAAGGTGTGGACCCCGGAGGAATTACTGGCCATCGCGTTCGCGCACCCGGTCGATTTCCAGCCGGGCGAGAAGTTCGAGTACTGCAACACCAACACCATCCTGCTGGGGCTGGTCATCGAGAAGGTCACGAATATGCCTGTGGCCGACAACTTCCGGCAGCGCATCTTCGAACCGCTCGGGTTGAAGCACACGTCGTTCCCCGCGCCGCCGAACTCCTCGATGCCGGATCCGCATCCGCAGGGCTACGCCTTCGGCACCATGGTCTCCACCATCGACACCTTCGCACTGCCGCCGGATCAGCAGGCCGCGGCGCTGGCGGGCACGCTGAAACCGGGCAACCAGACGACCTCGAGCCCGTCGTGGACCTGGACCGCGGGTGCGGCGATCTCGACGGTCGACGATATGACCACGTATACGAAGGCGCTCGTCGACGGCAAACTGCTCGACGCCAAGTTCCAGAAGATGCGGATGGACAGTATCCAGCCGATCGATCCGGCGAATCCGGCCATGGCCGGGTACGGCCTGGGCCTCGTGCGATTCGGTGAGCATCAGTTCGGGCACGACGGCCAGATCCCGGGCTACATGACCTACATGGCGTCGGACCCGGACTCCGGCCTCACCATCGTGGTCGCCACCAACCTGGCGGCCGTCCCCTCCGGCGAGGGGTCGGCGCTGGTACTGGTGAAGGGCATGCTGCCCACCTTCTACGGCGCCGGCGCGGTGCCCGGACACGATCCGGCACAACGTAATTCGGCCACGAACAACCCCGCGGCGTCCGTATCACCGACAGGTTCGACCCCATGGACGACACCGCGGTAATCGTCGCCGGCGCCGGACCTGTCGGCCTGACCGCGGCGATCGAACTGCGCCGCCGCGGCGTGCCGTGCCGGATCGTCGACCCGCTGCTGAAACCGCCGCAGTACGCGAAAGCCGTTGGCATCCAACCGCGTGCGCTGGAAGTGTTCGAGCAGATGGGGGTGCTGCGCCGGATCCTGGACGCGGCGATCCAACTGCACGGGCAGCTGGCCTTCGTCAATGGCGAGCCGGGCCCGCGCATCGAGCTGACGCTGCCGCCGGACGTGCCGTTCGGATTCGTCGGCCTGCCGCAGTACGAGACCGAGCGAATTCTGCGGGACCGGCTCGCCGCGCTGGGCGGCGCCGTCGAACGCGGTACGCGGGTCGCGGCTTTCGAGCAGGACGCCGACGGGGTCACCGTGACACTCGCGAGCGAAACGGGTGAGAAGACCACGCGGGCAAGCTATCTCGTCGGCTGCGACGGCGCGCACAGCACGATCCGCAAGGCGCTGGGTCTCTCCTTCGAGGGCGCGGCCTTCACCGAGCACTACATGCTCGGGGACGTGGAACTGAGCTGGTCGATGCCGCGCGGCTACAACATCCGCGCGAGCCACCAGACCGACGGCGTCACCGATGATCTGCTGGTCTGTATCCCGCTCCCCGGCCGGCACCGGTACCGGATCTCCATGCTCCTCCCCGACGGCCGGACACATGACCAGGAGACCGGCGACGACGGCGTCGAGCACGGCTTCACCACCGGGTGGACGCCCGATCTACCCGATCTGCAAGAGGTCGTCGACCGCCTCTCCCCCGAGCCGGCGCAGGTGTCGAACCTGCGCTGGTCCTCGGTCTTCCGGATCAGCCACCGTATTGTCGATTCCTACAGCCGCGGAAGGGTTTTCGTGGCGGGCGACGCCGCCCATATCCACCCGCCCACCGGCGCCCAGGGCATGAACACCGGCATCCAGGACGCCCACAATCTGGCCTGGAAACTGGCCCTGACGCTCACCGGCGATGCCTCCCCCACCCTGCTCGACTCCTACGACACCGAACGCCGCCCGGTGGGCGAGGAGGTCGTCGGCCGCACGGTCCGCAGCGCCCGCGAGGGCATCGGGGCGGACTCCACCGACCCCGGCTACGTCCTGCGCCGGGAGGCCCAGCTGCTCATCGACTACGCCGGCAGCCCGATCGTCGCGCCGTCCCCGCCCGGCGAGCCCGCCCCGCCGGCGGGCGCTCGCGCCCCCGACGCCCGCGGCCTGACCCGCGACGCCGTCGCCTTCGACTTCCGGCTGCTGCCCCTCATCGACGGCACCGCTCACACCCTGCTGCTCTACGCGGACGACACCACCACCGATCACGACCTGCGCGACCTGGAGCAGCTGGCCGTGACCGCGACCGCCACGGCCCACGGCCACCTGGACGCCTACCTGATCGCCGCGCCCCGGGCCGGCGCGGCCGCGACCAGCCTCCCGCTGATCCGCGACACCGCAGGCGAATTCGCCCGGGCCTACCGCGCGGGCCACGGATCGGCCTTCGTCATCCGTCCCGACGGCTATCTGGGCTTCGCCCGCCGCACGGCCACCACCCCCGACCTCGTCGACTACCTCGAATCCACTTTCCGGTGACCCTGCGCGTTCGCGTCGAGCGCGGATCGCCCGGGCAGCCGATACTTCCGTTCGGTAACAACAGGACTCGCGTTGCCGACATGCCCGGTGGCAGTAACCACTACGCAAGGGAGATGCGACATGGGTTCCGCAGACCTGATGAGCTGGCTGGCCGAGGGCTACCTCAACGGTGATCCGATCCGCTACCCGCTCTATGTCGGGTTGATGTTCCTCAGCATGCCGTTCCAGCTGCTGTCCACGCTGTCGGGACAGCCCTTCTAACCGATGCCGAGCCGCGAGGTACAGGCCGGCCACGCGCCCCAACCCTGGCGGGCGCGCGTCACTTCGGCGATGGCGATCTGTTCCTCGCGGGTCGCGAGGTCGGCGCGCGGGGCGTAGCGGGTGCCGCCCTGGCGTTCCCAGGTGTTCTGGTCGAACTGGATGCCGCCGAAGAAGCCGTTGCCCGTATTGATGGCCCAGTTGCCGCCGGATTCGCATTTGGCCAGGGCATCCCAGGTGGTGCCGTTCTGCACGTCCGGGACCTCGGTGCCGGGCTTGGCGCCCTTGCGCACGGTCTTGGGCTGCGCGGGCACGATCACGGTGGACTTGATCGGATCCTTGCCCGCCTCATGGCCGTTCACGATGGAGACCGCGAAAGTCACGTCCTGCGTACCGGGTACGCCCGGATTCTCGACGATCGTGCGGCTCATATTGAGCGTCTGATCCTCGATGATGTTCTCCGGCGGATCCAGCGGCACCCGCTCGGTGCGGTTCTCCACGATCTTGCGGGTGACGGTGATCTTCATGCCGTCGGTGAGCGGGGTGCTCGCGACCGGTTCCACGGAGTCCTGATCGACCAGTGGGCGGCCCTGCGCCTGGAGCAATTCCCCGATGGTCGGGGCGGCGAGGCGGACCAGCGACGCGGGCGCGCCGTTGTCACTGAGTTCGACCGTGCGCGGATTGGTGATGAGCAGTTGCGCGCCCTCGAGCGGCAGCGGGGTCGGGCGCGCGGGCGAGGTGAAGACGTCGCCGGGCAGGTTCAGCTTGGTGACCGCCTCGGCCACGGTGAGCGCGGTGGTCCATGCCTTGGAGGGCGTGCCGTCGACGATGAGCGAGACCTCACGGGCCCGGTTCAGCGTGATGGTGGATCCGTCGCTGATATGCGCTCCGGCGGAAGGGGATACGTCATCACGGTTGGTGATCGCGTACCCGGCGTCCTTGAGCGCGCCGCGGACGTCCCCACGCATGGTGGATTCGGCGAACTGCTTGCCATCGATGACGAAGGTGATCTGCTTCTTGCTCATGATGGCAATGCCGGCGCCGAAGATGAGCGTGACGAGCATCGCCGCGATAGCCCCGTACAGCATCGGGGAACGCGACGAGTTGATCTTCGTCAATGCGTGCATCGGAAATCCCGGCATGGTCACAGTACGATAACGAGGGGGTCCGGGATTGACAACCACTCCCGACGGAACTGCGGAGACGAAAATTACGACCCGATATCGAACCGCAGGTAAATCAAGATCGCGCTAGATCATAGTGAGCTGCGACACATATGACGACCCAAAGCCCGGTGTCCGATCCCCGACAGTGACAACTGATTTCGCAGCGCTGAGGGTAACTCGCCGGGTACGCCCGAAATAGGTTCGCCACCCGACCGCCGGCACGCGTGCGGTACCCGCGACGGCACCCGAGCCGGGCGCTGAAGTCCCGGAGAGGCGGAACAGTAGCTCAGATTCCGTAGACCCGGCGGGCATTGGCGGTGGTGATCTTGGCCAGCTGCACCGGATCCTGTTCGCGCAGTTCGGCCAGCGCGCGCAGCGTGTACGGCAGCATGTACGACTCGTTCTGCGCACCCCGGAACGGATGCGGAGTCAGGAACGGCGCGTCCGTTTCGACCAGAATCAGTTCGTCCGGAACGAGTTTCGCGGCCTCGCGCAATTCGTGCGCGTTCTTGAAACTGACCGTGCCCGAGAAACTGAGCACATAGCCCTCCTCGACACAGGCCGTCGCCATGTTCGCGTCGGAGGAGAAGCAGTGGAAGATCACGGTTTCCGGCGCGCCCTCGTCCAGCAGCACCGCCAGCAGGTCGTGATCGGCCTCCCGGTTGTGGATCATGAGCGGCTTGCCCAGCCGCTTGGCCAGGTCGATGTGCCAGCGGAAGCCCTCGACCTGATCCTCGATCTCGGCGCAGCCGTCCAGCTTGCCGGGCCAGTAGTAGTCCAGGCCGGTCTCCCCCACCGCGACCACCCGCGGGTCGGCGGCCAGCTGCTCGAGCTCGGCCTTGGCGGCGTCGTCGAGGTGGTTGGCGCGGGTCGGGTGCAGCGCGACCGCGGCGTGGACCCGGTCGTCCCAGTGCGCGGCGCGGACCGCGAAGCGCGCGGCCTCGAGGTCGTCGGCGACCGTCACCAGCTCCCGCACACCCGCCGCGCGAGCCCGCTCCACCAGGGCCGCAACCGATTCCGGATCGGTGGCCCCGCAGGCATCGATGTGGGTGTGCGCGTCGATGAGCGGCGACAGCGGCTCGGGCGGCTCGGGCGCAGGTCGGCGACTGGTCATGCCCATCCCCCGAAAGAAAGTCGGGCGGCACCTGCCATGGGGATATTCACGCGAGCGACGTATGACACGCAGATAGAGTAGACACACCATGAGCGCATCCGATCGCCCCGCCTTTTACGTCACCACGGCCATCGCGTACCCGAACGGCGCACCGCACATCGGGCACGCCTACGAGTACATCTCGTCCGATGCCCTGGCCCGCTTCAAACGGCTGGACGGCTTCGATGTGTTCTACATGACCGGCACCGACGAGCACGGCCAGAAGGTGCAGCAGGCCGCCAAGGCCGCCGGTCTCGCGGAGCAGGAGTACGCCTCGCGCAACTCCGACGTCTTCGAGAACATGGACAAGGCGCTCGACATCTCCTTCGACCGCTTCATCCGCACCACCGACGAGGACCATCTGGCCGCGTCGGTCGCGATCTGGGAGCGCATGGTCGAGGCCGGGGACATCTACCTCGACACCTACGCCGGCTGGTACTCGGTGCGCGACGAGGCGTTCTACACCGAGGATGAGACCACCCTCCTCGAGGACGGCACCCGCATCTCCACCGACACCAAGACCCCGGTGGAGTGGACCGAGGAGTCGAACTACTTCTTCCGCCTGTCCAACTATCAGGACAAGCTGCTCGAACTGTACGAGACCCGGCCGGAATTCATCGCGCCGGCGACCCGGCGCAACGAGATCGTCTCGTATGTGAAGGCGGGCCTGAAGGATCTGTCCATCTCCCGCACCACCTTCGACTGGGGTGTGCCGGTGCCGGGTCACCCCGAGCACGTCATGTACGTCTGGGTGGACGCGCTCACCAACTACCTGACCGGCGCGGGCTTCCCCGACACCGATTCGGCGTCGTTCCAGCGGTATTGGCCCGCGGACCTGCACATCATCGGCAAGGACATCTCGCGGTTCCACACCGTGTACTGGCCCGCCTTCCTGATGAGCGCCGGAATCGCGCTCCCGAAGCGGGTTTTCGTGCACGGCTTCGTCAACTACAAGGGCGAGAAGATGTCCAAGTCGGTCGGCAATGTGGTCGATCCCATGGACCTGGTCGACACCTTCGGCCTGGACGCCGTGCGCTTCTTCCTGCTGCGTGAGATCTCCTACGGCCAGGACGGCTCCTACAGCCACGAGGCCATCGTCGGCCGCATCAATGCCGATCTGGCCAACGAGTACGGCAACCTGGCCCAGCGCTGCCTGAAGATGGTGGCCCGCGACTTCGGCGGCGTCGTCCCGACCCCGGGCGAGTTCACCGAGGACGACAAGGCCCTGCTGGAGCGCGCGGGCGACCTGCTGGAGAAGGTCCGGGCCGAGTTCGACCAGCAGCAGATCCATCTGGGTCTGGAGCAGCTGTGGCTCACCCTCGGTGAGACCAACCGCTACTTCTCCGCCCAGGCGCCCTGGACCCTGGCCAAGGCCGGCACCCCGGAGGATACCGCCCGCGAGGGCACCATCCTCTACGTGACCATGGAGGTGCTGCGCATCGTCTCGATCCTGGTCCAGCCGATGATCCCCGGCTCGGCCGGGAAGATCCTGGACCTGCTCGGCGTCACCGACCGCAACTTCGCGGACCTCGCCACCCCGCTCCGCCCGGGCACCGCCCTGCCGGAACCGGCCGTGGTCTTCCCGAAGTACGTCGAACCGAAGTAAGAACCGGTGCCGCCCGCCGCCCTTCGGCGGGCGGGCACCGAGTCACACCCGCCGACCGCGGGTGGAGATTCCCCTCCGAACTCCACCATCGCCGGAACGGGAATGCGGCGCCGAACATGCCGCTGCCCGATCCGCGGAATCGGATCGGGCAGCGGCTGATCTCGCCGTTCCAGCATCCGGTCCGCTTACCGCACTGGTCAACCTGGGGCAGTAGCACGATTTGGGGCACCCGCGCTGACCAGCAGGCGGATCAGCCGGAGCCCGGTCAGCGGACCGCGCACGGGTCGATGGTGGTGGTCCCGGGCGACCGCGGGGTGAGCATGAACAGCTGGTAGGAGCAGTTCTGCGGGTGAAAGGCGTTGTAGGAACGCATGGTCAGGCTCATGATCTCGCCGGTGGCCGGGTTGCGGACCTGCACGAGCGAGTCATTGAACAGGTCCTCTTCCATCGGGGTGTTCCACATGCGCGCGAATTCCGGGTTGACGCTGCAGGTTTCGATGATCTGGGCCAGGCGCTCGGGGGCGACCACGCCGGGCGAGAGGACGCGCAGGCCGAAAACCAGGCGGTGCACGATGGTGTCCCAGTTGACCAGCAACTCGCGAGCTTCCGGGATGGTCAGGAACTGCTCGATGACATTGACCGGGCGGTCGGCGTCGGGCGCCGCGGGGGCCAACCACGGAAACGCCCCGCTGGCAGGCCGATTGGCCGCGAGCACCTCGTATTCGGGGAAGCGGTGGAAGTACGCCGGATAGGGCAGGGCCTCGAGATGGTCGAGGTCCTCTTGGCGCAGCCGGGGCGGCCAGGTGCCGCGCGCGAAGGTGGACACCCTGGGCAGGGCCAGTGAGACCACCTTCTCGAGCATCCACATCGGTACGTCCATGGCCGCACACCAGTCCTCGAGCCGGTCCGCCGAGACCGCGCGCTCCCCGCTCTCCAGCTTCCGGTAGAGCGAGACGCTGACGAACATCCGCCGAGCGGTCTCCTCCTGCGTGAGGCCCTGATTCTCCCGGCGGTGCCGCAGGTACATTCCGAGCAGCGGCTGCTCCGGAATCGGTGTGAGCGCGTCGAGCATCTGTCCGCCTATCCATACAGCAATCCTTCAGCTGAATATCTACCGAAGTAGCCGGTGAGGATCCAGTTTTCCGGTCCAGCCAGCGTACGGACCGCGGCACCCGACAGCGACCCCGGACCTGGGCAGAGATCCACGCGGATGGCGAAGGCCGATCCGCCGATGCAACGATGTGCATATGCGGCCCAACGACACGAGGAATGATCTTTCGTCGCGCCGAAACGGGCATTCCGATCGACATCGGGCCGATCGGGAAGCGCTGCTGATCTCGCAGCGCGGGCAGCGATCGTCGACGCCATTGCCGAGCGCACCCGGCGGTTGATCGAGCGTGGGGAGATTTCTCCACTGCCGCAACGGATTCCGGATTTGCGCGCCTTCACCTTCGCGGTGTTGCGGCTGCCGCGGCCGTAGCGCTCGAGGTACCCGGCGGCAACTGAGGTCACCCGACCGCAATCCCGGGACGCCATCGATCCGGGCACCCACCGATAATGACCATCTGAAGCGAACGCGGTTCAGTGAGAGAGGGAATGGATGCGCGACAGGCAGGTCCACATGACGGCTCGCGCACCACAGGGGACGTTGCAGCGCACCAACTTCGACGAACGGCACCGTGCCGCCCGGGACGCCGTCCTCACCTCGCAGCGCGGCCGGCTGCTCGAGGCCATGGTGGAATGCGTCGAGGCCAGGGGCTACCACGCCACCACACTCACCGATATCGTGGCGCGCGCCCGGGTCTCACGCAGCACCTTCTACGAGCACTTCAGCAATAAGGAGCACTGCTTCATCGAGGCGGTGCGCACCGCCTCCGACATCATCGCGACCCGCATCGCCGACGAGTTGGCCCAGCTGCCCACCGACGCCGGCGCGTACGAGCGCATCGAGTCCATCGTGGTCACCTTCTGCGAAACCGTGGCCTCCGAACCGGATTTCGCGCGGCTGATGCTGGTCGAGGCGTTCAAGGTGGATCAGGAGTCGGTGGCGCTGCGGGATCTGTCGGTGGATCGGTTCGCGGATCTGTACCGGGTCTTCTACGCCCAGGCGCGCGCGACCGATCCGAGCCTGCCGGTCATCGCCGACGAGCTGTTCGCGCTGATTCCGGATGCCATCGGCGAACGCACCCGCCGGGTCATCGTGGCCGAGGGGGCGCACCGGGTGCCCGAACTGGCGCCGCTGTTCGTGGAATTCGTGGTCGCGGTACTGGGCCTGCCCGCACAGACCTGAATCGCTACGCCCCGTCGCGAAATCCACTGTCGCTCAGACAGTTTTCGGGTCGGGGGCACCAGAGCGCGCGGGTGTGACGTGGCCGGGTGAACTCACTCACAGCGAGAAGCTCGGTTCGTCATCCTCGGGCCATACCGATGACACATAACGGAGGATTGCCAGGCGGTGACCACAGCGCCCAGCTTTCGGTGAACCCCCACTTCAGCCAGGCCGCGGGCGGCCAGGCTGGGTGCGGAAGTTTTGCGGCACCGCACGTAACACTAAGCGTACGTTCACGTTTCGTCTCAGACAGCCACACGGAACGCTTCAGTTCCCCAAGCTAGTTACTCTCGGGTAGCCTCAGTTCATCCGAGCTTGACGAACACACATTTCACTCTCTTCCACGAGGTTTGAGCCTCCCAGTTTCAGGAGTCCCCTGTGCCGCAATCTCGATTCGAGTCCATCGGCGCCTATCTGCCCGAGAAGCGTGTTACCACAGCCGAACTGCTCTCACAATTGAAGGAGGTCCCGGAGTTCGATCTCGAACGAATCACGGGCGTCAAGGAACGCCGTTTCCGCGACACCCGCCCGGAGACGCTCGAGGACTCCTTCGCCCTGGCCATGAAGGCCGTCGAGGACTGTCTGTCCAGGTCATCCTATGCCGCAGGCGATCTCGACATCATCATCTCGACCTCCATCACGCGCAGTAAGGAGGGCACCAAGATGTACATGGAGCCGTCCTTCGCCGGTGCCATCGGCCGCGCCATCGGCGCTCGCGAGGATGTCATCGCCTTCGATCTCTCGAATGCCTGCGCGGGCATGATGAGTGGCGTCTACATTCTCGATCGAATGATTCGCAGTGGCGCCGTGAAACGCGGCATCGTGGTCAGCGGCGAGGCCATTACGCCTATTGCCGAAACGGCCGTGAACGAGATTTCCAGTAAATACGATCTGCAATTCGCATCGCTGACCGTCGGCGATTCCGGTGCGGCCGTGGTGCTCGACGAGGCCGTGGACGACAACGACAAGATCCACTACATCGAGCTCACCACCGCCTCGGAGTTCTCGCACCTGTGCCTGGGCATGCCCAGCGACAAGTCCAATGGCGTGGCGCTCTATACCGACAACCGGAAGATGCACAACGAGGCGCGGTTCCTGCTGTGGACCGACACCCAGCGCAACTTCATGGAGGCGAACGGGATCACCTTCGCCGACGAGGGTTTCGACTACATCATCCACCACCAGTTCGGCGCGGCCGCGATCCCGTTCATGAACGCGATCGCCGAGCGCGAGTTCGGCCACCCCATGCCGCCGGACCTGAATGTCATCGAGAAGTACGGAAACACCTCCAGCACTTCGCATTTCATCGTGCTGCACGATCAGCTCAGCCAGCAGAACCTGGCGGCCGGGTCGAAGATCCTGATGATTCCGGCGGCCTCCGGCGTCGTCGGCGGCTTCCTGTCCACCACCATCTCGTCGCTGAAGGTCTGAGGTACTGCCATGGGTGTGCGCATCAAGTCCACCGGAATCAGCCGGGACACCGACACTTTCAGCATCGTCGAACTCAGCGGCCGGGCCGCGCGGCGGGCCATGGAGAGCGCGGGCATCGAGCCCGGGCAGGTCGGGGTCATGATCAACGCGGGTATCTTCCGCGACAGCAATACCGTCGAGCCGGCCGTGTCGGCCTTGATCCAGAAGGCCGCGGGCATCGGGCTCGACTACGTGAAGGAGGACCCGCGGTCGTTCTCCTTCGACCTCATGAACGCCGGCACCGGCGTGCTCAATGCCGTGCAGGTGGCGCAGGCGGTGCTGGCCACCGGCAGCGCCGAGCACGTGCTGGTGGTGTCGGGTGACACCCACCCGTCGCTGACGCGCTCCGCCGCCGACGACGAATTCCCCTACGCCACCGCGGGTGCGGCGCTGCTGCTGGAGCAGACCGGCGAGCCCGAGGGCTTCGGCCGGGTGCACACCCGTGCCGCCGCGGGCGCTCCGGGCCTGGAGTCCTACGTGGACACCGAGACCATGGGCGATCGCGGCCGCGGCATCATGACGGTCGAGCGCGAACCCGACTACCTGGACCGGCTGCTGGCCACCGCCGCCGAGGCCGCGCGCGCCGCGCTGTCGGACAGTGCGGTCGACGAGACCACCACGGCGCTCATCGCCGCCACCCCGAGCGCCGACTTCCCGGCCCGGCTGGCCGCCGAACTCGGCATCGCCGCGGACGCGGTGTTCACCCCGGACCTGACCGACGGTGACCCGCACACGGCCGCGCTCACCCTGGCGTATCACGCGGCCGCCCAGGCGGATTCGCTGGCCGGCTACCGTGATGTGCTGTTCGTGGCGGCCGGTGCGGGCCCCTCGGCCGCCGCGGTCGTCTACCGGCTCCCGGCCCTCGCCGGAGCCGCGGCGTGACCACCGCGACCTATTGGCAGGCCATCGACCGCTTCCGAGCGGTGGTGGCCGCCGATCCGGACCGTGAGGCGGTGATCTACCCCGCGGGGAAGACCGCCTCCGGCCTCCCGGACTACCGCCACCTCACCTACCGTGAGCTCGACGAGTGGTCCGACACCATCGGCCTGCACCTGGCCGCGGCGGGTGTGGGCCGCGGCACCCGCACCATCGTGCTGGTGCTGCCCAGCCCGGAGCTGTACGCGATCATGCTGGGGCTGTTGAAGATCGGCGCCATCCCGGTGGTCATCGATCCGGGCATGGGCCTGCGCAAGATGCTCAACTGCCTGCGCGCCGCGAATGCCGAGGCGTTCATCGGCATTCCGCAGGCGCACGCGGCACGAGTGCTGTTCGGCAAATACTTCCGGGACGTGCGGGTGACTCTCACCGTCGGCCCGCGGTGGTTCTGGAGCGGGCCGACCCTGCGCAGCTGGGGCGCGCCGGTGACCGCGGGCCGGCTCGGCAACAGGTTCCGCGCCGACGGCGCGGCCGGTCCGGTCGGCGCGAAAGTCGCGGCGCGACTGGAGGAACTGCTGGCCGCCCGCGCCGAGCGGCGGACCGCCGGCGAGCACCGGGCCCCGTTCGACGCCTTCACCCTGCGCGAGCGGGTGCCGGCGCCGGCGGACGAGGTGCTGCTCATCGCCTACACCACCGGCAGCACCGGGCCCGCCAAGGCCGTGGAGATGACGCACGGCAATCTCAGCGCCATGGTCGAGCAGGTGCACGCCGCGCGCGGCCGGGTGGAACCGGGCACCTCGCTGATCACGCTGCCGCTGGTGGGCATTCTCGACATGCTGCTCGGATCACGGTGCGTACTACTGCCGCTGGTGCCGAGCAAGGTCGGCTCCACCGATCCGGCGCACGTGGTCGACGCCCTCAACCGGTTCGGCGTGAAGACCATGTTCGCCTCCCCGGCCGTGCTGATTCCGCTGCTGCGGCACCTGGAGACGCACAAGACGCCGGTGCCGACCCTGCACAGCATCTATTCCGGCGGCGCGCCCGTCCCGGACTGGTGCATCGCTGGGCTGCGGCAGGTGCTGGCCGAGGACGCCGAGGTGTACGCCGGGTACGGCTCCACCGAGGCGCTGCCCATGTCCACCATCGAATCCCGGGAACTGCTGGGCGGTCTGGCGGAGCGCGCGCACCTGGGCGACGGCACCTGTGTCGGGCGGCCCGCCGAGGGTGTGCGGGCCCGGCTGGTCGCCATCACCGACGATCCCATCCCGACCTGGGCGCAGGCCGAGGCCCGCGAATCCGAGCTGGTCGCCACCCGTGGCATCGGCGAGCTGGTGGTGTCGGGACCGAACGTGAGCACCCGCTACTACTGGCCGGAGTCGGCGAATCTGGCGGGCAAGATCCACGAGGACGACACGGTGTGGCATCGCACCGGCGACCTGGCCTGGATCGACGGCGAGGGCCGGATCTGGTTCTGCGGCCGCAAGAGTCAGCGCGTGCACACCGCCGCCGGACCCATGTTCTCCGTGCAGGTGGAGCAGGTCTTCAACATACTGCCCGGGGTGGTCCGCACCGCGCTGGTCGGCGTGGGCACCCGCGGCGCGCAGCTGCCGGTGCTCTGCGTGGAGGCCGCGCCCGGCACGGACACCGCGGCGCTGACGGCGCAGTTGCGGCAGCGGGCCGGCGAATTCGATGTCACCGCACCGGTTTCCACGTTCCTGTTCCATCCGAAGTTCCCGGTCGATATCCGACACAATGCCAAGATCGGCCGCGAACAACTCGCGGTCTGGGCGGCGGAGCAGCTCGGAAGGGACGACGGACGATGAAGGTGACTGTGCTGCGGGCGATTCCGGTACTGGGATGGCTCTACCTGGCCCTCGGGCTGCTGCTGGCGGCGGGCGATCGCGCCCCCGCCAGCCGGCTGCTGCGGGCGGTGTTCTGGATCGACGCCTTCCTCAGCATCGTGGTGCACGCGGCCCAGATCCCGGCCGCGCTGAAGGCGACCGCGGGTACCGAGCACTCGCCGGTCAAGACGGCGGCCATGACCCAGATCTTCGGAATCACCTGGTGGAAGACACAGGAGGCCGCATGAACGGGTCAGGCGCGGAGGAGCCGCTCCACCACCCAGCGCTTGCCTGCGTAAGCACGCAGCGCCCCCGATCATGCGGAGAGGATAGAGCGTGAAGGCACTGGTAACCGGGGCATCCGGGTTCCTGGGCGGGGCGATCGTGCGCCGCCTCCTCCGGGACGGCGGCTTCGAGGTGGCCATCCTGGCCCGGCCCACCAGCAATCTGCGTGACCTGTACGAGGTCATCGACGAGATCGAGATCATCACCGGCGATCTCACCGATCAGGTGTCGCTCGAACGCGCCACCAAGGGCGTGGACGTGGTGTTCCACAGCGCGGCGCGGGTCGACGACCGCGGCACCCGGGCGCAGTTCGTGGCCGAGAACGTCACGGCCACCGAGAATCTGCTGCGCGCCGCCAAGCGCAATGGGGCCTCGCGGTTCGTGTTCATCTCCAGCCCCAGCGCACTCATGGACCGCGACGGCGGCGATCAGGTGGACATCGACGAATCGGTGCCGTACCCGAGCCGCTACCTGAACGTGTACTCGGAGACCAAGGCCGCGGCCGAACGAGCCGTATTGGCTGCCAACACCGCCGAATTCACGGCCTGCGCACTGCGGCCCCGCGCCATCTGGGGCGCCGGCGACCGGTCCGGGCCGATCGTGCGGCTGCTCGGGCGGGCGGCCGCGGGCACGCTGCCGGACCTGTCCTACGGCAAGCAGGTGATGGCCTCGCTGTGCCATGTGGAGAACATCGCGGAGGCGGCCGTTCTGGCGGCCCGCTCCGAGCAGGTCGGCGGCAAGGCGTATTTCATCGCCGACGCCGAGCAGACCGACGTGTGGGGCTTCCTCGGCGAGGTGGCCACCGGCCTCGGCTATCCGAAGCCGACCCGGCAGCCGAATCCGCGGGTGCTCACCGCCGCGGTGGCCGCCATCGAAACCGTCTGGCGCCTGCCGTTCGTCGCCACCCGGTGGTCGCCGCCGCTGACGCGGTACGTGGTGGCGCTGATGACCCGCACCGCCACCTACGACACCTCGGCCGCCACCCGGGATTTCGGCTACCAGCCGATCGTGGACCGCGAGACCGGGCTGACCGAGTTCCTGGCCTGGCTCGAAACCCAGGGCGGCATCGTGGCATTGACCGAGAAGATCTAGGCAGGGGTACACACATGTTCCGCCGTCCCATCTCCCCCACCGAGCTCATCTACTTCCCTATGCGGGATCTCGCGCCGCCGTTCCTGATGCAGCTGGTGGTGGAGGGCCAGGGCAGCATCGATCCGGAGGCGCTGCGGCGCGCGGTCGCCACCGCCGCCGACGCCAATCCCGGTGCGCGGCTGGTCCGCGACGGCAAGCAGTGGGTGGACAGCGGGGTCGCGCCGAGCGTGCGGGTGGTGGACCACGTGCTGGAATATCCGGCGCTGGAGGCGGATCCGGTGCTCACCAGCCCGATCGGTCCGACACCGGACGCCACCGTGGAGGTACTGCTGCTCACGGCCGACCTACCCGAGGGCGAGCAGGGGCCGACCACCCTGGTGTTCCGGGTCTTCCACGGCGTCATGGACGGCATGGGCATGGTCATGTGGGCCACCGATGTGCTGCGGGTGCTGCGCGGTGAGGAACCCGTCGGTGCGCCCGATCCGATCGCCGACGCCGAACTGGTGCGCAAGATCGGCGCGCCCGGGCGGCCCACGCTCATGCTGCCGCGCTTCCGCTCGGCGGTCGGGCACGGGCGGCAGGACCCGGGCGAACCCCGGCATCTGTTGCGTACCCGCACCATTCACGCGACCGGGCCGGGCGCGCTCATGCGGGTGGCGGCGCTGCTCGCCGAGGAGGGCGGGCCGATCTCGCGCATCATGATTCCGGTCGACATCCGCCGCCACGACCCGGAACTGCGGTCCACCGCGAACCTCGCGCTGCCGCTGTTCCTGGACGTGCGGCCGGGCATGGACTGGAAGCAGTTCAACGAGATCAAGCGCGCGGGCCTGAAGGAGAACCGCGAGCTCAACCAGATGGACAACGGCGGGCTGAAATACCTGCCGCAGGCGGCGGGGCGCGGGCTGCTGCGCACGCTGAACCTGCTCGGCTCGCGTACCGGCCGGAACCTGGCCTCCGCCACCGTCTCCCACATGGGCCGCTACGACCTCGACGCACTCGCGGTCCCCGGATTCGCCCCCACCGCCATCAAGGTCATGCCGCAGCACAGCGTCGCCATGCCGCTGCTCATGGGCATGACCGAATGCGGCGGACGCACCGAGCTGACCGTCTCCGTCCGCAACGGACGCGGCATTCCGGAACGCCTGGACGCCCTGCTGGACCGCATCGTCCGCACGCTGGAAAGCGAACTGACGCCCACGAATTCGGACGCGACCGCCTGACTCTCCTCTCGACCCGAGCCCGGCCGCGGCAATAGGCCACTCGCACACAAGGATCGGAGCGCCCCATGACCGTCGTCGACAGTCCCGCCGAGGTCACCGAGACCGCGGAATCAGATGGCCTCATGGCCGCCTGGGCTCGGGTCGTGGTGGCGCGGCCCAAGACCGTGCTGGTGGTCGCGGTGCTGTTCGCACTGGCCTGCGGGCTGTTCGCGGCCGGGCTGCAGCAGCGGGTGAGCTCGGCGGGATTCGTGGTGCCCGATGGTGAATCCGCGGCGGTGGATGCCTGGGTGACCGAACGCCTGGGGCCGCAGAACCCGGATGTCATCGCGATCTACACCGCGCCCGAGGGGCAGTCGCTGGCCGATATCGGGCCGAGAGTGACCGAGGCGATCGGCAAGATCGATCCGGCGCTGTTGGATCGGCCGGTCGAAAGTTATTGGAACAGTCCGCGATCGCAGTACCTCCGATCGTCCGATGGACGGCAGGCGGTAGCGGTCGTGTTCTCCGCGGGGAACGACAATCAGCGGGTCGCGGAGTATCCGAAAATTGCCGCCGCACTGCGTATTCCGGGAATCGACACCAAGCTGACCGGATACAGCGCGCTCGCCGACACCATCAGCGATCAGTCGCGGCACGATCTGGTACTGGCCGAATCGATTTCGATCCCGCTGACCGCGATCGTGCTGGTGCTGGTATTCGGCGGGGTGGTGGCCGCCGCGCTGCCGGTACTCATCGGCACGCTGGCGGTGGTGGGGGCGCTGGGCGCGGTCGGGATCATCGCGCGGATGACCGAGGTCAGCGTGTTCGCCATGAATGTGGTGTCGCTGCTGGGGCTCGGATTGGCCATCGACTACGGGCTTTTCATCGTCGGACGGTTCCGCGAGGAGCTGGGGCAGGGGCGCTCGACCGAGGAGGCGGTGACCCGCACCCTGCGGACCGCCGGGCGCACCGTGCTGTTCTCGGCGCTGCTGCTCATGTGCGCGTTCGCGGGCACCTTCGTGTTCCCGCTGGCCGTGCTGCGCTCACTCGGCATCGGGGCCATCGCCGCGGTCGGGCTGGCCGCGCTGCTGTCGGTGACCGCGCTGCCTGCGATCCTCACCCTGCTGGGCTCGCGCATCGGCAAGTGGAGCTGGCGCGCGGACGCCTTCGAGCGCTCGGAGGAACGGGCGCAACGATTCTGGGGACGGGTCGTCACCGCCGTCATGCGCCGGCCGGGCACGGTCGCCATCGCGGTCGGTGCGATCCTGCTGGTCCTCGCCGCACCGCTGTCCGGCGTCCGACTCGGCGATGTCGACCACACCGCACTGCCCGCCGGTAATGAAACCCGCGCCGCCGTGGAGGAATTGAGCGCGCATTTCCCGGCCGCCAACAGTGGCGCGACCATCCTGCTGCGCGAAACCGACGGCAGCGCACCCACTCCGACCGCCATCAGCACCGCCCTGCGAGAGATCAGCGGCGTCCAGGGCGTGCGCCAGGCGACCGCGCTGGACACCCGCGACAACACCACCGTCATCCACGCGGCGCTGGCCGCTCCGGACCGCTCGCCGCGGGCCCAGGACGTCGTGCGCGACCTGCGTGACCTGCGCCTGGACGGACTCGACCTGCGGGTCGGCGGCGAGAGCGCCAGCACCGTCGACAGCATCGCCGCCGTCCTGGACCGGTTGCCGCTCATGATCGTGGTCATGGTGGCGGTGACCCTGCTCATGCTGGCACTGGCCTTCCGCTCGATTGTGTTGCCGCTCAAGGCAGTGCTCATGGCGTTCCTGAGCCTGACGGCCACCTTCGGGGTGCTGACCTGGATCTTCGATCAGGGCCACCTGGCGGGTGCACTGCACATCAGCGTCGGGCCACTGTCGGCGGGCATGATGGTGCTCATCATCGCCGTGGTCTTCGGGCTGTCCACCGACTACGAGGTGTTCCTGCTCTCGCGAATGGTGGAGGCCCACAACGCCGGTGCCGACACCGAGGAATCGGTCCGCATCGGCACCGTCCAGACCGCCCGCGTGATCACCGCCGCCGCAACGCTGCTCGTGCTCATCACCGGGGCGTTCACGCTCTCTCCGCTCACGCCCATGCGTTTCCTCGGTCTGGGCATGGTGATCGCGCTCGTCATCGACGCCACCCTGGTGCGCATGCTGCTGGTTCCGGCCCTGGTCAAGCTGATGGGGCCCGCCAACTGGTGGGCCCCGGGTAATCGGAGAAAGGTTCAGCCGAAGAATTCGATCAGCGCGGGTGCCAGCACGGGCGCCTTGACCAGGTGAGTCTGGCCGGGCAGAACCCGGTGCGAGGCACCCGGAATCGCCTGGGCCAGCGCGGCATTGGCATTGCGCATCCAGGCGGGGCTCTTGCTGCCCGCGATCACGGTGACCGGCAGATCGAGCCCGGCCCAGCGATCGGCCGGAAGCTTGCGGCCCCGTTGGAACGCTTGGACGTACTGGATGTCGTAGGCCATGGTCGGAGCCACCGTCTTGAGGTGACTCCAGCCCGGGAAGAGCGGGAACGCGGCCACCATGAGGGCGGGCAGATGCACTCCCGCTCGCATGAAGTATTTGACCGCATCACCGTTCTTGCCCTGGGCCAGCAGGGAAGTCAGGTGCTCGACATAGTCGGCCGGGGCCGGCGGGCGGGTGTTGTCGTCGACCACGAACGGCACCTCGTAGAGGGCGACCTTGCGCACCGTGCGGCCGCTGCGCAGGTAGTCCAGGACCAGGCCGCCGCCCGACGAGATGGCATACAGCATCACCGGTCCCCCGGCCAGGTCGATGACCGCGTCGAGATCCTCGAATTCGCGCTCGATGTCGACCGGCAGGTTGTCGCCGCTCTCGCCCCGGCCGCGCCGGTCGTAGGTGTAGACGGTGTAGCGGCTCGAAAGCGCCTCGGCGAGTGACTTGTTGGGGCCGAACTCCTGGGCGGCGAGCGCGCCGTCGATGAGCACGACCGCCGGGCCCGAACCGTATCGGGTGTAGGCGATGCGGGTGCCGTCCTTGGAGTCCACGAAGCCTTTGGTGGGTTCCATCAGTTGTCCTTGGTGTAGGTGAGGGCCTGGATGCCGCTGCCGAAAGTGGTCGCGGCGGTGAGTCGTAACGGGAGCCGGGGGCCGTTGCCGGGGAACATCCGTTCGCCCGAGCCCACGACGATGGGGTGCAGCATGACGACGAGGTCGTCCAGCAGCCCGTGCTCGAGCAGCGTCCGCACCAGGGTGATGCTGCCGTGCACGGCGATTGCGAGGCCCGGCTGTTCCTTGAGCTCGGTGAGCTCCTCGACGAGCCGGTCGGGGGCGAGCACGGTGGTGTACTTCCACCCCGGATCCCGAAGCGTCGACGACACCACGAGTCTCGGCGTCAGGTTGAACCAGTCGGCCATCTCGCCTTCCCGGTCCGGCCACGCGGCGGCGAAGATGTCGTAGGTCTTGCGGCCCAGCAGCAGGGTGTCGGCGGCGCGCAGGCCCGCCATCACCGCTTCCTGGGTCGCGTCGTCGTGGTACGGAAAGTGCCAGTTCTCCGGAGCTTCCACCACGCCGTCGAGGGAGAGGTAGACGTTGGCGGTGATGCGGCGGCTCATGCCGCGGCCTCCTGCCGGCTGTAGACCAGGTTCACCACACCGCAGTCCAGGGGACGGCAGTCGGTGAGCGTGAAGGTGGCCGGCATCTGGTCCGGGGTGAAGAATCGCGCGCCCGGGCCGCCCAGGATCAGCGGAAACACCAGCAGGTGCAGCTCATCGAGGAGGTTCTCGGCGATCAGGTAGCGCACCAGGGTGCCGCTGCCGCCGATGCCGATGTGCTGATGCCGGTCCTTGAGCGCGCCGATCTCCTTGGCCAGGTTGTCGCGCAGGATGGTGGTGTTGGCCCAGTCGGTGGACTCCAGCGTCGTGGACACCACGTACTTGGACATGGCGTTGACGGCGTCGAAGTACGGGCCGGACTGGCTGGTGAAGAAGGGTTTCAGGCCCTCGTAGGTGGTGCGGCCCAGGAGCATGGCGTCATTGCCCGCCATGATGGCGCCCACGGCCTGCTGCACCTCGGCGTCGTTGAAATACGGCCCGGTGTGCGGATCGGTCGGTGAGATCGACGGGGCGAGACCGGTCCAGCCGCTCTCGGTCACGCCGTCCAGTGAAAGGTACTGCCCTGCAACAATTTTTCCCATGCGTCCACGGTCGCAGTTTCGGAAAGCCCAAGGAATTGCCGGGTTCGCAAGACAGCGATGCCGCAGCGGAATGAATGCGGGGCGGGCATACTCGAGCGCATGGTCGAGCCGCTGCCTCGGACCCCCGAGGGCGTGGAACTCCGGCACCTGCGCGCCTTCGTCGCGGTCGCCGAGGAATTGAACTTCGGCCGCGCGGCGCAGCGGCTCTACGTCACCCAGCCCGCGCTCAGCCGGACCATCCGGTCACTGGAAAAGCTGGTGGGCTGCGACCTCTTCCATCGCAATACCCGCAGCGTGGGCCTCACTCCCGCGGGCACGGCGCTGCTGGATCGAACCCGTGACGTGCTCGCCGGCCTGGACAGCGCCCTGACGGCGGCCCGCGCGGCGGGCGGCGAGCTCTCGGCCCGTATGGACCGGCTGTGGAGTCCGGTGGAGGAGACCTTCAACGGCGACCTGGCGCCCATGCGGTCGGCCTTCGAACTCATGCACGCACAGTTCCCCATCCCGGAGGGCGTGCTGCTGGAGCCGGTGAACGCCGGCGGGGTGCCCGGCATCCAGCTCGCGCGCCCCGAGGACTCCGAGACCGTCGCCGTCTACGCGCACGGCGGCGGCTTCATGATGGGCTCGGCCTACGGGTATCGCGGCATGGCGGGCGCGGTCGCCGAGGCCGGGCGCACCCGGGTACTCGTGCCCGAATACCGGCTCGCCCCGGAACACCCCTTCCCGGCCGCCCGCGACGATGTGTGCACCGCCTACCGCTGGCTGCTGGAGTGCGGTAAGCCACCGGAAAGTATTGCGCTGGTGGGTGATTCGACCGGGGCCATGCTGATCCTGTCGGCGCTGCTGCACGCCCGCGACTGCGGCCTGCCCATGCCGCGGGCGACCGTGCTGCTGTGCCCTGCCGTCGACTTCTACGCCCCCGCCGACAACCCGCCCGCCGATGTCGAACAGCACCTGCGCTTCCAGACCGCCTACCTGGCGGGCCGCCCGGTGAGCGATCCGGAGGCCAACCCCATGTGCGCCGATCTCACCGGCCTACCGCCGACCCTGGTGCAATCCGGTGAGTTCGACAGCCTCGGGCGGAATACGAATGCGCTCGTCGAGCGGCTGCGAGCTGCCGATGTCGCGGTCCGGCACGACAGCTACCCGGTCGACGGGCACGCCTTCCAGATCTACTGGTCCTTCCATCCGGAAGCGGCCGAGGCCGTCGGGCAGGTCGGCGACTTCCTCCAGAAACCGGCCCCGTGAACCGGGCCGGACCCGCCACCGGCGGAAACCGATTCGGCCGGCGCGCGTCTGCCCGCGGAGATGGGCGCACAACCCCCTTCGTCGTGCGCACATCTCGACGGGCCGACGCCCGGTTCAGGGGCGGAGCCGCACCGGCAGGGCGGTGAGACCTCGCACGATCAGGGATTTGCGCCAGGTCAGTTCCGCCCCGGCGGCCAATTCCAGATCCGGGTAGGCCGCCAGCAATCGGCTCAGCGCGATCCCGCCCTCCATGCGCGCCAGGGGCGCACCGACACAGCGGTGGACGCCGTGGCCGAAGGCGAGGTGGTTCTTGTCGGCGCGGTCCAGGTCCACGCGGTGCGGATCGGCGAAGCGGGCCGGGTCGCGGTCGGCGGCGGCCATGGACACCAGCAGGCGCTGTCCGGCGGGGATTTCGACGCCGCCCAGGGTGACCGCGACGGTGGTGTAGCGGAAGGTGGCCTCACTCGCCGGCGACTCGTAGCGCAGCACCTCCTCCACGAAATCTGGTACCCGATCCGGGGTTTCGGCCAGTGCGGTCCGGACGTCCTTGTCCGTCAGCAGGATCGCGACCGCGTTCGAGATGAGGTTCACGGTGGTCTCGAAACCCGCGACCAGCAGCAGGAACACCATGCTGATCAGCTCGCGGTGCGAGAGCCGGTCGCCGTCCTCGCCGGCCGAGATGAGTTCGGAGAGCAGGTCATCGGCGGGCTCGTCGCGCTTGGCGTTGATGAGCTGATCGATGTAGGCGAGGAACCGCTGCACCGCGGCCCCGCGGGCCTCGACGGTCTCGTCATTGGAGACCAGGGTGGTGGACCAGGCGCGGAAGTCGTCGCGATCCGCGTGGGGCACACCCAGCAGTTCGCAGATGACCAGCATGGGCAGCGGGAAGGCGTAGCGGTCCAGCAGATCCTGATCGACGGCGGCGTCGGCGGCCAGGTCGGCGAGCAGGGCGTCGGCCAATTCGGTGATGCGCGGGGTCAATTCGCGCACGGCACGGCCGCTGAAGGCCCGGTTCACCAGGGTGCGCAAGCGGGTGTGCTCCGGCGGGTCGTAGAAGAGCATCATGTCGCCGAACATGGCGCCGGCCGCCTGGGCGCCCGCGCCATCACCCGCCAGGGCCGTGCGCGCGCCCTCGGATTTGAGGGCCTTGCTGATGGCCGGGTCCAGGAAAGCCGCCTTGGCCGCCTCGTAGTCGGTGATCAGCCAGCCGGTGCCGCCGTCCGGGAAACGCACGAAATGCGCGGGCCCGCGCGCACGCAGCAGGTCGTATGCGGCGTGCGGGTGCTGATAGAAGTCATCGGTCAGCACGAACGGCTCGATCGCCAATTCGCCTGCCGGGACATCGGTTTCGTGCACCATGATCGGGGACTCTAACAGCGGCCGGGTTGACGGGTCCCGCCATCGGCCACCCCAGCCGCTGCATGCACTCGGAGTGCACAAACCTCGGCCGCGCCCGCCGATCATCCGGCCGCGCGGACACTCGCTCCCCGGCGCGAAATCCACACGGCCGCACCGACGATCAGTGCCGCCGCAGCGTAGTAGTACAGCTGCGGCAGGCCCAGCGTGTCGTCACCCATCACCAAGTACAGCGCCACATTGATCAGCCAGTGCCCGACGGTGCCGATCAGCACCCGCTGCGGGTAACTGCCGACCGCGAGAAACCCCAGCACACAGGCGAATCCGAGGACAGCCGCCAGAAACGCCGCGGCCACCGCCGGTCCCGCCGCGAACGCCTGCACATGCCACACCGCCCAGACCACCCCGGTGATCCCGATCGCCACCGGCCGGGCATACCGCGACTCCAGCACCGGCTGCAGGAATCCGCGCCAGCCCGCCTCCTCCCCCGCCGCACCGACCAGCTGGAGCAGCACGAACACCGCGAAGGGCACCCCACCCACCGCCACCGGACCGCGCAGGTTCATCGAGTCGGAGGCCATCGCGGCGGTCAACAGGCGGTGGCCGCACACGAAACCACCACCGCCACACCATGTCCGCGCACCACGTCCCACGACGCCGGCGCGGGCAGCAGGGCGGCCAGGCGCTGCCGCCACACCAGGGCCACCACCCCCACCGCCACCGCGGGCCCGAATTGCGTCAACGACAGCGCCGCCGGGTCGATCCCCGAATTCGCCTGCACCACAAGCAGAACTCCGGACGCCAGAAACGCCAGCAACACGTAGGTGCCGACCATCGCGCCGATACTTCCCGACCGCCGCACCTCATTCGAGATCACCCCGCGATGGTCGCACCGCGATTCTCGACGGTCCTCACACCCGAGAGTGATTCCCGCACCGCAATATCAGACTCGAGAGCCAGTCCCGAGTCTTACCCGGCTACTCGGCGGCCCGGGCGGCGAGCACCGCGTCGTAGAGTTCGCGGCGCGAGGCCCCCGTGGCCGCGGAGACCTCGGCGCATGCGTCCTTGAGCCGCAGCCCGGAGCCGATCAGCGCCTCCACCTGGCCCACCAGGTCGGCGGGCTCGGCGGAAACCGGTTGCGCGCCCTCGAGAACCACGGTGATCTCCCCCCGCGCGCCCTCGACCGCCCACGCGGCCAGCTCGGCCAGCGTGCCGCGCACGACCTCCTCGTAGGTCTTGGTGAGCTCGCGGCACACCGCCGCGCGGCGCTCCGGGCCGAGCACCTCGACGGCATCGGCCAGGCAGTCCGCAAGACGGTGCGGGGCCTCGAAGAACACAACGGCCCGCGGCTCCGCGGTGAGGGTCCGCAGCCACTCCTTGCGCTGACCGGACTTGCGGGGCGGGAAGCCGTCGAAACAGAACCGCTCGACCGGGAGGCCGGACAGCGCGAGCGCGGTGGTCACCGCGGACGGGCCCGGCAGGCAGGTGATCGGGAGGCCGCGCTCCACGCAGGCCGCCACCATCCGATAGCCCGGATCGCTCACCGACGGCATCCCGGCATCGGTGACGAGCAGCACGGTACGACCGGACTCGATCTCCTCGAGCAGCATCGGGATCCGCGCGGTCTCCACGTGGTCGTAGAAGCTCACCACCCGGCCGGTGATCTCGATGTCCAGGGCCTTGGCCAGTGACCGGGTCCGGCGCGTGTCCTCGGCGGCCACCACCTCGGCGGTCGCCAGCGCGTCCCGCAGCCGCTGCGAGGCATCCCCGATATCGCCCATGGGAGTGGCCGCCAAGACCAGCCGTCCGCCGGCACTCGGCTCCGCGCTCATGGTGCTCCTATTCCTCGCAAGGTCCGCCAACTCGCCCCCGACTCTATCGATGCGATCGACCGGCACCGCCAACCTCCATCCTCACCGCGGCGGGACTCGGGGGCGGGTACCGCTTACGATCGACGGCGTGACCCAGGTGACAGACGTGCGACCGGCAGCGGTGGGGGCGGAGACGGCGGCGCTGTCGAGTCCGGCTCCGCTGGTGCCCTCACCCGATTTCGGGCCCACGGACTGGGCTCGGGGGTGGGTGGTCACGCTGTTCCTCACAGCCATCGCCGCCATCACCCGGTTCCTGTTCCTGAACTATCCGACCGATCTGCACACGCCCGTCTTCGACGAGAAGCACTACGCGCCGCAGGGCTGGCAGGTGCTCACCGGCGGCGGCGTGGAGGACAACCCGGGCTACGGGCTGGTGGTGCACCCGCCGGTGGGCAAGCAGATGATCGCGCTGGGCGAGGCCATCTTCGGCTACTCCCCCTGGGGATGGCGGTTCACCGCGGCCGTCTCCGGAACGCTGATCGTGCTGCTGGTGATCCGCATCGTCCGGCGGATGACCCGGTCCACGCTGATCGGCGCGTTCGCGGGCATTCTGATCATCTGCGACGGGCTCACCTTCGTGTCCTCCCGCATCGGGATGCTCGACATCTTCCAAGCCCTGTTCGTGACAGCGGCTTTCGGCTGCCTGGTGGTGGACCGCGACGACATCCGGGCGCGCATCGCGCTGGTGGCCGCGCAGGGCCGCATCGACGACAGCCCGTACGGGCCGCGATTCGGGGTGCGCTGGTGGCGCTTCGGGGCGGGCGTCCTGCTCGGGCTGGCCTGCGGCACCAAATGGTCCGGCGCGTACTGGATCATCGGTTTCGCCGCGCTGTCCCTGGCCTTCGATCTCTCGGCCCGCCGCGGCTACCGGGTGCAGCGGCCGTGGTGGGGTGTGGCCAGACGGGATCTCGGGCCCACCGTCTACGCGCTCGCCGTCATCCCGGTGTTCGTGTACCTGGCCTCCTTCTGGGGCTGGTTCGCCAACGAGACCAGCTACGACCGGTACGCGGTCGGGGTGAAGGTCGGACGCGGCGGCGACTTCTCCTGGGTACCGAGCGCACTGCGCGGGCTCTGGTACTACGGCGGCGAAGTGCTCACCTTCCACTCGCAGCTCACCAATTCCGCCGGCAATCACCATCCCTGGGAATCCAAGCCGTGGACCTGGCCCATGGGCCTGCGGCCGATGCTCTACTACTACGCCGACACCAATGTGACCGGCTGCGGCCAGCCCACCTGTGTGAAGGCCGTGATGGCGATCGGCACCCCCGCGCTGTGGTGGGTGGCCTTCCCCGTGCTGGCGTGGGCGCTGTGGCGCAGCGCGGTGCGCCGCGACTGGCGCTACGCGGCGGTCCTGGTCGGCTACAGCGCGGGCATCCTGCCCTGGTTCCTGGACCTCGACCGCCAGATGTACTACTTCTACGCGGTGCCGCTGGCCCCGTTCCTGGCCATGGGTGTGGCGCTGGCGCTCGGCGACGTCCTCGGCCACGCCCCACCCATCGGGCGACGGCTGTCGGGAGCCCCCGGCTGGCAACACTTCACGCCGCTCAGTGAGCGACAAGGCCTGGGTCTGCTACTGGTCAGCCTCTACCTGGCCCTGGTCATCGCCAATTTCATCTGGCTCTGGCCGATCCTGACCGCACAGGCCATCACCCCGGGCAACTGGCACGACCACCTCTGGCTCCCGAGCTGGCGCTGAAAGCCCGAAGGGTCAACCGACCGTGGGAGTTTCACCGAGCGCCGCATGCAGATAGCGGACGGCTGACGCGTCGTCGAGGCCGAGTCGGCGGATCACCGCGACGTATTCGGTGGCGGCGCGGCCGGCCAGGTCGCGGGTGGGGTCGCCGGAGGAGGCGATGAAAGAGCCCAGGCGGCCGCGGGTTTCGAGGACGCCGTCCTGCTCGAGCTCCCGGTAGGCGCGGGCCACGGTGTTCGGGGCCAGCTTCAGCGTCGCCGCCAGCGCCCGGACCGTGGGAATCTTGGTCCCGGCGGCCAGTTCGCCGGAGCGGACCCGGGCGATGATGCCCTGGCGCAGCTGCTCGTAGGGCGGGACCGTCGAGTGGTGGTCGACCGGGATGTCCAGCATGGCTTCATCACACCTCGTCACGCGACAGCGGGCAGGACAGGCAGCGCGGACCGCCACGGCCGGAACCCAACTCGGAGCCGGGGATGCGCAGCACCTCGATTCCGGCGTCTTCGAGCCGCGCATTGGTGTTCTCGTTGCGCTCGTAGGCGACCACCACGCCGGGGGCCAGGGCGAGGGTGTTGTTGCCGTCGTCCCACTGCTCCCGCTCGGCGGTGACGCCGTCCAGGCCGGTGTCGACCACCCGCAGCTTGCCGATGCCCATGGCCTCGGCCGCGACGCGCAGGAAGGGATCCGGGCCGGAGATGCTCACCCCGTGCCCCTCCTGCTTGCGAATGGTGAAGGCGCACAACTCATCCTGGATGGCCGGGTACATGACCACCGCGTCGACGTCCACCATGGTGCAGACGGTGTCGAGATGCATGGTCGCCCGGGTCTGGGCGATCGGCACCACGAGCACGGTGCGCGCCAGATCGTCCTCGAACAGGCTGCGCGCCAAGGCTTCCGCGCCCGCCGCCGTGGTGCGCTCCCCCACCCCGACCGCCACCACGCCCGGCGCGAGCAACAGCACGTCGCCGCCCTCGATCGGCGCGGTGTGCGATTCGTAGGCCCGCCGCACGCCCAGGAAGCGGGGGTGGAACGCGTAAATCAGGTCGGTGAGCGAGGTTTCGCGGGCGCGGGCCGGCAGCGCCAGCGAGGTGATGGCCACCCGCGGCCCGATCCAGAAGGAGGAGTCCCGGGTGAACAGCAGATTGGGCAGCGGGTCGATGACGAAGTCGTGCCCGTGGTGCATGCGCCGCACCAGTGAGGTGGCATCCGCCCCGAACGGCAGCTCGTCGAATGTCATGCCGGACATGAGGATCTGCGCCAGTTCCGGCGCGGGCACCCCGCGCAGGTGGGCGGCCAGCTCGTCGGCGAGCAGGTGCCCGAGCCGCCGCGCGTCCACCGCACCCGAGATGCCCTGTATCCGCGCGGCGCCGCTGACCTGGATGGTCTCGGTCAACACATCGGCCAGCAGCAGCACCTCCACGCCACGCCCGCGCAACACCTCGGCGAAGGTGTCGTGTTCCTGCTGGGCGCGCTCGACCCAGGGAATGGCGTCGAAGAGCAACTGGTCGTTGTTGCGCGGGGTGAGCCGGCGCAGCTCGTCGCCCGGCCGGTGTAACAGCACCGTGCGCAGCGCGCCGACCTCCGAGGTCACGGAAAACGGTCGCGCCGTGGGTGCGGCCTTTGTTCCCATGACACGACGGTAGTTCCCCACGGCACGGATGGCATGGAATTCGCGACTCGAGTCGCACCCTGGGAGAACCCTGGAGTCGCACCGGCGAAAAACCTGGAGTAATGTTCAGGTATGCAGACCGCGTCGTGGCAGGCGAAGGAGCTGACCCCCGGTCAGCTCGCCCAGCGAGCCGGAGTTTCGGTGTCCGCCTTGCATTTCTACGAACGAGAGGGCCTGATCACGGCCCGCCGCACCAGCGGGAATCAGCGCCGCTACCCCCGGGAAACCCTGCGCCGGGTGGCCTTCATCCGCATCTCACAGCGGGTCGGCATTCCGCTGGCGGAGATCCGGCACGCCCTCGACAACCTCCCCGACGGCCGCAACCCCACCCGCCGCGACTGGGAGACCCTCTCCACCACCTGGCGCGCCGACCTCGACGACCGCATCGAACAGCTGATCCGGCTGCGCGACAACCTCACCGGCTGTATCGGCTGCGGCTGCCTCTCGCTGGGCGTCTGCAAGATCTTCAATGCCCACGACCACCTCGGCGACGAGGGCCCCGGCGCGCGCGTGCTGGACACCCACGCCGCCGAGAACTGCACCAAGGCCGTCTGCGCCCCCACTCCCGACCAGGCGTGACTACTTGCGCGGCAGGAACGAGGTGAACAGGTCGTTGGCGCGGCGCATGGCGAACTCGTAGGGCCAGGCGAACTTGCGGGACCACCAGTAGCCGAACCGGATGTCGAACTGGGTGTGGATCAGGTAGGTGCCCTTCTCGACACCGCGCAGGATCGCCTCGGCCACCTGGTCGGGCGACTTGGCGTGGTGGCGGAAGCGCTTGATCCAGGCCTGGATTCGCGGGTCGTCGCGATCCACGCCGACGATGTCCACGGTCTGCACCAGCGGCGTGTCGACCGCGCCGGGCACCACCAGGTGGACGTCGATGTCGTGGCGCGCCAGATCGAAGCGCAGCACCTCCGACACGCCGCGCAGGCCGAACTTGCTGGCGCTGTAGGCGGCATGCCAGGGGAAGGCCATCAGACCGGCGGCCGAGGACACATTGACCAGCGCACCACCGCGTTTCGCCTCGATCATGGGCGGCACGAAGTTCTCGATGACATGGATGGGACCCATGAGGTTCACATCGACCAGGCGTTTCCAGTGGCGGTGCTCGAGGTTCTCCACCGTCCCCCAGGTGGAGATACCGGCGATGTTCATCACCACGTCCAGCGAGCCGAGCTCCTCGTGCACCTTCTCCGCGAAGGCGGTGACGGCGTCGTAGTCGCTGATGTCGAGGGCGGTGGCGACCTCGACGATGCCGCCGGTGGAACGGATGGTTTCGACGGTCGCGTCCAGCCCCTCGGCATTGACGTCGGTGAGCACCAGCCGCGCGCCCCTGCGGGCCGCCGCCAGTGCCGTCGCCCGGCCGATGCCGCTCGCCGCGCCGGTAATCAAAGTCTTCTTGCCCCTCAGGCTACGATCACGCACGTCGATCCATCCCTCACTTCGACAGCCCTGTCAGACCGCACGCTACTACGCGAACAATCCTGTTCGCGAGTCGGGCGAGTACCCGTTACGCCCCTATTTTCCTGGGCGCACGCACCCCGGCCCGGGATTCCGCGCGCGGTACGGGGACGTTAGGGAGTCGTGCCCATCCGGACCGCCGGACCGTGACCCCGGATCGCCGGACCGTGAGTCAGGACGGCCCCGGCAGCACCGACCGGCTGGTCCCGGGCAGGTCCAGATCCAGCGCGATCCGCCCCGCCGCCAGATGCTCCTCGACCTCCCCGCCCGGCATGGGCCGCGCGATCAGGAAGCCCTGCGCGCGGTAGCAGCCCAGCGCCACCAGGGTGCGCGCCGCCACGGTGGTCTCGACACCCTCGCCGACCACCCCGAGACCGAACGAACCCGCCAGCCCCACAATCGATTTCACGATCGCCAGATCATCGGCGCTGGCGCCCAGCCGCTGCACGAAACCCCGGTCGATCTTCACCGCGTCCACCGGCAGCGCCTTCAGGTGCGACAGCGAGGAATACCCCGTCCCGAAGTCGTCGATGGCGATCTGCACGCCCATCCGCTTCAACCCGCGCAGGGTCACCTGCGTGCGCGCAAGATCCTGCACCACAACATGTTCGGTGATCTCCAGGCACACCGACGACCCGTCGATGCCGTACCGCCGCAGGATCCCCTCGATGGTCTCCACGAAATCCAGCGAAACCAGCTGCACCGGAGACACATTGATCCGGATCACCACATTCGACGCCAGCCCCCGCCGCCGCCACTGCGCGAACTGCTCGGCGGCCGTGCGAATCACCCAGCGACCCAGCTCCCCCGCCAGATTGGTGGCCTCCGCGACACCCACGAACGCACCGGGCGGCAGCAGCCCGCGCGTCGGATGCTGCCAGCGCACCAGCGCCTCCAGCGCGACCACCCGGCCGGTGCGCAGATCCACCTCGGGCTGATAGTGCAGCACCAGCGAACCGTCCGCGACCGCGCCGCGCAGATTCAGCTCCACGTCGTCCTGCAGCTCGAACTGCGCGCGCATGGCATCGGTGAACACCGCGACCCCGTTGCCGCCGCTCGACTTGGCCGACAGCAGCGCGTGATCCGCACGCCGCAGCACATCGGCGACCGTGGTCTCGCCCGGAATACCGAGCGCCACGCCGACGCTGGCGCCCCGGCTCACCGTCTCCTCGCCGACCGTCACCCGCCGCGCGATGAGCTGCTGAATCCGGCTCGCCTCCCGCTCGGCCGCCGCCGCGTCCATCGGCTTGGCCGGCACGATCACGAACTCGTCGCCACCCAGCCGGGCGATCACGTCACCCGGATCCAGATTCTCGCGCAACCGCTTGGCGAGCGTGCGGATGAAATTGTCCCCGGCCGTGTGCCCGAGAAAGTCGTTGAGCGCCTTCAGCCGATCCAGATCCAGGAAGAACGCCGCCACCGGCCCCGGCCGTCCAGGTCTGAGCCGCTCCTCCATGTGCTCGAGCAGCGCCCGCCGATTCGCCAGTCCGGTCAGATCGTCGTGCATGGCGATATATCTGAGCCGTTCCTCGGCCACCACGCGCGCCTGCAACTGTGCGAACAGCGCGGCGATCGCCTTGAGGACATTGAGTTCGCGAGTGCTCCACTCGCGGTCGCCCTCTTTGATGAAGCCGAGCAGCCCCGTCGCCTGGCCGCGTGACACCAGCGGCACCGCGGCGGCGGAGACGGCTTCGATACCGGCCGCCTGCTGGATCAGACGCTGATAGTCGGCGAATTCCGGGATGGGCCTGATGATGATCGGTTCGGTGGTATCGCCGAACCGGGTCAGCGCCGCGGTGGGGTCGTCGAGGTTGGCCACCTGCAGTGGATCGTCGGTCTCCGGAACCGCCCGATGCGGCCACTCCGCAATGAGCACCGATGCCAGCCGAGCCTCATCGGTGAAGCGCAGAAAACTGAAATCGACATCGAAGTGCTCCACCAGCCAGGCCAGCACCCGTTCACTCGCGGCCGCCATCGTAGACGCATCGACCGCCATCAACTCCGAGGCGACCTGGGTCACCAATGAGTCGAGCGTTCGCCGAGGCACTTCTTCTCCGATCTCACTTGCCGCGCGTGGTAGCGCCCGGTATTGGACGTCGCCTGCTGCGGACCGCGGGCTCCGACGCATACCCGAGACGCAGTACCAACGCCATCGTTTCGTGCCCAGGCACTTCCAACAGCTCCAGGAAGCTGCCTTGAAGTGACGTTAGTGTATCGGCGAACTCCGGGGAAACCGTATGTAGTTCCTCGGGGCGTCGTGCATAAAGAAACACCGGTGAAACCGGTTGAACAGCGAGGCCGTACTGTTCCGCGGCGATCCAGAGACGCTGGAGCGCCTCGCCGGCACGCGCGTACGCGGCGAGTTCCGACGGGTCCAGTGGCGGCTTCGGAAAGGTCAGGGCTGCCACGGCCGAACTGGTCTGCACCTTCGCCAGCGCGTCTTCCACCAGCGCCGTGCCACCCGACCACGACCGCAGCTGGGCCATCACGTCCGCACGAACGGCGATCTCGAGCTTGGCCAGCTCGTCGGGTTGGAGATCGAGCGTGCGCAGATCCATCCCGGTCCGTAGATCATCACCGGGCCAGCGCAGCTCGGAGGTCATCTCAAGGTGCATGTCCGGCGTCAGGTAGCGGGTCCGCTCGGACTCGGCGAGGATCCGCGCGGCGGAGTCGATTCGCCGCCGATCCGTGACCATGTGGAGCGTCGCGCCGGCCCGGGTCACGGCCTCGCGAAGTCCGTCCAATATCTCGTCCGGTATCGGCACGCCGGTCCCACCGCCCCGATTGGTGTGCCTGGCGAGCAGCGCCGGGTAGCTATCGGACAGCTCGGGATCAGTGCCCGACCCCAACCGCAGCACGGCGGTGAGCAGTTCCGAATCGCCGGTGCGCAGTTCGCTCTCACCGAGCAGACCGTGCGCGGCGGCCGCGACACGGGCGTTGAACAGCGCCGCACCGACCGCCAGTGCGCTGCCCCGGTACCCGATGTCCATCATCGAAGAGTGTTGGGGCGCAAGGGTGATCGTCACCTCGGCCCAATCGGCGCGCAGGGTCCAGGGCTGCGCGTTACCACCCGAGGGCGCCCGCTGCGCACACTCGAGCACCGCCGCGATGCCGGATTCCGGCCGAGGGTCGTCCGGTTCGTCCGGCCACACCAGTTCCTTGCGCACTTCGGGCTCGGTGATCTCGTCCAGGCTCTTCTCGATATCGACGCGCGTGCGTCCCGACCGCAGCGGCTGCCCGAGTCCGATCCTGCGCACCGCGGCGGCGACATTGGAACCACCGAGTTGCACGTCGGACGCCAATTGCGGCCAGCTGTTGAGGGTCTGGCCGATCTCCACCATGCTCGCCGCGAGCGTCGCAGAGAGATTGCGACCGTCCAGAACTCGAACCATGAGGGGTGTTTTGTCGCGGGTGGACAGCCCGCGCAGCTCAGCGGTGGTGACACCGCCGAGCAAACCGTGGAAGGGCTCACGCTCCGGTTCCAGATCGAAGCGCTCGACATCGAGCAGACCGCGGTCGCTGGAATGCATCACCAGCGGAAGCCGGAGCCGACGGGCGCCTTCGCGCACGGCGAGCTTGATATCGAACGAATCGCACTCCTCCACAACGATATCCAGGCCGGTGAGAAAGGCGTCCATGTTCTCGTCGTCGAGCCCGGCCGGGAGGATCTCCACGGGCAGATACGGGTCCAATTCCGCGATTCGGCGGGCCGCGACGACTGCCTTGTTGGCGCCGATGTCGAACAGGGTGCCCGGGAGGCGGTTCAGGTTCGAGAGCTCGACGGTGTCGAAGTCCGCCAGCCGCAGCAGACCGCAGGTGCCCTCCATGGCCAGCACATGAGCCACGGCGTGACCGACGCTCTGCCCGACCACCCCGATCGCCTGGGCGCCGAGGGTCTGCTGCTCCGCGCGCGTCAGGTTGTTGCGATTCCGGTCGAGCCGGACAGCGCGGAGCAGTTGCGGGCCGGGCAGCGCGATTACGGCCCGCCGCCACGGGTAATGAACCCAGCGATCCGATTCCGATGTTTCGGACAATTCGGGCGGAGCCACCAGGCTCGCGAACTCGGCCCGCAGTCCGTCTCGCAAGTCCCGAGACTCGATGGCCGGATTCGCCAGCAGTTCAGCAAGTCGCGCGGCCTGCCCGGAATCGGATTCATCGAGCAGCACCGGCCGATAAGACTCGCCCGATACTCCAATTTCGATCATGTTCAGGCCGAGCCCTGGGCTGAAGTCCAGGCAACGCGTGGCAAAAAGCCATTCTGCGTCAATTGGGACAATTCGAGATCGAGCAACCGAGCCTGCGATTCGGTGGCCACCGAATCGTAAGTCTCCATATCCCACCAGATCGCGAACGTACGATAACGATCGTCCGGATAGGATGACGGCGGAATCCACCAGGCCACATTCGCCCCGCTGCCACGATAGAGATTCAGCGCATGCTCGGGCGAATGCGCACTCGTGTAGCGGACCCCCAGCAGCAACGCGGCATGAACGCACGCCCTGGCCATCCAGTCGGCCAGCGCATGGCGGTGCGGGGAGTCGCGAGCGGCCCAACCGGCCTTGCACTCGATCACACCGTCAGGGATCTGGTCGGCCACCAGGCGCCGGAAGGCCGGGCCGCCCTCCAACCCTGCCCAGCTCGCGACCGCGCGCATCTCGTCGACCTGCTTGTGCGGCCCCTCTGCCCGGACCCCGGCGACCACCCGGCCGCCGGCATCCAGCGCCACGAGGAAGAGGGAGGTGGAGAGGCCGTCGATCACCTTGTCGTACTCGAGCGCCTCCTCGGCGCCGAACCGCCGATATGCCTCGAGCGCACCATCCATGTTCTGGCGCCACATGCCCGGATCGGCCTCCGGAGGACCCACCAGGATGGTGTATCCCGTTTTCGGCTCCCGAAATCGGAGCATGCCGTGACCAGGGCCTTGCGCCGGGACGCGCTCGATCGGTTCGACTGCCATACAGTTCCACTCCACTAAAAACGACCCGCGCGACTGCTGCGCCTTCGCCCGATACAGTCATGCATCAACCGCCGTCGGACGTGGGCGCCTAGGGGAGTATCCGTCAGCCAACTGAAATTGTCCAGGCAACCGGCAAATGCTCCGAAACCCAAACGTTGCTCCAGTAATCCTGCCGGTCAAACCATTGCTATCAGTCATGAAATACAACGACAAGACCGGTTGGTACTCATCGGGTTAACAGTTAGCAATCACACCAGGATGGAGATGAAAAGTTCCAGTTCGGCGGTGCCGTGCCAGATCTCGATCTCCTCGCGGTAGGCGCGGGTGATCTCGGCGGAAGCGGTCGCGTCGTCGACCTGAGCCCAGACGTCCTCGGCCGGATCGTGATAATCGCCATTGGGCCGGAAGCGGGCGTAGACCCCCTTGGGGACGCGGATGAGGACGTCGCCCACCGGGACGTCGTCGGGGCCCTTGTACTCGTAGGAGACCAGCACGTTGTAGTTGCCGGCGGGGTCGGGAACGTAGACGGTGGCCAGCGGGCGCTCGGCGCCCTCCCGGTCACGCAGGCGGTCGCGCAGGAACTCGATGAGCTCGCTGTTGGAGACCTTGAAACTGGGGCGCACCCGCGGAACCACCAGGCCGCCGTAGACCCCACCGGGCCGGACCACGATCGAATAGGTCATGACGGCTCGACCGCCAGGTACAAATCGATCTTGTACGCGTGCGGGTAGGTCTCGAAGTCACCGGTGTGAATGCGCTTGATCTGCTTGTGTTCCTCCGCGTAGGCGATCTGCGTCCACAGATCGGTCATCACCTGGGGGAAGTTGCCGACCGAGGAGAAGCGGGCGTAGGTGCCGCGCGGCAGGCGGGCCACCACGTGGCCGCGGGTCACCTCGTCGAGCGAGCCGCACTGGTAGCCGACGATCTGGGTGTTGAAGGTGCCGAGCTCGGCCGCGTAGTCGGTGTAGGCCGAGGCCAGCGGACCACCGAGTTCCTGGTGCAGGACCGCGGCCCAGGCCACTTCCAGATCGTGGTCGCGCAGTTCACCGAGCGCACGTTTGGGACTGCGCACCGGCAACCCGGCAACCCACGTCTCGTCCCGCTCGACGATCTCGAACTGCATTGGATGGAAACTCTCTCGAGGTGTGATTCACAGCCTGTCGGCCAAGCCTTCGCCATGCTATCAATCAGCCCGGACCGGACCCGGCGACACGGCTGAGGCGCTCGCCTGCCCCGCGCGCGGGCGCGTCGCTCACCCGTCGCGGCGGCGGTGCGGGCGGGCCATCGGGGCGTGCCAGTGCCGGAACAGCGCGATCAGGCGCAGGCCGACCGCGCCCGCCCCAGCCAATCCGCCTGTCCAGTATGTGTATTGGCCGTAGTGCAGCAGCAGCGCCGTCGCCACGGAACCGAGCAGGGCCGGCACGGCGTACAACTCGCCGTCGCTGAGCACGCTGGGGGTGACACCGGCCAGGACATCGCGGATCACACCGCCGCCCACCGCGGTCACCAGGCCCAGCGCCGCCGCCGAGGTCGCCGACATGCCGTGCTGGAAGGCGGTCACGGTGCCGGTCACACAGAAGAGGCCGAGGCCGATGGCGTCAGCGATATTCAGCGGCGTGCGGACCAGCCGCACCGGCGGATGCCAGAAGAAGATGACGGCCGCGGCCAGCAGGGCGACGCCGGCATAGGACACCTGGACGAAAGCCAGCGGCGGGGTGCGGCCGATGACGAGGTCGCGGATCACACCGCCGCCGGTGGCGGTGGCGACCGCGAGCACCGCGATACCCACCACATCGAAGCGGCGACGCACTGCGAGCAGCGCACCCGACACTGCGAATGCGAACACGCCCAGCAGGTTTCCCACACTCTGTACCGCGTCGACAGGGGTGCCGAGTTCGACGAGATCACTCACGTGTGGCCACTTCCGTTCCTATCGCTAACTTTCGGCTACCGGCGCACAGTATGCCCGGCCCGCCACACCGGCACTCCGCCGCACGGTCGGAGCGGCTTTATGGTTGAGTCGCCCTTGTGTGCCGCACAATTGCCCAGCTAGACGCGGAACTTACCGCGTGTCGCGCCTGCCCCCGGCTGGTGGCATGGCGCGAGCAGGTCGCACACGAAAAACGGGCCGCCTTCAGTGACGAGAATTACTGGGGCAAGCCTGTTCCCGGCTTCGGTCCCGCGGACGCCCGCCTGCTGATCGTGGGCCTGGCGCCGGCCGCGCACGGCGGTAATCGCACCGGCCGCATGTTCACCGGTGACCGCAGCGGCGACGTCCTCATCGCCTGCATGCACGCCGCCGGTCTCGCCAACCAGCCCACCAGCGTCTCCGCCGACGACGGCCTGCGACTGCTCGGCACCCGCGTCACCGCCCCGGTCCACTGCGCCCCACCCGACAACAAACCCACCCCCACCGAGCGCGATACCTGCCGCCACTGGCTGACCACCGAATTGACCCTGCTGGCACCCACCCTCCGCGCGATCGTCGTCCTCGGCGGCTGGGGCTGGCAAGCCCTCCTGCCCGCCCTGGCCGAATCCGGCTGGGCCATACCCAAACCCAAGCCCCGCTTCTCCCACGGCGCCCGAATCGAGCTGGCCCCAGCCGTCCCCGGCCGCGCCCCCCTCCACCTGTTCGGCACCTACCACCCCTCCCAGCAGAACACCTTCACCGGCCGCCTCACCTCAGCCATGCTCGAGCAGGTCCTCACCGACGCCGCCCAAGCCGCCGGCCTCCCCGTCCACCACCCCTAGACCCGGCCGACCGCAGCGGGCAGCTCGATTCGGCTACCCACGTCTGGCATTCAATGAGGTCCCCAGCCTCGGAGCGGGCGACTCGGCCCGGCTGGCCGGACTCGGCGTCCAACGAGATCGCCGTCACCGAGCCGGGCGGCACGATTCGACTGTCCGGACTCGGCATTCATGAAGGTCGCCGGCAACGGTGCACCGGGCAGGGGCGCCGCACTCTCGGTGGCGAGGTCGCCGGACCGGATACGATGCGGGCGTGAGCAGGGCCGATGACGAATCCGAGCGGGAGGGGGCGGCTGCCAATGGGGCGGCCGGGGGTGTGAAGGTGCGCCGCAGCCGGGCCGGGACGCGGCAGCGGCTACTGGACGCGGCGTTCGAAGCCTTCGCCGAGGAGGGATTCGGCCGGTGTTCAGTCGAGCAGGTGTGTGAGCGGGCCGGATTCACGCGTGGTGCGTTCTATTCGAATTTCACCTCACTGGAGGAATTGTTCCTGGCCATGTGGGAGCAGCGATCGGCATCGATGCTGGCCGAGGCGGCAGCGGTGCTGGATGCGCCCGGCGGAGTGGGCGGTGATCCACGGCGAGCGGTCGAGCAGGTGCTAGGGGCAGTTCCGGTGGATGACAAGTGGTTTCGAATCACCTCGGAATTCACCGCGCACGCCCTGCGCAATCCCGCGTTGCGTCAGGTGATGGTGGCACGGGAGGAGGCGATCGCCGCAGCACTCACCCCGGTGGTGGTCGCGCTCCTGCGCCGCAACGGCCGACGGGTGCCGGATCCAGCGGCACTGGGCCGGGCACTGGTTGCGGTGCACGACGGCACGCTGGGCCAGTGCCTGCTGGAACCGGACAACCCAGCAGTACGCGAGTACCGCCTCGACCTGTTCCTGCGAGTGCTCGACTCCTACAGCGAGCCCATCTGAGGGCTCACTTCAGCGCCTCAGGCCCGAACGGAATTCGGCGATGAGCCGATCGCCGGCCCCCTGCCCACCCCTACATCCCCAGAAACCGTCTCCAACCAGCCGATTCGTCGACTCCCCACCCCACCTGCTAAAGTTCTCCAGCGCGGGTCGGAAACGTCCCCGCGGGGCTATAGCGCAGTTGGTAGCGCGTCTCGTTCGCATCGAGAAGGTCAGGGGTTCGATTCCCCTTAGCTCCACATAGCGAAGAACCGCCCGTGACCTCGGAAGAGATCACGGGCGGTTTGCGTTTTCGGGGCTATTCGGATTGGTGATCGTCGGTTCCCGTCCGCAGTGCGTCCGCAGCTTTCGCAAGTGCGGACCGCGCGGCAGTGTCGAGAGCATCCGCAACAGATTCAAGGTCGTCCGGAAACAGGTCGGCGTAGGTGTCCAGGGTCATCGCAGCGGACTTGTGACCGAGCATGGTCTGCACTGCCTTTGGGTTCGCGCCGGCGCTGATCGCCAGAGATGCGGCCGTGTGCCTGAGGTCGTGAGGGCTGATGTATGGGAAACGCTCTGTCGCCCGGGCGTCTCCCTGCCTGTCTCCCTCATCAATCAAGGAGACAGCGAGACGATGGTTGCTGTCTCCTCGGTGGACCCGAGTCTGGCTGACACCACCCACATGCCGACCTGGGTTCCGTAGGCGAGAAACCGCAGGCGTGAACACCCGTTTGCGGTAGGTAGACACTCTCAGCACCGCACCCTCTGGGGAGGTGAACACAAGTGCGTCGCGATCCTTCCCCTTCATGAGCGAGGCAAGTTCGTCCGCCAACAACTTCGGGAACGGCACCGAACGACGCTCATGGTTCTTCGTGGTTGACCAAACGATCCTGCCTTGCACCTCGGCAACGGCCTCCAACACGTTCACTCGGCGGCGAAGCATGTCGAAACTGGAGACCTTCAGCGCGGCCATCTCACCCCATCGCAAACCGGTGTACGCCAAAAGCCGTATGGCTGTGGGTGCCTCGGAGACCTCGCGCGCAAGTTGTTCGACCTGAACGTGAGTGAGATAGCCGCGGGCGCGGTGCGTACGGCGCGGCAATTTCACTCCGGCACAGGGGTTACGGACGATATGGCGGTCCTCGACGGCGGCCCCGCAGATCATCCGAAGCACCCCCACCGCGTTCTCAATGGTCGGCACGCCCATCCGGGCAGCCACCATCTCCGAGACCCATACACGGACTTCGCTTGTTCGGACATTGCGAATTTCGATGCTGCCCCATCGTGGCTCGACGTAGAGCCCCCAGGTGTGGCTCCGATTGAATGCCGTGGTGTCCTTCAGATGGGCTTGGGTTTTGAGCCACCGGCGCCCTAGATCGCCGATGGTTTCGCGACCAGCCGAAGGAGCGACATGGGTGCCGGTGACGAGCGCGCTGGTCGCATCATCGAGCCAGGCTTGGGCGTCAGCCTTGCGGGTGAAGGACTTTGCGTGTTCTTGGCTGTTGTCGTCGACGTAGCGGGCCCGCCAGCGTTTGGCGCAGCCATGGTTGGCCGAGGGGACTCTCTCGCTGGTCTTCGTGCCGTCCTCGGCGGTGGTGGTGATGGTCTTGTACCAGCGGTCTTCTACCCCACTGCGGCGGTTGCGTCGCCCGCCCATTTCAGGAGACCCCGCCGCGGTCGGACGCGGCTTCCTGCTCGGCGATCCAGGAGTGAATGACGCTCTCGCGCCAGACGCGCCGGCGCCCGAGCTTGAAGCTCTTCGGGCCTTTGCCCGCCCAGGCCCAGTACCGCCACGTGGCGGCGGGGATGCCGGTCAGTGCTTCGCAGTCGGTGGCCTGGAGGTAGCGGTCGGTGGACATGGAATCTCCTCGGGTAGAGCGGGTTCGGGTATCGGTGCGCACGCCGTCGCGTGGTGCGCAGGCGCTGTCGCAGGGTGCGCACGTGCTGTCGCACGGTGCGTTGGAGGTGTCGCGGTGCGCACCATCGGGCTGTCGCACGGTGCGTACGGGGTGGGTGTGCTGTCGCATTAGTGCGCACCGCCTGTCGCATGCCGTCGCACCTTGTCGCGTGTTCCAGTTGGAACACCTGCGTCGCGTCGGGTCCGCAGGCGGTCGATGCTGGTGAGTTTGTCGAGGCTGGTCACCCGCAAGGCCAGGTCAGGGATGTCGGGCAGGGTGTGTCGCGCGACTGTCGCAACATCGTCGGGGGTGAGGTAGCCGTCGCACACGTAGAGGATCTCGGTGCATTCGTCGTGGTGCGCTTGTCGCACAACGGTATTGAGCCGTCGCGCGAGCTCCGCACCGGTCAGGTGCCGACTGGTGTCCACCTTCACCGCCACCGGGCGATGATCGGCTCGCAGCAGCAGCCCGTCGTAGGGGTAACGGCCCGGGCCGGGGTGCTCGTGTCGCATGATGCGGTCGGAAATCCATTGGTCTGTCGCGCACGCACCGAGTGCGACACGGGTTTTGGCCACCGCCCGGCAATGTGTCGCGAAGTTCAGCTTCGGTTGCCATTCCCCGGGCCGCCAGCCCAATACCCAGCCGGCGGCCTCGCGGGTGGGCACCACCCACTTCGGGCCACGCTGCACCATCGCCAGCAGGTTTACGGTGTTGGCGGCGAGGAGCCGGTTGGCCAGGTCGTAGACCTGAGTGCGGCCGATGTTCATGAAATCGGCGAGAACATCGAGTTGCATGCCGCGCATTTCGGTGAGCCCGACGAGGGCTTCGCATGCGCGAGGAGTGAGGTTCGAGTACTTGATCACGAGTAGTCCTTGAAGGAGTCGATACGGAGTTGGGGGGCAGCAGATTTCACTCCGCTGGTGAGGTAGCGCCCCCAGTCGTCGTCGAAGTCACGCACGGCCAGGGCCAGGTCAAGGTTTCTGATCTCCGGCGGGAGCCGCTCAGCGGCGGCATGCACGCCGGCGCTGACGCGCGCCGTGCGGCACAGATACAGCAGGCCCACCAGGTCCTCAGGCTCGATGTCCCTGGCCGCGCGGATCGCCCCGTGCAATGCCCGGTCCATCGCCCGCGGTGACTTGCGGGTGAGTTCCACTTCCAGTGCCCACCAGCCCTGCAGGCCCATCACCTGACCGAAAAACAAGCCATCATGGATATGAGCCCGCCCCGTGGCGAATTCGGTTCTCTTGGAGCGCGATTCGAACGAGGCCCGCTGGGTCCGATGCCATAACTCCCGCTCGGACACCCATGCCTGCAAGTCGGCCCCGACGAGCATCAGCCGGGCCTGCGTGACCGCCCGATGATGGGCCACGCGGCCAAGGGAGGGCCGCCAGTCTTGCACCGGCCAGCCCAAGAATCGCGACGCCGTGGCAGGAGTCACCACAACCCACTTCTCCCCCGCCTGCACCTGCTCCAGCGGCCGCACGAGCTTCTCAGCACGCAACTGCCGGACCAGGACGTAGGTGTGGTTCGTATTCATGCCCAGGAAGCGGCCGAGCAGGTCCAGTTGCAGACCTCCATGCTGAGACAGCAGAGTCAATGCTGCGGCAGTGCGCACATCCGAGCGGGGGGCGGTGCGCTCGGAAGTCCCGCGCAGTCGCTGCACTGTTGAGCGTGGGAGTCCGACGCGGCGGCCGATCTCGGCATCCGGGTGACCGGCGGACCGCAGCGCAGCGATTTCACCGAGCACGGTTTCGACCTGGCGGGCGGTAACGGCGAGCCGCTTCGCGATCTGCCGATAGCTCTCACCCAGCTCCCGCAGGTTCCGGATCATTGCGTCCCGCTCATCGCCAGACAGCTTCTTATACCGGTCACCTGAGCTAGGCGGAGCGTCGTTGTTTCGATCCATACAGATGTCTCCTCAAATCAAACAAATCAGTGAAAAGCGTTGGTGTTAAGCACAACTCAAAGGCGCAGGCTCGAACTAGTGCGCAATGTGGGGCGCTTGACGCGCAGGGGGCGCATGCGCCGCGCAGGCGGCAGACGGACCTCATGGGCATGCGCCCCTTGCGTCCCCTATCGGGCCCTCCAGCGGCCCCGAGCCGGGCGCGGTACCTCAGACTGTTGATGCCTCGCGGGCGCGACCTCTGCGTGCAAGTCGCGTTCCTTCAGAGGCGCGGTATCCGCCCCGATCCAGGACATCAGCGACCGCACCCGCTCATCGATCGCGGCCGTCACTTCCCGCTGATCCCGGACACGGCCAGAACCGACCACCGAGTCAGGTGATTCATTTGAATCACCTACGTGAGCCGCGATCCGCAGCTCGCGATCCAAAGATCGGGCGGTAGCGGGTGTTTCGACAGATTCGACCGACACCGGGCGTACCGGCGCGACAGGCAGGTTCTGTCCAGTTTTCTGGACACCGAGCGACGCAGCAGCGGGCGCGAACAGTTCCTCTGCGGTGTGCCCGGGAAGCATGGCCTCCAACACCGCGCAGTGATCCGGCTGCGGCAGCCCTTTCAGATCACCGGCAAGCCACTTGTAGAACTGCGCCTTGCTGGGACCATCCAGTCCACCCCTGTTGCGGTCGATCTTCCGCGCCGCCCTGTTGTACTCCCGCGAGAAAGTCTTGGGAGTATCCCAATGCTTCTCCCGCAGTAACCGTTTCAACTCGGTACCGCCATCGATCTTGCGGTCACGTGCTCCGCTGTTCATCGTGACCGCCTCCGATCCACCGTCGGACGCGCCGGCGCCTCAACCGAAAGACCGCGAACGGACTCGACGTGGAGGTCGCGCTCCTTCAGCGGAGCACTGGCCTCAGCCATCGCAAGCATCAACCGCAGCCGATCCGCCCTAGCCGCATCCGATTCCCGATCAGCCGTCGCCCCCGGACGCGGCGCCGCGGACTCGACAACCATTGCCCTGGTCCGCAGTGTTTCTAAATGCGGTTCGCCTACCGTGAACTCGTCGAGCTGCTTCCAGGTGTTCGCCCGCAGCTCAACCGGTGTGGGTGCGGCGTAACCGATCTGCTCGGCAGTGACCTGCCGACCTGCTTTCAGCGACAGCGCCGTCAGCATCACATCCAGGGTCCGCGGCTTCGGGTGATGCAACCCATCCCGATACCGAACGATATTGGTGTGCTTCAGATGCACCGGCCGGCCGCCGTCAGCCTCGCTCACCGCACGCATGCGATGCGCCAGGCCCTTGTTGGTGATCCCGAGCGACTCCATCAACAGCGACAGCTGCTCGTTCGGAACCAACTCCCTCCGTTGTGGTTTCGGCTGAGCATCAACCTCCGCGCCGCGTCGGTAGTCCGGCACCGGGAGCGGTTGCGCGGGGACAGGAAACGGAATGACATTCGACAGCGGCCCGACCCGCTTCCCGTTGATCCTCACCGAACCCACCACCGAACCCGGACGAGCCGCGCGACCTGCGACGGGATCGATATCACCGCTGATAGAAGCTGGTTCGACACCAGCAGGCAGCGTTCTACACTGGACATGCTTCAGTGGCCTTTCAAACCTGAAGTGAAAGCCGAAGCAGCGGACACTGCTTCGGTACCGACTCCCCGACAGCGCCAACTGGCGGGGAGTTCCGCAACTGCGATTTATACCCCCTAAACTGCTTTGACCAACTTGCTCGAAGCTGATTTAGTGGGCGTAAACACAGGGTAGGCCGGGCGAACCAAGGGAGTCAATACCCCCTAAACTGAGCTTCGTGATGGCCGACTACGACGAGTTCGACGCCGTGCGCCGCGACCCCGACCCAGTTCGGAGAGGTCGACGGGCTGGCGAGCTCATGACGGTCTACCAGCAACGAGCCACAGAACTTGCGAGGGTGCGCCGCGCCGCGATCGACGAGGCCTACCGCGAACGCGGTCTGAGCTACACAGAGATCGCCGCGCAGTTGGGGCTTACGAAAGGTCGAATCACCCAGATCAGGAGCAGCGCCCCGCCGGCCGAGCGCGCGTTCTTCGGTGTTGGGCCGGTGGTGGTCGGAATCCCTCGTCGCTACGGCGTTGAGGAAGGACGCGAACGTCCGTTCTTCGACGCAGTCGACATGACAACCCAGGCAGCTCTGGAAGCTTCACTAGCCCGGTTGTCACTTCTCTCAACAGCCTTCGCGATCGAGCCTAACCAAGCCGAGATCCCGCTAAGCGATGCTGTGATCGTCTGCGGACCCAAGTCCGCGCCCATCGCTCGGGAGTTGCTCAAGTCCGATCCTTACCTGGATTTCATCCGTACCGACGAAGGTTGGTGGATCGCCGAGAAAGGATCGGGCCGGCCGCGGTTCGACTCTCCATACCGTCGCGCAAATCCCAGCCGAATCGATGTTGGATATTTCGGCCGGCATCTACAGGACGGGCGAGTCATCGTCCACATCGCAGGAATAACCAGCGTTGGCTCACTCGGTGTCGCCCAATGGCTGGACACCAATCTCCCGAACTTGTTCAGCAGCAGGGAGGATCTCTCGATCAGTGGAGTAGTCGAGTGCAGCTTCGATGAAAACTTCGAGATCACAGATACTCGCCTGATCGCTGGACCATATACGTGGTGATCGTGCCAGCCCAGATCAATATCCGGACCGCTCAGCTGCCTGCTGGTTCGAACGAAGACCGGCTGGTAGTGACCGCAACTAGCTTCGCTGTAATAGACGGCGCCACATCGCATTACAAGGTCCCAGGACCATCCGGTGGAGACTACGCGGAACAGCTTGCGGCAGCTCTCGGCAGCGAATTGCGTTCGACCACATCAGAATCACTGAAGACGATCCTCGGGCGGGCAATCGACCGGACCATCACTTCACTGGATCTCGTTCCGAACTCCTCGGCGGCACCGTCCTGCACAGTGGCGATGGTTCGCATCGACGAATCCGAACTCGTTGAAGCGCTGGTACTCGGCGACTCGACGATCGCCTTCGGGTTTCGAGACGGATCAGAGGAGTTCCTGACCGACGATCGACTCGGCGCTCTCGATCTGCCCGCCAGCCGTGATTATCGTGACCGACTGCGCAGAGGCTCAGGCTACGACGAGACACACCGGGCCCTGCTATCCAGTCTCCAGCAAGACCAGGCCCGGTACCGAAACCGCGAAGGTGGTTACTGGATCGCTTCTACAGACCCGTCGGCCGCCGAGCACGCGATCGTTATCGCCCGCCCAATCGAGGACTTGCGATGGGTCGTGTCGGCCACCGACGGAGCAGCCGATGCGTTCGACTCGGTCGGAATAGCCTGGGAGACAATCGCCACGGCGGACAGCGAACGACTGTCAGACCTACTCATGCAATGCCATGTCTGGGAGCAATCCGTGGACCCGACCGGGTCGATTCGACCGAGGTCCAAACAGCACGACGACAAGACCGTTGCCACGTTCATGATCGCTTAGTGCTCGATAACTGCTCGGACTGTGCTCGGACCTTGCTCGGACTTTGCTTGGACTAGTTTTTCCGGGTGTATTCCGACCTACTTGTCCTCCACCACACCCCCTGAGCTGCGCCTTCGGCGCATGACTCTGGTCTGGTCTGGCCGAGACTATATCCGCCTTCGGAGGACATAGTCTCGGCCAGACCAGACCAGAGTCAAAAGATAGGTACGGGGGTGTGGTGGAGGACAAGGGTTTTGGGAGTGTCAGGTGGTGAAGGAAGGACCACAAAGGAGAGGACCACAAGGGGGCGCGTTGCGCGCAGATGTTGCGTTGGCATGTGAGTTGCGTTGGGAGAGGACCACAACCGGGAGGGTTGCGAGCGCATGCAGCGGCACGTGCAGGGTTCGTACGCGGAAGGACCACAACGAAGGGATTACCTCTTACGCGGGGAAGTGGTCGACGTGGAGCACGACCGAGGAATCCCCGGCCGAGAGTTGAGGCGTACGCATCAATCTCCGTTGATACGTATGCATCAAGTCGGAGGCCGCTCGTGCCGGTCAGCAGAGTTGATGCGTAGTGATCAACGACCTCGGCACACCCACCCGAATCCCCTGGCCGCGCTGGGCGCGAACCGGACGAGGCGAGACAGAAGAATTGTTCGTACGCGGCCCCAGTACGCCACGCCGCCGACACCAGACGGGAGCAACGACCTCCCGCAGGAAAGGGCGCGGGTGCGGCCTGAACGCCTGGTCAGCCCCCCGAGTCTTGTCGGCCCCTTGAAGTCGATAATGACCGCGACGAGGGGAGAAACCCCTGTAAGCGGCAGACCCAGCCGCCTGCTGGGCCTACCGCCATCGCTTGCCGCGATCGGATGTCAGTGCGCCACAGTGGTGTTCAGTAGCCACCCGCCGAGGCGAGTGCCGCTTTTCGCCATCGCTGTCGCGGTCAAGTTGGCGCCGTTCTGCTTGAGGACGCCGATACCCCATTCGCTTTCAATGAGGACCTCAGCCTTGCCGTCCCCGTCGAAATCAGCGGCCGCCACGAATTGGTCATGGAACCCTCTTTCCGTCGTGTTGAGGTTCCAGCCGCCGAGACGAGTGCCGTTCTGAGCCATCACCGTCGCGGTCAAATTGGCGCCGTTCTGCTTGAGGACGCCAATGCCCCAACCACTGCGGACAAGAACCTCGGCAACGCCGTCCCCGTCGAAATCACCGACCAAGGCGACGTCGTCGTTGGCGGTGTTGAGGTTCCAGCCGCCGAGACGAGTGCCGTTCTGAGCCATCACCGTCGCGGTCAAGTTGGCGCCGTTCTGCTTGAGGACGCCGATACCCCACTCGCTTTCAATGAGGACCTCAGCCTTGCCGTCCCCGTCGAAATCAGCGGCCGCAGAAGGGTCCAAGAAGTCCGTCATAGTTCATCCTTCCTCTCTTACTTACGCGTGACGGAATAGGAATATTTGAGCTCTCAACGAGTACTGCAGATTTCTCATCTTCCCCAACTGGACGCCTATGCAATTCGTGTGGAACAACCATCGGTCGCCAAACAGAGGCCAAGCGATACCATACACGTCACGGCCACTATTTCGACGGCACGTGAATACCGACCCAGCGCGGCAAACGAATCACGACGAAGTGAGACACGGTCTTAGCTGTTTCCTACCGGCCTGTACCAGGGAAATCCCCCAGCTCCCCACCCGGGCAAGAGGTGGAGGGCCGAAGTACCTGTCCGAAGTGTAATCGAATTATCGGAGTACCGGCCGCCCTGCAGACCACCATGGGCATGATCGCCGACATGATCAATCTCCGGGACGATTGGACGGATGCGCTACTTGAGGGGTGACTGAAGTGCTCGACGTATCCGGCTGCCCGCCAGTCCACAGCCGTGTGCCATCGTCCGCAGTCCGTCCGCAGCACCTCCGAGTAGCACCCAAAACAACCAACGCGGCCACCAAATAAACAACGAGGTCGTTCGGCGGATCCAACGGAACCAGCACTCGCCCAAAACGGGCAATACGGTCTCTATCGTCGTTCGGGACGAAGAGTTCGTGCCCGAGGGGTGCTCTGACAGCCCCGCCGCCCGAGCGAGAGCCGTTGCCGAAATTGGCTATACAGACTCAAGGGCGCGCTGGCGACGCGCCGGCGACGCGCCGCACGTCGCCGTGCGGCCCGCCCGCTCGTCCCTCGCGGACGGGGAACGTCGGAGCGTCGCGCCACCCGCCATCGCTTTTAGGGATTCCGCATCCTCCGGATGCGTGGCCCGGGGGTGGTCGGGCAGGTGGGTACCTGCCCTCCCGGCGACGCACGCCCGACCACCCCCGGGCCAACCGCGGTCGCCCAGGCACCAGCGATGCGCCATCCTCGCCTCGCTCAGGCAATGACTAGCCACGGTTCGCTATTGGCTAGCCACTGGTTAGGCAGTGGCTTAGCGAACGGTTAGGCAGTGCCTATGCACCACGGTTAGGCGAAGCCTTGCCTAACGCGATGGCGAGGCCGTCGCTAAGGCTGTGGCTAGTCAAAGACACAACAATGAACTAACACGCCATGCGCGCCCGATGTATAGTCATCCACGCCACCACGGTTTGTAGTCTTTGTAGACTTCCGCTCCGCGGAGGAGACTGGCCCCGGCGCTCCAACGCCGAAGCCAGCCAATGACATTCAGGACCGATGCGTCAGCCACACGAGCAGAAGCAGCAAAACAGGAACTGAAATTGTCACCTGGACCTTGACAGCAATCGCTGTCGAGGTCCAGCCTCTTTTACCCTTGCGCCGTCCTTTCGGCACAGTGGCCCACCTCCTCAGGATCCAGCGTCAGGCCGTCCCATTGACGAACTGCACCGCTGGATCCCAGGAAGGGGACCGCGACAAGACTAGTCGATACCAATACGGCCGCAGGGCTATTCGCTCGGTGGGCTGCAAATTCACTCGACTGGCCGCAGCGGGCACTGTCCGCGGAGACACCAACCGGGTTGCCGAGCTAACTGTCATGCGGGGGCGCCGCCCGGCCACCCGTGGGCAGCGAGAAGGCAGCACTCCCATCGACACCAGTCGGAACGAGACAGCACCCAAGGCCACTGCACCCCAGCTCAGCAACACTGTCCGACTTCCATCGGACCCCACTAACAGCGTTCGGGACGAAGAGGTCGTGAGCGACGGATACGCAGGCAGTATGCAGCACGGTTCACCGCCCAAGCCCTCGAATTCACTGCGTAAGAGGTGACCTAGAACCGGCCGAGAAGATACCCAATTCTATCGAAATACCCTCTTACGCGGCGAGAAGAAGTGTTGCAGCACAACAACATTCACGATCAAAACTTAGGGGGAGGCAGTGCGTTTCCCTCCGAAGTGTCTCCCGGAGAAAGCGTTTGCCTCCCGGGTGTCTCCGGCAACTGGCCGAGCGTCTCCCTGCACCCGCAAGGAGACGCTGAACCACGGCGGAGGAGACACCCGAGGAGACAGTGGACAGCACGGGGGTGCAGGGACCGGCCAGCGCGGGGCGTCGAAAGATTCAGCGGACTGAGCACGGCAGGGCCGCCGGCGGGCTCGTCACTGGTCGGCAAACCGCGTGTACCCAGATCATTCTCTGAAAGACGGCGTCGCTTGTGTGCCTTCAGAATCAGTCGGCAGATGAAACTCGAACCGACCAAAGGCCGAGCGTAGAAGTTCTCTGGCCGCTTCCTTGAAGAGAAGCCCTGCCGCTACGGCCTTGTCGAGCTGGAACAACTCCCGGGAGTCAATTGCGAGTCCGTTTCCGCTGGCAAACTCTTCAACCGAGCCGTCCTGCCCCTTCAGCATCGGCTGCCTTGCACTCGGTGGACGTTCTCGAAACTGGTTGACTACGTACCACTTTGCGTCTGGAAGCTTACCGGTCTCTTGGACGAACAACGTCTCGAAGCGACCGATCTTCAGCAGATCCGTGGTCGATGCTCCCTTTCCGTACCCTTTGATCTCGCAGATGGCGATCCAGTCACCATCGATGACTCGGAGATCTTCTCTCTTTTCCCGTTCCCCCTCGGCATCCATGTCGCGAACAACGAACCCCAGCCGCTCCAGGGCTGCTCGCACGGCCGCGACAAGTGGCTCGCCTGTGCCCGTCACAAGGACGCGCTGCCCGTTGTCGGCGGCGGTCCGAGCGTGTGCCAGCGCTGCTTCAGCATCAGCCACTCGCCGCTGCATCCACTCCAGCGCCTGTTCCAACTCCGCTCGAGATGCGTCGACCTCCGAGCGAGCGGCAACTTCTTCGACAGTCATCCAGTGCGGGTCGGTCAGCCAATCAGGCTCCGCGGGAAATGTCTTCGGATCCTGTTTCGACCATTCACGAAACGCCATCGCCAGCCAAGGCTCAAGGTCATTGATCGAGGGCGGAAGGTACAGACACTCCTTAGGCCCCTCCGGCGGTGCGTACCGCATGGCCAACGCAGCACCATCAAGGTCAGTGATCAGGGCCGTGAAGCTTCCGAAATTCTCCACCGCCCAGGGAACGAAACCTGCACGGGGCAAAGGAGTTTCCCGCACGACCGGAAGGAGAACGCTCTTCACTAGATCTCGCCAACCGTCATCCAGCTCATCAGGAATCACCAGCTCAATGCCGCGTATCGGCACGGGATGAAAGGCCTTAAAATGCATCGGAAGAGGAAGGCTCGGACCGCCCCCGCCCACGAACGCATCCTGGTTCTGAGTGACTGAACCGACCGGAACTCCCCCGATCTGAATTACGCGCAGCTGCCCATCATCGGGGATCTGAGGTCGGCCTTGACAGATCACGACATCCCAACTGGACCACCGGACGCCAGCCTCGCCGTGCTCCTCGACGCACCCCGTGTAACGCCGGATAGCCTCGACAACCGGAGTGTCGACACTGATGCCTTGCAGCAAGACTCGCGGTGTTTCGCTCGCGCCATAGATTGCCACCAGCGAGAAGCTACAGCAGACACTCGGTTGGCACCACGATGTTTCGCGAGGCCACCGCTCCACAACCGTCCGCAGTTCGTCCGCAGCAGCGCCGAAAACGACCCGCCCTGCCCAACGGGATCAAAGAGAAATGTGCAGGCCACTCAGCCGGACCCATGATCTCAACGGTTACCCAAATCAGACAATACAGACGAGATCATCGTTCGCATCGAGAAGGTCAGGGGTTCGATTCCCCTTAGCTCCACAATCACCGCAGGTGCAGGCCGGTTCCTCGTCAGGGACCGGCCTCTTGCTTTTCCGGATCTTCCAACTAACTCCCAACTAATTCCGCTGGCCATCATGGTTCACCGCGTACCGGAACATTCCCGACAGCACATTGCGGCCCGTCCGCATTGACGACGGACCTTTCGCCACACCAAGGTCTTTCAGAAACGCCTCAACCGACGAGGTGGTGACCTCCAGAAGTCGGCGTTCACCGAACGCGGTGTTGAACAGTTCCGCCACCACGTCGTACCGCTCCAGCGTGCTGGAGGCCCTTCCCTGCTCCTCCAGGTACGCGCGGTACAGCTGCCACAGTTGCCGAACAGTCGTGGACTCGGACAACTCGCCACCGAGGTCCACCCGGATCGCCGACGCAGCCGCCAGCACCCCCCGACGGGATTCATCCTGCGGTTCTTGGAGCGGGCTGCATTGTGCTGGTACAGGTTAGGGCTCGAGCACGATTTTGCCGTGGGTGTGTCGGCGTTCGAGTTCGGTGTAGGCCCGGCGGACCTGTGTCAACGGGTAGACGTTCGCGATAGGAACTTCGAGGTGTCCCTCGGCGATCAGGGCGGCCAATTCGGCGAGTACCTCGGCGCCCGGCCTGGCGTTGGTTCCGGGTTCGGTCTTGACTCCGTACTTCGCGGCCGCTGCGAAATCGGCAATGGTGTCGATCCGCTCGACCGTGACACCAAGGGCAAGGGCCAGTTCGACGTACCCGCCGCCGTGGGTGTCGATGAAGGCGTCGATGCCGCCCGGTGCGGCGGCCTTGATCCGGTCGATGGCACGGTCACCGTATGCGACCGGGATCACGCCGTGGCTTTGCAGCCACTCGTGGTTGTGATGGCTCGCCAGGCCGATGACCGTGGCTCCGGCACGGCGAGCGAGCTGAACGGCGAGCGAGCCGACTCCTCCGGCTGCTGCGGAGACGACAACGGTCTCCCCCTTGTCGAGTTGCACGGAATGTACTGCCCCCCAAGCGGTCACCCCGGCGACGTACAGGCCGCCAGCCACCTCCCAAGGGACGCCGTTCGGTTTGGGTGTGAGGTTGTCGACGTCGACCAGGACCAACTCGGCCTGGGCGGCCCGCTTCTCGGAGAACCCGATCACCTCGTCGCCGACCGAGAATCGGTCGACTCCGACGCCGACCTCGGCGACAACCCCGGCGAGATCGCTGCCTTGCCCGGACGGAAACGTCGAGGGAAAGATGTCGGCCATCGCGCCGGTTCGAATGGCCGCCTCACCGGGATTGATGCCGGCCGCCTTTACCCGAACCAGGACCTGCCCGTCGTCAGGTACGGGGCGGTCGACATCGTCGACCCGCAAGACCTCGATTCCGCCGAACTCGTCGTATCTGACTGCCTTTGCCATGGTCTTTCTTGTCCTCCGATGTGTGACGCGCGGCTGATCTCGAGAACGGGAATGGTGGCGCCGGTGTGCCCGTCACCAGGGCACCGTTCCGGCGTCGTCGAAGAATCCGCCGGTCGGTCCGTCGTCGGGCAGGGTCGCGAGGCGAATCGCGATGGCCGCACCCTGTTGCGGTGTACGGACGCCGCGAAAGCCGTTGAGGTCGGTGGCGGTGAAACCGGGACAGCCGGAGTTGATCAGGATGTTGGTATCACCCAGTTCCTTGACGTATTGGATAGTGAGGGCGTTGAGGAAGGTCTTCGAGGCCAAGTAGGCGGCGGGAACCGGGCCCATGTCGATGCCGGGCGTGGTTTGCAGGGCGAGCGAGCCGACGCTGCTGGACATGTTGACGATCCGCGGTGAGGCCGAGGCGCGCAGCATCGGCAGCATCGCGTTGGTGACCCGGATGACCCCGATCACGTTGGTTTCCACGACAGCTCGCACGGTCGCGGGATCGACCGTGGTCGGTGTCTGCGGCATACCGCCGGTGATCGCGGCGTTGTTGACCAGAACATCGAGCCCTCCGGCATGGTCGGCGATCAATTCGGCCGCCGCGGCCACACTTGCGTCGTCGGTCACGTCGAGCGGCACACCGAACGCATCGGTCCCGGCCGCGCGCAGCTTCTCCACCGCAGTGTCACGGAGTTGCCGATCGCGCGCACCCACACCGATTCGCCAGCCGAGCGCGCCCAAGCCAGCGGCGATCTCGTATCCGATTCCCTTGTTCGCGCCGGTCACCAGCGCAATCGTCTGTTCACTCACACCTCCGATCCTGCTGCGGCTCCGGGTGCAGCGTCCAAGACCGATCGGGTGGGCGGCGATACCGCACGGGTATTGGTCGTGGTCATCGCCGGATACCATGACCTGGTGGAGACGCGGGAGATGCGATACTTCGTCGCCGTCGCCGAGGAGTTGCACTTCGGGCGGGCGGCACAACGGCTCGCGATCGCGCAACCACCACTATCGCGAGCCATCCAGCAGCTCGAACGGCGGCTCGGAGTCGTCCTGTTGCACCGCACCGCTCGCGCAATCATTTTGACCGAGGCCGGGGCGGTGCTGCTGCGGGAGGCCCGGACCGCGCTCGACGCGGTCGAAGCCGCCGAGCGGCGAACCCGCCGTGCCGCGGCCGACCAGCCCGGTGTGGTGCTGGCCACCAAGGCCGGAGCGGCCAGCGAACTGTTGTCGAAGCTGCTGCACGCCTACGCCGCCGAACCGGGCGCCGTGGCAGTCGAGGTGATGCTGTGCGGGCCAGGCCAGCCGGAAAGTCTGCTGCGCAACGGGCGCGCCGACGTTGCTCTGCTCCACCGGCCTTACGACACGACAGCCGGATTCGACACCGAGGATCTGCACACCGAACAGCAGGTCGTGGTCCTGCCTGCGGGTCATCCCCTCGCCAACCGGACGCATGTGCCGTTGGCCGAGGTCAACGCCCTGACGGACCTGCCCCTGCCGCGCTGGCCTGGACGGGATGGCAGCTATCCGGACGGCCGCGGCCCGCAGGTGCGCGACCATACCCAACTATTCCAACTGATCGCGCTCGGACTGGCCTGCGCGGTCGTGCCCGAGTCGCTGCGAACCCAGCTACGCGACGATCATGCCGTCGTGCCGGTGCCAGACGCACCGGCCGTCACGACCGTCATCGCTTGGCCACCACACAGCAGATCCAAAGCCGTTGCCGACCTCGTCCACACCGCAACACGCCTCTAACCGACACCACTGTTCGCCGGCCGTATCGAGCATCACCAATCTTTCGGAAAACATCCGGATTCGGCCACACGATCACTGGCGGATTTCGCTGTCCGGTGTATCCAGCGACCGACACGCCGGACGAAGAAGACTCGGGGGTCCAACTAAGTCCCAACAAATCATCTGAGCACACAGGGCCATCGAAGACATGTTCGGTTGTCGAAGATCGTTGATAGTTGACCTAACGCCTGCTCAGAGCGCCTTTCTCGCATGCTATTGACGGTCGGCGGTTGCTCGCGGTGGTCACACTCGGCGGTACCGAGAAGGTCAGGGGTTCGATTCCCCTCAGCTCCACAATCACCGCAGGTGAAGGCCGGTTCCTCGCAGAGGACCGGCCTCTTGCTTTTCCCGATCTCCGTGACTTCTGTGCCCACGTCGCATCGCTGGAAGTAGCCCTGGCGGCCGAATCGGACGGCATCACCGCACCGCCGCTGGTCCGTCACCCCGGCGACCGTTTCGTCCGTCACGTTCGAGACTCCTACGACCACCTGATATCCGAGCGCCATCGTCTCCTGCCCGTCCGCCCCGGCAACCAATAGCCTGCCCCTACTTCCCCGGCATCTCCTGCCGAGACTGGAAACTCGACGACCCTGCGGGCCAGAACCTCAACTCCGTCCGGCCCCATCCGCGACCAGATCGAACGACACGTCCACGCACAACGAGGGTCACCGTCCACTGACACGGCTGGCATGATCGCGGAGTGGACCTACGATTCGGTATTCAGTTGGCGCCGACGGTGACCGAGCTGCCTCAGCTGCGCGCGATGGCCAAGGTGGCGGACCGGGAAGGCCTGGATCTGCTCGGCATCCAGGACCACCCGTACTCCGGCGGGCTGGCCGACACCTTCGCGGTGATCGCCACCGTGTTGGCGGAAACCGAACGGCTGCGGGTGTTTCCGGATGTGGCGAGCCTGCCACTGCGCGGGCCCGCGATGCTCGGGAAGCAGGCTGCGACCTTGGATCTCCTCAGCGGCGGACGATTCGAACTCGCCTTGGGCGCGGGCGCTTTCTGGCCGGCGATCGGCGCCATGGGCGGCCCGATGCGATCGAATCCCGAAGCGCTGCAGGCGCTCGAGGAGGCCACCGCGATCATTCGGGCCATGTGGCATCCGGGAACGAAGGCGAAAGTCGAAGGCACGCAATACACCGTGAAGGGCGTGCAGTCCGGACCCGCGCCCGCGCATCCGGTCGGGATCTGGTTCGGCAGCGTCGGCCCCAAGGCCAATGCGCTCACCGGGCGCATCGCCGACGGCTGGGCGGCACCCATCCCGCACTACCTACCGTACGAGAAATGGCAAGCGACACAGGACATCATATCTGCCGCCGCCATCGACGCGGGACGTAAACCGGCCGACATCACCCGGATGGCACAACTCGTCGGAACGATTACCGACACTCCGGGGCCGGTCACACTCCGCGGCGAGGAACCGATTCGCACCGACGCTGCGGGCTGGGCCCGCATTCTGGCCGATCTCGCCACGGAAACCGGCTTCGACACCTTCGTGTACTGGCCGGAATCCACCGACGATACCCAACTCCACCGCTGGATCGGTGACGTCGTTCCTTCCACCCAAGCCCTGTGCGCCTGACCATCCAAGGTGCGCCGATTCGAGTAGGTTCGCATCAGCTCCACTCCCGAACGACCGCCCGTGACCTCGGCAGAGGTCCCGGGCGATCGTCGTTTCAGGGCTGTTGGGGATCGCGGTTGCCGACTCGAGGTCGTCCGAGCGTGATTGTCGTGCTGCGAGCCGGGCTGTGCCCCGACCCAACATCAATGGTCCATCACAACAGATTCAAGCGAGAAGCTTTTTCACAAACGGGCAGCGCGGCTTCGCGGTTGCAGGTTCACTACTCAGTGTTACTATCTACTAGTAGTCAGCGACACTGAGTAGCGCGAGGAGGTGATCCGTGGGCAAGCAGATGACGGAGCTGCTCAAGGGCACGTTGGAAGGCATTGTGCTGGCGATCCTGTCCGTGCGGTCGGCATACGGGTACGAGATCACGGCGTGGCTGCGGGACCAGGGGTTCTCCGATATCGCCGAGGGCACCATTTACGCCCTGCTGATCAGGATCGAGAAGAAGGGTCTGGTCGACGTCGAGAAGGTCGCCTCGGAGAAGGGGCCGCCGCGCAAGGTGTTCACCCTCAATGCGCAGGGGCAGGACTATCTCGACGAGTTCCGCAGGAGCTGGAACTTCCTTTCCGAACGGCTCGAACAACTCCACGAAGGCGGCAAATAGTCATGGGTATCTCGAAACTCACCGCGAAGGTGATCGGCGACCTCGGCGACAAGCGACGGTGGCGGCAGTACAAGGAGCGCGCACGACGGCTTCCGGCGAACTACCGCACGGCGATCGACGCGTTCGAGCGGTACCTGATGGTGTACGGGCCGGGCGGCAGCGTCGCCATGTTCGAGGACCTCGCCGATCTTTTCGAGCAGAGTGCGGCGGATCGCACCCCGATCCGCGAGGTCGTCGGCGACGACCCGGTGGAATTCATCGAGACGTTCGCACGGAACTACCAGGAGGACGCGTGGGTCAACCGCGAACGGAAGCGGCTGGTCGACGCCATCGAACGCGCCATGGGCGACGACACCGGCAGCTGACCATCGCAGTCTGAAGGGAGAGCAACCCCATGGGGAAGATCGTTCATGTCGTCCACCAGTCCCTGGACGGCTACATAGAAGGGCCGAACGGTGAATTCTACTGGCCCACCATGGATTCCGACGTCGACGCGTATTGGCGCGGACTCGCCGACACGGCGGGGACCTTCCTCTACGGCCGGGTCACCTGGGACTTCATGTCCGAGTACTGGCCCCGCGCCGAGCAATGCGCCTTCCATCCCGGCGATGCCGACTTCGCGCCGGTCTGGCTGGCCAAGCCGAAGGCCGTCGTATCACGCACGCTCGACACTGCGCCGTGGAATACCCGCGTGTTCGCCGACTCCGGGTCCCTGGCCGATGCGGCGGCTCGTGAGCAGGGGAACTTCCTCCTGTGTGGTGGGTCCGAACTCGCGTCGTCGTTGACTCGCGACGGATTGATCGACGAGTACCACATTTTCGTGCACCCGGTCCTGTTCGGCGGCGGCAAGCCCGTTTTCACCGATGTGAATGTCGGTGCGGCCCTGCGATTGACCGGATCGCGGGTGCTGGACGAACAAGTCACCCTGTTGCGCCACGAACGGCTCGGGGCATCGTGATTCGCCTCGACTGCGCTGCCGCTGCTAAGAACTCGACAATTTCGTGCGCGCGCCAGTGATGGAAGCGTCAAGGACCGGGGGGCGCCTATCGGTTGGATATCCAATGGGAGCTCAGGCCATGTCGAAGCTGGAGGCGAGGTTATGGGCATCATCGGCGGGGAAGTCTGCCTGTCGTCGTTCCATGTGCAGTGGTCGCCGACGGAGGAGGTGTACATCGCGCGGTCCGATCGGCATCCCGGTCTCGCCGCTCGCGATGAGTGGTCCTCCCTGGCCGCCGTCGACACCCTGATGGATCTGATCGAACATCAAGGGCAGCATGATGATTGGTCGGGGCGGCCGGCCGCGTGACACACGCGGGCCCGCCTACACCTCGATCTGTGAGCCCATGATGACCGTGCGGTTCCGGGGAAGGCCGAAGTATTCGGCGGCGTCGGCGGTGATGTGGCTGGTGGCGATGAACAGGCGTTTGCGCCAACGGGCCATGGTGGGTTCGGGGCCGGGGCGGAGTTCGATGGTGGACAGGAAATAGGAAGCCTGGGCCAAGTCCAGCGGGCCTTCGGTTTCGGCGGGGTCGAGCAATGCGAGTGCGGCTGGAACGTCGGGGGTTTCCATGTAGCCGTAGCGGGCGGTGACGTGGATGATGCCGTCTTCGCGGTAGTCCAGGTGGTCGATGATGATGCGCTGGTCGACCGGAACTCGCGGGACCGGTTCGGTTTTGATGGACAGGAATACGACCTGCTGGTGCCGTACGTGGTTGTGCTCGACGTTGGCGCGCATGGCCAGGGGAGCGGTTTCCTTGCCGCGGTTGAGGAATACCGCGGTGCCGGGGACGGTGACCGTTGCCGGTACGCCGTCCTGTAACTGGTCGATGAACACGCGCAGTGATCCTTCGCGCTGTTCACGGTCTGTGGTGACGATTTCGCGGCCGCGCTGCCAGGTGGTCATGATGGTGAACGCGGTAATGCCGATCAGCAGCGGCAGCCAGGCTCCGTGCACGAGCTTGGTGAGGTTCGCGGCGACGAACAGCAGGTCGACGATCAGCAGCGGGATCGCGCCGAGGGCAATGAGCCACATCGGTGTATGCCATCGTGCCCGTGCGACATAGAAGAACAGCAGGGTGGTGATGGTGATGGTGCCGGTCACCGCCATACCGAAGGCGAAGGCCAATGCGGCCGAGCTGCGGAAGGCGAATACCAGCGTCAGGACAGACACCATCAGCAGCCAGTTGATCCACGGCACGTAGATCTGCCCGATGGTCGATTCGGAGGTGTGCGCGATCCGCAGCCGCGGTAGGTAGCCGAGCTGGGCGGCTTGGGCGGCAACGGAATACGCGCCGGTGATCACCGCCTGTGAGGCGATGACGGTGGCCGCGGTGGCCAGCACGACCATCGGCAGTCGGCCCCAGCCGGGGACGAGCAGGAAGAACGGTGCGCCGGCATTGGCCGGGTCGTCGAGGATCAGCGCCCCCTGTCCCAGGTAGCTGAGCGCGCACGCCGGGAAGACGAGGAACAGCCAGCCACGGGTGATGGAGCGCCGGCCGAAATGCCCCATATCCGCGTAGAGCGCCTCGGCGCCGGTGACCGCGAGCACGATCGCGGCGAGTGCGAAGAACGCGATTCCGAAGTGGCCGAACAGGAATCCGAGCGCATAGGTCGGTGAGAGCGCCTTCAGGATTTCCGGATGCGCGGAGATGCCGGTGACGCCCAGTGCGCCGATGGTCACGAACCACACGATCATCACGGGTCCGAACATGCGGCCCACCGCCGCGGTGCCGCGCCGCTGTACGAGGAACAGCCCGATGATGATCACCGCCGTGATCGGCACGACCAGCTCCGCGAGCGAGGGCTGTACCACCTTCAGACCCTCGACGGCCGACAGCACCGAGATCGCCGGGGTGATCATGCTGTCGCCGAAGAACAGTGACGCACCGAAGATTCCGAGCGCCGACAGCGCGAGCGCCGTGCGCCGCCCGCCCGGCGCGACCCAGCGCCGCAGCAGCGTGATGAGCGCCATGATGCCGCCCTCACCCTCGTTGTCGGCGCGCATCGCCAGCAGGACGTAGGTGACGGTGACGATGATCATGACCGACCAGAACACCAGCGACACGACACCGAACACGTTGTCCCGGCTCACCGGAACCGGATGCGGGTCACCGGGATCGAACACCGTTTGCAGGGTGTAGATCGGGCTGGTGCCGATATCGCCGAACACCACACCGAGCGCACCGACCACGACCGCCAGCCGGGCCGTGTCGTGCGCGGCGGACATGCCCGGTGTCGACTGCGGCGCGGGGGTGTCACCCGTTGTCCCCGTAGGTCGCTGCTCGGTCACAGTGGTACCTCCTCCGAGCGGGCGGCCGTGCGGATGCCCGCGAATCGTGCCGGACGTTACCGGCTCGCGGGCACGACGTCCGACACGCCCTTATTCCAGCGCGGCGGTGACCACTGCAACGGCCGAAACGGATGTCGGCCAACGCGACCGTGGTGCCACGGTCAAGCTCGAGACGTCGCGGCAAGCCCTCCCGCCCTGATGCGGCGCAAGCTCCGCACTCGGCCGGCGGCTCTTCCCAGGACCGAGCGATGCTCTGCAGGTCGGCCACCATTGTGAGGAGTCCTGCTTGCGGCGGTGTTCGACAGTGCTCGTGCGACCGCCTCGCCCCGGTCGGTCAGCCGCAGCGGCCCGGGAATCGTCAGGGGCTCGTCCCAACTGCCGTGGTCATCTGTGGCGAGGAGTCCATGCGCCGCGATCAGGCGGAGAGCCGATGCCAGATCCACGCCCTGCGCCGGCACGAATCTCTGCAGCAGCGCTGTATTGCAACCGGATTCGGAAAGCATGTCGAGGATCTCGACGACGTGGCAATGGGTTGCCAGCTCGTCGAGCAGCATCGGGTCATCATGATCGCCGACCACTCGAACCATCTCCTCGTTGCCCGGAAATACTCCGGACGGAAGATGGAAGTTAGGCGCGTTCGGGCGGTGGCAACAGCTGCTTTGACGCACCCTTGGCGCTGTCGACCTGGTTCTTTGCAGGATCTATACGACCTGATGACGAAGCCGCCGCGGCCCTTTCGGGATCGCGGCGGCTCCTGTCCTCGGCGCACCCGTGACATGCCGGTGACGGGCTGCGCCGGAGGTCGGTCAGCGCTGGCCGGGCTTGTGGCCGTGGTTCGCCTTCTTCTTGCGGCGGGCGCGCTTCTTACCGGCTCGTTTGGACACGTATTCCTCCCGGAGGATCCCTGACCGGGTCAGGCGGTGTGGGTGAGCTGGTTGCTCCATGCGGCGAGCCGGGTGCGGGCACGCGAATTACGCACCAGCGCTGCAGCTTTCGTAGGCTCCGTGCCCTCGTAGTAGCCGCCGTTCATGACCGGCGTGCTGGGTGTGGCCAGCTGCACCAGTAGGGCTGCGGCGCTGTCGAGCGGCGCGGTGCGGTGGCTGCGCAGGCGCGGCAGGTCGATCTCGAAGTCGGCCGGATGCACGCTGACCGAGGTCAGTCCGTCCGGCCCGGTTTCGGCCAGGGAGCGGCTGAACATGGTCAGCGCCAGCTTCGACTGCGCGTAGATCGCGAATGGGGTGTAGATACCGCGATTGCGGTCCAGATCGGAGTAGTCGATATTCCCGGCGGCATGCAGCCTCGACGTGACAGCGACGACCCGCCCCCGGGCCGCTCCGAGCGCGGGAATCAGCGCCATGGTCAGGCGGTGCGGCGCGAGATAGTTGACCTGGAACGTCATTTCATGCCCGTCCTCGGTGTGAGTGCGCGCATCGGGAGCCGCGATGGACGCGACATTGATCAGCGCGTCCAGACGAGTGAACTCCGCAGCCAGTGTGCGGCCGAGTTCGTCGACCTCGGCCAGGCGGGTGAAATCGGCCTGCACCATGCGAACCTGGCCGGGCTCGGCCGTGGCCTGCAACCGCTGCATCGTCTCGTCGGCGTGGTTCTTGTCCAGAATGTGCGCGATGACGGTATCGCCGTCGGCGATCACCCGCTGCGCCGTCGCGAAACCAAGGCGCGTATCGGCCCCGGTCACGAGGACGGTACGGGCACTGGACAGGGTTGCGGACATAGCTCTCCGATCAATGAAGGGGTGGCCCGCGCCGAGGCGCGGAAGCACACGAGAAGTTCGCGATGACACTCGCGGAAAGGTGTGGAACGTCGCACTGACACTGGCGACACCGCGGCGCAGATACGCTGCGCCGCAAGGAATATGGCGAACCAGCTAGGCCGGACTCGGCGGCTCGTCCTCACTCTGGAAGCCGAAGAGCTCCAAAGCGGACGGCACGCGCTCGACTCGGTACCGGGCAACGTCGACAGCAACGCGCAGGGCGCGACGAAGGCCGACGATTGCAGTCACACGTGGGATATCACCCCATCAAGCAACCCCAGGCAATACGTCCGCGCCCGGTTTGACGAATCTTTGACACCACCATCGTGCTCGTTGCTTGCCCATTCCTCGAGACGGCTACGGCCAAGTACCCTACGCGGTACCCTACGTTTATGAAGGCCAAGACGAGCGTGTACCTCGATCCCGAGCAGGCTGCCCGCCTGAAGGAGGCCGCCGAGGCCTCGGGGCGGTCGGAGGCCGACCTCATCCGGGAGGGTATCGACCTGGTACTGCTGCGGGCGCATAGGGTCCGCCGCACCCGTCCGTGGCCCTGGTTCGATTCCGGTGATCCTCGGTTCGCTGCCAACAGCGAGGAAATGCTCGGGGAGGCATACGGCGAGTGAGCTTCTTCATCGCTGACACCTCGGCCATCATCGCCGCCTACGACCGCGCCGCGGAACTGCACGAGCGGGCCCGTGAATACCTCGCCACCTCCGTGGCCGTCGTCTCGCCGCTCGTCCTCGACGAGATCGATCATTTGCTGATCGCACGATTCGGAAAAGATCGTCGGACAGCCGATCTCGTACTCGACGACCTGCTCACCTCGGCAGAGGAGGGTGCGGTGCTCGTTCCGGCCGTCGACCGGGATGACCTCCGGGTCGCCCAGAAGATCATCGAACAGTACCGCGGCCTCCGGCTCGATTTGGCCGATGCGGTCAATGTCGTGCTCGCCGAGCGCTACCTCACCAACGACATACTGACGTTGGATGAGAAGGACTTTCGCGCCGTCCGGCCCTTGACGCCCGCTCATCCATCGTTCCGACTCCTGCTTCAGGGCGATTGAACCGCCGATAGCCATCGGTGAAAATGGACAGCGTCGCCTTGTACCGATATCGCTGAGAAGAGCGCTGAATGTGGTTGCAGCTGGTTCTCATCGCGCTGCTGGGCATTGCGGTGATTACTGTGTCGCGGCGGTTGTGGCCCGCCCGCAATCGAGGACTGAGCGCCGACGCCGCCGACAGTGACAATGACCCCGCCCATGAGTGGGGCGGACTGGCCGGTCTAGTGGTTGCAGGGTTCCAACGCTTCGTAACCCCGAGAGTATGGCCACGGATCCAGCAACGACTGGACAGCCAGCGGGAGCGGCGGGAGCGGCGGCGACGTTGAACCTCCTGGCCCCTCGGCATGGATCGGTCGAATCGGGTGGGTGGTGAATCCTTTTCGCGGTTGGTTGCTCTTATGGGGGTGCGGGCATCCGGGTCGGCACGTAGAGGAAGGGTTCTCATGACCGTAGTGGTCGTTGCCGTGGTTGTTGCGGCTGTGTCGGTTTGTAGTTGTGTGCTGTTCCTGCGTAATCGGAAGCGGTCGCGTGGGTAGGGGCACGCCGGCCTCGTGGCCTGCGGCGGACATTGTGGTGGCGGCCCAGGGCGGGGATGAGGCGTCGATTGCGGCGTTGGTTTCCGGTGCGCATCCGCATGTGCGGCGGTTCGCGTATTCGCTGTGCGCGAGTAGCCAGGATGCCGAGGATGCGGCGCAGGAGGCGATGATCGTGCTGTATCGCAAGATCGGAACCCTGCGGGCCACGGGTGCGCTGGCCTCCTGGATGTTTCGGATCGTGCGCAACGAATGCTTGCGGCGAGTCGCGGACATGGCCCGGCGCTCCGAAACGAGTGCCGAGGCGTGCACCGCTTCGGCCGAGGACGACGTGCTGGCCCGGCTGGAGATCGAGCGGGTGGCCGCGGCCATCGCGGCCTTGCCCGCCGATCAGCGCCGGGTACTGATCATGCGTGACGTTCAGGGCCTGCCGGGAAGTGTGGTGGCCGAATCGGTCGGGCTGAGCACGGCGGCGATGAAGTCTCGGCTGCACCGTGCCCGCACCACCGTGCGCTCCGAACTGGATGCCTGGAAGGAGGCGGCAGCGGAATGACCAGTCGTCTCACCTCCGGTGAGAAGTCTTTCGCCAGCAAGTCCGTTCCTGCCCATCTGGCGCGTGGAGTCATCGGATTCGGGCTGCTCGCCGGATCGGTCGCCCTGGCACCGGTTTTCGGCATACTGAGTCTGCTACTGCTGCCGATCGGTGTCCTGGCCCTGCGCGGCTGTCCCATGTGCTGGGCGATCGGCCTGATGCAGACGATCTCACGAGGCCGCCTGCAACGCTCCTGCACCGACGACGCCTGCCACCTGACCCGCGTCGAAGGGAGCGTCAGGCGCGGGCCGCGCGCACCGACACGGTGATCGCGGCCGCGCCCACGATCGCGCCGGCGGCGATGAGAGCCGTTGCGGCCCAGCCTAACCAGCTCACCGCTGCCGCGCCGAACGCGGTCCCCGCACTGCCGCCGACGAAGTACACCAGCATGTACGCGCTGTTGAAGCGAGCTGTCGCGGCCGGATCGATGGCGAGCACGGTGCTCTGGTTGGCGACCTGCGCGGCGAACAATCCGGCATCGAACAGGCCCAGGCACGCCACCGTGACAACGGTATTCGACAGGCTCGTCGCGAGAATCACGGTCGCGGCGGCCGCGAGCCCGAGCCCGGCCAGGATCACCCGGCGTGCCCCGACCCGATCGGTCCAGGCCCCAGCGACCCGTGTCGCCACGATGCCGAGCAGTCCGGCGCAGGCGTAAAGCCCGATGCGCTCGGCGGAATACGAGAACGGCGGTTCCGACAGGGCCACCGCCACTCCGGCCCACACCGCACAGAAGGCGAAGAACCACAACGCACCTCGCCCAGCCGCCAGCCGCAACACCGGGAACCGCGCGTACAGCGCCGGCAGTCCACGCAGCAGCCCCAGGTAGCTGGTGCCGGCGTTCCCGGTTTCGGCGGGCAGCACCGCGCGCGCCGCGACCGCCACCACCGCGCAGGCCGCCGCCAGCAGAAGCAGCATGCCGCGCCACCCGATGGCATCGGCCAGCCACCCGCCCACGATGCGCCCCAATAGAATTCCCGCCGAGATCCCCGCCGTGACCGCGCCCAGCACGGTCGCCCGCCGCGCCGGTTCCGCGAATCGGCCTGCCACCGAACTCAATTGGGCCCCGACCGTGGAGCCGGCCCCGATCACGCCGATGGCGAGGCCGAGCAGCCATGGTGACCCCACCGCCGCCGCCCCGGCCAGCGCGACCCCCAGCGCCCAGAACTGCACCGCCACCACCGTCCGCGGCGCCACCCGATCCACCAGCGGCACCAGCAGCGCGAGCCCCACCATGTACCCCACCGGCCCGCACGCCAACGCTCCCCCGACCTCGGCGAGCGACGCCCCGAACGACCGGGCCACCGCCGCGATGGCCGGTTGCAGCGGATAGATGCCGGCAGTCCCCAACGCGGCCGCGACGGCCATGAACCACACCACCGGCGTCCGCAGGCCCGTAACCCGTTCAACCGCAATCAGTTCCGTTTCCATACTCCCGACGCTACGAACACCCCACCCGTGCGGCTGGCGAGAATCAGACAGCACCGTCAGGCCGGCAGCGGCGTGACGGCGGTGCGTCAGCGCATTCCTTTTACTCCGGTGCGGGGGTGTCTGTTTCGCGACGACGGGGGTGTCGCCCAGGTGGTCGGTGACGGCACGTCATCGTCCGGCGTCGGTGGCGATCTGCTGGGCGTGGCCCAGCACCGTGCCGTGTTCGACGACCATGCGCCGCTCGATCATCGCCGGGGTTCGCTGGGAGAGATTGTCGAAATACGGTGTGTAGCGGCCGAGTTCGACGTCGGAGGGCTCGAACAGCAGGGTGCGGGGGCGTCCGTCGGTGTCGTGCCAGCGGATCACGAGCATCCGGTTGGTGATCGACAGGAACGGCGCGATCGCCCGCGAGGCGCGGAACAGACCGAACCGCGTCGGGTACGGCAGGGTCACCAGATCGCAGGTGGTGATGCTGTCGGGGGTGCCGGTGCCCGGGAATTCGCGACGGAACGCCTGCGCCTGTTCACGCGCGACCCGCAGCCGTGCGCCCGGACCGCCCTCGACATGCGCGAGATCGGTGAAAGTGTCGATACGGGTTCCAACGGCCGGTAGATCGACCACATCGGAAGTGCCCCAGTGGAAACGCATGCCGGACTCCAATATCCACATCGTGGGTTTTATGCAGTCTCGACGATATACCCACAGTGTGGATTTAATCAAGGGTGTGAGGCAGAATGGCCGCATGACCAGCCCAGCCCCCTCGACGCGCCGGGGACGGCCCCCGAAAGGGTCCGGCCAGCTCACCCGGGCGGGGATCGTCGCTGCGACCCTCACGGTGATCGACGGCGACGGAATCGACGCTGTCGGGATGCGCGCGGTCGCACGCGAGCTCGGTGTCGACCCGAAGAGCCTGTACAACCACGTGGACGGCAAGGACGGGCTGCTCGATGCGGTGACCGAGCATCTGCTGGGCTCGATCGAGCTGCCCGCCCGTCGCGGTGATCTCCGTGGTGACCTGCGGGCCATCGCGGAGGCGTTCCGCGATCGGGCCCTGCTGCATCCCGCGGCAGCGGCGCTGGTGCTCACACGGCAATTGGCATCGGTGGAGGGCCTCGCACCGATCCAGGCCGTCCTGGAAGTGCTGCTCGCCGCCGGCTGCGATCCGCAGGAAGCGGTCCATCTGATGCGGACGATGGTGGCCGCCCTCATCGGCACCCTGCTGCGCGAAGTCAATGCCGGCCCCACCTACGGAACCAGCGACATCGCCGGGATCGCCGCGCGCCGGGCAACGCTCGAACAGTCGGGACTGCCCGCCGTCGCGGAAGTCGCTCCCTACCTGGCGCGATTCGACAAGCGGGAGGAATTCGACTACACGATCGAGCTGGCGCTCGACGCGGTCATCGCCCGAATCGACGGTTCGACGCGGAACTCCCGGTAGTCGGCGCAGTCGCAGTCCTCACACGGATCCGAGATGAGCCAGGGCAGCCTCGGCGGCGTTGGCGCCGCACATGCCGTGGGCACCCGGGCCGGGTGGGGTCGCGGCGGAGCAGATGTACATGCCGGGAATCCCGATCGCATACGGGGACAAGGTGATTCGTGGGCCGAAGACGAGCTGGCGAATGTCCTTGGAGCCGGTCATGATGTCGCCGCCGGTGAAGTTCGGGTTGTGGGTGGCGAATTCGGCGGTCGGGCTGACGGTGTAGCCGATCACACGGTCACGGAAGCCGGGAGCGAACTGCTCGATGCGCCCGATGATCGCCTCGGTGGCGTCGCCGGTGTAGCCGTACGGGACATGCGCGTAGGCCCACACGGGGTGGACATCGCCCACCGAGCGTTGCGGGTCGGCCAGATATTGCTGGCCCACCAGGACGAACGGTCGCTCGGGCAGCCGACCGGCATGGATATCGCGCTCCGCGGCGGCGACCTCGGCGAACGGACCGCCCAGATGAACGGTCCCGGCGCGGCGGGCGTCCGGACTGGCCCAGGGCACGCCCTCGGCAACCGCGAAGTCGACCTTGAACGCGCCAGGTCCGCGCCGGAATCGCCGGTACGCGTGGGAGATTCGCGACGGCAGCCGGTCGCCGAGGATCTCGGCCACCGATTCCGGGGCGAGATCGAACATGGTGAGGTCGGCCTGCGGCAGTTGGGTGGCCGTCTCGATCCGGACGCCGGTCTCGATCTTGCCGCCGAGGTCGGCGAGCAGGGCCGCCAGCGCGTCGGCGATGGCCTGCGAGCCGCCGGCCGCCACGGGCCACCCGTAGCGGTGCCCCGCGGTCAGGATGCCCAGGCCGATGGCCGAGGTCATCGGCAGGTGCAACGGCCGGAAGGCATGCGCCGCAATACCTCCGAACAGCGCCCGCGCCTCCTCGGTCCGGAAGATCCGGGCCAGCGCTGAGGCGGGCAGCGGGGTCGGTGCGCCGAAGCGGGCCAGGGTCAGCGGGTGCCGGGGCACCCGCAGCAGGGGTTGCAGGATGTCCTCTGCCAGGGCGTCGTAGCGGGCGGCGGGCCTGCCGAACAACGACGTCCACCGCTGCCCGTCGCGGCCGAGTCCGGCGGCGGTGCGCTCGACCGACCGGTGCAGGACGCCGGCCCGGCCGCCGTCGAGGGGGTGTACGCAGTCGATCTCCGGTGTGCGCCAGGACAATCCGTATCGGTCGAGTCCGAGTTCACGCAGGAACGGCGAGCCCGCGGCCATCGGGTGGACCGCCGAGCAGTGGTCGTGCAGCAGTCCGGGAACGATGGCCTCGACGGTGCGGGTGCCGCCCCCGATCTCCTGGTCGGCCTCCAGGACGGTGACCCGCACGCCCGCCCGGGCGAGGGCCACGGCGGCGGCGAGTCCATTGGGCCCGCCGCCGACAACGGTCGCGGTGGTCATGCCAGCGCTCCGTAACCGTGCTGCTGCTGGTCGCGAATCTCCGCCGGGCCGGGCACTTCCGGCTGCGGCCGGGTCCAGGTGACCGCCAGCGGGATCGGGCCGTTGGGCAGCCACGGCTGCTCCGCCACGGCGTCGGCGACCCTCCAGGCGCCCCGCTCTATCACCCCGAGTGCGGCGTCGATGACCTGGTAGTGCTGCACCTTGCTGCCCCACGCCTGCGATTCCACCCAAACGACGATCGCCTCGCCCGGTTCGAAGCGGGCTTCGCGCTGTACGGCGGCGATGAAGTCCGCATTGTGCAGGTGTCCGTCGCCGAAGTTGAAGCCGATCACCGAGTTGCAGAGGAATTCGCCCTCGCGCACGGTGCGGGCATCGATGTCGGGCAGGTTCTTCAGCAGCACCGAGAACAGGCCGCGGCCCTGGCTGTGCATGGTGCGCCAGGCGACGACCTGCTGCATGGTCACCTCGGCCCACGCGGGCTCGTAGCCGAATTCGACGAACTGGTCGACCTGGTTCTTGGCGGAGCGCGTCACCCTATCCAGTTTGCCCTCCGCGCCGGGGGCGAAGGCCCACACCGCCGAGGCCCAGTTACCGGCGTACTGCCGCATGGACGGCAGAAACGACACCTTGTCGGGCCGGAAATTGCCGAGGATCGGGAAGACCAGCAGCCCGGCGATCAACCCGAGTGCCAGCCACGGCGAGGAGAGGTCGAAGACGCCGTAGCCGTTCCAGTTCGGGAAGCCCAGGAACAGTAACACCGTCGCGTAGGCGAAGAGCACGTTCCATTCCAGCGGCACCGCCAGCGGGAAGGTCGACACGATGAACAGGTGGAAGATCACCATCACCGCGACGGCCGCCAGGGTGAGCCAGCGGTTGGTGGAGAACAGCAGCACCAGCGGCGTGATCACCTCGACCGTGGTGCCGCCGACGTGCGCCATCACATCGGCGATGCGGGACGGGCGCAGATCGCGCGGGAAGTCCCGGTAGTGCGCTCGTTTGAACCAGGTGAACGGTACCGACGGGCTGTTGCTCACCATGGGCGGCACCACCTGCGAGAAGTGTTTGCCGAACTTGGAGACACCCGCGCCCACCCACACGACGACGATGAGCAGTTTCAGCGCGATGATCATGTCGACGAAGGGCAGCACCGCGAAGAAGAACAGTGCGGGCAGGTACTGTTCGCCACGGGCGGCCAGGAAAATGGTCTTGTCCCGCAACCCGTTCAGGACGAGCAGCACGATCGGCGCGATGAGCAGCGCCGGATTCACCAGGCCGGAGGTGTTGCCCGGTACCGCCGCCGACAGCGAATCACTGTGCACGCCAGGCGAGAACAGCGCGACTGCGACGCTCACCAGCAGCGCGATGTACAGCGTGATGTCGAACCAGCCGCGCCGGTCGCCCGCGGTGAACGGCACCCACGTCCACGGCCGCAGCCGGATGGTGCGCGGCCGCGCCCAGAACCGTATGCCGCCGGTCATTGGTTTCACCTTGCCCGCCAAGGGCCCCCACGAGCCGGCGATGCCGATACTCTCCAGCAGGACGGTCCACAGGATGACCTTCTGGTAGACGATCGGCTGGTTCCACCACTCGCTCACGTGCCAGAACGCGGGCAGGTGCGAGGTGGTGGTGGCGACGACGATGCCGCCGAGGGCGTACAGCACGATCAGCTTCAGGATGTAGATCGTGTGCACCATGCGCGGTGAGCCGAAGCCGTGTTCGGCCCAGTTGACGGCCAGGATCCGCATGCGCTCCATGAGCGGCAGCCGCAGGAAGTACTCGGGCTCCACGGCCGGCAGATCGGGTTCGATGAATCCCATGACGATGCTCCTTGCTGAAAAGTGGTGGGAATCAGAACGTTTGCGCGTCGAGTCGGCGCAGCGCGGGTTTGTCGATCTTGCCGACCGCGTTCTTGGGCAGCTGGTCGAGAATCGAGATGGATACCGGCAGTTTGTATTTCGCCAATCCCCGGCGGGCGTGCTCTCGAATGCCGTCGGCGTCCAGGGCAGCGCCGGTGGTGAGGGCGGCGAACAGGATCGGCTGTTCGCCGTAGACCGGGTCGGGCCGGCCCACGACAGCCGCCTCGGCGATCTCGGGCAGCTGGTAGACGACGGTCTCGATCTCCTTGGGGTAGATGTTCTCGCCGCCGCGGATGATCATGTCCTTGGCCCGGTCCACCAGGACCAGATAGCCGTCCTCGTCCAGGCGCCCGATATCGCCGGTGTGCAGCCAGCCGTCCACGATGGTGGCGGCGGTGACCTCGGGCCGATTCAGATAGCCGCGCATGACATTCGGGCCGGAGATCAGGACCTCGCCGGCCTCCCCTACCGGCGCGTCGTCACCGTCCAGACCGAGGATGCGGATGCGCTGGCCCGGCAGCGGCAGACCGACCGTGCCCGGCTTACGTAGTCCGGCGATCGGATTGATCGTGCTGGCACACGTGCCCTCGGACAGGCCGTAGCCCTCCACGACCGGGATGCCGTAGCGGGCCTCGAATTTCGCCAGCACCCCGATGCTCGCCGGGGCGGCCCCGCAGATGCCGAAGCGCACCGACGAGGTGTCCGGGCGTACGCCCACTGGCCGATCGGCCAGCATGGCGTAGATGGTCGGCACGGCGGAAAAGTATGTGGGCCGGGCCTTTTCGATCCGGTCGAAGAAGCTGCCCGCGTCGAACCGGCCCGCGACGGTGGTGCGCCCGCCCGCCAGTAGCGGGGACAGCACGCTCACCACGATCCCGTTGACGTGGAACAGCGGCAGGACGAGCAGGCTGTGGTCGCTCTCGTCGAGATCCAGCGCGTCGATGACCATGCCGCACATGGCGAGCAGGTTGGCGTGGTCGAGCATGACCCCTTTGGGCCGCCCGGTGGTGCCGCTGGTGTAGATGAGCAGGGCCGGCGCGCCGGGGTCCGCGTCGATCGGCTCGACGTCGATGCCAGGGCCCGCGAGCAGCTCGCCCAGCGGGACGACCGCGCACCCGGGGCCATCGAACGGCGCATCGGTGACCATCGCCTTCGCGCCGGCGTCGGCCACCTGGAAGGCGATCTCGTCGGCGACCAGCGCCGGATTCACCGGTGTGACCGCCGCGCCCAGCCGCCACGCGGCGAACAGCGTCACCACCAGGTCCGCGGTATTGGGCAGCCGCACCGCGACCACGTCGCCGGCGCCGACACCGTGGCCGCGCAGGGTCGCGGCGGCCCGCTGCACCGCCGCGAGGAACCGGGTGTTGTCGAGATCGGCCCAGTCGTCGGCGAGGGCGGGGGCGGTCGGACGGGCAGCGGCCCTGCGATCGGGTAGTGCCGAGAGGTTCATGAGTTATGTCCTTGCGGGAGGAAAAGTGATGGCGACCACGGTAGAAATCGCCGGCCCCCGCGCCACCGTCGTGTGTGAACGAAGTTCCGGACCGTATTTGTCGCCGGGAGACAAACCCGCTCGGCGAATCCGCCGCCACCGCGCGGTCCCGGATCTACCGTGGAGGGGTGACGGTTGCGCGGCGCGACGGCGATGTCGCGGTGGGCCGCTATGTGGAAGCGATCGCCGCCCGGTTGAACGCCAGGGTGACGCAGGTGAGCGCCGCCATTCGCGACGCGCTGGAGGACGACATCGTCGTGCTGCGTGGCGATATCCGCACGGTGGACCTGCTCGGCGCGAGCGTCGAAGCCAATGTGGACACCGTGCTGCACGCCATGCGCCACGACATTCCGGTGGACCGCATCCAGGCCCCCGGCGCGGCCGTCGAGTACGCCAGACGTCTTGCGCAGCAAGGTGTTCCGGCCAATGCGCTGGTGCGTGCCTATCGGCTCGGGCAGCGCCGGATGACCGAGATGGTGTTCACCGAGCTGCACACCATGGACATTCCGGCGGCCGAGCGTGTCGCCGCCATCGAGCGCATCACGGCGATCCTGTTCGAATACATCGACCGCATCACCGAGCAGGTCGTGCTGATCTACGACGACGAGCGCGAGCGCTGGCTGGAGAGCCGGAACAGCCTGCGCGCGCTACGCGTCCGCGAATTGCTGACCAGCCGCAAGACCGTCGACGTGGACGCCGTCTCCACCGCCCTCCGGTATCCGCTGCGCTGGCATCACGTGGCGCTGGTGCTCTGGTATTCGGACTCCGAGGACGACGAGATCCCCCGCCTGCAGCAGTTCGTCCGCGAGCTCGGGCAGGAGCTGACCGTGGAGGCGAATCCCCTGTTCGTCGCCACCGATCCGGCCGGCGCGTGGGCTTGGCTGCCCTATCGCGCGGATCCCGGCGATCCCGTCGCGCGCATTCGGGCCCGGGTCTCCGCCGAGTCCGGCCCGCCCGGTATCGCCATCGGCCCGGCCCAGCCGGGCCTCGACGGCTTCCGGGCGTCCCACCGGCAGGCCGAGCGAGCCCACGGCGTAGCGCTCGCCCGCGGACTGCCGAATCCGCTGCTGGCCGCGTGGGACCCGGGTCTCGCGGCGGCGGCGCTGCTGGGCGGCGATCTCGGCGAAACCCGCGAGTGGGTGGGCGAGGTGCTGGGAAATCTGGCCTGCGACACCGGCAATGACGAACGCCTGCGCGAGACCCTGCGCGTATTCCTGCGCAGCGGTTCGAGTTTCAAGGCCGCGGCCGGTGAACTGGATCTGCATTTCAATTCCGTGAAGTACCGCGTCGGCCGGGCCATCGAGCGCCGCGGCCGGCCGATCACCGGCGATCGGCTCGATGTCGAACTCGCCCTGCTGGCCTGCCACTGGTACGGCCCGGCGGTGCTGCACCCGCAGGGCTGAGATCGCGAGCGGCCGCCGCACGCGGAGGACAAGACCGCGACTCATCTTCGTCTCCGCGACACAATGGCAGCGGCGCGCCGGCGGCCTACCTTTCTTGCCATGAATTCCCCCGATTCCACGAGGAGTGACTCATGGTGACCAATTCCGACTACGCCGCCGAACCCGCACAGGCCGACGAACTGGCCGCGCCGCTGGATCTACTGCTGACCGGCTCGGCAGTCGGCATCGGCCGCCGGATGCTGCCCAACAATTCCTGGAGCCGGCTGGCCGTGCACCTGGCCCGGCGGCCCCGTGCGGTGGGCGGGCGGGTGTCGGCGCTGCGGCACGAGCTGACGGATATCGCGCGCGGACGGTCCGAACGGGCTCCGGCCAAGGCCGACAAGCGCTTCGCCGATCCGGCCTGGCAGAGCAATCCGATCCTGAAGCGCAGCATGCAGGCGTATCTGGCCGCCAGCGACACCGCCGAGGAACTGCTCACCGATGCGCACCTGGATTGGAAGGACGAGCAGTGGATGCGCTTCGTGATCGACAATGTCCTCGAAGGGGTGTCGCCGAGCAACAATCCGCTGCTCAATCCGCTGGGCTGGAAGGCACTGGTCGACACCGGCGGGGCGAGCGCGGTGCGCGGACTGCGGCGCTTCGTCGGCGATATGGCCCGGGCGCCCCGGGTTCCCGCCATGGTGGAGCCGAACGCCTTCACGGTGGGCGAGAACGTCGCGGTCACGCCGGGTTCGGTGGTGCTGCGCACCGACGTCTTCGAGCTGATCCAGTACGCACCGCAGACCCCGCGAGTGCACACGGTCCCCTTGCTCCTGGTGCCGCCGGTGATCAACAAGTACTACATCATGGATATCGCGCCGCACCGCAGCATGATCGAGTACTTCCTGTCGCAGGGCCAGCAGGTGTTCGCCATATCGTGGCGTAATCCCTCGGCTGCGCAACGGGATTGGGGCTTCGACACCTACGGCCAGGCCATCATCGACGCGCTCGGCGCCGTCGAGACGATCACCGGTTCCGAGCGCACCCACCTGCAGGCGTCGTGCTCCGGCGGCATTCTGGCGGCCATGACCGCGGCCCACCTCACCGAGATCGGGCAGGATCACCGGCTGGCCGGGCTGACCCTGATGGTGACCGTCCTCGACCAGGCCCGCGCCGGATTCGCCGCGGCCGCCATCGACGAGGAGACCGCCAAGACGGCCATCGCGGTCTCGCAGCGCAGGGGCTACCTGGACGGCCGCGCGCTGGCCGAGGTGTTCGCCTGGCTGCGGCCCACCGATCTGGTCTGGCGGTACTGGGTCAACAACTATCTGCAGGGCCGCGCGCCCGCGCCCTTCGATGTGCTGTTCTGGAATGCCGACACCACCCGCATGACCGCCGCCCTGCACCGCGACATGGTGCTGATGGGTGTGCACAACTCGCTCACCGTTCCCGGAGGGGTGCACATGCTCGGTACGCCCGTGGACCTGTCGCGGGTGACCGTGGACACCTACGTGGTGGCCGGGCTCGCCGACCACATCTCGCCGTGGCAGGCCTGCTATCGCAGCGCCCGGCTGCTGGGCAGCAAGGATTGCCGATTCGTGTTGTCCACCAGTGGCCATATCGCCGCGCTGGTGAATCCGCCCGGAAATCCGAAGGCCGCCTACCGCGTCGGCGCGCCCGACGACGCCGATCCGGCCGCCTGGGTGGACAGCGCTGCGCAGCAAGCCGATTCGTGGTGGCCCGACTTCACAGAATGGCTCGCCGAACGCAGCGGACCGGACAGGGACGCGCCGGCGACACTCGGCGCCCCTGATCTGCCGGCGCAGGACCCGGCCCCCGGCACCTACGTGCTCACTCACTGAAAGGCATACCGTGACAACACGACTCGGCTCACCCGCCGACCTGATCGGCCTGACCGGACAGCAGCTCGGCACCACCGAATGGATCGAGATCACCCAGCCACAGGTGCAGCTGTTCGCCGACGCCACCGGCGATCACCAATGGATCCACACCGATCCGCGGCGGGCCGCCGACGGGCCCTTCCACGGCACCATCGCGCACGGCTATCTCACGCTCTCGCTGGCGCCGGTGATGATCGCCGACGTCCTCGAGATCCGCGACCTCACCGCGGCGCTGAACTACGGCCTGAACAAGGTCCGCTTCCCCGCGCCGGTGCCGGTGGGGTCCAAGATTCGGGCGGTGGTGACGCTGAACACGGCCCAGCGGAAGACCTCCGGCGTGGAGGCGGTGTTCGGCCTCACCTATGAGATCGACGGCAGCAACCGCCCCGCCTGCGTCGCCGATGTCGTGGTGCTCTACCCGTGAGCACGCCGATGCCCGCCGACGACGTCGAGCAGCGGCTCATTCCCGTACTGGGACAGCAGATTCGGGTCCGGGTGCACTGGGGCGAGGGTGTTCCGCTGGTGCTGTGCAACGGGATCGGGGCCGCGTTCGAGGTGCTCGATCCGCTGGTCGCCGCCCTCGACCCCCGGACCACCGTGGTGCGGTTCGATGTGCCGGGCACCGGCGGCTCGCCCGATTCGCCGCTGCCGTACGGATTTTCGTATCTCGCCCGGTACTGGGCGAGCTGCTGCGCAAACTCGGCATCCACGGGCAGGTCGATGTCCTCGGCCTCTCCTGGGGTGGCGCGCTGGCCCAGCAGTTCGCCTTCCAGCATCCACGCCGGTGCCGCGCCCTCAGCTGGCGCCGGTCATCGAGTCCTTCCGCGCCGACCTGAACCGGCGGACCGGGCACGGGAATTGCTGGGCGGCAACGACGTCCCGATAGGGCACACAGCGGTGCGAATCGACCGCACCGCCCGCGGCATCAAGAGACGACGCGGGCGGCATTCGTCGGCCGGACCGCGGATTACCTGGCGGGTTCGGGGTGGGTCGTCGGGGTGTGGATGATGTCGAAGTAGACGGTCTTGTCGTCGGCCGTGGGATAGACGCGGTAGGTGAAGTCTTTGTCGTTCAAGGTGACGATGTCGACCACGCGGGTGAATTGTTCTTGGCCCGCATCATTTTTCGCGACGATGGTGCGAGTTCTGCCGTCCGGGGAGACGGACCAGTCGCCGTGCATTTTCGGGGTGTCGTCGAGGTTGAACATCGTGAAGGTGCCGTCGGACTTGAAGTAGGCGAAGCCGACGTAGTTCTTGACATTGTCGTCGGTGAGGGGGACCGCGGCGCCGTGGGCGTCGGTCGCGGAGGTGGTCTCCCAGGGTGTGGCGGCCAGCATGGCGGCGGGCGAGCCCGGCGTGACCGCCGCGGATGCCGAGGTGGGCGCCGCACCGGAGGTGGTGGCCGGGATCGGCTCGCTACTGTTGCTACTGCAAGCGCCGAGCAGGCCGACCGCTGCGAGGGCCACGGCAAGAGTCGCGATCTTTCTCGTCATCCCTTTACCTGTCATCGGACTCACTGTAGTTATCCGGCGGCGAGACTCCGTTCAACGAATCGCACCGCGAAGGCTCGGGCCATACTGGACAAGGCCGGCCGGTCAGCGGCCGGGCCCCGCCGGAGATGCCTCTCCGGAGGATGGGCCCGGCCGCCTGACCGGCCGGGTCGGGTTCGTCGACTCAGTTGCCCTGGGCGGCAACCGAAATCGGCTGCCACTTACGCCAGGTCTCCAAGCGCGATTCGTAGTCCGCGGTGGCGATGGCCAGCGGAATCTCGCCGAGGAAAATGCGCAGCGGGGGCTCGTCGGCGTCGACCACGGCGAGAATGGCCTGGCCGGTGGCCCCAGGGTCACCGCGGCGCACCGACGAACGCTGGGCGGCGCGGGCCGCACGGGAACCGTCATAGGCAGGATTCGGGGTGGCGTGCCGCGAGGACGGACCGGCCCAGTCGGTGTCGAAGCCGCCCGGCTCGATGAGGGTCACATGAATGCCGAAGGGCGCGACCTCCTGTGCCAGCGACTGGGACAGGCCCTCGAGTGCCCACTTCGAGGCGTGGTAGGCGCCCAGATTCTGGAAGGCGGAGATGCCGCCGATGCTGGAGACCTGCAGAATGTGGCCGCTACCCTGCGCGCGCAGGATGGGCAGCGCGGCCTGGGTCACCCACACCGCGCCGAACACATTGGTCTCCAGCTGATCCCGGAGCTCCTGTTCGGTGAGTTCCTCGATCATGCCGAACTGGCCGTAGCCGGCATTGTTCACGACGATGTCGAGGCGTCCGAAATGGTCGGCCGCCTGCTGCACGGCGGCGAAGTCGGCCGCGCGGTCGGTCACGTCGAGCCGCAGCGACAGGAAGGTCTCCGGATACTTGGCGACCAGCTCGTCGAGGGCGCTCAGATCGCGCGCGGTACCCGCGACCCGGTCCCCCCGCTCCAGTGCGGCGAGCGCCCATTCCCGCCCGAAACCCCTTGATACACCGGTGATGAACCACACTTTGCTCATGTTCTCCGACCCTAAACAGCTGGAGTGCACTCCAAGCAAGGGTCGAGATGGTCGCGCCCGGATATATATGCCGATTCCGCCACGCGCGCATATTGCGAGCCGGGTCACAACTGTGACAAAGTGAGCTCGACAATATTGAGACTATGTGGTCTCACAATGGGGATCAGGGTGAGGAAGTGGGTCGATGAAGACCAGGCGACTGACCGGGCGGTTACTGCGGCTCGGGACGGTGTCCATCAGTGCACTGGTGGTGACGGGACTGACCGTGGGACCGGCGCCGGCCGATCCCGCCGCGCCCGTCCTGCCCTCGATTCAGCCGGCGCAGATCCTGCCGCTGCCACCGGAACTCGATCCGGGCTTCTACCAGCCGCCCGCCGACGTGGTGGCGGCCGCCGCGCCCGGTGAGATCATCGCCGCCCGGCAGGTCAACCTCGCCAACTTCGGCCTGATCCCGCTCAATGTGGATGCCTGGCAGGTCTCCTACCGCTCCAACAACGGTCGCGACGAGGCGATCCCGGCGGTGGCCACCCTCATCAAGCCGCGCGGGGTCGCGCCGGCGCCGCGCAAGCTGCTCTCGGTGCAGATCGCCGAGGACTCGACCCAGGGATACTGCAGCCCCTCCTATGCGCTGCAACATCTTTCGGCCGCGCCGTTCGTCGGGCAGATCGTCGCGCCCGCCGAGTTCCTGTTCGCGCAGGCCGCGCTGCAGCAGGGCTTCGCGGTGGTGATCCCCGATCACGAGGGCCCGAATTCGGCCTATGCGGCGGGCCCGCTGGGCGGCCGCATCACCCTCGACGGCATTCGCGCCGCCACCTCCTTCGCGCCGCTCGAGGTCGGCGCGGGCGCGCCGGTGGCCCTCTACGGCTACTCGGGCGGATCCATGCCCACCATGCACGCCGCCGAACTGCGCAAAACCTATGCGCCGGAACTGAATATCGTCGGCGCGGCGTCCGGCGGCACCGGCGCGGACCTGGGCGCGACCCTGCTCATGGCCAACAACCAGGCGACCGCGGGCCTGGTGCTCGGCGCGGTGCTGGGCCTGTCGCGCGAGTATCCGGATTTCAACGCCCTGCTCGATCAGAAGCTCAATCCGCTCGGGCAGTTGCTGCGGACGGTGAAGGCCCCGTTCTGCGTGCAGTACCAGACGGCGTTGCTGCCGTTCCTGAACATCACCGGCATGATCAATTCGCCCGACCCGCTGCAGGAACCGGCGGTGCAGGCCATGCTCGAGGACACCCGCCTGGGCAAGAGCCTGCCCGATATGCCGCTGTTCATCTGGCACTCGCACTGGGACGAGATCCTCCCGCTGCCCTCGACCAACCAGCTGGTCGACACCTACTGCCAGCAGCCCGACGCGCAGGTGACCTACACCCGGGACTGGGCCAGCGAGCACATCCTGGCCGAGGTCACCGGCGGCCCCGCAGCTCTCATGTGGCTCTTCGATCGGCTGAACGGCGTTGCGGCGCAACCGGGTTGCTCCAGCACCGACATGCCGTCCATGCTCGGCACCCCGGGCGAGCTGCAGACCCTCGGCGACACCCTGGGCGAGACCTTCGCCTCCTTCTTCGGCAAGCCCATCGGGGCCTGACCGACCCGGCCCATCGGGCCCCGGCCGACGCCGGCGATGCGGGCCCAGTCCAGGTGTAGCAACGTGTCAGCTACCTTGGACTGGGCAGAGGAAATCGACTCCGTGGAGGGTGAGCATGCTGCATACAGATATCCCCACGCGCGGCGAGATACTGGCGCTGGCGTCGACCACCGGACCGTGGTGCGTATCCGTCTACACCCCGACCGAGGCGGATACCCCGACCCCGGACAAGAACCGGTTGGCCTTCGAGAACCAGGTGAAAGAGGTGCTCGACCGGGTCACCGACAAGCAGGCCCGGATCGCGCTGACCGACGCCTTCGCGGACCTCGTCGACGACGAGGACTACTGGCGCTTCCAGTCCCGGACCCTGGCCGTGCACGCCACGCCCGAGGGCATGCGCACCTACCGCCTGCCGAACCGGCTCGAACCCAGCGCCACCCTCGGCGACCGCTTCTACATCAAACCGCTGCTGCGGGCGGTGACCTTCCCGCAAACCGCCTTCGTGCTGGCCCTGTCCGAGAACGCGGTGCGGCTGGTGGAGGTCGCGGCCGAAGGCCCGGCCCAGGAGGTGGCGGTCGCCGGACTCCCGACCGATCTGAACAAGTACCTGGATCTGCCGCCGCTGGGCCGCAGCCCGCACGGCCGCCTGCAGGGCAGCGAGGGCCGCAAGGTGCGGGTGCGGCAGTTCTGCCGGGCCGTCGACCAGGCGCTGCGGCCGGTGCTGGCCGGTCACGACATCCCGCTCATCCTGGCTGCCGCCGAACCGACGGATTCGCTGTACCGCTCGGTCGACAGCTACCCGCTGCTGCTGGCCGAGGGCATTCCCGGCAATCCCGAGCACCTCTCCGACGGCGACCTCGCGGCCCGCGCCCGGCAGCTGCTCGATCAGCACTACGCCGCCGAATTGGCCGATGTCCGAAGCGAATTCGAGAAGCGCCGCAGCGACGGCCGCGGCGTCATCGATCTCTCCGACATCGCCCGCGCCGCCACCTACGGCATCGTGCACACCCTCTTCGTCGATATCGACGCGTCGGTTCCCGGCGCCGTGACCCAGGACGGCGCGCTCGCCGCCGCCACCGGCGACGGCGAGGCCCCGGGCGTCCTCGACGAAATCTCCAGGCGCGTGCTCCTTTCCAATGGCCGCGTGCTGGCCGTCCGCGGCGACGACATTCCCGACGGCGCACACGCGGCGGCCATCCTCCGCTACGCGCCCTAGTCCCGCCCGATTACGCCGGGATCACACCCGTTACCGCACCCGACCGGTCCACCGGAACCGGGTGCGGGTAACCGCGTTTTCGCTGGTCCAGCCCCTGCGCCGGGCCCGGCCCAGGTCCTGGTGCGGTAACGACTCATTCGATCAAGTAACGTTCGAATCTCCTGTGACGACGTCTCCGGTGGTAGACGGCCCGGGTGCGCGCAGGGCCTGACAGTTCACTTGTCGGGGTGAGATGGGGATTCGGGCATGGATATTCGTGGCTTCATGAAACGACATAAGATCGCGTCGGCGGTGGCGGCGCCGGCGACGCTGGGCGTGGCGGTAGCGGTCGCGGCCACGTTCGCGATCACGTCGTCGCCGGACTCGAAGCAGGCCGATCCGGCGCTGAAGGCCTCGGTCACGGAATGTCACGACATGGTGACCATCTCGGTGGCCGGGCGCAACGACTCGCCGCAGCAGGGCACCACGAAGATGCTGGTCGACGCCAATGGCAACGAGCTGCCCGCGGCCCTGTCGGACGACTACCAGAGCCACTGGGTGGATCCGGTGGTGAACGCGCCCGGCGGATCGGTCGACTCCAACTCGTACTGGGCCGTGTACGTCTCCTATCCGGCGAACCTGAACAGCTACGAGGACGCCGTGAACACGGGTGTCGCCAATACCGAGCAGGTGATGCGCGACATCTCCGCGGCCTGCCCCAACACCAAGTACGCCATCGTGGGCTACAGCGAGGGCGCGGATGTCGCGCGCCGGGTCGCCATGGATGTCGGGCACCAGAGCGCCGGGGCGGACGGCAAGTACGGGATCGTCGATCCGGGCAATGTGGCCGGTGTCGTCATTCTCGCCGACTCGGGCCGGACAGCGGGTGAGGGTCCGTTCCCGGGCGCGAAGGACCCCAGCCACCCCGACAACTTCAACCAGAGCTATCAGACCGGCAAGGACGTCGCCGGCGGCCAGGGCGCACTGCCGGACCAGTCCGGTGACTTCGGCGCGCTGAACGGCCGGATCGCCTCCTTCTGCTCCGACGGCGACCTCACCTGCGCCGCGCCGAAGAACATCTCGCTGCTCCAGCTGGCCATCAATGTCGGCCGCCAGATCAATGCCGACCAGATGCAGAGCGACGGCCTCACCCCCACCACGGGCATGGATGTGGCGGTGGTGCTGGGCAAGATCGCCGGTGACGCCTTCGCCGACATCGCGCACGACCCGGGCTGGTGGACGAGCAAGGAGACCTTCCTCGACGTCCTGCTCAAGGTCTCGCAGCCGGGCTACAAGCCGAATCAGGACAACCCGACCCCGGTGGCCGCGGATTCGATTCAGGCCGAGACCATGTCGCCGCTGGCGTACCTGCCGCAGAAGGTCTTCAACGAGGTCGTCGGCCTGATCACCACCAACCAGAACACCATCCCGGTGCTCCTGAGCGACCCGTACAACCTGACCCTCGGCCCCAACGGCACCGGTCACCACTTCGACTACTGGCGGGATTCCAACCCGGACAACGGCAAGCCCCTGACCTCCGCGGAGTACGCCGCAGCGTGGCTCACCGAGCTCGCCAAAGAGGCCCAGGCCGGCCAGCTGAACCCGAAGACGCTGACCCCGACCGCCACCACGGCCCCCAACGTGCTGGCCGCGGCGCCGACGAGCGCCACGTCCGGAACCACCACTCCCGCAACCGGTTCCACGACACCGGCCGCCGGAACCACCACCCCGGCCACGACGACGCCCGCCACCACGACGACGACGCCGCCGCCGACCACCACGGTCACCCCGGACGCGGCCACCCCGGCGACCACCACGCCGCCGGTCACGACCACCCCGCCGGTGACCACCACGACGGTTCCGGTCACCACCACTCCCCCGGTGACCACCACGACACCGCCGACCACCACTCCCACGCACTGAGCCACCGGCGAAACGAGCATGCGCTGGGGCGCACCCGGAAGGGTGGCGCCCCAGCGCATGCTCGTTTCCGAAGCTCGCCGGTTCCGGCTCAGCGGATGGTGAACCAGACCAGGCTGCCCAGGCCCGCGACCAGGCAGTAGATGGCGAACGGGGTCAGGGTCTTGGTCTCGAAATAGGCCGTGAGGAACTTGACCGAGATATAGGAGAGGACGCCCGCGACCACACTGCCCGCGAAGGCCGGGCCGAGGATGGCGTGGTTCTCGTGCTTGAAGAGCTCCGGCATCTTCAGCACGCCCGCCGCCAGGATCACCGGCGTGGCCAGCAGGAACGCGAAGCGGGCGGCATCCTCGTGACGCATGCCCTTGAACAGGCCCGCGACGATGGTGCTGCCGGAGCGGCTGATGCCGGGGAAGAGGGCGGCGATCTGCGCGGCGCCGATCAGGGTGGCGTCGCGTATGCCGAGGCGGGACAGCCGGACATCGGAGGCGCGGGCCGGATCGGTCATGGGGAGCACGACGGTGTCCTCCATGGAGAGGTCGCCGGTGCGACCGGTGGGGCTGGCGAGCTGGAACTCGGGTTCGTGTTCACGCTTGCGCATGAGCTCGGCCGACAGCAGTACGAAGCCGTTGATCGCCAGGAAGATCGATGTCGGAACGGGCGTGCCGAGATAGTTGCGGACCGCCTTCTCCAGCAGCAGTCCGGCCAGGCCGACCGGAATCGTGGCGATCACCAGCAGTACGCCCAATCTCGCTTCGGGCGTGCGTATTTGGCGTGTCAGCACCACATCCCACAGCCCCTGAACGATGCGTACCCAGTCCCGCCAGAAGAAGATCACCAGGGCGAGCGCGGTGGCGACGTGCATGGCCACCAGCAGCGCCAGATACGGGGAGTCCTTGGCGGACATGCTCAGATCGTCGGCCCATTTACCGCCGACCCAGGCGGGCAGCAGGATGCTGTGGCCCAGGCTGGATACCGGGAAGAGCTCACTCACCCCCTGGAGCGCGCCGACGATGATCGATTCCAGGTAACTGATGGCCATTCGAATTCCTGTCGGGGGCGGTGCGGGGATCCGAACACCCCGGGCCGATACACGGGCATTGTGTGATCGCGCCGGGGCAGCTCGCTTGGCGAGGCTACTCGATGCCGTGTCGGCGTGCGCACACGTGGTGGATCGGCGGAGGATGCGGCAGGATGAGAACGATCGGTATACCGGCGATGGGCGGGAGACGGAAATGCGAGCGGAACTCACGGAGTGGATGTCGCGGGGGAGCTACTTCGACTTCGACGGGCATCGGATCTTCTACATCCGGGAGGGGAAGGGACCGACGCTGCTATTGATCCACGGCTATCCCTTCAACTCCTACGACTGGCATCGCATCTGGCCGGACCTGACCGCCCACTACGACGTCATCGCGCCCGACATGCTCGGGATGGGCTTCTCCGACAAGCCCATTCGCCACCACTACAGCGTGCTCGAGCACGCCGATATGCACGAGGCCCTGCTGCGGCAGCTCGGCATCGGCGAAACCCTGCTGCTGGCACACGATCTCGGCGTGAGCGTGGCGCAGGAGCTGCTGGCCCGCCGCCTCGACGGCACCGCGGCGGCCGACATCCGGGCCGTGATGTTCCTCAACGGCGGGCTGTTCGTGGAGGCGTATCGCCCGCGCCTGGTGCAGAAGCTGCTGGGCACACCCCTCGGTCATCTGGTGGGCCCGCTCATGACCGGCGGGGTCATCGCGCCCGCGGTGCGCGAGGTGTTCGGCCCGGACACCAAGCCCACCGACGACGAGATGCGGACACTGCAGGAGGTGCTGTTCTATGGCAACGGCCGCTTCGTCAATCATCTGGTCGGCCGCTTCGTGGCCGAGCGCACCACCTACCGCGACCGCTGGGTCGAACCGCTGCTGCGCAAGGAGATTCCGATGCGGCTGATCAACGGCCCGCTCGACCCGAACTCCGGTGCGCACATGGTGGCCCGCTACCGCGAACTGGTCGCCGACCCGGATGTGGTGAGCCTGGACCGGATCGGGCACTGGCCGCAGCTCGAAGACCCCGCCGGGGTATTCGATGCGGCGCACGCATTCCTCCGCGCCGCGAATTCGGCCTAGACGCAATCCATTTGCGCGACGCGGAGCCCGGCTGCGTGGAATACTTCCGCGATATGCAGTACAGGGGATTCGACAATCCCGACGCCGGCGAGGATCCCGAGTTAGCTCAGGCCCGCATCTTCCTGGACGAATTGGAAAGGCATGTAGTCAAACTGACCCGGCGATTGCAGACCGCACCCACCCTCGAAGCCCGGCAGTCGATCAGTGCCGAACTCTCCACGGTGCGCCGGTATGTGGATCGCATTCACCGCAGATTCCCGGGAATTGCCGTCGCGAATCCATTTCGCGGCTCACCACCCGGAGCATCCGCGCTCTAGGCCGGCTACCGGGCCGGATTCGATTGCGGCTCAACCGGTAGGCCTCGATTGCGGCTCACCGGGCCAGGTGTGCGCGCCAGCGTTCGGCGGAGCGGACCATATCCAGGCCCACCCGCTCGAGATACTCGCTCATGCCCAGCAGCCGCACCCCGGCGGGCGTGGCCGAGCCCAGTGCGCCGGCGCCGTCGCGCGCCGTGGCGGCCAGCCGCTCATTGGTGCGCGCACCCGCGAGAGTGGCTCGGTACCAGGCGGATTCGTCGATCACATAGCGATCGCGACGACTGCCCGGATCCCGGTCCCGCCGGATCAGCGCCTGCTCCTGCAGGTAGCCCACGGCCGCGGACACCGTCGCGGGACTCACCCGCAGCCGGGCCACCAGCTCGGCGGCGGTGAGGCTGCCCGAGTCCGCGGCGTACAGGCGGGCCAGCACCGCCGACGCCATGCGCGGCATGCCGGACTGCGCGAACAACGCCGCGAACTGGGCGCTGAAATCGGCCAGCAACACCGGGTTGCGGCCGTATTCATCGACGGCAGCGGGCTTTTCGACGGGTCTGGGCCGGGACACGCGCCGGCGTGAGCGCACCACGGTGGCGGCCTGCGCCAGATCGGCGCGATAGCGACCGGGCCCGCCATTGCGGGTCACCTCGCGGCTCACGGTGGACGTCGGCCGTTCGAGGCGGCGGGCGATCTCGGCATAGCCGAGCCCATGGGCCAGCCCCGCGGCGATGAGACGGCGATCCTCCTGGCTGAGTCTTCCTCCGGGCATCGGAAGCGGCTCCTTCGTCAGATGCCGCCGAGGCGGCGCGGCTCACCCTATTGCAACACACCACGTGCAGAATCGGCCTGGGATATGGTCGCGGAGAGACACGAATTGCCTTGTAACACAGTCGTTATCCTGTCCATGATGGCATCTCCGCATTGCCATCGTTGTGAACGCAACGTAGCGTTCGCCCTCATTCGAACGAGCCGCCCGGGGGCGAACGGCGGACGAGGACAGCCGATTCAGAGCCCGGTCAGATCAGCGATCACGCTGAAGTCCATGACATCCGTCCCCGCCAGGTACACCGGCTGGGTCGTGTGCGCCCCGCGCACCCGCACTTCGCCGCGCGGACCCCCGTAACTCACCCGCGCCGCTTCGCGCTCGATGACCCGCACATCCAGGCTGCGCGCAGCTTCCGCCAGCGAGGCGAACAGCAGCAGGCCCTCGTAGCAGGATTCGCCGATATTGTTCAGCGCCGGGGCCAGCTGCCCGAAGCGGGCCGTGTAACGGCCGCCGAACGCCATGCCCTCGCGCGACACCAGACTCTCGAAATAGCCACAGGCCGTGAACAATCCGCGCGCGCTGTCCGGACCGCCCGCGTACAGCACGTCCTCGCCGATCATCATGCTCAGCCGCAGCCGCCCGTCGTCCAGCCCGGCCGCCGCGAAGGCCTGATTGAAGGCCGCGCAGTCCGCGCCGACCATGAACACCAGCACCCCCTGCGCGGGCGAGCGCCGGATCAGGTTCAGGGCGGCGGTGAAATCGCGGCCGCCCAGCGGGACGAACACCTCGCCGACCACGTCGATATCGGTGCTGCGCACGAATTCCCAAGTGGCCCTGGATGTTTCACGCGGCCACACGTAGTCGTTGCCGACGACGCACCAGCGCCGCACCCCCAGCTCGGAGCGGAACCAGCGCAGCGCGGGGAACAACTGCTGGTCGGGCGTCTCCCCCACCATGTAGACGCCGTCGGAATCCTCGCCGCCCTCGTAGAAGGTGGTGTAGACGTAGGGCACCCGGCCCGCGGTGTGCGGCGTGATCACCTTGCGGGCATTGGACAGGTGCCAGCCGACCACCCCGTCGATCATGCCCCGGCTCACCATCCGGTCGATCTGCGCGGCCAGCACCGGCAGCGGCGCGCCGGCGTCCACCGGGTGCAGCCGGACCGGCCGGCCCAGAATGCCGCCGACGGCATTGATGTCCTCCACGGCGAGCGTCGCACAGGCCTCACAGGACGGCCCGAAGATGCCCGCGGGACCGCTCAGCGGCACCACCAGCGCGAGGTCCACCGTGGCCCGGCGCGACCGGAAATCCCGTCGCGTCATCGAATATCACCACCGTCATCGCTGCCTGCGTCCGCCCGGTACGGGGCGGTACATGCCGAAGGGGCACGATAGTACCGTTTCGCCGCGAACCGGGAAATCGCTACAGCCCGGCCCCGCCCTATAGTGACCCCGGTGAACAGTCCTGACGCGCGCGAGCTGATCCTGCTCGCCGGTGAGCGCACCATCGCCGAACGCGGACCGGACGCGGCCCTGCGCGATATCGCGGTGGCGGCGGGACAGCGCAACAACTCCGCGGTGCACTACCACTTCGGTTCCCGGGACGGGCTCATCGCGGCCATCATCGAACGGCATCAACCGGCACTGGAATCCCGGCGCACCGAACTGCTGGCCGAGCACGAGGCCGCGGGTGCGCCGGACAGCGTGGCCGCGCTGGTCGCGATTCTGGTGGGGCCCATGTTCGACGTGCCCTACGCCGAGGGGTCGACGCACTACGCGCGATTCCTCGAGCAGGCGCGCGCGCATCCCGCTGTGACCGGACCGAACCTGCACGAGAAGCGCTGGGCCGCAACACGAGTCCTGGTGGCGCGGCTCTACCGCGCCATGCCCGACAGCACCCCGGCGCAGCGCCGGTACCGGCTGCAGGCCATGACCACCGTCATGTTCGCCCTGCTCGCCGACTACGAACGCCAGGACCTGCCCACCGCGGCCGAGCGCGCCGATGCCCGGGACAGCATCATCGCCATGATCGTCGGGCTACTGACCGAACCGGTCGGTCAGGACGCCGCGGTCCGGGCATCCGGGTCGAAGCCGCCGGGGATCTCGTAGACCATCCCGCTGAAGGTGATGCCGAACAGCCGCCCGGCCGAGAAGCCCTGGCCGCCACGGCCGTACTGCACCTCACTGGTCAGCTGCGGCCCGGAGCCGAGCACGCAGTACTGCCCCGGGGCGTCGATACGGACCACCTGGCCGGACGAATTGAACGGCAGCACCGGGCGTTCCAGCGAATCCAGCGTCAGCCCGTCGGGCGCGGCGAGCAAGTCACCGCCGGACAGGTCCAGTAGCGACTGCGGGGCCCACGGGGCATTGGTGGGGATCCGGCTCACGCCCGGGTTCACGAAGGTGCGCGACACGTAGAGGTACGAGTCGTCCTGATCGAGCACCGCGCCGTTGGCGCTGGGGAAGCTCGCCCAGTTCGACTGCACCACGCCATTCGGGTGCACCCGGCCCACCAGGGAACCGAAATCATTGGTGGCATAGACGGTTCCGTCGTGCGTCACGTCCATGCCGTCGGCCGCCGAGAGGCCCGTCGCGAAGGGAGCCACGGCCCCGGTGTCCGGGTCGACGGTGACGATCCCGGCCTGCCGCAACGCATCACCCACGAACACCCGGGGATCCGCGCCGTAGCCGACCAGCAGCCGGCCGTCCGGCAGCCAGGCCAGCGCGCCCGCGCCGCCACTGGGCACCTTGGCGATCGGCACCGCGGGCGCACCCGGCGCGTCGATGCGGAAGACCTGCCCGCTGACCAGATCGGTGACGAACGCCCGCCCGGCGGGGTCGATGCTCAGCCCCTCGAGCGCGGCGCCCGGCAGCGAGGCCACCACCGCGGTCGGCTGTCCCGCACCGGGACAGACCGGCGCGGCCGAGGCCGGCGCCGCGGCGAAAGACGACAGCGCCGCGCAGGCGAGCATCGCGCAGGCGAGCGCAGCGGGTTTCCTGATCCCCATGTCGCACCTCGTCCATGTCGGCCGGTAAATCCCTGCATCGTATGACGTATCAGGGGTTCGGAGGGTTCAATTGTGGCCGTGCCCGGGATTTCGATTCGCCCCAGTCGCGATTTCCGCCGCCTCGCCGCCGGTCTCGCGCTGGCAACCTCCTGGACTTTCGTCCATATGTCCGTGATTCACGCGGATGCGGTTGCAGCACAACCACTTCCAGCAACTGTCCCGAGTATTCAGCATTGGGCCCCGATCGGATCGGATAAGCCCGGATTCGTTCTCGGCTCCGAACCCCGAATTATCGCCGACGGCGGCTCCACCGAAATCGCGGAACACCTTGCCGAGGACCTGATCCGGGCCGGAAAGCCGATTTCCCTGGCCACCGGTAGCGACCGGCCGGGCGATATCGTACTGCGCACAGGCGATATCGACGACCCGGCCGCGGAGTCGTATCGCATCGCCGTCAGCGACCGGCTCACCATTACCGCCGACAGCCCGACCGGCATCGTGCACGGCACCCAGACCGCCCTGCAATGGCTGCGGCAGACCAGCACCCTGCCCGGCGGCGTCGCCGAGGACCGGCCGGACTACAGCGAGCGCGGGCTCATGCTCGACACCGGGCGCGAGTTCTTTCCCGTCGACTGGGTGAAGGCCCGCATCCGCGACGCCGCGTACCTCCGGATGAACCTGGTGCAGCTGCACCTGTCGGACTCACAGGGCTTCCGGCTGGCGAGCGCCATGCACCCGGAGATCACCTCGCCCGAGCACTACAGCGCCGACGGCATTCGCGAAATCCTCTCCTATGCAAGATCTTTCGGCATCGAGATCGTGCCCGAAATCGACATGCCCAGCCACATGAACGCCATCCTGGCCCAGCATCAGGACCTGGTTCTGCGCCCGGCCCGCACCACACCGCAGGACGCGGTGCTGGACAGTGCGATCGGCGGCGGGGCCGGCGGCAAGATCGATCTCACCAATCCCGGTGCCCACCAGTTGATCAGCGACATTCTGCACGAGTTCGTACCTCTGTTCCCCGGGCGCTACTGGCACCTGGGCTGTGACGAGTACATTTCCGACTACACGCGCTATCCCCAGCTGGGTAACTACGCCACACGGACTTTCGGCCCGGGAGCCGCACCCGGCGATATCATCATCGACTTCGCCAACTGGGCCGCGGATCTCGTCGAATCGCTCGGCAAGACGCCGAGGGTCTGGAACGACGGCTTCGACCATCCGGGTGTCCTGGCACCGAAACCCGAACTGGTGGTGCAGTACTGGTCGGCCGGCGCCGGTGGGCTGCCGTGGCTGCCCGGCGGTCGCACACCCGCCGACTTCACCCGGGACGGGCATCCCGTCCTCAATGCGGCCTTCACGCCCACGTACTTCACGACCGGCGGGCCGGCCGCGGCGCTCAACGCTCCACCGGAACTGCTGTGGGCCTGGGACCCGGGGCTTTTCGTGAACGGGCAGCGGCTGCCCGATTCCGATCGCCCGCTGTTGCGTGGCTCCATGCTCTTCCTCTGGTGCGATGATCCTGCCGCCCTGACTCCGGAGCAGATCGTCGCTCCGCTGCGGGCCCGGCTGCCGGTCATGGCCCAGCAGTTGTGGGCGGGCACCGGCGGGATCGGGTATCCGGACTTCCTCGGCCGCGCGTCCGCGGTCGGATGGCCCTGATCAGAAGCGTCTGGCGCCGGCCATCGGCATGGCGGTCAGCGGTGAGACCTTCACGCCGGAACCGTAATCGCTGGCGTGGATGACCTTTCCGTCACCGAGATACAGCGCGGAATGGCCGCCGCCGTAATAGGAGACCAGATCACCCGGTTGCAGATCGTCCACCGACACCGGCGTTCCGGCGGCCAACTGTGAATAACTGGTGCGCGGCACTTCGACTCCGGCCTCACGATACGACCACTGCACCAAACCCGAGCAGTCGAAGGTGTCCGGGCCATCACCGCCCATGCTGTAGGTTGCGCCGAGCTTGGTGCGGGCGGCATCCACGGCGCGTTCGCCGACGGTCTTCTTCGGCATGGCTGCGGGTACCGGCGCACGGGGCGCCGCGGGATCGGTCACGCCGGGTATTCCGACCAGCGGGGGCAGGCTGCTGGGCACCGCGAAGGTGCCGAGACCGGCCACCACCACCGAGCGGGATTCCGGAGCCGGGATCACGGGGTACAGCGGCACGGGCGAAAGCGCCTGGACCGGAATCTGATCCGGTACGGGGTCGGCCGGGGCGATAGTGATATGTCCCGGAATCCCGACCATGCGCGAGGCATCCGCCGCGCCGACGGCGGAGGTCTCGCCGACCGCGGGCTGTGGCGCGATATCCACACTCGGCGGAGCGATATCCACATTCGGCAGCGTGATATCCACACTCGGCACGGAAGCGAGGCCGAACTGGGTCGCGATCTCGGTGGGAATCTCGATTTCCCCGATACCGGGGACCGAGACCGGCGCCGCGTGCGCCTGGCCCGCTGTGAACAGCAGGGCTGCTCCGACGGCTGCCGCGCCGAGGACTCCTGTCGCCAGGGCCCGCAGGCTCAGCCGCGGTAGAACTCGAACCTTCTGTCTATCACCGTTGGTTTCCATGAGCGGTCGTCCTCCGATCAAGCCGTGAAAGCTATTCGGTTTCCGTCCATCACAATCGAACTCTTCGGTACTGCAGCAGATCCGAGAGTGCATATTTCGCCGGAATTGCACAGGGTGCAATGAGTGACATGCGTGTTATCGATAACGAAACAGTAAACATTGACGGCTGTGTCCAATTGGACACAGCCGATTTTCATCGATTTCGACGACATCGCGCGAGCCTTCGCGCGCCTGGACGCGCGCCCGTGTGAGACTGATCGACGGAAAAACAGCCCTCCCCATCATCAGGAGGATGATCGATGACCAAATCCGGTGCGCTACCGAATCTTCCCGAGCCCCTGGTTGTCACACTGGGGAATCTCAAAGGCGGCGTGGGTAAAACGACCTCCGCCTTCTTTCTCGCCTCGTATTTCGCCACGGTGCACGAACTTCGGGTGCTCGTGATCGACGCCGACCCGCTCAGCCAGACCGGTTACTCCTGGTATCGGCGGCTACAGCGGGCCGAGGTCGGCATTCCCTTCGAATTGCTCGCCTTCCCGTCCCGGCACGTGAACGACTGCATCACCGACAATTCCGCGAACTACGACGTGATCATCGTCGACGCCGGCGGTGAATCGGCCGACATCTTCAAGGCCGCCGTCCCGGTGAGCGATGAGCTCGTTCTCGTCACCAGCGTCAGCCCGTCGGAGGTCAAACGCGTGCCCAGTACCTATCGCGCCGCGGAAGAGGCGGCCGCCGAACACGAAAAGGCCATCCGGGTGCGGGTGCTCATGACCAAGGTGCCGGTCACCATGAAGAACGGCGTCAATGTCTCCACCGAATACCGCACGCAGCGCGCCAATCTGGAGGGCGCCGAATACGACGTATTCGAATCCTATGTGAGCGCCTGGAAGTGGTACCGCGAAGCTGCCGACGGTGAAGTCGGCGACGGTGCCGAGAATCCGATCGAGGATCTCGGCGAATACCGCGCCGTCGGTGACGAATTGATACGGCCCTATCTGGAGGCCGCGCAGTCCGCTCGCATGCCGGCGGAGGTGTCGGCCTGATGCCGCCCCAGCGCCGCAAGAGTTCCATCGGCGGGGGTCTGGGCCGCAACCCGCTCTCCGACGAGGCCGAGCACACTCCCCCGGTCTCGCCGCTGCGCGACGCGAAATGGCCGCGGACCCCCAAACTGTCCCAGGCCGCGACCACGGTGCTCATGGCGCCCGCCAAACCCGCACAGCCGGAGGCGGACTCGGCGATATCCGCACCGGAACCAGCGCAGTCGACACCGGCTCCAGAGCCGGCCGCACCCGCCCCGGCAAAGCCCGAACCGGTGGCGACCGCACCCGAACCGGTTGCCGCCCCGGTCGCTTCGGCACCGTCCGAATCCGCGCCGGTCCGGGCGGTCGCCCCGCCGGAGGTCGAGCCCGCGCCGAGCGTGCTCGACCTGCCGCTGCCCAGTGCGGGTGGCGAGGGACCGCTCAGCCGGACCGAATCCGATCAGCTCGAGCTCTGCGAGTCCTCCATCGACGCGCTGCGGGTGGCCTTCTGGACCGCCGGGCGCGCCCTGCAGATCGTGCGCGACGGGCGGCTCTACCGCGCCGATCACGCCACCTTCGACGAGTACGTCGAGAAGCGGTGGGACATGCAGCGGTCGTACGCGCACAAGCTGATCCGGGCCTGGCCGCTGGCCTCCCGCCTGCACCCGCTCGCGCCCGCCATCAACGAGGGACAGATCCGCGAACTGCTGCCGGTGGCCGCGGCCCACGGCGAGGACGCGGCGGTCACGGTCTACACCACGCTGGCCGCCGACGTGAAGGTCACCGCGGGCAAGCTGCGCGAAGCGGTCGCGGTACTGCCCGACGACTACGACGAGGGCACGGTGGTCCAGCGGCTGCGGGCGTGGCTGCGCGGCGAGCTCATCGAGGAGCAGACGCAGACACCCGATCTGTTCAGCTCGGTGGAGTCGCGCCTCACCGCGCTCACCCAGAAGGTGGTCAAGGGCTCCACCGACCATCCGGTCGCGGCCCGCGAATTCGCGGCCAAACTGCGGACACTGGCCGAACTCATCGAGCGCCAGATTCCGCTTGCCGGGCGAATGCCCGACACCGAATAGCGTTACTCCGCATCGTCACAGCGCTGCTCCGCATCGTCGAAAGGGCCCGGCCGAGTGCCGGGCCTTTTCGATGTCCGCGCCCGCCACCGCGAATTCGATAGGAACAGAGTCTTTCTGAAATAGCAAAAACCTATTAACGTGGACTTTGCCCGCACAGCAAGACTTTGCCCGCACAGCAAAAGGCTCCCCGATTGCTCGGGGAGCCCTCGCACTGTGTCCGGTAGGTCTTACTCGCCCACCGCGTGGCGTTCGCGGGCGCCGGCGGCGCGCTGGCGGGTGGCACGGGCGGCCGCGGCGTCGAACAGCTCCAGGTGCTCGAACAGCGGGTCCTCGTCATCGGATTCGACCAGGACCGCCCGGCGCAGCTGGGTACGGGTCTGCTCGCGATCCGGGCGCGGGCGTTCGGCGCGGCGCGACTCCTCCTCGTCGTCCTCGGCGCGCTTGCGGGCCAGGCGGGCGGCGCGGCGGCGGCGGATGTCCTCCTCGATGCGGACCTGTCTGCGTAGGTAACCCAGGTACGCCACCAGGACCGTGCCGGACAGGGCGCACAGCCACCACAGCACCGCCGAGACGGCGACACCGGCGGCGGCCAGGACCAGGGTGGACAGCACCAGGCCCAGCACGGCGCGCTGACGGAAGGTGTAGCGGGCCGCCCGGGCGGCGGCGTCGGCCTCGGGGTCGAAACCGCCGCGGCCACGGCGGGACGGCACGAAATCCGCATCCTCGTCGTCGGATTCGGGCTCCGGTTCCGGTGCCGGATCGGGCTCGCGCAGCGCGGGGGTGCGGGCGCGCTGGGGCGCCTCCTGCCGTTCTTCGCGCTCGGCCTCGCGGTCGGCGTCGTCTGCCACCGCCCCATCGTTCTCGGATTCACCCTCGGCCGTGGCGGTTTCGGGGAGCGTCTCGGACTCGGCCGGCTCGGACTCGGATTCGGCCGCGATATCCGCCGCCTCGACACCGTCGGCCGAATCCCCCTCGGGCCCGGGCACTTCGGCGGTCGGCGTCTGCGCTTCGGCGATGGGCGCAGCCTCGGTGTCGACTTCCTTCTCGTCCGATGCAGCGGCGTCGTCCGATCTGGTCATCCGATCCTCCGGATCCTCGCTCGGGTGCTGAAGCTTTCTGCGAACCGGCACGTAGTCCGGGTCGGTGTCATGTCCGGTCGCCGGACCTTTCCTGGTGCGCTGTGCGGCACCACCGCGATGCAGGATCCGCGTGGAGAGCGCGGCGTCGGTGTGCTGCCGGATACGGGGATGACGGTTGGCCAGCATCGGAAACAGGACGAAGACCCAGAGCACCACCAAACCGATCCACAAGATCGAATTCGGCATTGCCGTCACACCTCCGTCCCGCCCAGCTCATAGTCCCTTCGACGTGCACCGCAGCGCCTACCGGTGGGCACACAGACGCACCACCGGCGTCCGTAGGTTAATTCCACACCGGGGTAATTCCCCACAGGCGCGCCGACCACACAAGTAACACTAGTAACAGCCGACCCTTCGGTTGTTCTCCGGGTCGGGCCCCGGAAGCCCGATTTCGCGGGGCAATTCCGGTGAGGCGCAGGCAGAGGCGGTAATCGGGCCGCCGAAATACACAGCGAGTTATCAGGCTCTGGTGGCGCGTCCGGCGCGAATCAGCCTGTCCACCACCGTTCCTGAGACCTCTTCGACCGTCATGCCGACCAGCAGGTGATCGCGCCAGGCCCCGTCGACATCCAGGTAGCGCTCCAGCAGGCCCTCCTCGCGGAAGCCGACATTGCGCAGAACCGCCTGGCTCGCAAGGTTTTCCGGCCGCACCGTGGCCTCCATCCGATGCAGGCCCACCTCACCGAAGCAGTGGTCCAGGCCCAGCGCCAGCGCCGCGGTGGCCACGCCCTGCCCGCTCAGCTCGCTCGACACCCAGTAGCCGATCCACGCCGAACGCAATGCGCCGCGCACGATATTGCCCACCGTGAGCTGCCCGCTGAACACGCCGTCGACCTCGATGACCAACGGGATCATGGCGCCGCGCCGGGCCTCGGCCTTCAGCGCCGACCATAGCGCGGGCCAGTTGCTCGAGTGGTTGCGCGCCTCCCACGGGCCGCGGCCGGTCGGCTCCCACTTCTCCAGATAGTCTCTGTCCCGGATGCGAATCCGGCTCCAGGTGGAGGCATCACGCAAACGGATCGGGCGCAGCGTGACGATGCCCGCGGCGACCCGCACCGGCCCCAGATGCGCCGGCCAGCCCGGATGCTGGGCGGTCCGGAAGACATTCACGCTGTGCCCGTTCGACATGCTCGGAGGCCCTCCATGGTTACGCTCGCTGCCGCCTCCGGGCCCTGACCGATCATGTCGGGCCTCACCCTCGCTGCGCAAGGAACGCGACCTGCACCTCGTCACCGGTGCGCACCTCGGTGACCTCGGGATCGATCACGATGAGGCTGTTGGCCTCCGCCATGGTCGCCAGCAGATGCGAGGACGCGCCGTTCGGGCCGCCCAGCGGCTGCACCAGGTAGTCGCCCGTCTGCTCGTCGCGCATGAGCTGCGCGCGCAGATACCCGCGACGGCCCGGAATCGAGGCGATCGGCAGGATGGTGCGCGCCCGCACCATGCGCCGCATGGGATGGCGGCGGCCCAGCGCGATCCGGATCAACGGACGCACCATGACCTCGAAAACCACCAGCGCGCCAACCGGATTCGACGGCAACAGGAAGGTCGGCACCTCGTCGCGGCCGAGCAGGCCGAAACCCTGCACCGAGCCCGGATGCATGCCCACCCGGGTGATCTCCAGCTCGCCCAGGCCCTCGAGGGCCTCGCGCACCTGCTCCGACGCCCAGCCGCCGACCGCGCCCGCGATCACGACCACCTCGGAGCGAACCAGCTGGCCCTCCACCACATCTCGCAGCCGCTTGGGATCGGAGCTGACGATGCCGACCCGGTTCACGTCCGCGCCCGCGTCGCGCGCGGCGGCGGCCAGCGCGTAGGAGTTCACGTCGTAGACCTGGCCCGGTCCGGGGGTGCGGTCGATGTCGACCAGCTCGCCGCCGACCGACAGCACCGACAGCCGCGGCCGCGGATGCACCAGCACCTTGTCCTTGCCCACCGCGGCCAGCAGACCCACCTGGGCCGGGCCGATGATGGTGCCCGCGCGCACGGCCAGATCGCCGGGCTGCACATCGTCGCCGATGCGGCGCACGTAATCACCGGAGCGCACCGACTCGTAGACCTTCACCCGGGCCCGGCCGCCGTCGGTGTTCTCCAGCGGCAGCACGGCATCGGCGAGGGTGGGCAGCGGCGCGCCGGTGTCCACGCGCACGGTCTGGCGCGGCTGCAGCCGGATCGGCTGCCGCGAGCCCGCGGCCACCTCACCTACCACCGGCAGGCTCAGGTGCACCGAATTACCGTCCTCGTCACGGATATTCGCGCCCGCGCCGGCCACATCCACACTGCGCACGGCGTATCCGTCGATGGCGGCCTGGTCGAAGCCCGGCAGTGGACGCTCGGTCACCACGTCCTCGGCACACAGCAGTCCCTGGGCCTCGCTGATCGCGACCCGGACCGGCCGCGGGGCCACGGCCGCAGCGGTCACCTTGATCTGCTGATCCTCAACCGAGCGCATGCCGCCCTTCCGTTGTCTCGCCCGCCGCCGTCGACGTGTCGCCCGCCGAGCCGCCCACGCGACCCCGGCGCCTGTCCTTCACTTCTGCCCGTTGCGGCTATTCGTACGAGGTCAGCTGGGGATTCCAGCCGGACCCGAGCCGCTGCTCGAGCCACTCCCGCAGGGCGGGACCGTATTCCTCGCGTTCCAGAGCGAAATCGACCGCTGCTCGAAGATAACCGCCCGGGTTCCCCAGATCGTGTCGCGACCCACGATGCACCACGACGTGTACGGGGTGGCCCTCGGCGATCAGCAGCGCGATGGCGTCGGTCAGTTGCAGCTCACCGCCCGCGCCGGGGGTGATGCGGCGCAGCGCGTCGAAGATGGCGCGGTCCAACAGGTATCGCCCGGCCGCGGTGAAGGTGGACGGGGCGTCGGCGATGGCGGGCTTCTCCACCATGCCGTTGACCTTGAGCACGTCCTGCGGGCCGCCGGGCAGCTCCTCGACGTCGAAAACGCCGTAGGCACTGACCTCTTCCTTCGGCACGTCGATGGCGCACAGCACCGAGCCGCCGTAGGTGCTGCGTACCTTGGCCATCAGCTCGAGCACGCCGCCGGGCAGCACCAGGTCGTCGGGCAGCAGCACCGCGATGGCGGACTCGTCCGCGTCGAGCACCGATTCCGCCTGTGCCACCGCGTGACCCAGGCCCAGCGGCTCCTCCTGCACCACCGACGTCACGTCCAGCAGCGCGGGCGCCTTGCGCACCTTCTCCAGCAGATGGAACTTGCCGCGCTCGGCCAGGGTGCTCTCCAGCACCAGGTCCTCGACGAAATGTGCGACCACACCGTCTTTTCCGGGCGAGGTCACGATCACCAGCCGATTGGCGCCGGACTCCGCGGCCTCGGCGGCGACCAATTCGATGCCCGGGGTGTCGACCACCGGCAGCAGCTCCTTGGGCACCGTCTTGGTCGCGGGCAGGAACCTCGTGCCGAGCCCCGCCGCGGGAACCACCGCGGTACGGAAGCACGACTCGGCTGCGCCGCCGTTCGACGACTCGGCTCCGCCGCCATTAGCTGTCATGAATTCACCCTATCCATCCGTCACACGCCCGAGACCGGCTCAGGGCCGCCTCGATATCCCCGAGAGCCTAAGGGGCGGGAGCGTCGGGAGCCCACCGAACGCCGGACCGGAGCGGAACTGGCAGACCGACCTGTTCATTTCATTTCAAGTTCGCCGCACTGTGACCTCTGACGTACCCAACGGTTGTTAGCTGACACCTATGACCGATCGTGAGGATTCCCACAGCCCCGATTCCACCTCGGACAACCCGGCCGCATCCGCTGCGAACTCGCCCGACGCCGCGCGCGGGCTGAGCCGCCGCCGGCTCTTCGGCGCGTCCGCGGTGGCCGGTCTGGCCGGGCTCGCGGTCGGCACCGGCGGAGCGGTCGCGCTGCGCGGCGGCGCATCGAACTCCGAGGCGTGGCCGCGCTCGGCCGAACTGGTGACCACCCCCGACCGCGCGGCCGCGCCCCGGGTCGCGGGCCTGCACCTGCAATTCGGATCCGACACCACCCGCGAGGTGGTGGTCAGCTGGCACACCACCGGATCGGTCACCAAACCCACCGTGCGCTACGGCACCGCCGACGCCGGCTTCGGCAAGAGCGTGCAGGCCGAGACCCGGACCTACCGGGATGCCAAGTCCGGCATCGAGATTCAGGCCCACCACGCCCGGATCACCGGCCTGTCCCCCGGCACCGACTACGTGTACGCCGCCGGGCACGACGGCGCGCCGCCCGAACTCGGCACCATCCGCACCGCGCCCGCGGGCCGCGCCAAGTTCCGGTTCACCAGCTTCGGCGACCAGGGCACGCCCACCGTCGGCAAGATCGTCGACGGCAAGGCCCTCAACGACAACCTCGGCTCCCAGTACGCCGGCGACGTCACCTCGGCGGTGGAATCGCTGGCCCCGCTGTTCAACCTGGTCAACGGCGACCTCTGCTACGCCAATATCGCCACCGACCGCATCCGCACCTGGAACGACTGGTGGGCCAACAACTCTCGCTCCGCCCGCTACCGGCCCTGGATGCCCGCGCCCGGCAACCACGAGAACGAACTCGGCAACGGGCCCATCGGATACCAGGCGTTCCAGACCTATTTCACCGTCCCGGACTCCGGTAGCGAGGACCACGCCAAGGGCCTGTGGTACTCGTTCACCGTCGGCGGCGTGCGGGTGATCGCGGTCGCCAATGACGACATCTGCCTGCAGGACGGCGGCAACTCCTACGTCAGGGGCTACTCGGGCGGCGCCCAGAAACGCTGGCTGGAGGGCGAACTGGCCCGGGCGCGGGCCGACCGGGGCATCGACTGGGTGGTGGTGTTCATGCACCAGGTCGCCATCTCCTCGGCCGACAAGTTCAACGGCGCGGACCTGGGCATCCGGCAGGACTGGCTGCCGCTGTTCGACAGATACCAGGTCGATCTGGTGCTGTGCGGGCACGAACACCATTACGAGCGTTCGCATCCGGTGCGCGGGGTGACCGGGTCCGAGACGCTGACCCCCAGGCCCGCCGACACGCGTAAGGACGTCGTGGACACCAGCAAGGGCACCGTGCACCTGGTGATCGGCGGCGGCGGCACCTCCTCGCCGTCGAATCAGCTGTTCTTCCCCGGCGACAAGTGCCGGGTCATCACCGCGGTCGGCGAGGTGGATCCGGCCACCGGCAAGAAGGCGCCGGTGTACGTCCTCGAGGACGCGCCCTGGTCGGCCTTCAAGGACGCCGAACACCCTTACGGCTTCTGCGCTTTCGACGTGGACCCGGGTCAGCCGGGCGGCAACACCACCATCACCGGCACCTACTACGCCCTCACCGGGCCGACCAGCGACCTGAAGGCCATCGACACCTTCACCCTCACCCGGCCGCGCTCGGACCGCTGACCCGCCCGCCCTAGGGTGGAAGCATGACCGACGAGCGGGACAAGCGCGCCTGGCGCGAGGAGATCCTCGCGCGGCGCAAGGCGCTGCCCGCCGCCGACCGGGAGCGCGAGGCGGCGGCACTGGCCGCGGCGGCCGGGGCGCTCGCCGACGCGGAGTGGGTGTGCGCCTATGTGCCCGTCGGCGGTGAGCCCGGCTCGCTCGCCATGCTCGACGCGCTGCGGGCCGCCGGGGCGCGGGTGCTGCTGCCGGTCACCGGTGAACCCGGTCCGCTGGAATGGGCCGAGTACACCGGTCCGGCGGGGCTGCGGCGCGGGCGGTTCGGACTCCGGGAACCGGAAGGCGCGCCGGTCACGAATGGGATCGCGAAGGCCGCGGCGATTCTGGTTCCGGCATTGGCGGTGGACCGCCGCGGGGTTCGATTGGGGCGCGGGGCCGGTTATTACGATCGAAGTCTGAGCGCCTGCCGCGCCGACGCGCGATTGATCGCGGTGGTGCGCGACGACGAACTGGTGGAGCGTTTGCCGGAAGAGTCGCACGACCACCGAATGGGGTGGGCACTGACCCCGCTCGGGGGCCTGCGACGGCTCGAAGATCGGGTCGGGAATTGACACCCGATTGGCAGCGTTGGCACTGCCAGCTGTAGAGTGCTAATTCGACGAAGAGCGTGGAGGTTTCCCGATGCCTACTTACTCGTATGCATGCACCGAGTGCGACAACAAGTTCGACATCGTGCAGTCCTTCTCCGATGACGCGCTGACCACCTGCGACCAGTGCAACGGCAAGCTCCGCAAGCTGTTCAACTCGGTCGGCATCGTCTTCAAGGGCAGCGGGTTCTACCGCACCGACAGCCGCAACGGATCGACCTCCTCCGAGCCGGCCAAGTCCTCGTCCACCTCCTCGGAGAGCTCCAGCTCCACGGCCTCGAGCTCCTCGACCTCGGCCGCGTCGACCAGCGGCTCCAGCACCTCCGCCGCCTGATCCGAGTTTCTCCACAGGCTTTTCGTTATCCACAGCCCGGGTTCCGCCCGGGCCTGTCGGTACCGGGGCGACCGTACGCTGCCCCGCATGACGCGACCGTATCGAGCCATCCTGCAGGAGTTCCGTAGCCGCCTGATCTGGGCGGACGCGGTGCTACTGCGGCGGGCCGGGGCGGTCGCGCTGCTCGTACTGGCGGGGTTTCTGGCCGTGCGCGCCGACCCCGCCGCCGGACACACCCCGGTCCTGGTCGCCACCCGGGATCTGCCACCCGGACAGGTGCTGGGCGACGGCGATGTGCGGGTCGCGGCGCGGGAGACGGCGACCCTGCCCGCCGGCGCCGTGCGGGAGGCCGCACGGCTGCGCGGAGCCACGCTCGCGGGCGCGCTGGCGGCGGGTGAGATCGTCACCGAGGTCCGGGTGGTGGGGCCGCGGCTGGCGGCGGTGGCGGCGCAGTCCGCCGATGCGCGCATCGTCCCGATTCGCTTGGCGGACAATGCCGTTGCCGAAATCCTGCGGGCCGGGGACCGGGTGGACGTGGTGGCCGGTGAGGACTCGGGCGGGGGCGGGCGTCCCGCGCGGCTGCTCGCGGCCGACGCGGCCGTGGTGCTGGTGTCGGGGACGGAGAACTCGCGCGGGCGCACCGACCGGATCGTGCTGGTGGCATTGGATTCCCGGCGGGCCGCCGCGGTGGCCGCGGCCTCGCTGCGGACGGCACTCACCGTCGTGTTCCACTGAACCGGCCCGCGGGTGAACTAGCATCCCGTATACCCCCATTACTCTGCGTTCGATCCCTCAGGTAGAGGAGCTTCCGCAATGCTCAAGGGTTTCAAGGATTTCCTGATGCGCGGCAATGTCATCGACCTGGCGGTGGCCGTGGTCATGGGTACCGCCTTCGTCGCCATCGTCACCGCGTTCAGCGACGGCATCATCACCCCGCTGCTCGCCGCATTCGGCGGCACCAGCCAGCTCGGCCTGGGCTTCCAGCTGGTGGCCGACAAACCGGCGACCTATGTGGCCGTCGGCCCGATCATCACCGCGGCCATCAACTTCGTGATCATCGCGGCACTGCTCTACTTCGTCCTGGTGCTGCCGTACAGCAGAGCCAAGAAGCTGTGGGGCACCGCGGAGGACCCGGTCACCGACACCGAACTGCTGACCGAGATCCGGGACCTGCTGGCCACGCGCAGCGCGGGTGGCAAGCACGAGATGTGAACGGGGGCATAGCAATATCGGAGCGGGATACAGCGAACGGGCCCGGCGCGAAAAGCGCCGGGCCCGTTGCCATTACCAGCTAGCGGGTTTTACCCCAGGCTGAAGGGCTGGCCCCACAGGGTGACCCAGCTGATGACGTTGTCGGTCTCGACCTCGACGCTCACGAAGGAGCGCGCCTGGGCGTAACCGGCACAGCCGTTCAGGCCGATGGTCTCGTCCGACCAGGTCACCGAACCATCGTTGCCATTGAACTTGTTGCGGGTCTTGTGGATTTCCTTGCCGTAGTCGTCCGGCATTTCCTCGTCGAGGATGTAGAACGACTTGGCCTGGCCCGGACCCAGGGTCAGGTTGGCGCCGGAGTTGACACCGGCCTGCGGGGTGACATTGCCGGAGTTGTCCCAGCTGGCACCGCCGGTCGCACCACCGTTGACGTTGCCGCCGTCGATGGTGACCTGGCAACCCACGACGTAACCCGGGTAGATCTTGCCGCCGGTGGCGGTGGTGTCACCGTCGATGTGGACCTGCGCCGAGGCCGAGACCCAGGCGTTGCGGTGCACGGGGGTGGCACCCATCGACGGGCTGATGTTGGCGGACTCACCGACCAGCTTCACCGTGACAACGGTGCCGTCGGACAGAGTCTGGGTGATTTCGCCGCCCGGCAGCGGCACGAAGGTGTCGGCGTTGGCCGCACCGGTGGAGAACAGGCCAAGAGCGGCGGTAGCGACGGCGCCTACACCGGCCACCCGCGCCACGGTCTTACGGATGTTCATTTCTGGTTGTCCCTCAGGGTTTGAATTCGCTTACGCGAGAAAGGATTTGGCGGGGCGAGACCACTCAGCCGATGCTGAACGGCTGGCCGTACAGCGTGGTCTTGGAGTAGTTGTCGCCGATGACCTCGACGACCGTGTACGCACGCGCCTGGGCGTAACCCGCGCAACCCTGGATCTGGATCTCGGCATCCCGGTACTCCACGGAGTAGGTGCCCGACTTCGGCACATCTTTGGAGTCGATCTGCACGAATGCCACCTGGCCGGGGCCGAGGTTGACACCGATCGATCCGCCGACACCCGCGCTGTTGAGGCTCACGTTGCCGGAGATACCCGCCGAGATCGCGTCCTCGCCGATGGAGATCTGGCAGCCGACGATGTAGCCGGTGTTGATCTGCGAAGTACCGTGCGTGGACGAATTGTTCGAGCCGGGGCCGCCGACCGGGCCGTTGTTCGGGCCGACGGTGCCGTCCGGCGTATCGATCACCGCGGTGGCAGCGCCGCTCACCCACACCACACGGCCGGCACCGTTGGCAGAGAGCGACGGCGACACGATGGCGTGCTCGCCCGTCCGGGTAATGGTGACGGTGCCCGCCGGGTTCACCTTCTGGCCGTCCGGCAACGGCACGAAGGTGTCGGCGTTAGCGGCACCAGTGGAAAAAAGGCCGATGGCCACGGCTGCAGCCGCGCCGATGCCCGCAAAGCGGGCCGCGGTACGCACACCGTGGGTGCGGTTCTCGCTCATACTTCCCCTCATCAGGTTTCAAGCAGTTCAACCTCGACCACCGAGGTTGAAATGGGACCCTTCCGAATCCCCGGTTGAGTTTGTCGCCACATTGTTGCCACCGTGTTACTGGTCACAAATTCTTTTGGCGTAGCGACGGAGGGCACTTTACATCACAGGAGTGGGCTCTGAGACGTGAGCGAACAGAGTTGACCACTGGCCAACACAAACCCGCAGGTATGTCGAGAAAGTCGCGGATAGCAAAAGGGGCCCGGCGCTAATCGCACCGGACCCCTTCGGAATCCGCTGGGCGGAAACTGATCAGCCGAGACCGAAGGGCTGACCCCACAGCGTGTAGGCGGTGATGACGTTGTCGGTCTCGACCTGGACCGCGACGAACGAGCGCGCCTGGACGTAGCCGCCGCAGCCGCTCAGGTTGCCGCCGACATTGGCGCCGGCGGTCGGGCTGGAACCGTCGTAGTTGGCGCCCATGCTGGGGCCGCCGTTGGCGCCGCCACCGGCGATGTCGACCTGGCAGCCGACCACGCAACCGGGCACGATTTTGCGGCCGACACTGCTGTTGGTGCCGGACAGCTGCACCTGCGCGCTGCCCGAGACCCAGGCATTGCGGTGCAGCGGGGTGGCGCCCATGGACGGGTTGATGTTGGCGGACTCGCCGGTCATGGTGATGGTCACGACGGTGCCGTCATCCATGGTCTCGGTGATGGAGCCGCCGGGCAGCGGCACGAAGGTATCGGCATTGGCAGCGCCGGTCGACAGGAGGCCGGAAGCCACGGAGGCCGCCGCGGCAACGCCCGCGACACGGGCGGCGCGACGCAACCGGCGTTCCGGTTGCCGCTCATAGTTCCCTCATCAGTTTTCTTGCGGACAACCCCGACCACCGGGGCTGAAGAGGCTAATGCGACACAGGACTCCGATAGAAGCAATGATCGAGCGCGCAACTCAAACTCGTTCGAGCTGTAGCTTCAGCGACCAGCGAGAGATTTTAGCCATGACAGCTACCCGTTAGCAACAATCTTATAACGGACGTATCAAGTCAGATAACAGGGGACGTGGCAATTATCTGGCGAATGGAACCGTCGGACCGTGACCAGGCATGCGGGATCTACGGCGTATAGCCGGATATGAATACGTCGCGAACGCGACTCGACCGCGATACGGCAGCAGGCTCAGCCGTGATGTGGCGGAACTTGGGAGCGCAGCCAATCATCGGAGGATCGGCCGGATTCGGGCTCGGGAGTGCGCTCGTCCGTGGTCGTGGACGGCAGCTCGTCACCGAAGATGCGCGCCAGCCGGGCGCGCTCGGCGGGTGTCAAACGACGAGACCCCGCCCGGCTCTCGGCCGGACGGGGTGGTTCCGAGGTCTCGGATGACCCTGAGGTCTCGGATGACTCGGAAGGCTGCTCGGCGTCGATCATTCCGACAGACCGGACAGTTCGTCGATGACCCGGCTGGCCAGCGGGCCCAGGGTGGCCATGCCGTCCCGGATCGCGGCGCGCGAACCCGGCAGGTTCACCACCAGCGTGCTGCCGGAGACCCCGGCCAGACCGCGGGACAGCCCCGCGTCCAGCGAACCCGAGGCCAGCCCGGACGAACGCAGCGCCTCGCTGATGCCGGGCAGCACCCGGTCCAGCACCTCCTCGGTGGCCTCCGGGGTCACGTCACGCGGCGACATGCCGGTGCCGCCGACCGAGATGACGAGGTCGACACCGCCGATCACCGCGGTATTGAGCGCATTGCGGATCTCCACCTCATCGGCCTGCACCGACACCGAGGCGTCCACCAGGAACCCGGCCTCGGTGAGTAGTTCGGTGACCAGCGGACCCAGCGAGTCCACCCCGCCATGGGCGGTTCGATCGTCGACGACCACGACAAGAGCACGGCCCGCGACAGCGGTATCGATTTCCATGGTGCTCACCGTAGCGCCCTTGTCCGACAACAGCTCCCAGCCCCCGTCACCGGTGACACGAATCGCCGGGGTCGGTTCTCTACCGCTCTCGTGAATCATCATCGGCCGCCCTCCGCAGCTGCCTCGCCGAGGGTCACCTCGACGGTCTTGGGGTTCTTGCCCTGGTCGTCGGTGTAGGTCACCTTGACCTTGTCGCCGGGCCGGTGCGAGCGCACCCCGGCGATCAGCGAATTACCCGAATCCACAATCTGATCATCGATTTTCGTGATGATCGCGTTCTTCGGAATGCCGGCCTTGGCGGCCGGGCCGTCGGGCGACACGTCCATCACGCGCGCGCCGTTGACGTCGTCCTGCGCCCGCACGGTCACCCCGATCTGGGCGTAGGTGGCCTTGCCGTTCTTGATCAGCTCGTCGGCCACCCGGCGCGCGGTGTCCACCGGAATGGCGAAGCCGAGGCCGATGGAGCCGCTCTGCGCGCCCGCCGACTCGGCGGTGCCCATGGTCGCGATGGCGGTATTGATGCCGATCAGCTTGCCGCTCATATCGACCAGCGCGCCGCCGGAGTTGCCCGGGTTGATGGCCGCGTCGGTCTGAATGGCGTCGATGACGGTGCCCTGCGAGCCCGGCTCACCGCTGGTGGAGACCGGTCGGTTGAGCGAGGACACGATGCCGCTGGTCACGGTACCCGCCAGGCCCAGCGGCGAACCGATCGCCACCACGCCCTGGCCGACCTGCAGGTTCGCCGACTGGCCCAGGTCGATCGGCTGGAGACCGGTCTTACCGGTGACCCGGATGACCGCGATGTCCGACACCGAATCCGCGCCCACCACGGTGGCCGGGGCGGTCGTGCCGTCACTGAAGGCCACATCCATCTTGGCGTTCTGGCCCGCGCCGCTGACCACGTGGTTGTTGGTGAGGATCAGGCCGTCCGAGGACAGGATCACGCCCGACCCCTCGCCCTCGGCCCGCGCGCCGGCGACCCGGATCATGACCACGCTGGGCAGCACCTTCTGCGCCACCGCCTGCACCGAACCTTCCGGCGCGGGCGCGGTCTTGCCATTGCCGACCGGCTGATCGAGCGCATTGGTCACCGTGGACCGGGTGTCGTTGTGGTGGGTGGCCAGCGCGCCGACCGCGCCGCCGATACCGCCGCTGAGCAGCGCCAGCACCACCGCACCCGCGACCAGACCGGTGCGCCCGGACCGCTTGGGCGCGGGCGCGCCCGCGTAGGGCATCCCCGGCATGCCCGGGCCGCCCGGTGCACCCGGAATCACCTGTGTCGGATGTTGTCCGGTGGCGTACCCGGCCCCCGACGCCACGTACGCCTGACCGTAGAGGCCGGCCGGAATCTCCTCGGTCGGATGCTGCCCGGCCCCGTACTGCGCCGAATAGGGCTGTGCCCCACCGAAAGCCGCGCCGTAGGCCGGGGCGCCCTGCGGCGCACCGTAACCCGCGCCGGGCAGGATCTGGGTCGCCGGGTCCGCGCCGTAGGCCGGGCCGCCGGCACCCGGATGGCCCGGCGCTGCGGGACCCGGAACCGGTTGTCCAGCAATGCCGGAACCGGGTCCGGCCGGGACTCCGGGGCCCGGCCCCTGAGGGGTGCCGGTGGAAAAGGACTGCGCCGCACCGAATCCGGCGGAAGCCGCGGGTGCGGGGCCGGCCGATCCGGGGGCCGCGGCCGGTCCGGCGGGGGCGGGCTGGCCCGGCTGCGCCGGTGGCGTCATTCCGCCCGGGGCGGGTGCGCCCGGCTGCGGAGCCGCGGAGGCGGCGAAGCCGTCGAAGGGCTGGGATCCGGCCTCGGGGGTGGCAGAGCCTGCGGGGTCGCGCTTGGGCAGGCCGGAGGCGGTGGTATCCGGGGCATCGCCTTCGGGCTCGGGGCCCTGCCCGCTTGAGGGGGATACTGTCGAATCCTCGGTCATTTCTCGTTTTCTCCTCGAGTCTCGTCGCCAAGCCTGGCGGTAACGACTGAGAGTGGACTGAGACCGTGCTGGCTTTTCGCCGAGCTTTCCGGCGCTCAGTCCGGCGCCGAGTCGGGCAGCGGCGGTGCGCCTTCTCCAGGCAGCACGATACGGATCAAAGCGCCGCCGCGGTCGGAAGTATCGATGTTGATGGTGCCACCGTGTTTGGTCACCACCTGCTTGACGATGGCCAGCCCGAGTCCGGAGCCGGGCATGGAGCGCGAGGCGGTGGTCCGGTAGAAGCGTTCGAACACCAGTTCCCGCTCGGCGGGCGGAATGCCGGGCCCGGCGTCGTCGACGGCGAACTCCAGCAGCCCGCGTCCGCTCTCGCGCATGGCGACGAAGACCTTGGCGCCCTCGGGGCTCCATTTGGCCGCATTGTCGAGCACATTGAGCAGTGCGCGTTCCAGTCCCGGTTCGTCGCCGTAGATGAACCAGGGGCGCAGCTGGGCATCGAATTCGATTCCGGTGCGCCGCCGCCGGACTCGTTCCAGCGCCCGCTCGGCCACGTCGCCGAGGTCGATCTGCTCGTAGACGGTCTCGGGCGCATCCTCGCGGGCCAGGTCGACCAGATCGCCGACCAGCGTGGACAACTCCTCGATCTGGGCCATCACGTCGGAGCGCAGTTCGGCCATGTCCTCGTCCGGGATGCGGGGCGCGCCCGGCCGGGAGGAGGCGATGAGCAGTTCCATATTGGTGCGCAAAGAGGTCAGTGGCGTCTTCAGCTCATGGCCGGCGTCGGCGACCAATCGGCGTTGCCGTTCCCGGGATTCGCCCAGGGCCCGCAGCATGGCGTTGAAACTCTCGGTGAGCCGGGCGAGTTCGTCGTCGCCGGTGACCGGGATGGGGGTCAGGTCGTCGGTGCGGGCGATGCGCTCGGTGGCCGCGGTGAGCCGGGCGATGGGCCGCAAGCCGGTGCGGCCCACGGTGGTTCCGGCCGCCGCGGCCACGATGACCCCGCAGCCGCCGACCACGAACAGCAGCCAGGCCAGCCGGTCCAGCACCTCCTTGGTGGGCTGCAGTCGCTGCGAGACGACCAGGGTGGATCCGGAGTGCGTGCGCCGCGCCAGCACTCGCTGATCCTCGACAGTGCGCAGCGAGAAGCTGATCTCGCCGCGGGCCACCGCGCGCTCCTGATTGCCGATCGGCGGAAGCGTGGTCTGCGGGGGCACGTATTGCGACTGATCCGGGAAGACCAGGGCGACGCCGACATCGCTGGAGTACAGCCCGGCGAACACCAGCGACTGGAAGCCGAGGCTGTCGAGGTTGTTGTCGATCATCACCGAAGCCCGCGCCCGCAGTTGCGAATCCACGTCCGCGTACAGCGAGCGTGCCACCATGGCGTAGGCGGCGATGGAGGTGAAGGCGACCGCGACGGCCACCACGGAGGCGGCCAGCAGCGTGACCCGCCAGCGCAGCGAGACCGACCGGGTCAGCGGCATGGGCGGCCGCAGCTCGGCCGACTCCGGACGCGACCCGAGTCCGGCGACCACCGGCCGCCGGGGAACGGTTCTTCCCACGAGCACGGCTCCTACGGCGGGGTCTCGCGCAGCACGTAGCCGACGCCGCGCACGGTATGGATGAGACGCGGTTCACCGTCGGCCTCGGTCTTGCGGCGCAGATAGCCGATGTACACCTCGAGCGCATTGCCGGAGGTGGGGAAGTCGTAGCCCCACACCTCCTCGAGAATGCGGCTGCGGGTGAGCACACGACGGGGGTTGGCCATCAGCATTTCCAGCAGCGAGAACTCGGTGCGGGTCAGGCTGATCTGGCGTTCACCGCGGGTGACCTCGCGGGTGACCGGATCCAGCGACAGGTCGGCGAAGGCCATGGCCTCCGAGAAGGCGTCGGCCGGATCGCCGGCGGTGCGGCGCAGCAGCGCGCGCAGCCGGGCCAGCAGTTCCTCCAGGGCGAAGGGTTTGGGTAGGTAGTCGTCGGCGCCGGCGTCCAGTCCGGCGACGCGTTCGGAGACCGAATCCCGTGCCGTGAGTACCAGAATCGGCAGATCGTCGCCGGTGCTGCGGAGCCGGCGGCACACCTCGAGCCCGTCGAGCCGGGGCATCATGACGTCCAGGACGAGGGCGTCGGGTCGCTGACTGGTGGTCTTCTCCAAGGCGTCCAGACCGTCGACCGCGAGGTCGACGGTGTACCCGTTGAAGGTCAGCGAGCGACGCAGCGATTCCCGGACCGCGCGATCGTCGTCGACTACCAGAATGCGCATGGCAACCAGTCTGCCCACAGCGACTGAGAGGTGACTGAGAAGGTCCCCTTCGACACGCCGGACGAGTGAGGCAGATGACCTGCGCGTTTCACGGAGGGCCGACGCCAAGTGGTTGCGGTGTCACCCAAATTCGCGCGAAACCCGTTGCGGGAAGGCCGCATTCGGAAACTAAACCTCAAAGTCCTACGAATTGCCGTTGGACAGCTCACGCGGTATGTTGCAGGCCGTAAAAGAAGACCCTTAGTTGGTTCCGCGCGGGTTCGACCCCAAAGCCGCACAACCGCATACGTACCCGAGGGTCAATCGTGAAGCGGAGGCGACGGAAGCGGGATGGAAGCAGCACCCCGGTCCTGGCAATTCAGCCTGTCCAACTGGCCCGTTACCCGCAAGGTCGGGATCGTGCTGGTGCTCCCGGTGCTCCTCGCCGCGACGTTCGCGGTACTGCGCATCAACAGCGAATTGCAGACCATTTCGAAACTGAGCGCGGCGAGCGAGCAGATGGACGTGCTCCGCCCCACCATCAAATTCCTCGTCAGCAGCAACGAACTCGCGGTCGCCGCGATCACCGGCGGCAATCAGGACGTCGACCCCGACCTCGACGCCGCCACGGCCAAGTTCGATCAGGCCGAGGCCGAACTCGAAACAGTCCTCAAGTCCTCCAACGCCGATCCGGGTGTCACCAAGGAACTCGGCGCCTCCATCGCCGTCGCCAAGACCATGCGCAACAGCCTGCGCACCAGCTCCCCCCAGACCATCGGCGATCAGGTCGACGAGGTGCAGACCCGGGCGCAGAACGCGCTCGCGGGCGCGCCCACCGTCGGCGACCTCCGGGTGCAGCAGTCCTTCCTGCAGTTCGGTGCCGCCGAGACCGCCTCCCGCCTGCTCACCCAGGAGCGGATCATGCTCGCCGCGCCCGGGGCGGGTTCCAATCCGGCGCTGCGGACCAAGCTGCTCACCGCCATCGGCGCCGAGATCACCATGATCGAGGTGTATCGCGGCATGGCGCCGGACGCGGCGCAGAACGCGAACACGCTGAAGGACAATGCCGGCGCGCGTGTCGGCATCCTGATGCAGAACGTGCCCGATCCGGGCAGCCTGCCGGCCATGCAGGACTCGTTGCGCGGCAGTGCCGACGCCTACGAGAAGGAAGTGTCCACGGTCGCGAACTCGATGGACTCCAAGCTGGCCGCGCTCACCACCGAGGCGCGCAACAACGTGCTGCGCGACACCTCCATCGTGATCGGCATGCTGCTGGCCGGTCTCGCGCTGGCGCTGGTGGTGGCCCGCTCGCTGGTCGTCCCGGTCCGCCGCCTGCGGCGAGACGCCTTGCAGGTGGCCCACATCGACCTGCCGCAGGAACTCGAGGTGGTGCGCGCCGGCGGCGCGACCCCGGAGATCTCGCCGGTCGACGTGCACACCACCGAGGAGATCGGGCAGCTGGCCCGAGCCGTCGACGACATCCACTCCCAGGCCCTCCACCTGGCCGCCGAACAGGCGCGACTGCGCCTGCAGATCGGCAACATGTTCGAAACCCTCTCGCGCCGCAGCCAATCCCTCGTGGAGCAGCAGCTGTCGCTGATCGAGGAGCTCGAGCGCGACGAGGACGACTCCGAGCGCCTGCAGTCGCTGTTCCGCCTCGACCACCTCGCCACCCGCATGCGCCGCAACGGCGACAACCTGCTGGTGCTGGCCGGCACCGCGCTGCGCCGTGGCCATCTCGCGCCGGTGCCGCTGTCGGACATGCTGTGGTCCTCGGTCTCCCAGGTGGAGGACTACCAGCGCGTGGAGATCGGCACCGTGCCCGACGGCATCGTCGCCGGGGAGCCCGCCGTCGACATCGAGCACCTGCTGGCCGAGCTGATCGACAACGCGCTGCGCTACTCCCCGCCCACCACCCCGGTGGCGGTGTCGGTGGCGCGCGCCGTGGACGGCGGCTACCTGATCGAGATCACCGACCGCGGCCTCGGCATGAACGCCGAGGACCTGCAGGGCATCAACGACCGCCTGGCCTCCGGTGGCGAGGTCAATGTCGAGACCGCCCGCCGCATGGGTCTTTTCGTCGTCGGCCGCCTGGCCAAGCGGCACAACATCACCGTCAGCCTGCGCCGCACCTCCGCCATGGTGCAGCAGCCGGGCATCACCGGCAGCGTGCACCTGCCGGGCAGCCTGGTCTCGCCCGCACCGGAGCGCGTCGGCGACCCCACCGGTCAGTACCCCGTCGCCTCCCCGCTGCCGGTGCCCCCGGCGGCCCTGGCCTCCGGCCCGATCGCGATGCCGTCCGGGCCGATTCCGGTACCGTCCGGCCCGATTCCGGCGCCCTCGGGCCCGATCACGGGCCCGCAGCCCGTGCTCGCCCCGCCGCGGCTGACCCCGGTGCCGAACCTGCCCGAGCCCGCCGCGGCCACTACCACCGCGCGTTTCACCAGTTCCGGCCTGCCGCAGCGCAAGCCGGGCCCCGACACCGGTGAGCAGCCGATCGTTCCCACGTTCAGCGAGCCGCCGCCGGTGGCGCAGGTGCAGGACCGGTTCTCGGACGGCTTCACCGACGCCTTCAGCGAACCCGAGGACGCGCGTGCCTACAGCGTGTCCGCGCTGCGGCCGGAACCGGCTGCGCCGCAGCAGAGTCCCGCGCCGATGCACTACTGGGGCGAGGCGCGCACGCCCGAGCCGGAGCCGGCTCCCGAGTCCGTCTGGATGCCCGAGACCGTCGCGCCCGCCCCCGAGCCGCAGATCGCGGAGCCGGCGCGGGGCTGGAATCCGAACGGGCCCGACACCGGCAGCTACTTCGGCAACGGGTACAGCGCCTTCGGCGACAACGATCGGCCCACGATCCCGGCCGCCGACACCAACGGCAGCACGAACGGCAACGGCAGCGCGAACGGCAACGCCGACACCATTGTTCGCGGCGACGAGGCCGCACCCGCCGCCGCGCGCCCGGTCGCTCCCCCGCCCGGCCTGCGTCCGGTCGGCGCGGCCCCGACCCCGATCTATCAGCGCATGGTCTCCGAGTGGCTGGTGGAACCGGCCGACGGGAACGAGGACGGCGCTGCCTGGTCGTCGAGTTCGGACAGCGGCTGGGCCGCGGCCGAAGAGGCGGCCAATCCGACCACAACCAGTCGCACCGAGGGCGGCCTGCCGATTCGGCGACCCGGCGCCCAGCTGGTGCCCGGTGCCGTCGCCCAGGAGGACGACGGCAGCGGCCGCAATCCGGACGAGATCCGCGACAGCCTCTCCAGGCATCTCAGCGGTGTCCGCTCCGGGCGGGCCGACTCCCAGTACAACGACGGAGGGCATGCATGACCGACACCCAGCGCACCACCACCGATGAGAATCTGAACTGGCTGGTCACCCGCTTCACCCGGGAGGTACCGGGCGTCTCGCACGCCGTCCTGGTCTCCGCGGACGGTCTGTTGCAGGCCACCAGCCCGCACCTGCCGGCCGACCGCGGTGAGCAGCTGGCCGCGGTGACCGCCGGTCTGGCCAGCCTGTCCGCCGGGGCCGCACAGCTTTTCGAGGGCGGCAAGGTGATGCAGTCCATCGTCGAGATGCAGCGCGGCTACCTGCTGGTCATGAGTGTCGGCAATGGCTCGCACCTGGCGGTGCTGGCCAACAAGCAGCACGACATCGGCCGCATCGGCTACGAAATGGCCCTACTGGTCGACCGGGTCGGGTCCGTGGTCTCGGCCACCGCCCGCACTGCCTAGATGAGCTGCGCATGACCAATCCCCTTGGCGGCGGCGGTAACCGGCCACCGACCACACGTGTTCGTCCCTACGCACTGACCTCCGGCCGCACCGAGCCGGCGGTGGAGCTACCGCTCGAGGCGGTCGTCGAAACCCTGTCCTATACCGCCCATTTCGACTGGCCGGCCGGTGACGTGCGCACCGAGATCCTGCGGCTCGGTACGGCGCGGCTCTCGGTCGCCGAGATCGCGGCCCATCTGGGCCGGCCACTGGGTATGGTGCGGGTCGTGATCGGCGATCTCGTCGTCGCCGGAACCCTGCGTGTGCATTCGACTTTGAGCGATCAGGCGACCTTCGACGAGCGCCGGTCACTAATGGAGAGGACACTGCATGGACTCCGCGCCCTATGACGGCGGAGGCTACCCCGGTGGCCCGCACGGGGGCCCCGGGTACACAACCGGGCAGTTCCCGAACCTGGCGCTGCAGTACCCGCCGCGACCGGGTGAGGAATCGCGCACGGCCTCGACCAAGATCGTCGTAGCCGGCGGTTTCGGCGCCGGCAAGACGACCTTCGTGGGCGCGGTCTCGGAGATCGTGCCGCTGCGCACCGAGGCCATGGTGACCGGCTACTCCGACGGGGTCGACGACCTCGCCGCCACGCCGGGCAAGGAAACCACCACGGTGGCCATGGATTTCGGCCGCATCATCCTGCCCGGCAACCTGGTGCTGTACCTGTTCGGCACGCCCGGGCAGCGGCGGTTCTGGTTCATGTGGGACGACCTGATCCGCGGCGCCATCGGCGCGGTGGTGCTGGTCGACACCCGCCGCATCGAGGACAGCTTCGCGGCCGTGGACTTCTTCGAGGCCAAGTCGCTGCCGTTCCTGATCGCGGTCAACCGCTTCCCGGACGCGCCGCGCTTCCCGGTCACCGAGCTTCGTGAGGCGCTCAGCGTGCGCGAGGGCGTGCCGATCGTGGACATCGACGCGCGCGACCCGGCCGAGGTGCGCCGGGCGCTGGCCGCCGTCACCGAGTACGCGATCGAACGGCTGACGACCGCACAGCGCGAAACCGCGCAGCACGGTTAGCGGTTCGCGCGTCCAGGGTCGCAGCAGACGAAGACAGAGGTGTCGGGATGATCTACTTCTCCATGGGCTACTGGGTGCTGGCGCTGGCCTTGATCGTGTCGTTCGCGGGCGCGGCGTGCGGTCTGGCCTGCATTCGCCAGTCCACCAAGTCGGTGACCCAGCGGTTCCGGATCGTGTGGCTGTTCGTGGCGGCGGTGTCCATCGGCGGCGTCGGCGTCGCCATGCCGGTCTTCGTGTCGATGCTCGGCTTCGACGTGCGGGGCAGCCAGCTGCGCTACGACAACGTGTCCATCACCCTGTTCTCGGTACTGTCGGCGGCCACCGTGTTCGCGGCGCTGCTCATCAACGGCCGGCGGCTGGTCTGGTGGCGGCTGCTGGTGGCGGCGGCCGTGATGGCCTTCGGTTTCGGTGACGTCCATCAGTTGCTGCTGGGCGCCATCCGGATTCAGGGCAGTGTCGATCGCAGCCTGGTGTCCTCGGTGGCGGTGTACGTGATCGCCTTCGTGCTCTCGGCGCTGATGCTGTGGTTCAGCCTGTGGGTCGGCTCGGTGCCGATGGTGCTGGCCGGCGCGGTGCTGTACGCGATCCTGGTGATCGGCATGCACTACGCCGGGCTGACCGGGCTCGAGGTGCACCTGGACCCGGCCGCGGCCACTCCGCACGGCAATGTGCTGTTCAACTTCTTCGTACCGACCTTCATCATCGGCACGCTGTCGCTGGCGATTCCGATCACGGCCATTCTGGTCGCGCCGGACCGGCGCGCGGCGCGGACCCCGATGAGGACCGCGGATCCGCAGGCGGCGCACGGCACTTCGCTGCAGGCGGCCTCGCAGCAGGCCGCGGCGCAGCAGGGTCCGCGGCGGCCGGAATCGGTGCGCTGAACGTTCTTGTCGCGGCGCGACCGTTCCTTCTCGGAGCGCGTGACGCGTCAGTGGGTCCCGGGCCGGGTCGATGCCGATCGACCCGGCTCGACTCGTCTCCGGATCAGCCTGCGGCCGCGGGCGTCCCGGCGGTGGTGGGATCGAGCAGGCCGAACAGCTCACCCTGCGGCGCGGCCATGATGGCCATCCGGCCGAAGGGTCCGTCGGTGGCGGACATGAGCACGGTCGCGCCCAGCTCCACGGCCCGGGTGAGACCGGAGTCGATGCCCTCGAACTGGAACCAGGTCAGCCAGTAGGGCTGGGCGGCGGCCACGCCGTTGACGCTGTCGTCGTTGATGCCGCCGACCGACTCGGTCCCGCCGGGCGGGGTGAAGGTGGCGTAGCGCATGGCCTCGTCGTCGAATTCGGTGAAGGTGAAGCCGAAGACCTCGCCGTAGAAGGCCTTGGCGGCCGCGAAATCGCCGGTGTGCAGGTCGTTCCAGACATAGGCGCCGTGTTCGTTGTACACCGCCGCGCCGTCGTGCGCGCGGGCCTCCCAGACCGCGAAGGGCGCGCCGGAGGCGTCGGCGGCCACGAACATGCGGCCGGACTCCATCACGTCGAAGGCCGGCACCAGCAGGCTGCCACCCGCCGCGGTCACCTGCTCGGCGGCCTTGTCGGCGTCGGCGACCGCGAGGTACGTGGTCCACACCGATGGCACCCCGGCCTCCGGCTTGGGCCCGATGCCCGCCACCGCCTGTCCGTTGCGCAGGGCCATGAGGTATCCCCCGGCGTCCTCGCCGCCGCCTTGCATGTCCCAGCCGAAGAGCGCGGCGTAGAACTCACCGGCCTTCGCCGGATCGTCGACCTGGCAGTCGACCCAGCACGGTGTTCCCGGGGGCCAGGCCTCATTGCGTATCGGCATCGGTCATCACCTTTCCGCCTCTCCGCGACTTCAGCGCCCGGCTGAGAGCCGTTGACAGGCATGCATGCGGAGTGAAGTTGAGAGCCAACCCGACTCTGGACGTCCCCGGCGAGTTACCCCGATCGTGCGAAATCAGTTGTCGCGTTCGCTCATAGCCGACCAGTCAACCACCGCAATCCGGCACAGTCGGCGTGTCCGCCGAATTACAGTGGGAACCATGCGTTTCGGGCTGGACTACGCCGCAGGTCGTCCCGCGCCGAGTGCCATCAGGGCGGCCGGATACGACTTCGTCATCCGCTACCTGTCCGACGGCGGGCCCACCCTGCCGGGCAAGCTCCTCACTCCCGCCGAGGCGGACGGACTGCGCGCACAGGGCATTTCCATCGTCTCCAACTGGGAGACCACCGCCGCCCGCATGCTCGACGGCTACGGCGCGGGCGTCACCGATGCGCGCGCCGCGCTGGCCCAGGTGCTGCGCTGCGGGGGCCGGGCCGACCGCCCCATCTACTTCTCCGCCGATTTCGACGCCACCCCGCAGCAGCAAGTGCCCATCGACGCCTACCTGGACGGCGCGGCGAGCGTCATCGGACGCGCGAATGTCGGGATCTACGGCGGATATTGGCCGGTGAGCCGGGCGCTGGACAGCGGGACCGCGACCTGGGCGTGGCAGACGGTGGCCTGGTCCGGCGGGAATATCGATCCGCGTATCGCCCTCTATCAGACCGGCGAGCAGGTCACGGTCGACGGCGTGCAATGCGATGTGAACCAAACCGACCGAGCCGACTTCGGCCAGTGGGATGTGGAAACGGAGGAACCCGACTTGACTCCCGAACAGGACGAGGTGTTGCGCGACATCCAGACTCAGCTGCGCGGTCCCGGTCTGCAGGGCTGGCCGCAGCTGGGCACCGATGCCCAGGGCCGCGACCGGACGGTGGTGGACGGGCTGGCGGCGGCACTCGCCCAGATCGACGAACTGCGTACCGAGATCAGCGATCTGGAGACCACGACGGCCGAGCTCAAGGACGAGGTGGCGCGGCTGTCGGGTCAGCATCGCTGGCCGTTTCCCTTCTCGCTGGTGGAGGGTCCGGCCACGGCGATCGCCGATCAGCTGGCAAAGCTCGAGCAGTTGCTGCCCGGAGTGCCGCTGCCCGGCTGGGGCACCGGCCCGAACGGCCATCCGGCCGCCGCGGGACAAGCTCCGGCGGAGCAGCAGCCGAAAGTGGTATCCGACAGTTGATTTGGCCGATTTGTCGGATTTGTTCCAGCACACGGCCGGCGACCGACCTGACCGCATGTTATTGCGGAACAGTGCGTGAACTGGCGTGAAAGCGAGCCTGAACCGGCTCTGAAGTGGCGATGAGCGGGTTCTTCTGTGATCAGAAGAACCCGCCCTCAAGGCACGAGAATACCGTCGCCAGGCCACGAGTTCACAACTTCGGGGAAACTTTTTAGCACCCACGCCACATTCGGACGACCGAGTCCGGTACGGGCAACACTCGAGCAGATGCCTGATGGGACAGCAACTTCGGGGCTATTGTCTGGATCGTCCGATCTTCTGATCGATCAGAGCTTCGCCGGATCGATCAGGCCGCGCTCCACGGCCCGTGCGAGTCGGCGCGGCACCTGGTACACCGCTCCCCCGACCTTGACCGGAATCAGATCCGGCGGGGTCGCCTTCCACTGCGAGCGCCGGCTGTGGGTATTGGCCCGCGACATTCTGCGCTTCGGAACGGCCATGGTCAGTTCTCCTCATCCGTGATCGAATTGCGATTGCCGCGAACGCGTTTGCCGTAGCGGCGCTCGAACTTCTCCACGCGGCCCGCGGTGTCGAGCACACGCTGATTCCCGGTCCAGAACGGATGCGAATCCGAGGTCACATCGACCACCAGCAGCGGGTAGGTATTGCCGTCCTCCCACTCGATGGTGCGAGTGGACACCGCGGTGGAACGGGTCAGGAAGCACTTTCCGGTGCTCACGTCCTGGAAGACCACCGGATGGTAGTCGGGGTGAATTCCCTGTTTCATCACTTCACCTTTCGTTGTTGCGAGTGGCGCCGTCCCCGGTGACGGGCGCGGATCGGGTTGTGTCACACGGCTCTTCGTGCTGATCGCCGAACGGGTCCGGCCACAGCGCGACCCGTTCGGGCGCGAAGCGCACCTGCCGCAGTTCGTCCTCGTCCACCAGCGCCCAGTGCAGCGCGTGGCGGACCTCCTCGGGATCGGCGTCGGCGACCAGGATCACCAGCGAGGTGTGGCGGTCGCCGAAGTGCTCGTGCCAGCGCAGCGAGGCCAGCGCGCGCCGCTCCGGATCCACCTCGTCCAGTTCCCCGGATGCCATGGCCGCCAGCCACTTTCCCGCGCCGCCGACCCGCAGCCCGCCGCCCGCCGACTCCAGCCACACCACCTCGTCCGGCTGGGTGGCCAGCCACACCCGGCCCCGGGCGCTCACCACGCCGTCCAGCAGCATGTCGATGGCCGAGTGCAGCCGATCGGGGTGAAAGGGGCGGTCGGTGGCGAATTCCACCAGTGCCACACCGCAATCCGGCTCCAGCGGCGGACCGCCGGCCAGCAACGGGGCGTGCGGATCGAAGGGTGCGCCGCGGCGCGCGTCCGTGGGTACCCGGCGCAGCAGCCAGGTCAGGTCATCCACGCCGAGCCCGGGCGGCCCGGCCACCCAGGCGACGGGGGCACGCGGGGCCAGCCGGGCCAGCACGGCGGCGACGCGCTCGCGGTCCAGCGGATCGGCTTCGCCGTCGAAAACCACCAGGGCATCGGCGAATTCGACCTGGCCGACGGCCAGCTGCGCCACCGTGCGCTCGTCCTCCGCGGTGGCGTGGCCGCGTTCGGACAGCGTCTCGTCGCCGGTGGCGTCGGCCAGCCAGTCGCGGGCGTCGACACAGGTGAGGACGGTGTCGATGCGCACGCTGCGCCCGGCCGGGCCGTCGACCCGGCCGACCACGCCGGTCACCGTCACGTCGGCGATGGCCTGGCACACCGCCTCCGCCTCGAAGGCCGGGTCCAGCGCGAGCACGATGCGCCGCACCGAATCCCGCTCGGCCAGCAGGCACAGGTAGGGCAGCAGGTCGGCGCGCAGGGTGCAGGAGACGCAGCCGTGCGCGAGTTCCAGCACGGTCGTGGTCTCCCGGCCGTCGATGCGGACGATGCGCCGCACCACGCCCTGGTGTAGCTCGCTCAGGTCGTGCCGGACCACGACCGTTCCGGGCTTCCCGCCCAGCAGGCGGGCGGCCTGCTCGACACCCTCGGCGGCGCGTCCGGGGAGTCCCGCGAGGACGAGCACTGGCTTGCGTTGGGACGGCACCGGTCCCCCTTTCGACAATGATTTTCAATTACCGAGGACCGAGGGTACCGTGGAATAGATTCGTTGTCGAAAACGATTGTCATGTACATCTACCACCGGAAGGGAGTGCCCATGTCGGCCATCTGCCAGGTCACCGGCCGCAAGCCGGGCTTCGGCAAGTCCGTTTCGCACTCGCACAAGCGGACCAACCGGCGCTGGGACCCCAATATCCAGCGCAAGACCTACTACCTGCCCAGCGAGGACCGGCGCATCACGCTGACCGTCTCCACCAAGGGCATCAAGACCATCGACCGCGACGGCATCGAGGCAGTGGTAGCCCGGCTGCGCGCCCGCGGCGAGAAGATCTGAAAGGGAGAACAATGGCATCGAAATCGACCGACATCCGGCCCGTCGTCAAGCTGAAGTCCACGGCCGGGACCGGCTACACCTACGTCACCCGCAAGAACCGGCGCAACGATCCCGACCGGATGATCCTGAAGAAGTACGACCCGGTCGCCCGCAGGCACGTCGACTTCCGCGAGGACCGGTGACGTGGCCAAGAAATCGAAGATCGCCAAGAACGAAGCACGCAAACTCGTCGTGGCACGGTGGGCGCAGCGGCGCGCGGAATTGAAGGAGATCATCCGCAAACCGGCGAGCAGCGACAGCGAACGGGCGGCCGCGCAGGCCGCCCTGCAGCAGCTGCCGCGGGATGCCAGTCCGGTACGATTGCGCAATCGGGACGCCGCGGACGGACGCCCGCGTGGTCATCTCCGCAAGTTCGGTCTCTCGCGCGTGCGCGTTCGCGCGATGGCCCATCGAGGAGAGCTGCCCGGTGTGCACAAATCGAGCTGGTAAGCATCCACGATTCGTGAGTGAGGAACCGCTGACATGGCAGTGAAGCGAGCACCGTCGAAGAAGGTCCGTGCCGAGCAGGCCCGTCGCCCGAAGAAGAATCCCCTGATCGCCGCCGGCATCGAGACCGTCGACTACAAGGATGTGAACCTGCTCCGCACGTTCATTTCCGACCGCGGCAAGATCCGCAGCCGCCGCGTGACGGGGCTGACCCCGCAGCAGCAGCGCCAGGTCGCCGTGGCCGTCAAGAACGCCCGCGAGATGGCTCTGCTGCCCTTCACGAGCCGATAGCTCGCCACATCCCCGGACGAAAACCCAAGAGTTGAAACAACTCTCGGACTCCCAGGGGCTTCGCCCCTGAAACCCCAACTACAACAGGAAAGCCCCGCGCCGCCTCGGTCGGGGCTTTCCTGTTTGTCAGCGCGGGATCCCCACCCACCCAAATACGATGCCCCCGAGTGCATTAGCACTCGGGGGCATCATTTCTCGTAAACGTCGGCAGGGCCGCGCCTTACGGGATGGTCAGCACCTGGCCGGGCTGGATGAGGTCGGGGTTGTCGATGCCGCTGGCGTTGGCGATCTCCTGGTAGCGGTTGCCGTCGCCGTAGAAGCGCTCGGCGATGGCCCACAGGGTGTCACCCGGCTCGACGGTGTAGGTCTGGGCGGCGGGCGGCGGCGGGGGCACGTCCTCGACGACCGCGGCGGCCTGGGCCTGGACCGGCTCCGGTGCGGGGAGCGGGTTGTCGGTGTTGGTGCCCGACGACCAGACGGCGCCTTCGGAGCCGTACAGCACCACATTGCGGTCGGGCTGGACGACCAGACGGTCCACGTTCTTGCCATTGGTCTCGGTGGACCAGGCGGCGCCGTCCTCCTTGTAGAGAACGAAGTTGCCGTCGTCTTGCAGGGTGGCCCGGACGACGCCCTGGCCGTTGGTGCCGGTGGCCCACACGACAGTGCCGCTCGGTTCGGACAGCACCAGGTTGCCATCATCTTGCAGAGTCAGGGTGTAGGCACCGCCTTGCAGCGCCTCTCCACGACCGAGTTCTTCGCCGACCTTCAACGAGTCGCCCACGGTGCGTCCTTTCGGGAGGGGGTGATCATGAGATAAGCCGATGGCGCGGAACTGCATTCGCACATCTGTCACGACACTACCGATCCCGCGCCGGTCACCGCACGGTTACGCGCCGGTTCTGCGAAGATTTCGGCGTGTCTTCGCCAGAAATTCGCCAGGGGGCCGAATCCGGCGCGTGCGCCTGCCGTGCGGTCGCGGACACTAGGGTGTCAGCCATGTACGGGACACGGGGACGCCGCCTGATCGCTGCCGCCGCAGCCACGCTGATCGGGCTCACCATCACGGCGTGCGGAAGCACGGAAAGCACTGGCGACCAATCGAAGACCAGCGCCGCCGCGACCAGCACCAAGACCACGCCGACCGAGGCGCCCAGCGGGCAGATCGGACGGGCTTTCACGGCGGATCCGAGTATCGTGAGCCCACACGGCATTTCGTTCGACAGCTGGACCCGGGTCGCACCCGACCGGATCGCGGTCAACTTCCAGATCGGCTCCCCCGAGTGCTACGGCGTGAACGCCACCGTCACCGAAACCTCCTCGACCGTCACCGTCGACCTGAAGTCCGGCACCCTGCCCGACGCGGTCGGCAAGATGTGCACCATGATCGCCGTCTTCGGCACCCTCGAAATCCAGCTGAAGTCCCCGCTGGGTGATCGAAAAGTCCTCAGCGCCAACTAGTTCCCGGCACTGCGGCGGAGGCGGTCCGCGCACGCGACAGGGGCCCGGATCGATGGACGATCCGGGCCCCTGCCCCGATGTTGTTGTCCCGCTGCACGACTCGCGTCAGCGGGGGCTCACGCTCAGTGCGCGAAGTGCCGGGAACCGGTCAGGTACAAGGTCACTCCGGCCTCACGGCACAGCTCGATGGTGTCCTTGTCACGGATCGAACCGCCCGGGTGCACGATGGCGCGCACGCCGGCGGCCACCAGGATCTGCGGGCCGTCCGAGAACGGGAAGAACGCGTCCGAGGCCGCCACCGAACCCTTGGCGCGGTCACCGGCCCGCTCCACCGCCAGCTTGCAGGAATCGACCCGGTTGACCTGACCCATGCCGACACCGACGGCCGCGCCGTCATCGGCCAGCAGGATGGCGTTGGACTTCACGGCACGGCACGCGCGCCAGGCGAATTCGAGATCGCGCAGGGTGGCCTCGTCGGCAGCCTCACCCGCGGCCAGCGTCCAGTTGGCGGCGCTGTCACCCGCGGCGTCGAGGATGTCGCGCTCCTGCAGCAGCACACCGCCACTGACCGGACGCAGCTCCGCACCCTTGCGCCGGGCCGGCTCGGCCACCAGCACGCGCACGTTCTTCTTGCGCTGCAACACCTCGACCGCGCCATTGGCGTAGGACGGGGCCACGATGACCTCGGTGAAGATGTCGGCGACCTGCTCGGCCATCTCCACGGAGACCTCACGATTGGCCGCGATCACGCCGCCGTACGCGGAGACCGGGTCGGTGGCGTGCGCCTTGCGGTGCGCCTCGGCGATGTCCGCGCCGACCGCGATGCCGCACGGGTTCGCGTGCTTGATGACCGCCACGGCCGGCTCGTCGAAGTCGTAGGCGGCGCGCCAGGCGGCGTCCGCGTCGGTGTAGTTGTTGTACGACATCTCCTTGCCGTGCAACTGCTGCGCCTGCGCCAGCCCGACCGGGCCACCCTGGTTGGTGTACAGCGCGGCCGCCTGATGCGGGTTCTCGCCGTAGCGCAGCACGTCCGCGCGCTGCCAGGTGCCGCCGATCCACTCCGGGAACTGCTGCGCGTCTTCGGGTTCCGGCGCGACGGCCGGGACCGCCACACTGGTCATCCAGCTGGCGACGGCCACATCGTAGGTGGCGGTGTGCTGGAAAGCCTTGGCGGCCAACGCGGTCCGCTCGGCCAGGGTGAAACCGCCCTGCTGCACGGCGGCGATCACATCGGCGTAGTCACCGGTGTTCACCACGACCGCGACCGACGGGTGGTTCTTGGCGGCGGCGCGCACCATGGACGGCCCGCCGATGTCGATCTGCTCGACGCACTCGTCGACGCTCGCGCCGGACGCGACCGTCTGGGTGAACGGGTACAGGTTCACCACGACGAGCTGGAAGGCCTCGACACCCAGCTCGACGAGCTGGTCGACGTGCTCCTCCTTGCGGGTGTCGGCCAGGATGCCGGCGTGCACCCGCGGGTGCAGCGTCTTGACCCGGCCGTCCAGGGTCTCCGGGAAACCGGTCAGGTCTTCGACCTTGGTGACCGGAATGCCGGCGTCGGCGATCTTGCCGGCGGTCGAGCCGGTCGACACCAGCTCCACCCCCGCACGGTGCAGACCGGTGGCCAGTTCGATCAGACCGGTCTTGTCGTAGACGCTTACGAGGGCCCGCTTGATCGGCTTGCGTTCACTCACCGGAGAACTCGCTCATCTGGGATAACTGCCTTTCGTCCATCGGAGACAATGCCTCGGGTAGCGACAGCGGCGACGACCTCCGCCAGCAGCCGGCGCTCCACGACCTTGATGCGCTCGTGCAGGGTGTCCTCGTCGTCATCGGGCAGCACCGTGACCGCCTCCTGCGCCAGGATCGGCCCGGTGTCGACACCCGTGTCGACCAGATGCACGGTGGAACCGGTCACCCGCACGCCGTAGGCGAGCGCGTCCCGTACCCCGTGCGCGCCCGGGAAGGCGGGCAACAGCGCGGGATGGGTATTGATGATGCGACCGCCGAAACGGTCCATGAAAGCGGGGCCGAGAATCTTCATGAAGCCCGCGGACACCACCAGATCGGGTTCGAAGGCGGCGACCACCTCGGTGAGCGCGACATCCCATGCGGCGCGGTCCGGGAAATCGCGCAGCGCGACCTTGAACGACGAGACATCGAAGGCCTCGGCGTGCTCGGTGGCGGCGCAATCGCGATCCACCCCGACGGCGACCACGGTGGCCGGATAACCCGGCTGCTGCGTCGCTTCCAGCAGCGAACGCAACAGGGATCCGGTGCCGGAAGCCAGCACCACGACGCTCGCGGGCGCGGTCGGCGGCAGCTGCGGGGCGGGCGTGGACGTCAGCGCACTACTCCCTGTCGATCGGAGCGGGATGGGGACGGCGGAAACGAACCCGCCGCCTCAAGCCTAACGACCGTCCACTTGCTACTTGTCCGGCAGGTCTCCCTCTACCACTTCCGCGTCGACGATGTCGGTGTTGTCGGTGGATTTCACAGCGGCATCGGCGGCGTGCTCGTCCTGGTCGTCGACCAGTTCGGCGTCGAGGGCGCCGTCGAGATCCTGCTCCTCGTACCAGCGGCTCTCGTCGTCGTGGCCGGCGCCGGGCCGGGCGTGAGCGGCGGCCTCGTCGTCGAAATCCTCGTCGTAGTCGTCGTACTCGTCATCGTCGTAGTCGTCGTCCACGTACTCGGCGTCGTCGTCCGCGTAGTAGTAGTCGTCCTCGTACTCGTACTCGTCGTCATAGGCATCGTCGAAGGCTGCGGGGGCCACCACGGCCGGGCCGCCGAAGAACCGGGCACCCAGCATGCCCACGTATCCGGCGACGGCCAGCCAGACGAACACCAGCGCCGCGCCCACCGCATTCGGCGCGATCCGGCCGAAGGTGCCCAGCTCGCCCCCGGCCACCACGCCCAGCAGCGCCACCACGACGGCCGCCACCCCGGCGGCGGTCAGCGTCGCCCAGGGCGCGGTCGCCCGATCATGCGAGGTGCGACCACAGTCCAGGCCCGACAGCACCCCGATCGCCGCGGGCGCCAGGAGCAGCACCAGCCACCACACCGCCACCGGACCCGACGGCACCGCGGCCGCCACCGGCACCGCGGGCACCGGCGCGCCCTGAATCGCGAACAGGCTCAACGATCCCGGGCCGATCTGTACCTGCCCGCCGGCCAGCACGCTCACCGCGTCGACTGCGACATTCGGCAGGTAGGCCAGCGACAGCAGCGTCAAACCCAGTGCGCCGACCGCGTTTCCGGCCGCATGGTAGGTCTCGCCGAGGCGGGACCAGTGCAGCAGGAACGACACCACGGTCACCGCGGTCGCCGCCAGCAGCAGGCGGCCCACCGCCCGCAGCCCCGCCCGGAAACCGGGAACCACCCAGTCCGGCAAGGGAATCGGCAGCAGATCGGCGAAGTCGCGCCAGCGCCGCGCACCGATGCCCACGAGCGCCGCCAGCAGATTCAGCCCGAGCACCCAGGCGAAGGCGGCCAGGGTGTCCGGCGGCTGCAACGACACCACCGCCGCCGCGTCCTCGGCCACCGCGAGGCACACCGCGGTGATCAGCAGCGGGCCGCCCACCGCGGCGCCCAGCACCCAGCCCAGCTCGGCGGTCTCGCACTCGGGCCCGGCCGCCTGCGCGCTGTCCCGCGCCACCAGCCACAGCATCAGCAGGGTCGGCAGCAGCGGCCACAGCCCGATCCCGGTCTTGCCGATCACCAGCGGAACCTGGTGCACCGCAAGCCAGCTCGCGGCGATGGCGCCCGACGAACCGCTCATCCCGCTGCCCGCCGCGAACAGGGTGGCGTACACCAGCACGAAGATCACCAGCAGCGTGATGGCCGAGGCGCGCGCGGCGACCAGCATCAGCACCCGGGCGCGTTCCGGGGTCAGCGATCCGAAACCCCCGCCGCCCCCGCCGCGCCGCCGGACCGCGGGCCGCGGCGGCTCCCGGCGATCGGGGTCGCTCAGGCGAGCCAGGGCGGTTCTGGGGGCATTCATGGACATCCAGCGTGGCAGCATCTCGGAAACCGTGGGGTCAGGCGCGCCGGAACGACCGGCGCGCTGGCAAAAGAGAACGGCCCCCGGTGACATACCGGAGGCCGCTCCTGACGGGAGGCGAAACTACTTGTCGTCCTGGCCCGGCCGGAAGGCCCGGGTGGCGTCCGCCGACGGATCCGCCGCCTGCTCGCCGCCGAAGGGCTGCGCCGGGCGCTGCGGCTGAGCGCCGAAATGCTGGGTCGCGTCCGCACTCCCGGCCGGCTGCTGCGGCGCGCCGTACGGCGACTGCTGGCCGTAACCGGGCTGGGCGGGCTGCTGGCCGTAGGACGGCGGCTGCTGACCGTAGGTCGGCTGGGAACCGGTGCCGTAGCCCGCGGGCTGCTGACCGTAACCGGCCGGCTGACCGTAGGACTGCTGCTGCGGCTGCTGCCCGTACCCCGCCGGCTGACCGAACGACGGCTGCTGACCGTAGCCGGGCTGCTGACCGAACGCCTGCTGCTGGTACTGCGGCCCGGTGGAGCTGAACGGCTGCTGCGGCTGCTGACCGTAACCACCCTGCGGCGCAGCCGGTTTCGGCTCCGGCGCCTTCACGATGCCGAGCTCGAACAGCAGCGCCAGCACGGCCACCACGGCCTGCACGAACGACAGGAACAGGATCACCCAGCCGCCCCACTTCAGCGTCACGCTGTCGCCGAGGTCGAAGGAGCCGAACAGGATGCCCAGGAACGCGCCGAACGAGGCGGCCGCCACGATGCCGGTGTTGCCGCTCTGCTTGGGCAGCAGCGACAGGCCGGCCAGCAGACCCGCGATCAGCAGGATCGTCACCAACGCCGCGGAACCGGTGCTCTCGAACAGGCTGAAGCTGGTGTCACCGCCGACCCGGGTGTTGCCGATCTCGACGGCCTTGGTGCCGATATAGGGCGCGAAGCCGAGCAGGAAGTTGATGACGCCGAGCGCGGCCACGCCCACGGCGAGGAAGAACGGCAGGCCCTTGCCCCCAACGGGCGACGTGCCCGACCCGGCAGCAGGAGCGCCCGTGGGCTGCGAGCCGTAGCCGGGTACGGAGGAGGGCGTCGGCTGGGGCGCGTTGTATCCCGAGCCCCCGGTCGGGTATGACATGTCGTCGTCTCCTATCGAGTCGTTCACGAACCTCCACCGACGCTACTGCACTCGACGGCAGCGGGCACCATCTACCACCAGCCGTGGCCCGACCGCAATACCCGAATCGGCGCAGCACACGACCGCCCTACCCGGCCCGTCGCACCCGAAAACCCCACCCCGGCCAGGTTCGTCACAGTCCCGCGAATCACGAAGGCCGCCTGTCGAATTCGACAGGCGGCCTTCGTATTCAGCCAATCAGATCTCGCCCTGTGCCCCGCTTCCGCCAGGAAGCGGGGCACGAGAACTCATCAGGCGCTGATGCTGGCCTTCTCGAGGATCTCGCGCGCCAGGGCGGCGGTCTCGGACGGGGTCTTGCCGACCTTCACGCCCGCGGCCTCGAGGGCGTCCTTCTTGGCCTGGGCGGTACCGGCGGAGCCGGAGACGATGGCGCCGGCGTGGCCCATGGTCTTGCCCTCCGGCGCGGTGAAGCCCGCGACGTAGCCGACGACCGGCTTGCTGACGTTGGCCTGGATGTAGGCCGCGGCCCGCTCCTCGGCGTCGCCGCCGATCTCGCCGATCATGACGATGAGCTTGGTCTCCGGGTCCTTCTCGAACGCCTCGATGGCGTCGATGTGGGTGGTGCCGATGACCGGGTCGCCGCCGATGCCGATGGCGGTGGAGAAACCGAAGTCCCGCAGCTCGTACATCATCTGGTAGGTCAGGGTGCCGGACTTGGAGACCAGGCCGATCGGGCCCTTGCCGGTGATGTTGGCCGGGGTGATGCCGACCAGCGACTCACCCGGGGTGATGATGCCGGGGCAGTTCGGGCCGATGATGCGGGTCTTGTTGCCCTTGTCCACGTTGTAGGCCCACGCGTAGGCGGTGTCCTGCACCGGGATGCCCTCGGTGATGACCACGAGCAGCGGGATCTCCGCGTCGATGGCCTCGATGATGGCGTCCTTCGAGAAGGCCGGGGGAACGAACGCGATGGAGGTGTCCGCGCCGGTCTTCTCCATCGCCTCGGCGACGGTCGCGAAGACCGGCAGCTCGACCTCGTTGCCCTGGGCGTCGACGTGCTTGACGGTGGTGCCCGCCTTGCGCGCGTTCACACCGCCGACCACGTTGGTGCCCGCCTTCAGCATCAGGGCGGTGTGCTTGGTGCCCTCGCCGCCGGTGATGCCCTGGACGATGACCTTGTTGTCCTTGTTCAGGAAGATAGACATGTTGGTTCGTGTCCTTACTTGGCCGCAGCCAGCTCGGCGGCCTTGTCGGCGCCTTCGTCCATGGTCTGAGCGAGGGTCACCAGGGGGTGGTTGGCGTCGACGAGGATCTTGCGACCCTCCTCGACCTTGTTGCCGTCGAGGCGGACGACCAGCGGCTTGTTGGCCTCGGCGCCCAGGATCTCCAGGGCCTGCACGATGCCGTTCGCGACCGCGTCACAGGCGGTGATGCCACCGAAGACGTTCACGAACACCGACTTGACCTGCTCGTCGTTGAGGATGACGTCCAGGCCCGCGGCCATGACGGCGGCCGAAGCGCCACCGCCGATGTCGAGGAAGTTGGCGGGCTTGACGCCGCCGTGGTTCTCACCGGCGTAGGCCACGACGTCCAGGGTCGACATGACCAGGCCGGCGCCGTTGCCGATGATGCCGACCTCGCCGTCGAGCTTCACGTAGTTGAGGTCGTTCTGCTTGGCCTTGAGCTCGAGCGGGTCGGTGGCGTCGATGTCCGCGAACTCGGCGTGGTCGGGGTGGCGGAACTCGGCGTTCTCGTCCAGGGTCACCTTGCCGTCGAGGGCGAGGATCTCGTCGTTGGGGGTACGCACCAGCGGGTTGACCTCGACCAGGGTCGCGTCCTCCTTGATGAACACCTCCCACAGCTTCTGGATGGTCACCGCGGCGGCGTCGAGGATGTCGGCGGGCAGGTGGCCCTGCTCGGCGATGGAACGGGCGAAGGCCAGGTCCACGCCCTTGACGGCGTCGACCGGCACCTTGGCCAGGCGGTCCGGCTTGGTGGCGGCCACCTCCTCGATCTCCATGCCGCCCTCGACCGAGCACATGGCCAGGTAGGTGCGGTTGGAGCGATCGAGCAGGAAGGAGATGTAGTACTCCGAGGCGATGTCCTTGGCCTCGGCAACCAGGATCTTCTTGGTGATGTGGCCCTTGATGTCCAGGCCCAGGATGTTGTTCGCGTGGGTGAAGGCGTCGTCGGGGGTGGCGGCGTACTTCACGCCACCGGCCTTGCCGCGGCCACCGACTTTGACCTGCGACTTGATCATCACCGGCTTGCCGATTTCTTCCGCGATCGCACGGGCGTCCTCGGCCGAGTCCGTGACGCGGCCCTCCGACGAAGGCACTCCGTGCTTCACGAAGAGTTCCTTCGCCTGATATTCGAAGAGATCCATGTACTCACCGTCTCGTCTGCGTTGTTGTGACAACGTCTTGGTTGGCGGCCCGTCGTCGGAGGCGGGTTGGCTCGGACTCTAATCAGTCACATGGAGCGGAAATCAGCCGCATACAGCCTAAGTGGCGCAGGTCACGGTACTGTCTCCGCGGTCCTAAAAGCCCTCGTCAATGCTACTCATCGGTAGCTTGTTGACCCCGCGCCAGGTGGGACACACGAATCCCGGACAGTGCTACTGGCTACGACGTTGTGTCGTTGAAAAACCTCACCCGGTTACCCGAAGCACAGTGAGCGCATTCCCGCTGGGAACGTGATCAATATCACAGCAGCGTGTCGAACCAAGTCCATCGCTTGCTGAGCCGCAATCGTTTCGTTACCGTCGTTGCGGTCGATGTCACAACCCGGTCACGGACAGGAGGACGGCAGGCTTGACGCAGCACAGCGCTCCCAAGGAAATGAGCCGCTCCGCAGGCGACTTGTCGGCCCCGCAGCACTCTCCGGACCGGCGCAAATGAGCGACGGCCCCTTCCCCTCGCAGCCCCGCGCCAGCCGCGGACACCGCTATCGCGAGGACGCAGAGAATTACGGCGGCGCGACCACCTTCGATGCCCCCGCCCCGACGCACAGCGGGGTCGCCCACGGCGACTGGGATGCCACCCAGGCCTGGAACGGCGACACGCAGTGGGATTCCGGCTCCGAGTGGAATTCCGATGCGGACTGGAACGGCGGTCAGCAGTGGGGTGAGTCCCCGCAGTGGGACGAATCCGCCGACTGGCAGCCCGAACCGAGCTGGGACTACAACGCCCAGACCACCGTGAACGGCTGGGCCGCACCGAATCCGAGTGATTGGGCCCCGCAGTCGCGGACCAACTGGGATCCGACCGCGGACCCGACCCCCTCCGACGAGTACCGGCCGGTCTACACGTTCAAGACCGCGTCCGGCGAGAAGCTCCAGTTCTCCGGCGACGGCGCCCGCCTGAATCGCAGTGCGCGGGAAGCCGATGCCGAGCACGACGCCGACTACGACGAGCCGCGCCCGACCCGCTCCGGCGGCAAGCGCCGCTCCGGCGGCACCCACCGCCTACCCGCCCCGCCCACCGCGCTCAAGGGCCGCGCCGCGGTCGTCGCGGTCGCCGCCGGTGCGGTCGTGGCCGCGGGCCAGGCCACCATCGAGTCCACGGGCCATGACAACAGCAATGTCGACTACCAGGCCGCCAACCAGGTCAAGGAGGTCGCTGCGACCTCGGTGGTCGGCGACGGCGCCCCCGGATCGCCCCAGGTGGTGAGCCCGAACGCGCCCGCGAGCCTGGACCAGTTCAACGACATTCTGGCCAAGGGCAAGCAGTTCGCCGCCGACATGGCCAACCAGGAGGCGTCGAAGAACCGGCCGCTGTGGACGAAGTTCGCCGCCGGCACCTTCACCTCCGGCTTCGGCATCCGCTGGGGCGTCGCCCACCAGGGCGTGGACATCGCCGCCCCGATCGGCACCCCGATCTACGCGGTGGCCGACGCCACCGTGCTCGAGGCCGGTCCCGCTTCCGGTTTCGGCATGTGGGTCCGGCTGCTCCACGACGACGGCACCGTCACCATCTACGGCCACATCGACACCGCGACCGTCTCGCAGGGCCAGCGCGTACTGGCGGGCGACCAGATCGCGACCGTCGGTAACCGCGGCTTCTCGACCGGCCCGCACTGCCACTTCGAGGTCTGGCTGAACGGCGTCGACAAGATCGACCCGCTGCCCTGGCTGGCCTCGCGCGGCATCTCGCTCGGCCCCGAACGGGACTGACCCGCAACCGAACCCGATCCGAAAGGCGCGCCCGGCAGGGCGCGCCTTTCGGCGTTCCGGGCGGCTCCCGGCGGAATCGGGCTGACCGGCGACCGGATCGAACCCGTCATGCGGACCGTGCAGATCGCCGACGACGCGGAGGCGTCGGGCGGACCGGCCCCATCGCGCGGCCCTGACGGCCCCGGAGCGGGTCCGGCCGCTGCGCGCCGAGGTCACGTCGGGGTGGTTGGATCCCGTTGCGGTACGGGCGATTCTGGACGCCGGCGGGGCATCGTCCGCCACGCCGCGTCAAACCGGGTGGCGGCGACGGATCGATACCCTCGACCTGCTCTGCTCGGGCCGCGCCGACGAGTGACGCCCGATCAGCGCGGTCCGGGCCCGATCAACTGCGGTTGGAGCGGTACCAGCGGATCAGCGCGTCGGTGGACGAATCCGATTGCGGCGCGGGCTCTTCCGCCGCGGTCAGTAGCGGCTCCAGGGCCAGCGCCTGCTGCTTGCCCAGTTCCACGCCCCACTGGTCGAAGCTGTCGATGCCCCAGATCGCGCCCTCGGTGAACACCTGGTGCTCGTAGAGGGCGATCAGCTGGCCCAGCACCGACGGGGTCAGCTGCGGCGCCAGGATGGCCGTGGAGGGCCGGTTACCGGGCATCACCTTGTGCGGCACCAGATTCGGGGCTGTGCCCTCGGCCGCGATCTCCTCGGCGGTCTTGCCGAAGGCCAGCACCTTGGTCTGGGCGAAGAGGTTGCTCATCAGGATGTCGTGCATGCTGCCCGAGCCGTCCATGGTGGGCAGATCGCTGACAGGACGGGCGAATCCGATGAAGTCGGCGGGCACCAGCCGGGTGCCCTGGTGCAGCAGCTGGTAGAAGGCGTGCTGGCCGTTGGTGCCGTGCTCGCCCCAGAAGATCTCGCCCGTGGAGGTGGTGACCGGGGTGCCGTCGGCGTGCACGGACTTGCCGTTGGACTCCATGGTCAGCTGCTGCAGGTAGGCCGGGAAACGGGCCAGGTCGTTGGAGTACGGCAGCACCGCGCGGGACTGCGCGCCGAAGAAGTTCGAGTACCAGACGCCCAGCAGCCCGAGCAGGATCGGGCCGTTCTCCGCCAGCGGCGCATTCGCGAAATGCTCGTCCACGGCATGCATTCCGGCCAGGAACTCGGCGAAGCGCTCCTTGCCGATGACCGCCATGACCGACAGGCCGATGGCCGAGTCCACCGAGTAGCGGCCGCCGACCCAGTCCCAGAAGCCGAACATGTTGGCGGTGTCGATACCGAAGTCCGCCACCCGCTGCGCGTGGGTGGACACCGCGACGAAATGCTTTGCGACAGCGTCCTCGCCGAGCGCGGCCACCAGCCAGCGGCGGGCCGCGGTGGCATTGGTGAGCGTCTCCAGGGTGGAGAAGGTCTTGGAGGCGACGATGAACAGCGTGGTGGCCGGGTTCAGGCCGTCCAGCTTCGCCACCAGATCCGACGGATCGACATTCGAGACGAACCGCGCCGAGATGCCCGCGTCCGCGTAGTGCCGCAGGCCCAGCGTCACCATGGCCGGGCCCAGATCCGAGCCGCCGATGCCGATGTTCACGACCGTGGCGATGCGCTCGCCGGTGGCGCCGCGCCACTGCCCGGAGCGCACCTGGTCGGTGAATTCGCCCATGCGCCGCAGCACTTCGCGCACGTCGGTCTCGACGTCCTGGCCGTCCACCGTGAGCGGCTCGCCGACGGGCCGGCGCAACCACACGTGCCCGACCGAGCGGTCCTCGGAGGTGTTGATGCGCTCGCCCGCGAACATGGCGTCGCGGCGCTGCTCGACCCCGGCGGTCTGCGCCAATTCGGCCAGCAGATCCAGGGTTTCGCGTGTCACCCGATGCTTGGAGTAGTCGATGTGCAGGTCGGCGACCTGCACGGTCAGCTCACGACCACGCTCGGGATCCTCGGCGAAGAACTCACGCAGATGCCGCCCGGCGAGAGAGGCGTGGTGATCGTGCAGTTTCCGCCAGACCGCCGATGCGGTGATGTCGCTGCTCACGATCGCCGAGGTTACAACCTTCACCTTGCGACGCGCAGGTAACAAGAGGTCGTTCGCGGGATTCTCCCAGCGCAGAGCGATTTTCGGCCGGCAGCGGGGGTGCGGATTCCACGGACTCCGGCGGCTCGGACGCACACGCGCCTAGGCTCGTCTCATGGTGACCGAAAGCGCCCTACTCTCGTCCATTCCCACGCGACTTTGGATCGGCGGACCGGTGGATGCCACCGGTGGCGCGACCTTCCCGGTGCACAATCCGGCGACGGGTGAGGTCATCGCCCAGGTCGCCGACGCGACACCCGAGGACGCGGTGCGCGCCCTCGACGCGGCCGCGGCCGTGCAGGCCGAATGGGCCGCGACCCCGGCCCGGCAGCGCGGGGAGATCCTGCGCGCGGTGTTCGAGGCGATCACGGCGCGGGTCGAGGAATTCGCCCTCCTCATGACCCTCGAAATGGGTAAGGCCCTGCCGGAGAGCCGCAATGAGGTTCGCTACGGCGCGGAGTTCTTCCGCTGGTTCAGCGAGGAGGCGGTCCGCATCCACGGCCGCTACCAGCCCGCCCCGGCCGGGACCGGGCGAATCCTGGTGCACAAGCAGCCCGTCGGCCCGTGCCTGGCCATCACGCCCTGGAACTTCCCGCTGGCCATGGGCACCCGCAAGATCGGCCCGGCGCTGGCGGCGGGCTGCACCATGATCGTGAAGCCCGCGGGTGAGACCCCGTTGACCATGCTGCTGCTGGCCCAGCTCTGCAGCGAGGCCGGCCTGCCCGACGGCGTGCTGTCGGTCATCACCACCTCGCACTCGGGTGCGGTCACCGCGCCGCTGCTGAACGACCCGCGGCTGCGCAAGCTGACCTTCACCGGTTCCACGCCGGTCGGCAAGAAGCTGGTCGAGCAGTCCGCGCACGGCCTGCTGCGCACCTCGATGGAGCTCGGCGGCAATGCCCCGTTCGTGGTCTTCGACGATGCCGACGTGGATGCCGCCGTGCAGGGCGCGCTGCTGGCCAAACTGCGCAATGGCGGTGAGGCGTGCACCGCGGCCAACCGCTTCCACGTCCAGAATTCGGTTCGCCAGGAATTCACCGACAAGCTGGTGGCGGCCATGGCGGAGTACCGGCTCGGCAATGGCGTGGACCCGGACACCACGCTGGGCCCGCTCGTCAACGAGAACCAGCTCGACACCGTGAGCGAGCTGGTCGACGACGCGGTGTCGGCGGGCGCGCAGGTGAAGCTGGGCGGCAAGGCCCCCGGCGGCCCGGGCTGGTTCTATCCGGCCACGGTGCTCACCGATATCCCGGCGCAGGCCCGCATCCTGCGCGAGGAGGTGTTCGGCCCGGTCGCCCCGATCGTCGGCTTCGACACCGAGGAGCAGGGTCTGGCCGCGGCCAACAACACCGAATTCGGCCTGGTCGCATACGTGTACACGCGCAGTCTGGACCGGGCGCTGCGGGTGGCCGAGGGCCTGGAGAGCGGCATGGTCGGGGTCAATCGGGGCGTCATCTCCGACCCGGCCGCGCCCTTCGGCGGCGTGAAGGAATCCGGTTTCGGCCGGGAGGGCGGCTTCGAGGGCATCGAGGAATACCTCGACACCAAGTACATCGCCCTGCCCTAGACAGGAAAGAACCGCCCCGGGGTCGAGACACCCGGGGCGGCCTTGGGGAGGCTGCATCCGTGGCACGCATGCAGCGCGGTCTGTGTGGGGCCGCACTTCGCGACGCACCGCATGTTGTATCGAGCATGCGATGCCCGGCGTTAACGGGCCCTGCCGAAGGCGGCAGGTCCGAGAGTTTCGGGGGCGCAGCCGGCCTCCGAGGGCCTTACGAGAGTTGTCAGTGTCCGAGGCGGCCGCGGCCCAGGCGCAGCAGCAACATCGCCAGGGTGTGGCCCTCCTGGCCCAGCTCGCTGAATCGCTCGAGCACCTTCATCTCGCGGGAGTGGACGAGCTTGGGCCCGCCGTTCGCCATACGCGTTCGCCCGATGATGCGCGAGACCTCGGTGCGGCGCTTGATAGCGGCGAGGATTTCGGCGTCCAGCTTGTCGATTTCCAAGCGCAGCTTGTCGATCTCAGCCTCGGAGGGCAGGGCGGAGTCCGAGCCGGTGGCAGACTCGGAATGTCCCGTCGTCGAGATGCTCATTCTTCAACTCCTCATGGTCCAGAACGTCGATCGGCGGGTGGACCCAACCTGTTACCGATCGGTTCTTCACCAAGAATCAGACCTGTTGGCCATACATTGTCCCCCTGGGACCGCACCACATTGTCCCCCCGGGATCGGGCTCAGGTGCAATGCGTCGCCTTGGAGCCGGTCATGCGACGAGTGTGCCATGCATAGGGACCTATGCAAAACAGGTACGTTTGTGAATCTCCTGAGTTTCCCGACCGGGCGCGGTTCACCGGATGTTCGCCGGACCGGCACTTATCGGACACCTGCGCGGTCCGCCCCGCCGCCTGTCGGTGCGCGCCGGTAGCGTGGATGGGCGATGAATACGACGGTGGCACAGGACGAGCAGAAGACCGAGCGGTTGCTCGAGGGATTGAATCCGCAACAGCGCGCCGCGGTGATGCACACCGGCACCCCGCTGCTGATCGTGGCCGGGGCCGGGTCCGGAAAGACCGCTGTCCTCACCCGTCGCATCGCCTATCTGCTCGACGCTCGCGGGGTGCGGCCCGGCGAGGTGCTGGCCATCACCTTCACCAACAAGGCCGCCGCCGAGATGCGCGAACGGGTGGCCGGGCTGGTCGGCCCGCGCGCGGCCGGCATGTGGGTGTCCACCTTCCACTCCAGCTGCGTGCGCATCCTGCGTACCCAGGCGTCGCTGCTGGCGGGGCTGAACTCCAACTTCTCCATCTACGACGCGGACGATTCCCGGCGGCTGCTGGGCATGATCATTCGCGACTTCGAGATCGACGCGAAGAAGTACTCGCCGCGCCTGCTGGCCACCGCCATCTCGAATCTCAAGAACGAGCTCATCGACCCGCCGCAGGCCGCGGCCGACGCCGAGACCGAGGACAGCGAGCTGCCGCGCATCGTGGCCCGGGTCTACGACGAGTACCAGCGGCGGCTGCGCGCGGCCAATGCCCTCGACTTCGACGATCTGATCGGTGAGACGGTGTCGCTGCTGCAGCGGCATCCGCAGGTGGCCGAGTACTACCGGCGGCGCTTCCGGCACGTGCTGGTCGACGAGTACCAGGACACCAACCACGCGCAGTACGTGCTGGTGCGTGAACTGGTGGGCCACCATCGGGACGGGCGGGGTGACGATGCCGCTGCCGATCGGGTGCCGCCCTCGGAGCTGTGCGTGGTGGGTGACGCGGACCAGTCCATCTATGCCTTCCGCGGCGCCACCATCCGCAATATCGAGGAGTTCGAGCGCGACTTCCCGGATGCGGAAACCATTCTGCTGGAACAGAACTACCGCTCCACCCAGTACATTCTGACCGCCGCCAACGCGGTGATCGCGCGCAACGAGGGCCGGCGCGAGAAGAAGCTGTGGACCGATCAGGGCGACGGCGATCTGATCGTCGGCTATGTGGCCGACAACGAGCACGACGAGGCCTCGTTCGTGGCCCGCGAGATCGACCGGCTGGTGGACCAGGGCGACGCCAACTACGCGGATGTGGCGGTCTTCTACCGCACCAACAACAATTCGCGGGCGCTGGAGGAGATCTTCATCCGCATGGGACTGCCCTACAAGGTGGTCGGCGGGGTGCGCTTCTACGAGCGCAAGGAGGTTCGCGACATCGTGGCCTACCTGCGCGTCCTGGAGAACCCGGATGACGCGGTGAGCCTGCGACGGGTGCTCAACACCCCGCGCCGCGGCATCGGCGACCGTGCGGAGGCCTGCGTGGCCGTGCACGCCGAGCAGCGGAATATCGGCTTCGCGCAGGCGCTCCGGGACGCGGCCGCGGGCAAGGTGGCTCTGCTCAACAGCCGCTCGCAGCGGGCCATCGCCGGCTTCCTGGAGCTGCTGGAGGAGATCCGGGCGGCGGGCGCGCAGGCCGACATGGACTTCCCGGATGTGGGTTCGGTGGTGGAGGCGGTGCTGGACCGCACCGGCTATCGCGCCGAGCTGGAGGCCTCCGACGATCCGCAGGACGGCGCGCGCCTGGACAACCTCAACGAACTGGTCAGCGTCGCACGCGAATTCAGTTCCGAGGCGCGCAACAATGTGGAGGCCGCGCGGGCCGAGGGCATGCTGCCCGAGCAGGCCGAGGGCGAACCGGAACCGGGTTCGCTGGCGGCGTTCCTGGAGCGGGTCTCGCTGGTGGCCGACGCGGACCAGATTCCCGAAGAGGGTTCCGGCGTGGTCACGTTGATGACCCTGCACACCGCCAAGGGCCTGGAGTTCCCGGTCGTGTTCGTGACCGGCTGGGAGGACGGCCAGTTCCCGCACATGCGCGCCCTGGGCGATCCGACGGAGCTGCAGGAGGAGCGCCGGCTGGCGTATGTGGGCATCACGCGCGCCCGCAAGCGCCTGTATCTGACCCGCGCCGTGGTCCGTTCGGGTTGGGGGCAGCCGGTCTCCAATCCGGAATCCCGCTTCCTGCAGGAGATTCCGGGCCATCTGATGGATTGGCGGCGGCTGGAGCCGGCCCCGTCGCAGACCTCGCGCGGTTTCCGCCGGCGCGGCGAAGACGAAGGGCTGGAACGGGATTGGACCCGCGGTGACGGCTGGTCGGAGCCGCGCCCCGGTCTGCGCGATCGCGGCGAGCGACGGCCCGCGCCGGCCGCCGCGGGGGTCAAGCGCAACAACACCGGTCTGGTGCTCGCCGTCGGCGACCGGGTCAACGACGACAAATACGGCCTGGGCCGGGTGATCGCCGCCGAGGGCTTCGGCTCGCTGGCGACGGTCACCATCGACTTCGGCACGGCCGGCAAGATCCGGCTGATCCCGCAGTACAGCCGGACCCTGACCAAACTTTGATCAGCTGGTGTGGAGGCTGAGGACGTCGTAGGCGCGCACGGCGTCCTCGGGAAAGACCAGGATCCGGAAGCGGTCCTTGATATTTCGCCAGCGGTGGATGCGCGCCCGGCCCATGGTGGCGCGTACCCCGTGGGAGTGCAGCAACTGCCGGACGGCGCGCGCGGACTGCATGTCGTAGACGGTGGCGGCGGGCACCAGCAGCCCGTATTCCTCGTCGTCGGTGCGTGTCCGGAGTTTCATCCTCGACTCCCGTTGTCCTGCTTGGCTTTCAGCATGGTGAGCTGTGCGTGCTCCTCATCATGATGCTGGGCGGCGAGGAGCGCGCGCTCCTCGGGTGGGTCGGCGGTGAGGAACCCGCCGGGTCCGGGTCTGCCCGCGGAGCCGAGCTTGCTCATCTTCTTCGGGACAGCCGCGCCCTGGTACTCCAGTGGAATCGGATGACCGTGCCGGTCCACCGGCCCGAGCGACTGGTGCACCTCGATGTACTCACCGTGCGGCAGCCGTTTGATGATGCCGGTCTCGATGCCGTGCTCGAGCACCGCCCGATCGCTGCGTTGCAGGCCCAGGCAGAACCGGTAGGCCACGGCGTAGGCCAGCGGCGGCAGGGTCAGCAGCGCGATCCGGAAGAACCAGGTGGTCGCGTTGAGGGAGACGTCGAACTTCAGCGCGATGATGTCGTTCACGCAGGCGAAGGTGAGCACCAGGTAGAAGGCGATGGCCATGGCTCCGATCGCGGTGCGCACCGGCACATCTCGCGGCCGTTGCAGCAGATTGTGGTGCGCGGTGTCCTTGGTCAGCCGCTTCTCGATCCACGGGTACAGCGGGATCACCGCCAGCACGATACCCATCACCACCGCCACCCAGAAGGGCGCGGGAATGGTGTAGCGGCCCAGGTAGATCTCCCAGGGCGGCATGAGCCGGGCCAGGCCGTCGGTCCACATCATGTAGAAGTCGGGCTGGGATCCGGCCGACACCTGGGCGGGGTTGTAGGGCCCCAGATTCCAGATCGGGTTGATCTGGAAGAGCCCGCCCATGAGCGCGACGGTGGCCAGGGTGAAGGCGAAGAACGCGCCCTGGTCCAGGGAGAACACCGGAACGATGCGCGCGCCCACCACATTTCGCTCGGTGCGGGCGGGCCCGGGGAACTGGGTGTGCTTCTGGTACCAGACGAGTGCGATGTGAGCGCCGATGAGCGCCAGCATGATTCCCGGGAACAGCAGCACGTGGGTGATGTAGAGCCGCGGGATCAGGACGGTGCCGGGGAATTCCCCGCCGAAGAGGAAGAAGTGGAGCCAGGTGCCCACCACCGGGACCGCCATGGTGATGCCGCCCAGCGGTGACCGCAGGCCGGTGCCGGAGAGCAGGTCGTCGGGCAGCGAGTAGCCGAAGTAGCCCTCGAACATGGCCAGGATCAGCAGGACCGCGCCGATCACCCAGGTGGCCTCGCGGGGTTTGCGGAAGGCGCCGGTGAAGAACACCCGGAACATGTGGATGATGATCGACGCCGCGAACAGCAGGGCGGCCCAGTGGTGGACCTGCCGCACGAACAGCCCGCCGCGCACGTCGAAGGAGATGTCCAGGACGCTGCGGTAGGCGGCCGACATCTGGACGCCGCGCAGCGGCTGGTAGCTGCCGTTGTAGGTCACCTCGGTCATGGACGGCTCGAAGTAGAGCGTCAGGTAGACCCCGGACAGCAGCAGGATGATGAAGCTGTAGAGCGCGATCTCCCCGAGCAGGAACGACCAGTGGGTCGGGAAGACCTTGTTGATGGAGCGTTTCAGGCCCGCGGCCAGGTGATACCGCTGGTCGGCGGCATCGGCGCGGTTCGCGGTGGCGTTCATGAGCATGAGACGCCGGAGCGGGCCGAAACGTGACACCTGGATCGAGGGGTTGTCCTGGATCACACCCCGCGCATGGCCGGGTCAGCGCGGCAGCAGGTCCGACAGCGCCTCGTCGAGGGTCGGGTAGCGGAAGCGGAACCCGCTGTGCCGCAGCACCTCCGAGGTGGCGTGCCGGCCGGTCAGCCCGAGCGCCGGATCGGTGCGCAGGAGGACCGCGCCCACGGTGAGGGCGGCTGCGGGGGTGGGCGGCGACCACGGGCGGCGCAGCTGCCTGCGCAGGGTGGTCATGAGCTCCTTGTTGCGCACCGGGAAGTCGGTGGCCGCGACCACCACGCCGGTGGGCAGCCCGACCCGCGGGTCCAGGCCCAGCCCGGCGCGCACGATGGCCAGCCAGTCCTCGACGTGGATCCAGCTGAACCACTGCCGGCCGCTGCCGACACTGCCGCCCAGGCCCGCCTTGGTCAGGCCCACCAGTCGCCGCAGCGCGGGAGCGTCCGGGTCCAGCACGATGGAGGTGCGCAGGATGGTCCAGTGCGTGGCATTCGCCCCCGCGAAGGCCGCCTCCCAGGGTGCGGCCACGCCGGTCATCTGTGGCAGGCCGGGCTCGGGCAGGGGTGTGCCCTCGGTGCAGCGGAGTTCCCCGGCATCGGCCCAGATGGCGGTGGTGCTCGCCTGGATCCAGTAGTCGACGGGCCGATCCAGTGTCTTGGACGCTCCCACCAGCGCGCGGGTGGAATCGACGCGGCTGCGGCGCAATTCGGCGATATTGCGGGCGGTGGGCCGGCAGTCGACGAGCTTGCCGGCGAGGTTGATCACCGCGGTGCGGCCCGGATTGCGCAGGGCGTCGGCCCACGTGCCGACGGTGCGGCCGTCCCATTCGTATTGCGGGTAGAGCAGTTCCAGCGCGATGCGCCGGGTGAGGATGACGACCCGCTGGCCCCGGCAGGTGAGGTCGGCGGCCAGGGTGCGCCCCAGGGCGCCGGTGCCGCCGGCGATCACGACGGTGAGCGCGTCCGCGGCGGGCCGCAGCCCGGCCAGCTGGGCCAGGCGGGTGAAGCAGGTGTGGGTGTCGGTCTGCAGCAGGTCCCCGACGACCTTGCGCATGACCGCGGCAGAGGCGCCGGTGAAAGTGAGCTGCTGGCGGAGTTCGGTGCCGCCGTCACGCGGGGTGAGCACCCAGCGCAGTCGCATGGTGCCCGCGGGTTCCTGCTGCTCCAAGGTTATTTCGCGGTCGGGCACGAAGGTGGAGACGACGAACGGTTTCGCCAGCCGCCCGTGCACTGCCTCGGTGACGCGCCCGCGCGGCAGGTAGTCGCCGGTGACGCCCGCCGCGGGTGTGCCGTGCAGTGCCACCGCCGTGACGGCGGGATTCCACTCGGGCCAGCGGCCGGGATCGCCGAGGACGGCCCACAGCTGCTGCGGCGGGAGGGCGATCCACTGGGTGTACGTCGTTGTACGAGGCATGATTCCGACGCTATTACCGGCGGGCTGCGGCGGGAAGCGTGGTCTTGGTCGCAGCCCGCGCGGTGTCGTCGGGGCGGGTGTCAGCCGATGCTGGTCTGGGTGCCGAGGGTGAAGGTGTGGCCGTGCGAGGTGCAGGTCATGCCGCCGCCGTGCGGACGCCCACCGAGGCAGGTCGCGCCCGCGTAGTCGAACTGGGTGCCGGCGTACACGTTTCCGGGCGGGCGCGGCACGTCCCAGAGCTGACGGGCATTCGGATTGCCGTGCTGGCCGCCGAGGCCGAAGGTCGGGTGGGCGGGCAGGAAGGAGCCGTCGATCACGATGTCGGAGATGGGAATCAGGCCCCACAATTTGTTTCCCTGACCGAGATCGCAGGCGACATCGCCATTCGCGTGAATGGCGCACTGGGTGGCGAAATCATTGAAATACAGGGTGTCGCCCACCAGGAAATCCGAGTTGTCCGCCTCGATGACACCCGAGTCCGCCGAGGCGGCGCCGGTGCCGAGAATTGTGAGCGCGACCGCTGCCATCGCACTGCCGATAACACTACGCACGTTCATGATCATCGACCCTAGACCACCGGAACCCCTTGGCACCAGCGCGAATTCGCGTATTTCGCAATTCGGGCATCGATTAACGAGGCTTCTCGATCCACCCGATTCACTAATTGATGAATGTCCCCGCACCTCCCGAAGGTGGAGCACAATAGTCGTGCGCCGCAGACGCATTCCGAACAACAGAGGCACAGATCTGGTTCGGCTGATGCCGTGGGCGGCTATCGATCGCCGCCCACGGCCATGACCTCGTGCCAGCTCAGTCGACGTAGGCGCGCTGGATGATCGCCTCGGTGTCCACGCCGGTCGGCAGCGTGCCGAAGGCGATGCCCCAGTCGCCGCCGAACCTGGTGCTGCAGAAGGCGTCCGCGACGGCCTGGTGGCCGTGCCGCACCAGCTGCGCGCCCTGCAGCACCAGCGCCATCAGCTCCACCACGCGGCGCGCGCGGTACTCGATATCGGCGAAGTCGGTGAGCTCCTTGCCGATTCGGTCGATGGCCCCGTCCAGGTGGCGGTTGGCGCCGCGGGACAGGTTCAGCTCGGTGAAGAACGCCTCGACCGTCTCCGGCTGCCGGCCCATGGCGCGCAGCGCGTCCAGCGCGGCCACATTGCCCGAGCCCTCCCAGATGGACATGAGCGGGGCCTCGCGGTACAGCCGCGGCATGCCGGACTCCTCGGCATAACCGTTGCCGCCGAAGCATTCCAGCGCCTCGGCCGCGTGCGCTGGGGCGCGCTTGCACACCCAGTACTTGGTGACCGCCAGCGCGATGCGGCGCAGCGCCGCCTCGGCGGGATCGGTGCCGGCGCGGTCGGTGGCCCCGGCCAGGCGCATCATGACGGTGGTCGCGGCATCGGATTCGATCACCAGGTCCGCCAGCACATTCCGCATGGCGGGCTGGTCGACCAGGTACTTGCCGAACACCTGGCGATGCCGGGCGTGGTGGGTGGCGTAGACGGCCCCGGCCCGCATGCCGGTGGCCGAGCCGATCACGCAGTCCAGCCGGGTCATATTGACCATTTCGATAATGGTCTTCACGCCCGCGCCCTCCTCGCCGACCAGCCAGCCGATGGCGTTCTCGTACTCCAGTTCCGAGGAGGCGTTGGACTTGTTGCCCAGCTTGTCCTTGAGCCGCTGGATGCGCAGCGCGTTGCGGGTGCCGTCGGGCAGCACCCGGGGCAGCAGGAAGCAGGACAGGCCGCCCGGCGCCTGGGCCAGGGTCAGGAACAGGTCGCCCATGGGGTGCGAGGTGAACCACTTGTGGCCGACGATGCGGTAGGTGCCGTCGGCGAGCGGGGTGGCGGTGGTGGTGTTGGCGCGGACGTCGGAGCCGCCCTGCTTCTCGGTCATGGACATGCCCGCGATGAGACCGGCCTTGCCGGACGGCTCGCGCAGGCCGAAGTCGTAGACGCGGGAGGCCAGCAGCGGCTCGAACTTCGCGGCCAGTTCGGGATTGTGACGCAGCGCGGGCACCACGGCGTAGGTCATGGAGATCGGGCACATGTGCCCGGCGTCGGCCAGGCCCCAGGTGAAGAACTTGGCGGCGCGGGCCACGTGCGCGCCGGACCGGTCATCCTGCCAGGGCGAACCGTGCAGGCCGTGCGACACCGCGGTGTCCATGAGGTTGTGCCAGTACGGGTGGAACTCCACCTCGTCGATGCGGTTGCCGTAGCGGTCGTGGGTGTGCAGGATCGGCGGGTTCTCGTTGGCCAGCCGGCCCCACTCCTGCGCGGCCGCGCCGCCCGCGAGCACGCCCAGCTCCCGCACCTCGGCCTCGGCCCAGCCCGCGCCTTCCCGGTGCAGGCCCTCGAGCAGCGCGGGATTGCGCGAATTGTCGAAGGGGACGATGGGCGGCACCTGGTTGAAGACGTCGTGCGTGTGCATTGCGGGTGACTCCTATTCGTGTGGGACGCCGCGTGATTCGAGGTGGTCGCCGGGGGCGTCCGGCTGGACACCGAGGGCGCGCAGGGCGAAGGCGACCAGTTCCGGCAGCACCGATTCGCTCTGGAGTTGTTCGGAGAGCGGGCCGACGAGCACCTCGCCGATGGCCCCGACCAGCGCGGTCGCGGAGGTGCGCGGATCCTGCGGCGGCAGTTGACCGGTGGCGATGCCGTCGGAGATGGCGGACACGTAGGTCTCGGCGAAGGCCCGGCGGAAGCGCAGGCGTTCGGCGTCGACGGCGGCGTCCACCGGTTCGGCGAGCAGCACGTAGGCGAGTTTGGGGTTCTTGAGGGCGCGGCCGGCGAAGGTCTCGACGGCGGCGGTGACCCGCTCCGGGGCGGTGCGCCCCTCCCCCGCAGCTCCGGCCGCGGCGACCGCGTCGACCTCGCGGGTGACGACCTCGCGGAAGACGGCGGTGACGAGTTCGGCCTTGCCGCTGAAGTTCTTGTACACCGTCCCGGTGGCGACTCCGGCCTCGGCAGCGACCGCCGCCATGGACAGTCCGGCGAACCCGTCCCGGGACAGCACGGTCATGGCGGCCCGCACGATCGACCCCGCCTGAGCATCCAGCCGGGCCTGGACAGCGGGGGTTCTGCGATAGGCCATACAAGAAGTGAACCACTGATTCATTTCTTGACGCAAGCCCCGGTTTACGGCGTACTGTCGGCGTCGTGACAGTACGAGTGGAGCGCAACGGACCCGTCTACACCGTGATCCTGCACCGCCCCGAAGCCCGCAACGCGGTCGACGGCCCCACCGCGAAAGCCCTGGCCGACGCCTTCCGTGACTTCGACGCCGACCCCACCGCCGCGGTCGCCGTGCTGTGGGGCGACGGCGGCACCTTCTGCGCCGGCGCCGACCTCAAGGCCCTCGGCACCGAACGCTCCAACCAGGTCACCGAGAACGGCGACGGACCCATGGGCCCGACCCGCATGAAGCTGTCCAAGCCCGTCATCGCCGCGGTCTCCGGGTACGCGGTCGCGGGCGGCATCGAGCTGGCGCTCTGGTGCGATCTGCGAATCGCGGAGCAGGACAGCACCTTCGGCGTGTTCTGCCGCCGCTGGGGCGTGCCGCTCATCGACGGCGGCACCGTGCGGCTGCCCCGCATCATCGGCGAGGGCCGCGCCATGGACCTGATTCTCACCGGCCGGGCCGTCGGCGCCACCGAGGCGCTGCAGATCGGACTGGTCAACCGGGTGGTGCCGAACGGCGAATCCCGCCGCGCCGCCGAGGAACTCGCGCTCGAGCTCGCCACGCTGCCGCAGACCTGCCTGCGCTCGGACCGCATGTCGGTGCTGGAGCAGAACGGCCTGGAGGAGTCCGAGGCCATCGCCAACGAGCTGCGCCACGGCATGAAGGCCCTGACGGACGGCGCGCTGGACGGGGCGCAGCGCTTCGCCTCGGGCGAGGGCCGCCACGGCCGCCCGGCCTGATTCGGGCTCCGGTTCGACCGGTCGCGCGAAAGCCCCGAATACGCGCGGCAGCACGCCATGGAACCGATCGGTACGCTAGCCGTTCGATGGATCGGCTGAGCGTGCTGGACGAGATCTTCCTGCGGTCGCATCGGGGCATGGGCACCCCGATCGTCCTGCAGGGACTCTGGCGTACCGCCGAACCGGTTCATCCGGCCCTGCTCTGGCGGGTGCACCGCGATCTGCGCACCGGGCCGCTCGGCCGCCGGGTGGTGCGCTCGCGGGTGCCCGGGGCACGGCCACGCTGGCAACCGAACGAGACCGCGCACCCGTTCACCATGACGCCGGAGCCGATTCCGCGTGCGGCCGTCCTGGATTGGGCCGACCGCCAGGGCGCGGACCTCGATCCCGAGGCTGGGCCGGGCTGGCGGCTGTCGGCGGCACGCCTCGACGACGGCGGCTGCCTGGTCGCGCTGACCTGTTCGCACGCGCTGGCCGACGGCCGCGCGCTGACCCTGGCCATCGACAACGCGCTGTCCGGCATCCCCCTCGCGGCACCCCTTGCGGGACATTCGGATTGGGCCGACGCCCGGCGCATGTGGGCCACGGTCCTGGGAGGGACCGCTCGCGCGCTGCGGCGCGGCATTCCCGCACGCCCGGCCGCACCCGAGGCGCGAAAGGCGATGCCGGGCACCGCGAATGCCCTGGCACTCACCGGACCCGCCACCACCTGCGGGACTGTGCTCGAGATCCCGGCCCGGGACTGGAACCGCGTCGCGGTCGCGCACGCGGGCACCGCCAACAGCCTGTTCGTCCATCTGATCGCGAAGATGCTGTGGTCCAGCGGTTTTCCCGCCGACACCATTGCCGCCAGTCTCCCGGTCGACACCCGCGACGAGCCGCGCGTGGACAACGACATGTCCATGACCGAGGTCGCCATCACCCGCGACGACACCCCGGCGACCCTGCGCCGCAAGGCCCGTGCGGCCTACGAGCACCGCATGACCAGCCCGGGCGGCATCCCAGAGGAGATCCTCCAGGTCATGCCCGACCGGTGGGCGTATCGGCTGGCGCGGGGCGCGGGCGAGCGAGATGTCCTGTGCTCCAATATCGGCAACCTGCCCGAGTCGCTGCTGGCGCTGGGCCCGCACTCGTGCACCGGGGTGGCGGCCCGCGCCATCCACCCCGGGCTCCGGCCCGACGCCCTGCCGCGGACCCGGCTCTCGGGGTACCTGACCCGGATCGCCGACACCTACACGCTGTCGCTGATAGGCCTGGATCCGAACGCCATCCCGACCTCCGCCGCGCTCACCGCGCTGGCCGAGACGGAACTGTCCGCGCTCGGCCTGTCCTGCACGGCCTGGTGACCGCCGCTCAGGTGAGGGCGGGGATCCGAACCCCCTGCCACGCCAGGCGTTTGGTGCGGTCCGGGTCGAGTTCGACGCGGCCGGGCGAATCGATGATCAGCGTCGCGCGCTGCTCCTCGGTGTAGGCGGGCCAGGCCGGCAGCGGAGTTCCGGTGCGGGCGAAGGCCAGCCAGTTGTCCTGGAACTGGCTCGACACCTCACGGAAGCGGCGGTGGCCGCCGAGCGCGGTCATGGCACGGCCGAAGGACGAATCGACCGCGCCGAAGACGGGGATCAGATCCAGGGCGTGCGTGGCGCCGAAACCGCTCAAATGGATTGCGCGCGGGGCGAAGTCGTAGCGGTACGCGTAGGTCGGCGCGTATCGGCTGTGCGCCTCCATGACGCGGACGGAGGGCCGCCAGAAGGTGAAGTCGCCGCCCATGCGGACGGAGGCCCGCTTGCCCGGAAAACCGGGATAGGCCGCGGTGACCCGGGATTCGACGGCCGCGCCGAACTCGGACAGCGTCTCGTGCAGGCGCTCCTGCGAGGTCGGCATGGACTGGCCGAGTTTGGTGAAGATGGGGCTGTCGCCGCCCTCGCCCAGGGCCTGGTCCACATGGCGCAGCAGCCAGCGCATGCGATCGGGGGTGGTGGGCAGGGTGTCGTCGAAGCGCACGAACAGGGTGGCCTCGTCCCGGTTGGTCCCGATGATGAGCGGCACCCGGTGCGCGGTGCCATCGGCGAACGCGGCCAGCGGTGCGGCGGGCAGGAATTCGCCGTCCACCACCGGGGCCAGCGGGAACAGGCCCGGCTGCTGGTGCATGATCCGGGCGACCGCGTGATCGACGGCCTTGCGGATGTCGTTCGCACCGGCGGTGCGCAGCGCCTTGGCGGCGTCTCCGGGGGCGATGCCGAGGTCGTCGAGGCAGCGGCGGGCGAAGAGCCGGGCTTCGGCCTGACTCGGGGCCCAGTCCGCGGGCGCGCTCTGGGCGATGCCGCGGTGGAACAGCCCGGCCGCGGCGGGGGTGGCCATGAGGGCCAGCACCGCGTGCGCCCCGGCCGATTCGCCGAAGATGGTGACATTGTTCGGGTCGCCGCCGAACGCGGCGATATTGCGCTGCACCCATTCCAGTGCCGCGACCTGATCGCGCAGGCCCAGGTTGGAGTCGAATCGGCTTTCGGGCGTGGAGTATTCACCGAAGTCGACGTAGCCGAAGGCGCCGAGCCGGTAGTTGACCGACACCACGATGACATCGCCGCGGAGCGCCAGCCGGGCGCCGGAATACAGCCGCAGCGCGGAGGTTCCGATCATGTAGCCACCACCGTGGATGAACACCATGACCGGGCGGGGCGTGGCCGACGGCGCGTTCGGCGCGGTCACGTTCAGCGTGAGGCAATCCTCGCCGGTCGGCTGCGCCTGCCGCGGCCCGATCCGCGCGCCGTTCCGGTGTTGCATTGCGGCATAACCGAAGTCGGTGGCGTCGCGCACCCCGCTCCACGGTTGCACCGGCTGCGGTGCCCGGAAACGGAACTCCCCGACCGGAGCCGCGGCGAAAGGAATGGACCGCCAGCGTGAAACGCGGCGGCCCCGGAGTCCGCGAACCGTGCCGTCCGCGGTCGTGATGTCTGTCGTTGCCACCATTCACAAAGGGTAGTCCCAACTCTCGGGGGCTCCCAGAGTCTCGGATCACGGACCCCGAAGGTGGCGGGAACGGCCGACCCGCCGGCCGGGCGGGAACGGCCGGACGGCGGATGGCGATTACTGCAGGTAGCCCTCGACCTGGCGGGCGGGGTTGACCTGGGCCTCGTCGGGGTTGCGCCCCTGGTCCATGCGGGCGCGGCGCTGACGCAGCAGGTCCCAGCACTGGTCGAGCTGGACCTCGATCTCGGCCAGCTGGCGGCGCTCGGCCTCGGGGTCGAGTTCGCCACCGGTGGTCTTGGCCCGGAGCTCGTGCTCACGATCCACGAGTTCCTTGATGCGCGCGTGGATGTCCTTTTCGGTCATGCGGACCACTCTACGACCCGGGCCAGCGCCGCCCCCGCCGACCGAACCGCGCGTGGCAGCTCCGCCGCAGGCAGCGCGGCATATCCGAGGGCGATGCCGAAGGTGTGCCGGGCGCCCAGATGGTGGCGGGCCAGCGCGTCGAGGTGGACGCCGAGCTCACGGGCGGCGGCCACCGCGCGGTCCTCCTGCTCCGGGGTGGCGAGCGGGACGAAGACGTGTGATCCGGCGTCGTCGCCGCGCACGTCCAGGCCGCGGCCGCGCAGCTCGTCCACCACCAGGGCGCGGCGGGCCGGCATGTCGCGGCGCAGGCGGCGCAGATGGCGGGCCAGGTCACCGTGCCGGGCCAGTTCGGCCACCACCTGCTGACCCGCCGGGGCCGGGCCCGTGCCGGTGAGTTCGCGATGGGCGAGCACTGCCGCGGCGACGGCCGGATCCGCCACCAGCCAGCCGATGCCGAGGGTGGGCGTGAGGATCTTGCTGGTGGTGCCCAGATGCACGACCACATCGGGGGCCAGGGTGGCCAGCAGTGGCAGCGGCGCGGTGTCGTACCGCAATTCGCCGTCGTAGTCGTCCTCGACCACGAGTGCGCCGGTGCGGCGGGCGAATTCGATGAGCTCGACCCGGCGGGCGGCGGGCATGCGCGCGCCGAGCGGAAACTGGTGCGCGGGAGTGCAATACACCAGGCCCGCATCCTCGGGCAGCAGCTCCACCCGCAGGCCCTCGGCGTCCACGGGCACCGGGACCGGCCGCATGCCCGCCGCCCGGAACGCCCCGGCCGCCCGCTGATAGCCGGGATCCTCGATGGCCACCACGTCGCCGGGCCGCAGCAGCGCCGCCGCGAGTTCGCCTGCGGCCGCGCTGGTTCCGGCGGTGGCCAGCACCGCGGTCCCACTGCCCGCGCCCAGCCCGCGATGCCGCAGCAGGTGTTCGGCGACGGCCTCCCGATAGTCGGTCTCGCCGCGCCGGTCCTTGCGGATCAACGGCATTCGATCCGAGGCGGCCCGCCACGCCCGCCGCCAGGCGGCCGGGTCGATGGCCTCGATGGACGGCGCGCCCGCGCCGAGATCCAGCAGTCCCGCCAGCGGTTCGGGCAGTTCGGGCCCGCCGGTCTGCGCGCCCACCGGTGCGGGCGCGGCCGTCAGGTAGGTGCCCGAGCCGTGCCGCCCGTCCAGCCAGCCCTCGGCGTGCAACTGGTCGTAAGCGGCGGTGACGACGGTCCGGCTCACCCCCAGCCGACTGGCCAGCTCACGGGAGGAAGGCAGCCGATCACCGCCGCGCAGCGCACCGGTGGTCGCGGCCCGGCGCAGTCCGTCGGCCACCTGAACAGCCAGCGGCACGCCGCTGTCCCGTTCGACGATGAACGGTAGATCATCGTCGACCAGCCGATTCACCCGCAAGTGGCCTCCTGATCATCCGGCAACTGGTGGATATCAGAATGCCACTCCGCGCACGACAGTGCGATCAACGATGTCCCCTGGCGGCCGAAGCTGCCGCGGAAACGAACGCATACACCACGAAACCCATTGCAGCGCTGGTGATTGCGTAGACCAGCATGCGTCAGCTCGCCGTCCACACCGATCCGCAGGTAGTACGGAATGTCGGGCGCGATGCTCCCCGCGACAAGTCCTGGAAACCAGAGGACCCGACGTATGGGCAGCACAGCGGCCGGATGTGCGAGCGTGAACGGCACGGATCCCCCGAAGTGGTCTGTAGATCTTGCGGAGAATTGGCTATTAAGGAATGCCATTTCCCCTTCGAAACTGGTCCTATGCGTGAGACAGCTTCGAACCGGACCCCATTGTCACCCACCCCGCGCAGCAGCCTCACCCGGTCCAGGGAGCGGGGTCGCACCGACCGCGCCGAACTGGACGCGGTCCTCGACGCCGGGCTCATCTGCCATCTGGGCGTCGTCCTGAACGGCAGCCCGGTGGTCGTCCCGACCATCTACGGCCGCGACGGCGACACGCTGTACCTGCACGGCTCCACCGGCTCCGGCAATCTGCGGGCCGCCCTGACCGGCGACGTCGCGCTGACCGTGACGCACGTGGACGGCATCGTCTACGCGCGCTCCGCCATGCACTTCTCCATGAACTACCGCTCGGCGGTCATCCACGCCCGGCCGGTCGAGCTGACCGACCCGGACGAGTGCATGCGCGCGCTGCGCGTCATCGTCGAACAGGCCGCACCCGGCGCGTGGGACGCGGTCCGCTCGCCGAACAAGAAGGAGATGGCCGCGACCATGGTCCTGGCCCTCGACCTCACCGAGGCCTCGGTCAAGGTCCGCACCGGCGGCCCGCGCGACGAGCAGGCCGATATCGACACCGGTGGCGTCTGGGCCGGCGTCCTGCCGCTGCGTCAGGTCTTCGACGCCCCGATCCCGGCCGCGGATCTGGAAGCGGGAGTGGAGATTCCGGCGCACGTGCTGGACCGCCGCACCGATGTGGTGGCCGTGGTCTAGGGGCTACTTCAGCAGCCGGGACATGCGGCGGTCGGCCAGGATCTTGCCGCCGGTCTGGCAGGTCGGGCAGTACTGGAACGACTTGTCCGCGTAGGAGACCTCTCGAACGGTGTCGCCGCACACCGGGCACGGCAGGCCGGTGCGGGCGTGCACCTGGAAGCCGGAACGCTTCTCGCCCTTGAGGCGGGCGGCGTCCTGCCCCACCGAGCGCAGGATGGCGTCGGACAGCGTGGCACGCATGGCCGCGTACAGGCGCGCCACCTGTCCGGCGTCCAGCGAGCCGGAGCTGGCGAACGGCGAAAGCCTTGCCGTGTGCAGGATTTCGTCGGAGTAGGCATTGCCGATGCCGGCCAGCAGGCTCTGATCGGTGAGCGCGTTCTTCACGCGCTGCGAGGTGCCGCGCAGGATCTCGGCGAATTCCGGTTCGCTCACGGCCAGGGCGTCGGGCCCCAGCCGCGCGATGCCGGGCACCGAGAGCGGATCGCCGGTGATCCACACGGCCAGCCGCTTCTTGGTACCGGCCTCGGTGAGATCGAAAGCGGGGGTGGCGCCTTCAGGAGTGAAGAAATGCACGCGCAGGGCCAGCGGTCCCTTGCCGGGCTTGGGCGGATCGACCCCGGGCTCGTCGATCCACCGCAGCCAGCCGCCGCGCGACAGGTGCGTGATCAACCACAGCCCGTCGCAATCCATTCCGAGGTGCTTGCCCCAGTGCCCCACCCCGGTCACGTCGCGCCCCGACAGCGCGGTCACCGGCGGATCGAAGGTCTTCAGCACGCTCAGGGCCGCCACGTCGACCCGCCCGACCACCGCCCCCACCGCATGCTCGGCCAGGAACTGCTCGAGCGCCACAATCTCCGGTAGTTCGGGCAACGGATCTCCTCCAATGGGCGACCATTTCCGTCGTCCACCCTAACCGCACACCCCGACACCCGGCGGATTCAGCGCGCGGCGCCCGCCTGCCGCAGCAGGTAGATATCCATGATCCAGCCCTTGGCCTCGCGCAGGGCCGCCCGCCGGCGGGCGATGCGGCCCTCGACCACGCGCAGCGGGCCCTCCACGATCACCTCGTCGGGCATGCCCAGGTACGCGCCCCACCAGATGTAGACGTCGTCGCCCGGCACCTGCGTGAACGAGCACTCGCCGTCCAGCATCACCAGCGTGGACTGCCCCGGGACCAGCCCCTCCTCGCGCAGCCGCCGCCCGGTGGTGATGTGCAGCGGCTCGCCGATCTCGTGCAGCACGATGCGGTGCGCGGCGGCCAGCGCCTGCGCGCTGGTGATGCCCGGAATCACCTCGTACTCGAACTGGATGCGCTCGCGTTCGAGCACCCGCTCGACGATCCGCAGCGTGCTGTCGTACAGCGACGGGTCGCCCCACACGAGAATGCCGCCCACCCCGTCGGTTTCGGCGAAGGCCCGCTCCAGCAGCTCGGCCCGCGCCTCGTGCCAGTCCGCGACCGCGCCCTGGTAGACGGCGTCCGCGCCGCTGGCGGGCACGCCCCGGTCGCGCGGCGGGTCGATGATCTCTACTATCGAGTGCGGCTGGCGCGCGTACTCGGCCAGGATGGCCGACCGCACGTCCGTGAGCTCCTGCTTCTCGGCCCCCTTGCCGATGAGAAAAAACACGTTTACCTGGCACATGGCCTTGATGGCCTGCACCGTCACCTGGTCCGGGTCCCCCGCCCCGATTCCGATCACAAACAACTTCCGCACGGTGCGTAAGCTTGCCAGGCGTGGAGAGCGCCCGAGATACCCAGTACGAGGACCTGCTCCGACTGGTGCTGGAATCCGGCACCCCCAAGGCGGATCGGACCGGAACCGGCACCCGCAGCATTTTCGGGCATCAGCTGCGCTATGACCTGTCGCAGGGCTTTCCCCTGATCACCACCAAGAAGGTGCACCTCAAGTCGATCGTCTACGAGTTGCTGTGGTTCCTGCGCGGTGACTCCAATGTGCGGTGGCTGCAGGAGCACGGCGTCACCATCTGGGACGAATGGGCCGACGCGCAGGGCGAATTGGGCCCGGTCTACGGCGTGCAGTGGCGGTCCTGGCCGACCCCGGACGGCACCCACATCGATCAGATCTCGCAGGTGCTGCAGACGCTGCGCACCGATCCGGATTCGCGGCGCATCATCGTCTCGGCGTGGAACGTGGCCGAGTTGAACAAAATGGCGCTGGCCCCGTGCCACGCCTTCTTCCAGTTCTATGTGGCCGACGGCAAGCTGTCGTGCCAGCTGTATCAGCGCAGCGCGGACCTGTTCCTGGGCGTGCCGTTCAATATCGCCAGCTACGCGCTGCTGACCCACATGGTGGCCCAGCAGACCGAGCTGCTGCCCGGTGACTTCATCTGGACCGGCGGCGATGTGCACATCTACGACAATCACCTGGCCCAGGTGCGCGAGCAGCTGACCCGCGAGCCCTACCCGTTCCCGCAGCTGCACCTGCGGCCCGCGCCCACGCTGTTCGACTACGCGTACGAGGACGTGGAAATCCAGGGCTATCAGCATCATCCGGCCATCAAGGCGCCGGTCGCGGTATGAACCGGACCATCGGGCTGATCTGGGCCCAGACGCCGCGGGGAATCATCGGGCGGGACAACACGATTCCGTGGCGCGTGCCCGAGGACATGGCGCATTTCAAGGACGTCACCTTCGGGCATCCGGTGATCATGGGCCGCAAGACCTGGGATTCGCTGCCGGTGCGCTTCCGTCCGCTCGACGGCCGCCGCAATATCGTCGTGACCCGGCAGCCGGACTGGTCCGACGCCGGGGCGGAGCGGGCGGGCTCGCTGGCCGAGGCCCTGCACATGACCGGCGAGAAGTCGGTGTGGATCATGGGCGGCGGCGAGATCTACCGTGCCGCAATGCCTTTCGCGACCGAGCTGATGGTCACCGAGATCGACGCCGACATCGACGGCGACACGCTGGCGCCGGCCATCGATCGCGCGTGGCAGACGGATGCGGCCGACTGGCGCGAGTCGTCGACGGGTCTGCGGTATCGCTTCCGCCGTTATCGCCGCGCCGCCCCGGGCTTGCGGTAACGCCTGTATTCCTAGTCCGGCAATTCCTGCAAACACCGCCCCGAAACCGCCGATCGGCCCGGGTGCGTCCGGCATACTCAGCGATATTCCGGCGAAAGGCAGTCCATGGACAAGAAATCGCTGACCGCGGTTGCCCGCCAGCAACTGAAGCTGGCGGCCACCGCCTCGAGCGGGCGCAGTTCGTTGACCATCTATGGCGGCCACACCCATACCCTGCGCCAGACGGTCATCGCGATGACGGCCGGACAGACGCTGGCCGAGCACGAGAATCCGGGCGAGGCGACCCTCGTGGTGCTGAGCGGGGTGCTGGTGGTGATCAGCGGCACCAACGAGTGGAAGGGCTCGGCGGGTGACCTGATTGTGATCCCCAACGCCCGCCACAGCGTGAAAGCCATCGATGACGTGGCATTTCTGCTGACCGTCGCCAAGTAGCCCGGGGGACGCGGGCATACCGGACGGGTCGGCGGTCGGCCGCAGCACATAAGGTGGTGCCCATGGGTGAGCCACAGCCGATCCTCGACCCGCTCACACCGGCCGCGATCTTCCTCGTCGTCACCATCGACGAGGGTGGCGAGTCGGTGGCGCGGGATTTGCTCGCAAATCTGCCCGGGTTGCGCCGCTCCGTCGGATTCCGGGTGCCCGGATCCGGCCTCGCGTGCATCACCAGCATCGGGTCCGCCGCCTGGGACCGCCTCTTCTCCGGGCCGAAACCCACACAGCTGCACGAGTTTCCGGGTTTCATCGGTGAGCGGCACCAGGCCCCCGCCACGCCGGGCGACCTGCTGTTCCACCTCAAGGCCGAAACCCAGGACGCCTGTTTCGAATTGGCGATGAAGATCGCCGAGCGGCTGTCCGGCGCGGCCACCATCGTGGATCAGACGGTCGGCTTCCGTTATTTCGAGCAGCGTGATCTGCTCGGATTCGTGGACGGCACCGAGAATCCGGAGGGACAGCTCGCCGCCACCGCCGCGCTGGTCGGCGACGAGGATCCCGAGTTCGCCGGTGGCAGTTATGTCATCGTGCAGAAGTACCTGCACGATCTGGGCTCGTGGAAGGCGCTGTCCACCACCGAGCAGGAAAAGGTCATCGGGCGAACGAAACTCGACGACTTCGAACTGTCCGACGCCGACAAGCCCGCGAATTCGCATGTGGCCGTGAACGATCAGGACGAGATCGGCAATATCGTGCGTGCCAATATGCCGTTCGGCTCGATCCAGGACGGCGAATTCGGCACCTACTACATCGCCTACGCCGACGACCCGGCCATTACCGAGAACATGCTGGTCCGCATGTTCCTGGGCACGGCCGACGCCGCCTACGACCGCATCCTGGATTTCTCCACCGCGGTCACCGGCACCTCGTTCTTCGCCCCGCCCGCGGGATTCTTCGACGCGCTGCCGGACGCACCCGCGCCGGCGGCGGCCACCCAGCGGGAATCCCCCGACGGCAATGGCGTTGCGTCCGGGGACGGGTCCCTGGGCATCGGAGCCTTACGCAATCGTTGAACCGGCGCTACGGAATCGTTGAACCGAACGGAGCTGACGCATGAACAACCTGCATCGCGAACTCGCGCCCATCACCTCGGAGGCCTGGTCGGCCATCGAGGAGGAGGCGACGCGAACCTTCAAGCGGCACATCGCCGGTCGCCGCGTGGTCGATCTGTCCGGCCCGCACGGCACCGACTACTCCGCCGCCGGACTGGGCCGCACCTCCACCATCACCTCCCCCGGTGACGGTGTACAGGCCCGCCAGCGCGTGGCGCTGCCGCTGGTGGAGCTGCGGGTGCCGTTCACGCTCTCCCGCGAGGAGCTGGACAATATCGAGCGCGGCGCGCACGACGCCGATCTGGATCCGGTGAAGACCGCGGCCAAGAAGATCGCCTTCGCCGAGGACCGCGCCATTTTCGAGGGCTATCCGGCGGCCGGGATCATCGGTGTCCGGGCCTCCACCTCCTGCGAGCCGGTGAAGCTGCCCGGCGACCCGCGCCTGGCCCCGGAGGCGGTGGCGCAGGCGCTGAGCAAGCTGCGGCTGGCGGGTGTGGACGGGCCGTACTCGGTGCTGCTGTCGGCGGATCTGTACACCGCGGTGAGCGAGACCTCCGATCACGGGCACCCGATCCGCACCCATATCGAGCGGCTCATCGACGGTGACATCATCTGGGCGCCGGCCATCGACGGCGCATTCGTCCTGTCCACGCGCGGCGGCGATTTCGATCTGCAGATCGGCCAGGATCTGTCCATCGGCTATCTCTCGCACGATGCCGAGACGGTGCAGCTGTACTTCCAGGAGAGCCTGACGTTCCTGGTGTACACGGCCGAGGCGGCGGTCCCGCTCGAGGCGTGACCAGCTGATCCGAGGCGAGACTAGGTGAGCCGGAAGCGGTTTCGATACTCCGTCGGCGTGGTGTCCAGTACGCGCCGGAAGGCCCGGGTGAGGGTGTCGGTGGTGTTGAAACCGCTCAGGGTCGCCACCCGTTCGAGCGTGTGATCGGTCGTTTCGAGCTGATTGCGCGCGAATTCGACTCGGGCGGACTCGATATAGGCCGCCGGGGTGGCGCCGAGATCGGTCTTGAAGATGCGGGTCAGCTGCCGTTCGCTGACATGGGCCTGCGCCGCCAGATCCGCGACCGTCAACGGCTCGGCGAGATGGCGGGCGATGTAGTGGCGCAGGTCGTCGATCCGGCGCGTGGTCGAGATGGGTTCGAGTGACACGCTGAACTGACTCTGCCCGCTGGGCCTTTTCAGGAACATGACCAGCTGCCGCGCGACGCGCAGTGCGAGGGCGTCGCCGAAATCGTCGGCGACCAGTGCCAGGGCCAGGTCCAGGCAGGCGGTGAGTCCCGCACCGGTCCAGACGTTCTGGTCGCGAATGAAGATCGGATCGGCGTCCACGGTGACGGCCGGATGTTCCGCCGCGAGCTGCTGTGCGGTGGACCAGTGGGTGGTGGCGCGCTTGCCGTCCAGCAGCCCGGTGTCGGCGAGAATATGCGCGCCGACGCAGACCGAGGCGACGCGGCGGCTGTCGGCGGCCAGCTTCGCCACCCACGCCACCACCCGCGGGTCGCTGAGCGCGCGCACCCGGCCGTCGCCGTCCACCTCCACCGAGCCGGGCACCACCAGCGTGTCGATCGCGCGCCCGGCGAGGTCGGCGAAGGTGATGTCGGGCAGCACTCGGACTCCGGCGGAGGTGGTGACGGGGTCGAGGGTCTCGGCGGCCAGCGCCACCTGATACCCGGTGTCCCCGTTCATCTCTCGCTGGAGCAGCGCGAAAACCTCCGGCGGCCCGGTCACATCCAGCAGATCGACCCGGTCGAACAGCACGATGACGACGAATCGCGCCGGTGCAGCCACGGTTCCTCCCTCCCTCGGCATGTCCGAATCTGCAGGCTACATGACATTTCCGACACTCCCGCCGGCCCATAGCGTGGAAAACGTCCACCGCACAGGGCGGTTCGGATGTGCAAACCCAGGAGGATCTCCATGCCCGCGCAGACCCTGCGTGACCTCAGCGGCTTCGATCAGACCCCGGCCACCCTGGCCGACGCGACCCTGATCCTCGTCGACTACCAGAACACCTACACCCGCGGCGTGATGGAGCTGACCGGCTGGCAGCCCGCCCTCGACGCCGCCGCCGACCTGCTGGCCCGCGCCCGCCGGGCCGGCTCGGCGATCATCCACATCGTCAACGACGGCGGCCCCGGCACCCCCTACGACATCACCGCCGGCATCGGCGCGATCCACCCCGCCGTGGCCCCGGTCGACGGCGAACCCGTTGTCGTCAAACAGGTTCCGAACGCCTTCCACGACACCGACCTGGCCGCCCAGGTGGACGCCGCGGGCAACAAGAAACTGATCATCGCCGGCTTCATGACCCACATGTGCGTCACCTTCACCACCGAGGGCGCCTTCCTGCGCGGCAACCACCCCACCGTCGTGGCCGATGCCTGCGCCACCCGCCCCCTGAAGTCGGCCGTCGGCGAGGTGACCGCGGGACAGCTGCACGACAGCGCCCTGGCCACCATCGCCGACCTCTACGGTGTCGTCGTGGCCTCCGCCGCCGAGCTGAACTGACCCTCGGGCCGGCCGGGTATCGCGTCAGGGCTGACGGGGCATCGCGCGGCTGGTGTGCAGGTAGCGGGCAGCGGGGTCACCGTCTCCGTTGATCAGGCCGTACACGGCGTGGCGGCCACGGACGGGGCGCGCCGCGATCAGGGCGTCGGAGCGGAGATGCAGAAGTTCCATGCGGTCCGGGGCGGAGACCAGGGCCGCTTCCGCCGTCAGGGGAATCGTGGACAGCCAGGCCCGGCCGTCGGGGTCGACGTCGATGGCGTGCTCGTACATGACCGAGCGGTACCGTCCGCTGACCCGCGCCGCATTCACCGGTTCGGGCCGGGCGGGCGGCACGGGCCGGGCGGGCAACCGGATACCCGCGTGCACCCACAGCAGGTCTCCGACCAGATCCTGGTAGAGCGCGAACGCGTCACCACCATTGGCCAGCAAGGCGATTGCGACGCCGGCGGCGGGCGCGATGCGCAGGAAGGCGTTCTGACCGATGGTGCTGCCGTCGTGCCCGAACAATCCGGTTCCGGCGGGATCGAACAGCTGCCAGCCCAGGCCCCAGTGGGTGCCGTAGCCGATATCGGGCACCTCGACGTGCGGCCGGGTCATCGCCTGTACCGCGGTCTCCGGGAGGACGGGGACGCCCTCCATGGTGCGACCGCCGGACAGGTGCAGCCGGGCGAATCCCAGCAGATCGCGCGCGGACATCGCCAGCCGCGCGCCGGCCGGAGCATTGGAGGCCGGGAGCGCCCAGACCGGCGTGGGTTCCGGGCCGGCGCCCGGCGCGGATCCGATATGCCCTACCGCGGCGCGGAACAGGATGGCCTCGTCGGCGTCGGCGGCCACCCGGGTCAGCCCGAGCGGGGTCACCAGCCACTCCCGCAACACCGCGTCGAAAGACTTGCCGCGCAACACTTCCAGTATTCGGCCGAGCAGCACGTAGCCGCTGTTGCAGTAGGAGAACATGTCGCCGGGCCGGTGCACCTGCCCGGCGTCCGCGATGGCGGGCACGAACTTCTCCACCGCGTCCGCGCCGCGCCCCGTGTCGAGGAACAGGTCGCCGTCGATGCCCGAGGTGTGGCCGAGCAACTGCCGGACCGTGATGACCGCCGCGGCCGCCGCGTCGCGCACCTGGAACTCGGGCAGGTACCGGCGCACCGGGGCGTCCAGCTCGATCAGCCCCTCGGCGGCAAGCTGCATGATCAGCGTCGCGGTCCACGCCTTGGTGACCGAGCCGATCTGGAACACCGAATCCGTGGTCGCCGCAACACCTGTCGCGGTGTTCAGCACCCCGGCCGTCGCGTCCCAGATCTCGCCGCCGACCAGCACCGCCACTTGCGCGCCGGGGACTCCGTGCTCCTCGATCGAGTCGGCCAGTCGGCGCTCGAGGTCGACGGTGTGCGGCATCGGTCGCTCCTTCGGGTGCTGCGGGACCACCGGTAGGCGGTGGTAGAGGCACGGTAGGTCGACAAGGGTGCCGATGTCGAGATCGGCTGGGAATCCTCCGGTTTCGACCCCCTCAGGAGTCCATCTGCATGACGTAGAAGCGGTTGTCGTCGGGGTCCCGGAAGGCGAACATGAGCGGCGCGGAATCCCAGTCCAGCAGCGCGCCGACGGTGAGGCCGAGGCCGGCGAGCGTGGCATGGGCGGCACGGGCATCCGTGGTCGCGAGCCGGATCCCGGTGTCGATGCCCGCGGGCAGTTCCGCGGACGCGCGCACCAGCGCCAAGGAGGCCATCCCGCCGGGCAGCGACATCTCTATCCAGCGGAAGCCCGGCTGCAGTTCGGCGTCCATGCGGGTCGCCAGCCCGAGCCGCTCGAGCAGCGCCTTGGTCCGGTCCTGATCGGTCACGGGCACCGCGATATTGACGACGGCGGTGAAGGTCGATTGCGTCATGCGAATGAAGACGATCCGTCCGCGTCGAATTCATCGGCGATGCGCACCGGCGGGTACGGTGACCGGCAGTCGGTTTCGGGAGGCGGAATGACGATGGTGCGGGCGGGCGTGGTGCCGGGGCGGCGCATGGCCGGGTACGTGGCCGCGGGGATACTCGTGGTGGCCGTCGTCTGTGCGGGCACGGTCGGGGTTTTCGGGCTGAATCGAGTGTTCACCGGGCTGTTCTTCGGCGCGGCCGCCGCGGTGGGGCTGATGGTCGCGCTGTTCGGGCGGGACCGGGTGGAGCTGACCGAGGATGCGATCGTGCGGCGGACCCCGTGGGGTGCCTCGACGGTGGCGTGGGATCGGGTGGTGGCCGGACGGTTCGCGCTGGACGAGAAGGGCCGCTGGACCCTCGCGCTGGATCTCAACGGCGGCGACGAGCCGCATCGGGAACTGGTGCTGCTGTCCATCCCGCCGGTGCAGCGGCCCATCGCCAGCGCCTACGACATGCGCAAGCGTGAACAGGTCGACGAGATTCGAACCATGTTGCGGCACAGGCGGATTCCGGTGACCATCCTGCCGGAGATCGCCGATGCCCTACAGCGGCACTGGAAGATCGCCCCGCCCACCCGCTGAGCCCGCACACCTAGGGGATCTCCCTGAGCGACCGGCGACCACAGGACGATGCATCCGCCCCGGTCACAGCCCGAGAATCCTTGGTGTGGCTGGTGATCGCAGCGTCCTCTACGGAACCTCACAGCCACGGCGGATCGGATGCACAGCAGCAGGTGTGAGGGTGATGATCGTGGCGTTGAGCGTTGTGGCGGAGGACTTCCGCCAGTATGGATGGACGATCGAGACGACCGGCGACGGCGTCGACTTGATCACCGGCGAGCAGATCGCGGCCATCGAACTCACCGGGTCCGTCGCCGCCGGGGTGCGCCGGTACCTGCGCGCCAACAACCTCTCCGGCCCGGTCATCGAGGTTCCGGGTCCGCAGCGGCGGGAAATCCATCTGGTCGTCGGCGTGGCCAAGGCCGCGCGGGCCATCGAGAGCCTGCGCGCCGCGGGGGCGATCGTGCACACCGACGGTGACCGGGTCCCGCTGCCGCAGCCGGGCCGCGGGACCGCGTGGAGCGTCATGCCCCACGAGGCGCGCTGGGTGCCGCCGGTGGTCGCCATCGCCGCGGCCGTGCGCGCCGTCGCGGCCGGCGACCGGGCGCGGCTGCGGACCGTGGCCTGCTGACACCGGCCCGACGACAAGGGCGCCCGCGCCTCCCGCGCTACCGCCGCTGGCTAGGGTGGGACGGGTGATTCGCACCGCGGCACTGGCGCATATCCGGGATCGTCGCATGTTGCAGACCCGGTCCACCGGCAAGGACGTCTTCTATATGGCGGGCGGCAAGATCGATCCGGGTGAGACCCCGGAGATGGCCCTGCACAGGGAGATTCACGAGGAACTCGGGGTGGCCGCCACCGGCGTCAGCGAACTGGGCGTGTTCGAGGCGGAGGCCTACGGGCACGCGCCCGGCACCCGCCTGCACATGACCTGCTTCCTCGGCGAGCTCACCGACGAGCCGCGCCCCTCCGGGGAGATCGCCGAACTGCGCTGGTTCACCCTCGGCGAATACGCCGCCATGAACGCGGTCGCCCCCGGGTCACTGCTGGTCTTCCGGCGGCTGCACGCGCTCGGCCTGATCGACTGACCCTCGCACTGTAACCACCCGCGCTATTTCTGAATGGCAACTACGCCAACCGGATCCGCGCCCCGAGATGTGCCGGTCCGGATTCCGGATCGCACCGAATCAAGGGTGATTGCAGTGATCAAACCGCTTACTCTGCTCGCGACGGCCGTCATGGCCGCGGGTGGCCTCGGCTTCGGCACCGTGGCGGACACCCGTTTCGACTCCGGCGCCGACTGCCTGTGGGCGGGCGGCACGCACCCGCAGGGGTCGCAGGTGGTGGCGGGCGGCTCGGCCTTCACCTGCGGCAGCGACGCGGCCGGCCCGCACTGGTACCGGGGCGGCGCGGCAGGCGGGAGCACCGTGCCGAATCCCGGGGCGGATGCCAATCCGGCGGGGCGCTTCAGCGCGGGGGCACGCCAGCCCGGTACCGATTACGACGACTACTGCGTCGGCGATCAGCTCATCCCCGGTGTCGGGGACGTCTTCGAGGCGGTCCCGACCAGCGGCGGCCTGCTGTGGAAGTCGGCCGGCCCGGTCTCGCAGTGGACCTTCGACCCCGGTGTGGTGCAACCGAAGACGTCGACCCGCTCGTCCGGGATGTGCCTCGACGGTCAGCTGCTCTGAGCATCCTCGTCCTCGTCCGCCGCCGGGTAGGGCCGGTTCGGGATGAGGGCGGCCGAGGCCAGGCCGACGAGCAGGAACAGTGCCGCGGCCAGCAGCGCGGTCCGGGTGGAGTCGGTGAAGGCCCGGCTCAGCGCGTCCACGATGGCCGCGGCGCCGTGGTGGTCCCGCAACCCGCTGATGGCCCCACCGGCCGACTGCCGGGTCGCGGTGGCGAGGGTGTCGGCGGCCGGCTTCTGCAGATCGGGCACGTGTGCGAGCCGTTTGGGCAGATCGTGGGCCAGCGCCGCCGACAGCAGCGCACCGATGACCGCGGTACCGAAGGCCGAACCGATCTGCCGCACCGTGGACTGGGCGGCCGATCCCTGGCCCGAATGCTCCGGCGGCACATCGGCGAGCACGGTCCCGGTCAGCTGCGCCGAGGCCATCCCCAGCCCGATGCCGTACCCGATCAGCAGCACCGCCAGCCACCAGCCGGAAATGTGCGGGGTGACGAACAGCGCGGTCAGCACCACGGCGACGGCCTCGAAGACGAGGCCCAGCTGCACCACTCGCACCGGCCCGAACCGGCGCACCAGCCCCTCGGCGAGCCCCGCGGCCAGGAACGCGCCGACCGCCATGGCGGCCAGCACATAGCCCGCGCCGAGGGTGGACAGCCCGAGCACGTTCACCATGAACAGCGGCAGCACGAACAGCAGGCCGAATTCGCCCAGCGCCACCAGGAACGCGGTGATATTGCCCCAGCGGAAGCTGGGGATCCGGAACAGCGCGGGATCCAGCAGCGCCGAGCGGCCGATCAGACGGCGGTGCTGCTCCCAGCGGATGAACAGGTACAGCGCCACCACCCCGAGCACCAGCAGGATCGGGATCAGCGAGACCGGCGCGCTCGCCGGCCAGTTCCACCCGACGAGCGGGAATTCCCGCAGCGGCTTCCCCCAGCCGTAGGTCTGACCCTCGATGAGCGCGAACACCAGCAGCGCGAAACCCGCTGCGCTGAGCAGGAATCCGTCCACGTCCAGGCCCGGCGCGGCCTTGCCCATGCGGGTCTCCGGGACGTACCGCACCAGCCCGATCAGCACCACCGCGCCCAGCGGCAGGTTCACCAGGAAGATCCACGGCCAGGTGAAGTAGGTGGTGAGCCAGCCGCCCAGCAGCGGGCCGATGGCGGCGACACCGGAGATGACCGAGCCCCAGACCGCGAATGCGATCACCCGGTCACGGCCCCGGAAGAGGGCGTTCATGGTGGCCAGCGTGCCGGGCAGGACACCGGCCGCGCCGATGCCCTGCACGGTGCGTCCCAGGAGCAGGGGCCAGGCGCTGTGCGCCGCTGCGGAGAGCACGCTGCCGACTACGAAGATCACCACGCCCAGGGCGAACATCCTGCGCCGTCCGAGCCGGTCGCCGAGGCGGCCGCTGGTGATCAGCAGCGCGGCCAGCACGACCGCGTAGATGCTGTTGATCCATTGCGCCTGAGTGAAATTCAACTGCAATTGGTCGATGATGACGGGCAGGGAGACCGCGACGATGGTGCCGTCCAGCACCACCATGGACAGTCCCAGCGCCAGGACACCGAGGGTGATCCATTTGTTGCGACCCAGGTCGAGCTGCGTTTCCGTCATTCGTCGCTCCCGCCGCTGAACAGCCGTCCGAAGAGTCCGATTATCCGTTAGCCGCCTATGCGCCAATTGTCCGTTCAACAGTGTATGTCGAGGCGGCTGGGCAGCCGAATATTTGCCGACAGGTGACCTCTGAACGGCGGATGTCCGAATCGGATACCTTGAATCGTGTGTCGATGCTGAAGGGTTCCAACGTTCCGGTGGTGGTGTCCGAGATTCGGATCGAACTGGGGTGGCAGTCGGGACCCGGGGTTCCCGACGCCGACGCCTCCGCACTGCTGCTGTCGAGCGGCCGGGTGCGCTCGGACGCCGATTTCGTCTTCTACAACCAGCCGCTGCACGCCTCGGGCGCGGTCCGCCACCACGGCAAGCAGACGGGACCGGTGATCGTGGACGCCCTGTCGGTGCACCTGGGCCGGGTGGAACCGCAGATCGACGCCATCGTGCTCGCGGCCTCGGCCGACGGCGGCACCTTCGCCCAATTCCGGGGCCTGCACGTGCGTTTGGTGGATATGGGCGGCGTGGAGCTGGCCCGCTTCGACCGCACCGACGCCACCGCGGAGACCGCCTTCGTGCTCGGCGAGCTGTATCGCCGCGACGGCGGCTGGAAGTTCCGCGCGGTCGGTCAGGGCTACGACTCCGGACTGGCCGGGCTGGCAACCGATTTCGGCATCTCGGTCGATGAAGCGCCTGCCCCGCAGCCGAATACACCGCAGCCCGTCGCTCCCCCGCAACCGCTCGCACCCCCACCCCCGGTCACCCCGCTCCAGCCCGCGGCCGCCCCGCCGCCGATCGCTCCCCCGCAGGCGGTGCCGGTGCAGCAGCAGCACAATTTCGGGCCGCCGCCGACGCCTGCGCCCCGGCCCAATACGGGCAAGATCTCGCTGACCAAGGAGGCTCCGGCGGTCTCGCTGACCAAGCAGGGCGCGACCGGCGGGATCATGCGGGTCAACCTGAACTGGTCGGTGCCGAGTTCGGGCGGTCTGTTCGGGCGCAAGCGGGCGAACGGCGGCCTCGACCTGGATCTGTGCGCGTTCTGGGAGCTGGCCGACGGGTCGAGGGGCTGCGTCAGCGCGCTGGACACCTTCGGCGATCTGCACAAGCCGCCGTTCATCGCGCTGGATCGCGACGATCGCACCGGCGGCAGCGCGACCGGCGAGAACCTGTCCATCAACCTCGATCACATCGCGGATTTCCGCCGCATCCTGGTATTCGCCTCGCTCTACGAGGGCGCGCAGGACTTCCGTGGCGTGCACGCCACCGCGACCCTGTTCCCCCGCAATACGCCGCCGATCGAGATGGAAGTCGGTGGCTGCCAGGATGATTCGCGCGAGATGGTGCTGGCGCTGATCGAGAACGTGCACGGCGAGCTGGTGGTGCGGCGCGAGGGCCGGTTCGTGCGCCCGCCGGAGGGCCGCCGGTTCTGGGGCAAGCTGGCGGTGGATCAGGCCTACGGCTGGGGCCTCAAGTGGGGCACCTCGAAGGGCAAGTCCTGACGCGGATCACTCCGGAGCGAGTCGCCGCGCCAATTCCAGTGCGGCGAACCTGGTTTCGGCCAGCGAACCGGGCCAGCAGAGCAGCCGCAGGATGGCGTCGGGAATGAGCTGCTCGGCGTACTCCGGCGCCGCGCCCTCGTCGGAGCGCATATTGATGACCGACTCCACCAGCCGGAACGGCAGCAGTTCGGCCCCGGCCACCGCGCCCGCGCCGGCCGCGGCGATGACGGACCCGGCCTCGGCGATCACGGCGGCGGACAGCGTCTCGTAGTGGCCGCGCAGCTCGTCGCGGCGTTCCCGGAAGCGGGCGAAGCGTTCGCTGCGTAGTTCCGGCAGCAGGTACAGCGCGCCGAGATTCCAGCGGCTGGCACAGAGCTGGCTGACGTCGTACCAGGCCAGCGCGTACAACCGCACGGCCGCGGGCTCGGTCCGCCCGGCCAGCACGCCCGCCAATTCCAGTGGCGTGGTGACCGTTTCGGCGAGCAGGGCGTCGAGAATGTCGTCCTTGGCGGCGAAGTGGTGGTACAGCGAGGCCTGCCGGATGCCGACGGCGTCGGCGACCGCGCGGGTGGAGGTATTGCCGTAACCGTGACTGGTGAACAACTCGGCGGCGGCGTCGAGGATTTCGGCGCGCGGCGTCTGGCCTGCGCGCCGGCGCGGTTCGAGTCGAGGACGGCCGGGTCCGAGTTGGGTCACCCTGCCATTCTGTCCTACCCGCACCATCGGCCTGCCTACGCGCATAGTCGGCCCGCCTACCCGCACGGCCGACCTGCACAGTGAGGTTCCTGTCATTTGACAGAAATACCGGCAATGCAGAAGTTACGGCGGGCCATCCGACCGATACAGCGGCGTCACGTGAGCCGCGATCGCGACCGGAAAACTTTCAAGCGATAGATATTCGCCTCGCGAAAGACTCACCACCATGGTTGCCTCCGCCGACGCCATCATTCCCCAGCCCCCGCCGGTCACCGCCGAGACCAGCACGACCAGCGCCGAAACCAGCTCGGACAGCGCCGATCTGGCGCGCTTCGGCTATCAGCCGGTGCTGCACCGCAAGCTCGGCCGCTACGCCTCCTTCGCGGCCGGATTCTCCTTCGTCTCCATCCTGACCACGATCTTCCAGTTCTTCGGCTTCGGCTACTCCTTCGGGGGCGCGGCCTTCTTCTGGACCTGGCCGATCGTGTTCGCGGGCCAGTTCCTGGTGGCGCTGAACTTCGCGGAACTGGCCGCCCGCTACCCGATCTCGGGCTGCATCTATCAGTGGTCGCGCCGGCTGGCCGGGGAGGTCGTCGGCTGGTTCGCGGGCTGGATGATGATCATCGCCCAGATCGTCACCGCCGCGGCGGCCGCGATCGCGCTGCAGGTCGTGCTGCCGACCATCTGGACCGGATTCCAGCTCATCGGCACGAACAGCGATCTCACCTCCCGAGACGGGGCGTCGAACGCGGTGCTGCTGGGCAGCGTGCTGCTGGTGATCACCACCCTCATCAATGTGGTGGGCATCGACTGGATGGCGCGCATCAACTCGCTCGGGGTGACCATCGAGATCATCGGTGTGATCGCGGTGATCGCGGTGTTCTTCACCCACACCGACCGCGGGCCGGGCGTGGTCACGCACACCGATCAGGCCGCGGCCGGGCCGTACTGGGCCGCCTTCCTGGCCTCCGGATTGATGGCCGCCTACGTCATGGTCGGATTCGATTCCGCCGGTGAGCTTTCCGAGGAGACCCGGAATCCGCGGCACGTCGCGCCGCGCACCATTCTGTCGGCGCTGGCCGTGTCCGCGCTGGGCGGCGGGCTCATCCTGCTGGGCGCGCTCATGGCCGCACCGAGCCTGTCCGACGGCTCGCTGGCCAGTGGCGGGCTGGCGTACGTGATCGAGGCCAAGCTGACCAGCGTTCCCGGCAAGGTGGTGCTGGCCTGCGTGGCGTGCGCGATCACGGTGTGCACCCTGGCGATTCAGACGGCCGGTTCGCGCCTGCTGTTCTCGATGGCCCGCGACGGGCGGCTGCCGTTCGCCAAGCCGCTGTCGACGGTGCATCCGCGCTTCGGCACTCCGGTGTGGCCCGCCGTGGTGATCGGAGTGCTGGGTATCGGCCTGCTGGTGGTGAACCTGGGCAATGGGGCCATCTTCGCGACGCTGGCCAGTGTCTGCATCGTCATGCTCTACCTCGCGTACCTACTGGTCACGGTGCCGCTACTGGTGCGCCGGATCAAGGGCTGGCCCGCCGATATCGCCGGCAACGCCGCCGGCACGAAGCTGTTCGCGCTGGGCCGCTATGGCATTGCGATCAATGCGCTCGCGGTGATCTGGGGCATCGCCATGGCGGTGAACCTGGCCTGGCCGCGGGCCGCGGTCTACACCCCGACCGGCGGCAGCTGGTGGATGCTCTGGGCCGCACCGCTGTTCGTGCTGCTCACGGTGGCGGTCGGCGCGGTGGTGCACCGGATGGTGACCCCCGCGCGCGGCGTAGTCACCGATCGCATTCCCCAAATCGCCTGATCCACAGGACATTCCGATGATATCGCCGGAGTCCGGCCAACGCCTGCACCGCCGGCCGGGCCTCCGGCTATTCCCGAGAAACGGAGTAGCAATGAGCACAGCCAACACCACCGACGCGCGGGATCATGCTCGCTCCCAGGCGGCCGCCGCCGAACGCGTCGGGCCAGAGCTCCCCGCGGACGTCGACATCGCGAAAATCACGTTCGCCCAGCGGATTCCGGCGGGTGGATACGCGAATATGGCGCTCGCGCGTGGTACCCGGGTGCGGCTGTCGGATCCGTCCGGCGCGGCGTGTGCGCATCTGCTGCTGCTGCGAGCCGAATCGCCTTGGGAACGGCTGAATGTCGCCGACACGGTGAAGGTGCCGTGGCAGGCGTATCTGGGCGTCGGCCACCCGCTGCTCTCCGATCAGGGGCGGGTGCTGGCCACGGTGATCGCGGACTCCTCCGGCCGTCACGACACCCTGTGCGGTCCGTCGCCCGCTGCGCGCCAGGGCCTGCGGCTGGCCGGGGTCAAGCAGGGGCTCGAGCCGCGGGATATCGGCCCGACGGTGTCGTTCTTCCGGGGCGTGCGCGTGGAATCCGATGGCGCGCTGACGATCACCGGCGGCGCGGCGGCGGGCGCGGCGGTCGACCTGCTCGTGCAGCTGCCGGTGACCCTGCTGGTCGCCAATGCCGAACACCCGCTCGACCCCACTCCCCCGACCGAGCTCGACCTCGTGGCGTGGTCCGCCCCGGAAGAGCTCGCGCTCGCCCACGGTACCGACCCGGAATACCTGCGCGCGGTGGAGAACACCGAACAGGACTGGCACGCACGCACTCTGGAGGCCCGCGCATGATCACCACCGCCCGCACCGTCGTACTCGACGAGACCGTCCCCGCCCGCGCCCCCTGGTCGGCCGTGGTGCGCGCGGGAGACCAGCTGGACATCATCGATCTGCACGGCAATCAGGCGGTGGACTGCCTGCTCTACAACGCCGCCGATCACCCCGACCGGTACAGCGCGCAGGCGACGATCACGGCCCAGCGCAATATCTTCCTGACCACCGGCAGCGTCCTGCTGACCGAAGCGGGCACCCCGCTCATGACGGTGGTCGCCGACGAGGTCGGCAATCACGACACCGTGGCCGGGGCGTGCTCGCAGGAGTCCAACACCCTGCGCTACGGCCACCACACCCGCCACCAGCACGCCTGTGTGGAGAACTTCCTGGCCGAGGGTCTGAAGTGGGGGCTGGGCAAGCGTGATCTGGTCTCGAACATCAACTGGTTCATGAACGTTCCCGTCGAGGCGGACGGCACGCTCGGCATCGTGGACGGGCTCTCGGGGCCGGGCAAGAAGATCACGCTGCGCGCCGAGAACGACACCCTGGTGCTGGTCTCCAACTGCCCGCAGATCAACAACCCCTGCAATGGCTTCGACCCCACCCCGGTGCGCATGGTGGTGACCCGATGACCGCCGTGCTGCCGGACCTGACCGCACCCGAGCACTCGTCCCCGGCCGCGACATTCCAGGTGATCCGGCCGGGCATGCAGACGACCGTGCAGGATTGGCCGGGCCGGGTGGGCTACTGGCATGTCGGGGTGCCGCCGTCCGGCCCGATGGACGACCTGTCTTTCCGGCTGGGCAATCGAGCACTCGGCAATCCGGAGGGCGCGGCCGGGCTGGAGTGCACCCTGGGCGGACCGGCCCTGCGCTTCGACGCCGCCACCTGGGTGTGCGTCACCGGTGCGCCGGTGCCCGTGAGCGTGAACGGCCGCGCGGTGCGACAGTGGCGCAGTGTGCTGGTGCCGGCGGGCGGCGTGCTGGACATCGGCATGGTGCGCGGGCCGGGAATGCGGTGCTACCTGCTGGTGGCCGGCGGTATCGAGGTGCCCGAATACCTGGGCAGCCGTGCGACTTTCACCCTCGGCAAGTTCGGCGGCGGTACCGGCCGGGCGCTGGCGGCGGGCGATGAGTTCGCGCTCGGGGCGCCCGGGCGGGTGACGGCCGGGGTGACCGGCGACGATCAGCCCGTGCTGACCCGGCGCTGGGAGCTGGCGGTCACCGAGGGACCGCACGGCGCACCGGAGTTCTTCACCCGCAGCGATTTCGACACCATCATCGGCACCGACTACGAGGTGCACTTCAACTCCGATCGGACCGGGGTGCGGCTCATCGGCCCGAAACCCCAGTGGGCGCGGCGGGACGGCGGCGAGGCGGGACTGCACCCGTCCAACATCCACGACAACGCGTATTCCGTTGGCGCGCTGGACTTCACGGGCGACACCCCGATCCTGCTCGGCCCCGACGGCCCCAGCCTGGGCGGCTTCGTCTGCCCGGTCACCGTGGTGGCGGCCGAGCGCTGGAAGCTGGGTCAGCTCACGCCGGGCGACCGCGTGCGCTTCGTCCCGGTCCGCTCCGACCACGCGGCCTCGCTGCGCGAGCTCGGGGCCGAGCGCCGGGCCGCCTGGCCGGTCGTGCTGTCCACGGGCGGCGACGGTGACGACGGCGTCCTGGCCCGCCGCGACGGCGCGGACACCGCGGTCACCTATCGGCGCGCGGGCAATGACGGCCTGCTCGTCGAATACGGGGACATGACACTGGATCTGGAGCTGCGCGCCCGCGTGCACGCCCTGCACCAGGCGCTGCTGGAACGGTCCGAACCGGGGATCACCGAACTCACCCCGGGCGTGCGATCGCTGCAGGTGCGCCATGATCCCGGCCGGCTGCCCACCCGTACCCTGCTGGGCCTGCTCTCCGAGGTGGAGGCCGAGCTGCCGCCCGCCGACGAGCTGGTGGTCCCCAGCCGCACCGTGCGGCTGCCGCTGTCATGGGACGACCCATCCACCCGCGAGGCCATCACCCGCTATATGCACGGCGTGCGCGCGGATGCCCCGTGGTGCCCATGGAATATCGAGTTCATCCGCCGAATGAACGGATTGGCCTCCATGGACGAGGTTTTCGACACCGTGTTCGCGGCCGAATACCTGGTCCTCGGTCTGGGCGACGTGTACCTGGGCGCGCCGGTGGCCACGCCGACCGATCCGCGGCATCGGCTGGTCACCACCAAATACAACCCGGCCCGTACCTGGACGCCGGAGAACGCGGTCGGCATCGGCGGCGCCTACCTCTGTATCTACGGCATGGAGGGTCCCGGCGGCTACCAGTTCGTCGGGCGCACCACCCAGGTGTGGAACCACCGCTCCAGCGGTGTCGGCGAAGACCCGTGGCTGCTGCGGTATTTCGACCGCATCAGCTGGTATCCGGTGAGCGCCGAGGAGCTGCTCGACCTGCGCGCCGACACCGCGGCGGGCCGCGGCGAGTTGCCGGCCGAGGACGGTGAGTTCCGTCTCGTCGACTACCGGAAGTTCCTGTCGGACAATGCCGCATCCATCGACGAGTTCCGTGCCCGGCAGGCCGACGCCTTCGCCGCCGAACGCAATTCCTGGCGCGAGGCGGGCGAACTCGCTGAAACACCCTGAGCGCCTCGGCCTGTTCGCCCCATCCCAGATCTAGGAGACCCCATGACCGTGTGGATCCACCACCGCCCGGACGCCGAGGTGGACGCCGAAATCGCGACCGCCGCAGGCGCTCTGGCCGGACTGCGCCTCGCCGTCAAGGACAGTGTGGATGTCGCGGGCCTGCCGACGACCGCCGCCTGTCCCGACTTCGCGTATACGCCGGATCGGGACGCGCGCGCGGTCGCCGCGCTGCGCGCGGCCGGTGCGGTGGTGGTCGGCAAGACCAATCTCGATCAGTTCGCCACCGGATTGGTCGGCACCCGCTCGCCCTACGGCGTCGTCGAGAACGCGCTGCGACCCGGATATGTCTCGGGCGGTTCGAGTTCCGGGTCGGCGGTCGCGGTCGCGACCGGGGAGGCGGATATCGCCATCGGCACCGACACGGCCGGGTCCGGGCGCGTTCCGGCCGCGTTCCACGGCCTGGCCGGTATCAAGCCCACCGTCGGCGTGATCTCCACCGAGGGCGTCGTCCCCGCCTGCCGCTCCTATGACTGTGTGACGATCTTCGCCGCCGATCTGCGCCTGGCAAGTCGGGCCATGGGCGTCATGGCCGCGGGTGCGCCGGGCCGGCCGTGGCCCGCCGACGCCCGGCTGGCCGCGCCGCCGCAGCCGGTGATCGCGGTGTTCAGCACGCTGCCGGAGCTGGATCCGCAGTGGCACAGCGCCTTCGAGCGGACGGTCGCGACACTGCGCGATCGGGGCGCGACCATCATGGAAGTCGATCCGGAGCCTTTCCTGGCCGCCGCCCGACTGCTGTACGACGGCGCGCTGGTCGCCGAACGCTATGCGGCGGTGGGCGAATTTCTCGACGCGCACCCCGAATCGGCTGATCCCACGGTCGGATCCATCATCCGTGCCGCCCGCCAGCTACCCGCGCATCGACTGGTCACCGATCTGGCCGCGCTCGAACGCCTGCGCGCGACCGCCATGGCGAGCCTCGCGGGGGCGGACGCGCTGCTGACCCCGACCGCACCGGCCCACCCGACCATTGCCGAGGTCGCCGCCGATCCCATTGCCGTGAATGCCCGGCTCGGCACCTACACCAACTTCTGCAATCTCTTCGACCTCTGCGCGGTCGCAATCCCCACGGATGAGCCGCATTTCGGCGTGACCGTGCTGGCCCGCGCCTTCGAGGATGCTGTCGCGCTCGATATCGCGGCCCTTGTCACCGGCGCCCCGCTCGACCCGGGCGAGCCATGCTGGCCCGTGATGGCCGCGGCCGCGCACGATCTGGTCGTCTTCGGCGCGCACCTGCGCGGCCAGCCCCTCGAACACCAGCTGTCCGACCTGGGCGCGCGCTGGTGCGGCCCGGTCGAGACCGCTCCGCACTACCGCCTGGGCGCGCTGGACACGGTGCCGCCCAAACCGGCCGTAACCCGGGTCCCCGCAATGGAATCCGGTGTCGCGGTGGCCGGGGAACGCTGGCTGCTCTCGCCCGCCGCCCTCGGCCGCTTCCTCGCGGCCCTGCCCGCCCCCATGCAGCTGGGCGCGGTCGAACTCGCCGACGGCACCTGGCACACCGGGTTCGGCTGCACCGGCGCGGCCGCCGAATCCGCCAAGGACATCAGCGAATACGGCGGCTGGCGCGCGGCGCTGGCGGCCGGGGCGGTGAGCTGACGGTCCGTCAGTTCTGCCAGAGCGCCAGGACGCGGTCCGCGTCCGCCTTGCCCTGCGCGCGACCGGCTTCCAGTGACGGTACCCGGGTGGCGGTGTCGAGCGGGTTGAGGCCGAAGGCCGCGGTGGCCGCCTCGTCCGGGGCGATCACCTCGACCCGGGCGCCGGCCGCGACCAGGCCCGCCACCTGGGCCTCGAGTTCCGCGTCCGGCATGGACGCGATCACCAGCACCCGGGCGTAGCCGATGGCGAGATCGGCGTTGACCGACGTCCGGACGCCGCCATCGGTGTAGCGCGCGCCGTCGACCGTGGCGCAGGGCCACACCATGGGCACCGCGGAGCTGGCGGTCACCGCGTCGACCAGTGCGACACCGGAATCCTTGTCGAAGACCCGCAGCTCGCCCGTCTCGGCGTTCACCGCGGTGATCCGGACATCCCGATCGGACCATTCGTGCACCGGTAGCCGGGTCTCGATGACGGCCCGCCGCTCCGGCTCCGGGACCGACTCCGCCTGCAGCGCGAGCGCGCCGATGCGCTGCCGGCGCTCGACCGAATCCATCTGCAGTTCCTCGATGATGGCGGCCAGCGTCTCCCAGAGCCCGGCGAACTTCTCCATCGAGGGCACGATCTCGCGGCTCTGTACCGCCGGATCCACCTGCCGCCGAACCAGTTCCGCGAGTTCGAGCCCGCTGCCCACCTGGGCGGCCACATTGGATCCGGCGGAGGTGCCGAGCAGCAGATCCGCCCCGGTCACGTCGGCGCCCGCATCCGCCAGCCCGGCGAGAATGCCCGTCGCCCAGGAGATCCCGGCCACCCCGCCGCCGCCGATCACCAGCGCACGTTCCGTTGTCATACCCGCTCTCACTTTCCTACCCGCTGAGAAAGACACCCTGCGGTACGAAAACTACCGGCTGGGCCGCCGGAACGGCGGCGATGGCCCTGATTTCCACCACTCATTCCGAGACGTGCGTCGCGTCGGGATTGGTGGCGTCGCGAATGATGCGCAGGCTCGCGGTGAGCTGGTCGAGTTGCTCGGGGCTGAGCAGGCCGGTGAACCAGCGGTCCACGCCGTCGAGGTACGCGGGCAGCACGCGCGCCACGCGGGTGGCCCCGGCGGCGGTGAGCACCGCGTACGAGCTGCGCCGGTCGGCGGGATCGGCCTCGCGGCGGACGAAGCCGTTGCGCTCCAGGCGGTCCACCAGCCGGGTGACGCCGGAGGTGGACAGGCTGGTCTGGGTGGCGAGATCCGTCATGCGCAGCTTGCGGCCGGATGAACGGCTCAGGCGCAGCAGGGCATTCAGGTCGAGTCCCGAGAGGCCATTGCGCTTCCAGGTCTCCTCGAGCCGGGCGATGAGCCCGTCGTGAGCCTCGTAGAGCAGGCCGATCGCGGTCAGCCGGGGGTCGTCGAAGAGATTGGGATCCACGGTGACCAGCCTAGACCAGACATTTTCAGTGCGGATAGTTGACATGCGGAACATTTTCGATATCTTGTTGCTAACGCAATATTCCGCAATGCAACTACATGGAGGTTCCGATGACGACCGAGCGCTGGGTGGCGGGATTCCGTGCGCCGCTGGTGAATCCGGCCGAGGAGATCAAGCTCGCGGAGCCGCGGGCCTTCGCCGGCGAGACCGTGCGGCAGGTGGTGCGGGTGGCCGGCGGCGGATCACGGCTGCGTGTGCGCCTGACCAATCGCTACGGCACGGACGAACTCGTGATCGGCGCGGCGCGGATCGCCGTGCGCAAGACGGGTGCCGAGATCGTGCCCGAGACCGATACCGCGGTGCGGTTCGCTGGGTCCGCGTCCATCCGGATCCCGGCCGGGGCCGATATCGTCAGCGACCCGGTGGACCTGGCCGTCGAGGCGGGAACCGAACTCGCGCTGAGCGTGTACCTGCCCGAACCGGCGCTGCCCGCGTTCGCGCAGTTCCCGGTCGAGAGCAGTTGGATCAGTGCCGGCGATCGCACGGGCGACGCTGCTCCGGCCGATGCCGAGGAGACCGCGGCGCGGTTCCTCCTCACCGGAATCGACGTCGCTGTCGACTCCGAGGTTCCGGTGCTGGTGGCCTTCGGCGACTCGTGGTTCGAAGGCGTCGGCTCGACCCACGGCGCGAACCGACGGTCGGTGGATGTGCTGAACCAGCGGCTGGCCATCGGGTGGGCGGTCAATCAGGGCATCGGCGGCAACCGGCTGCTCACCGACGAGATCGGCGAGCACGGGCTGTCCCGGTTCGAGCGGGACGTGCCGTCGGTGCCGGGGGTCGCGGCCGTGTGGGCCAACTTCGGCATCAATGACCTGATCCTGGCCGGCACCGCGACCGCCGGGGCGCTCATCGCCGGCTTCACCGCGCTGGCCGAGCGGGCGCACGCGGCCAGACTGCCGATCTACGCCAACACCGTCGGACCGTTCGGCGGGGCCATCTACCCGGGTCTGGCGGTGGCCGAGGGCACTCCGGTGCGGCGCGCGGTGAACGAGTGGCTGCGCACCACCACGGTGTTCGACGCCGTCTTCGACGTGGCCGCGGCCGTGGAGAATCCGGCGGATCCGGACTTCATCCGGCCCGAGTTCGACAGCGGCGACGGCATGCATCTCAATGACGACGGGGCCCGGGCCATGGCGGAGGCGGTGGATCTCACCGCGCTGCCGCCGGCCTTCCGGTGAGCGGCCGGGCGGGCCAGGACAGGCGCGGTCCGGCGGCCTGATCCTGCCGTAATCCACTGGCCCACAGGTCATCCGCCACATCCGGGCCCAGCCGCACACGCCGTTCAGCGCGGTTTGACCTCGGCGAGCAGCTCGGGTCCACGGGCTTCCAACCGGGTGGTCGCCCAGCGGATTCCGAGTGCGGCTCCCAGCGCGCCGAGCAGTACGCCGATCGGCAGTGCCGCCCACTGGAGCAGCGAGTTGTGGAGTGCCACACCGATTCCCAGTATTGCGAGGACCGGGGCCGCCGTCAGCAACTGCACCAGGCCCACGGCGAACTGCATGAGGATCTTCAGGCAGCCGGGATTGCCCGAGCCCGCGAACGGGTTGCCGCGCTGCGGGGGCAGGGCGAAGGCGGCATGCGTGGACAGGAACACCACGGCCCCCGCACCGACGCCGACCAGCACCGGCAGCGTCGACAGCGCCCAGACGTACAGGTACGGCCGGCCGAGCGCGCCGGGCAGGATGAGGGTGGCGAGCACCGACGGCGGGGTGACCAGGAGCAGCCAGGCATAGGCGCGGCCGCGTACATCCGCGCGTGGCGCGCCGGGCGTCACCAGTGTTTGCCAGATCGCGGTGCCGTCGAATCCGTACAGGTTGGTGCTGGACATGGTGGCCAGCCACACCACGAAAGCGCCCGAGAACGGGATGGTTCCGCTACCGCCGGTGCGGAGCGACAGGAAGATCGGCAGCACGAAACCGATGAGCAGCAGCGGCAGCAGGGCGGCCCGGCGACGGCCGTCGCGCCACCAGGTGCGCAGCTCCTTGGCGACGACGGCGCCGACCGCGGTGGCGGGGATGTAACGGTCGAGCAGACCGCCACCGGTGTCGACCACCTGGCCGGCGGGTGCGGCCGGGGTGGTGAGGCGGCGTTCCAGCAGGACCGCCCAGGACTGCCACAGGATCAGCGACAGCAGCGCCAGGCCCAGCAGGGGCAGCAGGGCGAGCAGGTAATTGCCGCGGGCCGCGGCCTCGACGGCGTAGGGCGCCCAGCCCGACGGGACCGCGCGCAGCGTCACCGACAGACCGCTGTGGTCGCCCTCCAGTTTCGGGCCGACGGCCGAAACCAGCAGGTTCAGTGGGTAATACGCCAGGCCGATGAGGGCGGCGAAGAGCACGCCCAGGTCCTTGCCGCGCCGGGACCGCATGGCCGCGCCGAGCCAGGCCACCACGACCCGCGACAGCAGGACCACGAATACCAGTTGCAGGACCGCGCCGAGCGCCGCGATCGCGGTGGCGCCCAGGCCGATCGGCGCGGCGAGCAGGATCAGGCCGCCGAACGCGATCAGGTTCACGATGGGTGCCGGCCCGACGAAGGCCGCCGCGCCGAGCCCATAGGCCAGTTGCCGAGTCGTCAAGGGCAGCAGGCGGAATTGCTCGGGTTGCAGGGTCTCGTCGCTGCTGCCGGTGAGCACCGGGCCGCAGATCCAGCCGAGGGTCCAGGCCGCGAAGATCGCCGCGGCCACCGTCACTCCCCCGTGCACGGTCTCGTGCGCGCGGGCGATGATGAGCGCGGTGGCCACCGCGGCGATCAGGCCGAAGATGCTGCCGGTCCAGAAGTTCAGTGCCGCACGGCCTTCCCGCATGTGCCGCGCGGTGATACGCAACCGCATGCGGATCAGGACGCCAACCACGACAGCCCCTCCTCGCCGCCCACGCGTCCGCCCACCAGCCGCACGAAGGCCTCCTCCAGGGTGCCCTCGCCGCGCACCTCGGTGAGCGTCCCGCCCGCCACCACCCGTCCCCGGTTGATCACGGCGACCCGGTCGCAGATGGATTCCACCAGTGCCATCACATGACTCGACAGCACCACCGATCCGCCCGCGGCCACGAACCGCTGCAGGATCGTTCGAATTGTTCCCGCCGACACCGGATCCACCGCCTCGAACGGCTCATCCAGCACCAGCAGTTTCGGTGCGTGCAGCAGAGCGGTGGCGAGGCCGATCTTCTTCCGCATACCTGCCGAATAATCAACCACCACAGTGTTTTCCGCGCCATCCAGCTCGAGCACGTGCAGCAGCTCGTCCGCCCGCCCGACCACGGTCGCCTTGTCCATCCCGCGCAGCAACCCGGTGAAATTCAACAACTCCCGCCCGGTGAGCCGCTCCGGCAATGCCAACCCATCCGGCAACACCCCCACCACGGTCTTCGCCCGCACCGGATCCGCCCACACCTCGTGCCCGAAGATCCGGGCCGCCCCATGATCCGGCCGCAACAACCCCACCGCCATCGACAACGTCGTCGTCTTCCCCGCCCCGTTCGGCCCCACCAACCCGAAGAACGATCCTGGCGGCACCGCCAGGCTCACCCCCTCGACCACCCAGGGCCCGCCGAACTTCTTGTAGAGCCCGTCCAGCTCGAGCGCCAGTTGCCCATCGACAGTCATATGCCCTCCTCGGAGCCCCCACCTACCGCCCTTTCACGATAAGCATGCTGCTCCACTGCCAGACATATCGCTCAACCCGCACTCCACCGCAACCGGGAGCTCGAATCCGGCGCTCGCGCATCAGAGCGCGCTACGGCCGCAGCAATGCGGGGTCGAAGGCGATGTCGACGGGGAGGTTCAGGGCGGCAACCCGGCCGGCCGGGCACCGAGCGACCAATTCGTATTCGCCGCTCTCCGTCAGCGCGTACGCGAACAGGACCGGGAGCTCTTCGCTGGACAACTGCCCCTTGAAGCGATTGGTCTCGATCCGCCAGAAGTTCGGGATCCCGCCGTCTGCGTAGAGGTCCGGTTTCATCCGGCCATCCATGGCGGCGGTCGAGCGCGAGACGACCTCCACCGCCAGTACGACCTGCGCCGCAGGTATCCCCCGCTCGTCCCAGGGAACCGGGCCCGCACACACCAGCAGGTCCGGGATCGGCTCGTCGTCGCCGATGAGCACCCCGACCCCGGGGATCATGAAGAGCCCGTCCCGTAGCGCCGAATCGAGTATCCGCCCCAGCTGGGACACCATCAGCTGATGGATGGGTTTCGCCGCGGCATTCACGACAAGCTGCCCATACACGACCTCGTACCGGAGTCCGTTCTCGGGAAGGTGATCGAGATCGGCCGCGGTCCAACGATCGGAAGCAGGCACATGCATAGACGAATTGTCTGGCTCGAGTACCGGCATCGCCAAGGCAAACACCCCCTTTTCCCCAATCTGGTTGCACACCACCGCCAACAAGGCTGAACGGTAGCTCGACCCCGACGGCGACTCGCCGGTGACGAACATTTGTTCGTTCGTCACCGGCGAGTTGCGGCGCGCTCCGATCAGCGGGTGAGGGTGGTGAAGAATTCGCGGATGTCGCCGGTGAGCAGGTCGGGGACTTCCAAGGCGGGGAAGTGGCCGCCGGAGTAGAACTCCGACCAGTGCACGATGTTGTGGGCCTTCTCCGCGAAGCGGCGGATGGCGAAGTCCGCGGTGGTGAACACCGCGACGCCGGTCGGGACCGTGCCCTTCGGCTTCGGGGCGAACATCGTGTAGTCGTGGAAGCGTTCGTAGTAGTAGTTGGCGACACTGCGGGCGGTGTCGGTGAGCCAGTAGATCGCCACGGTGGTCAGGATCTTGTCCCGATCGATCGCGTCCTCGGGCAGCTCGTGGCCGGCGTCGGTCCACTCCTTGTACTTCTCCACGATCCAACCCAGCTGTCCCGCAGGCGAATCCGCCAGCAGCTGCGCGATCGTGTTCGGCCGTGACCCGGCCAGGTTCATGTAGGCGGAGCCGTCGTCCTGGAACTGCTTCATCGCCGCCAGCCGCTGCTGTTCCGCCGCGGTGAGCGCGGCCATGTCGGCCGGGTCGCCCGTGGGGAAGGTGACCAGCGCGTTGACGTGCACCCCGATCACGCGGTCGCTGAAATCGCGGGCCACGCGCGGCGCGACGAATGCGCCGTGGTCGCCGCCGTGCACCCCGAACCGCGCATACCCGAGCCGGGTCATGAGCTCGGCCAGCGCGGCAGCGACTTTCCCGTCGTCCCAACCGGTTTCGGTCAGCGGCCCGGAGCAGCCGTGCCCCGGCAGGGTCGGGATGACCAGGTGGAAGGCCGGGGCGTCGGCCTCGCCGTGGGCGGCCGGATCGGTCAGCGGGCCGATCATGTCCAGGAAGTCGGCGGGGGTGCCGGGCCAGCCGTGGATGAGCAGCAGCGGGGTCGCGTCCTGCCGTTCGGAGCGGATGTGGAGGAAGTGCAGGTGCTGCCCGTCGATGGTGGTGGAGAACTGCGGGTGGGCGTTCAGGCTGGCTTCGATGGCGCGCCAATCGAACTTCTCGGCCCAGTAGGTGGCGAGTTCACACAGGTAGGAGGTGGGGACGCCGCGTTCCCAGCCCGTGCCCGGGACCTCGTCGATCCACCGGGTGCGAATCAGGCGCTGGTTCAGGTCGTCGAGGTCGGCCTGCGGGATGTCGATGCGGAAGGGGCGGATGCCGGTGTCGCTCATGACATCGAGTTTTCCGATAAAGAGGGGCCCTCCACATCACGACAATTTGTTATTCCCCGCGCCGCACCGACCCGCGACAGCCCACTCGGTAGGCATCCGATGCCTAGGGTCGGCTCGGCACCGGGTCGGCGAGCCCCGCCGCCGCAATATCGATTCGTCACCGCATCCCGACCACCCGCCACACCCAGAGCTCCCTGATCTTGAATCAGTCGAAGATCTGCTCGGCGGAATCCACCTCGAGCGTCCGATCCAGCCAACGATTCAGGACAGCAGGTCCGACAGCGTTGACCTGTTCCACGTTCAGGTCACCGAAGACCGTACGGATCGCGACCCCGGGCAATTCCTTCGCCTCGGCCAGCGCTTGGCGCCGGTGACGAACGGGGTGTTCGTCACCGGCGGGGCGAGGTTAGTTGATGAGGTGGATGTCCTCGCCTGCTTCGGCTGTTGGGTCGGCCGGGGTTGTGAACCAGTGGGTGACTTCGCCGTCTTCCAGGTCGGCAGGGGTGTTGCCGGTGGGGAGGACGGAGAGGGCGCCTGCGGTGGCGGAGGCCAGGAATTCGTCGATCGCGGGTTGGTCGGTGGAGGCGGTGGTGTACGTCGTGGACTCGTAGTCGACGTCGTTGTCGGCGCGCAGGGTGGCTGCGCGGTCGAGGGCCTCGGACTGGGTGAGGGTGGCCCAGGTGTCGGCGTCGCGGTAGACGAAGGCGGGATCGGACTCGGACAGGGGGCGAACGCGGTCGGTGTAGGAGACCGGGTGCGCGGGGCGGGTGGCCAGGTCGGACTGGACCTTCGGGTCCGACGGGACCAGCCAGCGGACCGAGCTGGCAGCCGGTTCCTGAGCGATGCCGAAACCGGCTCCGGCGGCGAGGATGTCGCCGAAGGAGAGGCCGTCGGCGAAGAGCACCGCGGCACCGGCCTTGTGGATCGCCCAGACCGCGACCACCGCGTCCACCGTGTGCGGGAGGGCCACGGCGACGACGTCGCCAGGGCCCGCACCTCGCTCGATGAGCAGGCGCGCCAGCTGGGAGCTGCGGCGGTCCAGGACGGCGTACGCGATCTCCTGGCCGTCGGACAGCAGAGCGGGCGCCTGCGGGTCCTCTTCGACCACTTCGGCCAGCACATTGGCCACGGTCGCGGTGCCGACGCGCGCCGCGTCCGCCGCGGAATCGGCGGGGGTGACGGCGCTTTCGGCGAGGATGCGGGCGCGCTCGGTGGCATCGAGGATGTCGATGTCACCGACCAGGCCCTCGGCGTCCCCGACCAGCGCGTCCAGGATCCGGTTGAAGCGCGCGGCGAGGATGGCGACCTCGTCGGCGGTGAACCGGCTGCCCAGGTAGCGCATGGAGATGTCGATGGTCTCGCCCGCCATGATGACCAGGCTCATCGGGTAGTGGGTGTTGTCGTTGATGCCCACACCGCTGACGGACATGCCGTCTATGGAGCTGGCCGCGGCGATGGCGTCCTTGTCCACCGGGTAGGACTCGAACGCCATGATGGTGTCGAATTCCGCTCCGGCGCCGGCCAATCGCTGGATCTCGGTGAGCCCGATGTGGTGGTGTTCGAGCAGATCGGCCTGATCGTGCTGAACCCGCTGCAGCAGCCCCGCGATGGTCAGCCGGTCATCGACCCGGATGCGCACCGGCACCGTGTTGATGAACAGACCCACCATGGACTCGACACCGGGCAGATCACCCGGGCGACCGGAGACGGTCGCGCCGAACACCACGTCACTGCGCCCGGTCAGGCGGCCGATCAGCACCGCCCACGAGGTCTGGATCAGCGTGTTCAGCGTGACATTGAGCTCCCCGGCGCGCTTGGTGAGCGCGCGGGTGCGGTCGGCGTCGATATCCAGTGTGTAGCGGCCGATTTCGTAGTTCTCGTCGCGGGTCGCGGCGGGCGCGAGCTGGGTCGGCTCGCTCACTCCGGCGAGGGCGCGCTGCCAGGCGGCAAGCGATTCGTCCCGGTTCCGTCCGGCCAGCCAGGCCAGGTAGTTCCGGAACGACGGCACCCGCGGCAGCACCGACATGTCGCCGCGCACCGCGTACAGCACCAGCAGGTCCTGCATGAGCAGCGGCATGGACCAGCCGTCCACCAGGATGTGGTGGGTGGTGATGACCAGGTGCACCAGGTCGTCGCTGATCCGGAACACGTTGAACCGCATGAGCGGCGCCGCGGACAGATCGAAGTGATCGGCGCGATCGGCCTCGATCATCTCCCGCATGCGCGGATTGCGTTCGGCCTCCGGCAGATCCGTGAGATCGATGACCGTGAACGGCGCCTCGACCTTGTCCAGCACCACCTGGTGGGCCTGACCGTCGGCGTCGGTGACGAACGCGGTCCGCAGGCTCGGGTACCGGTCCAGGATGGCCTGCGCGGCCACCTTCAGCCGATCCACGTCCACCACACCGCTCAGGTCGAGCACGGTCTGAATGGTGTAGACGTCCACCGTGTTCTGGGTGAGCAGCGCGTGGAACAGCAGACCCGACTGCAGCGGCGAGAGCGGCCACACGTCGGACAGCGCCGGGTACGTCTGCTCCCACACCTCGATGTCGGACTGCTCCACCCGCACCAGCGGCAGGTCGGACGGCGTGAAGCCGCCCGCCTCCGGCCGCTTGGCGTGCGCGGCCAGCGCGGTCAGTGCCGCCACGAACAGGTCGGCGAACTCCTGCACCCGTTCGCGCTCGAGCAGCCCACTCGGGTAGGAGAAGGCCGCGCCCAGCTCCGGGCCGTCCGCGCCGTCGGTGACGATGGCGTTGATGTCGAGCGTGGCGTTGGCGGGCATGTCCGCGTCCATGTCGCCGTCGAGGCGGCCCAGGTCGTCGACCGGCACCCAGCCCAGTTCGGCCATGCCCTCGGGCACCTCGCCCGCGGACATCCGGCCCAGGTAGTTGAAGCTGATCTGGCCGACATCGCGCAGCTGCGTGGCGGTTTCGGGGTTGAGGTAGCGCAGCAGACCCCAGCCCAGACCCTTGTCGGGCAGCGCCAGCAGCTGTTCCTTGACCGATTTCACGATGTCGCCCAGGGCGTTTCCGCCCTCGAAGGCATCGGCGAGATCCGCGTCGTTCAGGTCCAGTCGCACCGGGAAGGCGGCGGTGAACCAGCCGACCGTGCGCGAAAGATCCGCGCCCGGAACGATGTCCTCTTCACGGCCGTGGCCCTCGAGCTTGATCAGCGCCGAGCCGCCGGTGGTCTCCCCGCGCCAGCGCGCGACCGCCAGGGCCAGCGCCGACAGCAGACCGTCGTTGACGCCACCCCGGTACAGGCCCGGGACGGCGGTGAGCACGGCCTCGGTGACCGATGCCGGCACCGTGACCTCGATCCGCTCGACGGTGGCGAAGGTGTCGACCTTCGGGTCGAACGCCCGCGACCCGAGCAGCGGATCCGGCGTCTCGGTAACCCGCTGCCAGAACGGCAGTTCCGCGACCCGCGCCTCGCTGCGCGACTCCTCGACCAGGGCGTGCGCCCAGCGCCGCATGGAGGTGCCGGTCTCGGGCAGCGCCAGCGGCTGCTCGAACGCCACCTGCGACCAGGCCAGGCCCAGGTCCGGAATCAGGATGCGCCAGGAGACGCCGTCGACCACCATGTGGTGCGCGACGATGAGCAGCACGTCCCGGCGGACGCGTGCCTCGTCGGAACCCTCGGGGGCGAAGGCGAACCAGACGAACTGCACCATGGCGGCATTCGCCGGATCCAGACGGCCCAGCGCCGCATCGAATTCGATGCTGCCGACCCGGGTCAGCTCCTCGTCGGAGATGTCCGCGGCCAGCTCGACCCGGTGCACCAGCGCGTCGACGTCGACGGCCCCGCGCGGCAGCGCCTCGAATTCGAAGCCCTCCGTTGCGTTCTTCGGATGGGCACTGCCGCGCAGTCGCGACCGCAGCACATCATGGTGGTCGAACAGCGCGCCGATGGCCCCGACCAGCACCGTCCGCGTGATGCCGTCCGGCAGTCGCAGCGGCATGGTCTGCGAGAACCGTTCGTACGACGACCCACTCGACAGGATCGCGTGCATGATCGGCGTCAGCGGAATGTCGCCGACCCCGCCGCCCGGCAGTTCCGCCAGCTTCTGCTGTGCGGTGTCCCCGCCCAGCGTGGCGACCTCGGCCAGCCCCGCGACGGTCCGCTTCTCGAACACATCGCGCGGCGAGAACACGATGCCGCGCGCCTTGGCCCGTGAGACCAGCTGGATGGACAGGATCGAGTCGCCGCCGAGCGCGAAGAACGAGTCATCCGCACCCACCTGGTCGACGCCGAGCACGTCGGCGAAGACCTCGGCGATGGTCGCTTCCAGTTCGGTGACCGGCGCGCGGAAGTCCCGCGCGGTGAACACCGGCTCGGGCAGCGCCCGGCGATCCAGCTTGCCGACCGGGGTCAGCGGGATGGCGTCCAGGATCGTGATGGCCGTCGGCACCATGTATTCCGGCAGGCGGCCCGCGACATGCTCGGTCAGCGCCGGGATGTCGACGGTCCGGCCCGCCACCGGCAGCACGTAGGCCGCCAGGATGGTGGCCCCGGCCTCGGTCTTGTGACCGACCGTGACCGCGAAGTCGACCGTCTCGTGCGAGGCCAGCGCGGCGTCGATCTCACCGAGCTCGATGCGGAAGCCGCGCACCTTCACCTGGAAGTCGTTGCGGCCCACGTATTCCACCTCGCCGGTGGGGGTCCAGCGGACCACGTCACCGGAGCGGTACATGCGCTCGCCGGCCACGAACGGGTTGGCGACGAACCGCTCGGCCGACAGGCCCGGGCGGTCGTGGTAGCCGCGCGAGAGCTGGATACCCGACAGGTACAGCTCACCCGCGACGCCCACCGGCACCGGACGCAGGCGCGCGTCCAGGATGAGGGCCTGCATACCGCGGATCGGACCGCCGATGGTGACCAGATCGCCCGGCACCAGCGCATCGCTGATGTTGGTCATGATCGTGGTCTCGGTCGGGCCGTAGCCGTTGTGGAACGCACGAATCGTGCGGTTCTCCAACGGAATCGCCCACTTCTCGACCAGATCGGCCGGCACGGCCTCACCACCGGCGACGAGCACCCGCAGCGAGTCCAGGCCCTTCGGGTCGAGGGTGGCGAGCGCGGCCGGGGTGATGAAGGCGTGCGTGGCCCGCTCGCGCTTGATCAGCTCGGCCAGTTCCTCGCCGCCGTAGACGCCCGGCGGGACCACCACGAGGGTGCCGCCCGCGCCGATGGCGAGCAGGTACTCCAGCACCGACGCGTCGAACGACGGCGAGGCGAAATGCAGTGCCCGCGAACCGGAGTCGAGGTGGTAGCGCACGATCTGCTCGGTCGCGAAGTTGGCGAGACCAGAGTGCGTCACCACGACGCCCTTCGGCATGCCCGTGGTACCCGAGGTGTAGATCACGTAGGCCACGTGGTCCGGCCGGACCGGCGCCCACCGCTCCGCGTCGGTGACGGGTTCGGCGAAGTGCGAGGCGATCTCGGCCTGCACCATGGGATCGTCGAGCGAGATCCAGCCGGCCAGGCTCTTGACCGGCGGCAGCCCCTCGAGCTCGGTGTCGACCGTGAGGCCGAGCACCGCGCCGGAGTCGTTGACCATGTGCGCGATGCGGTCCGCCGGGTAGGACGGATCGACCGGCACGAAGGCCGCACCCGACTTGGCGACGGCCCAGATGGCCAGCACCGATTCGAAGGAACGCCGGATGGCCACGGCGACACGGGTTTCCGGTCCGGCGCCGCGCTCGATGAGCACACGCGCCAGGCGCGAGGAGGCCGCGTCGAGTTCGGCGTAGCCCAGGGCCTGGCCCTGGAACACGACCGCCTCGCCGACCGGGTTGTTGGCGACGGCCTCGGCCAGCAGCTCGGGCAGCACGCGCGGTTCGATGGCCGGACCGCCCGTGCGGGAGATCAGGTCGGCGCGCTCGTCGGCGGCCAGGATCTCCAGGTCGCCGACCGCGGTGCGCGGCGCGGCGATGATCTCGCCCAGCAGGCGGAGGAACCGCTCCGCGAAGCCCTCCACCGTCTCCTGGTCGAACAGGTCACGGGCGTAACCGAATTCGGCGTACATGCCCGCGTCCGCGTCGGCCGGAGCCTCGGTCAGGGTGAGCATGAGGTCGAACTTGGCGATCTCGTTCTCGAAGTCGACCGCCGCGGCCCGCAGCGCGGGCAGCTCGAAGGAGCTGTCGGGCAGGTTCTCGAACGACAGCGCCACCTGGAACAGGGGGTGCCGCGCGGTGGACCGCTCCGGGTTGAGCAGCTCGACCAGCCGCTCGAACGGAATGTCCGCGTGCGCGAACGACTGCAGGTCACTGTCCTTGGCCTTGGCCAGCAGCTCGGTGAAGCCGGCCTGTCCGCTCACCTCGGTGCGCAGCACCAGGGTGTTGACGAACATGCCGATCAGGTTGTCCAGCTCGGCCTCGCCGCGGCCCGCGATGGGCGCGCCGATGGCGATGTCGGAGGTGCCGGACAGGCGCGCCAGGAACACCGCGAGGGCGGTGTGCACGACCATGAACATGGTCGCGTTGTTGGTGCGCGCGATCTGCTGGAGTCCGCGGTGCAGGTCCTTGCCGATCGGGAACAGCACCCGGCCGCCGCGGAAGGACTGCGCGGTGGGGCGCGGGCGATCCGAGGGCAGGTTCAGCTCGTCGGGCAGATCCGCCAGTGCGGTGCGCCAGAATTCGGCCTGCGCGGCGATCAGGCTGGTCGCGTCGTCCTCGGAGCCGAGCACCTCGCGCTGCCAGATCGAGAAGTCCGCGTACTGCACCGGCAGCGGCGCCCAGCCGGGCGCGACACCGGCGGCCCGGGCGGCGTAGGCCACCATGACGTCGCGGGTGAGCGGGCCCATGGACCAGCCGTCGGCGGCGATGTGGTGGGTGACGAAGACCAGAACATGCTCGACGGCGGCGGTGCCGCCAATGGACTCCGTTTCGACGCCTTCTACTCGGAACAGCTTGGCGTGCAACGGCACTTCCGCGGTCACGTCGAAGCCGGTGGTGACCAGCGCGGCGATCCGCTCGGTCACCGACTCGGCCGAAACGACGACCGGCGTCAGATCCGGAACCGCCTGCGCCACGGGCACGATCACCTGCGAGGCCGCACCGTCCACCTGCGGGTAGACGGTGCGCAGCGTCTCGTGGCGGCCGATCACGTCGGCGACGGCCTGCTGCAGCGCCTCCACATCCAGCGCACCGGTCAGGCGCACCGCCACGGGGACGTTGTACGCGGCCGACGCGGTGTCGAACTGGTTGAGGAACCACATGCGCTGCTGTGCCAGCGACAGCGGCACAGTGTCGGGCCGCGGTGCGGCCGTGAGCGCCTTGCGGTCTCCCGCGCCGGCGTGCTGCTCGACCTTGGCGGCCAGCCCGGCGACGGTCGACGCCTCGAACACGGCGCGCACCGGCACCCGCGCGTCCAGGGCCGCGCCGATGCGCGCGGCGACCTGGGTGGCTAGCAGCGAGTTGCCGCCGAGGGCGAAGAAGTCGTCGTCCGCGCCCACGCGCTCGGCGCCCAGGACCTCCGCGATGACGCCCGCCACGATCTCCTCGATCGGGGTGGACGGCGCCCGGAAGGCGGTGGTCTCGAACTCGGGCTCCGGCAGCGCCTTCCGGTCCAGCTTGCCGTTCACATTGAGCGGCAGGGCATCCAGCACCACGAAGGCCGACGGCACCATGTACGACGGCAGCGCCGCCGACAGCGCCGACTTCACCAGCGGCACATCGACACCCGAGCCGGATGGCACCAGGTAGGCCACCAGCCGGTCACCCGTCTTGGCATCCTGCTTGGCCAGCACCGCGGTCTGGGCGATCTCCGGCAGTGCCAGCAGCGCCGCCTCGATCTCGCCGAGCTCGATACGGAAACCACGGATCTTCACCTGGAAGTCGGTGCGGCCCCGGTACTCCAGCTCGCCGTTGCCGGACCAGGCGACGAGGTCACCGGTGCGGTACATACGCTCGCCGACGGCGAACGGGTTGGCCACGAAGCGATCCGCGGTCAGGTCCGGACGCGCGAAGTAGCCGCGGGCCAGCTGCGCACCGGCGAGGTAGAGCTCGCCGGAGACGCCGTCGGGCACCGGGTTCAGGCGCGCGTCGAGCACGTAGACCCGCGAATTCCATTCCGGCGCACCGATGGACACCGAACCCTGATCGGCATCGGTGACCCGGTGGCTGGTGATGGACACCGCGGCCTCGGTCGGGCCGTACAGGTTGAACAGCCCGGCGTCCGGATTGCCCGCGCGGAAGCGCTGCGCCACTGTCGCGGGCAGCGCCTCACCGATGGCGAGGACCCGCCGCAGAGAATCGTTCAGCGTCCCTTCGGCCGCGGTGAGCAGCGCGTCCAGCATGGACGGCACCACGTGCAGGGTGGTGACCCGCTCGCGCGCCATCAGCTCGTTGAGGTACGCCGGATCCCGGTGCCCGTCGGCCGCGGCGATCACCAGGCGGCCACCGGACACGGCGGCCGACCAGAACTCCCAGACCGACAGGTCGAAGGTGGCGGCGGTCTTGAGCAGCACCGCGTCGTCCGCGCCGAGCTCGAATTCCGCGCTCTTCCACTGCAACTGGTTGGCGATGGCCGCGTGCGGCAGCGCCACGCCCTTCGGGCGACCGGTGGAGCCAGAGGTGAAGATGACGTAGGCGGTGTGCTCGGGCCGCAGCGGGGCGACCCGCTCGGCATCGGTGACCGGGCCGGGGTTCGCACCCGACAGCGCGAGCCCGTCCATCCGCACCAGCGGCGCGATATCGGTCGTGAACTCGGCCGCGGCATTGGTCAGCACGCACACCGGCGCGGCGGTTTCCAGGATGTACCCGGTCCGCTCGGCCGGCTGGTCCGGGTCCACCGGCACGTACGCGCCACCGGCGACCGAGACCGCGTACATGGCCACGACCAGGTCGACGGAGCGCCGCAGCGCCAGCGCGACCCGCGCCTCCGGGCCCACTCCCAGCGAGATCAGGTGGCGGGCAAGGCCGTTGACCCGGGCGCCGAGTTCGGCGTAGGTCAGCGTCTCGCTGTCCGGTCCGATGAGCGCGATGGCGGTCGGCTTGGCCGCCACCGTCGCATCGAGCATGGACACCAGCGTCGCGGCCGAATCCACCTGGTGCGCGGTGGTATTGCGCCGCTCCAGGATCTCGGTCCGCTCGGCCCCGGCCAGCAGCTCGATCTCGCCGACCGCGGTGCGGGGTGCGGTCACGATCTCGCGCAGCAGGTGCACGAACCGATCCGCGAAGTCGCGCACGGTGCCGCGGTCGAAGATATCGGTGGCGTAGGTCAGGATGCCGGTGATGCCCTGGGCCGCACCGTCTTCGCCGTAGATGTCGGAGACGATCAGGTGCAGGTCGAACTGCGACAGCTCGGTGTCGACGTCCAGGCCGGACACGCTCAGGCCCGGCAGCTCCAGGGTGGAGCGGGTCAGGTTCTGGAAGGACAGACCCACCTGGAACAGCGGGTGCCGCGCGGTCGAGCGGGCCGGGTTGAGCACCTCGACCAGGCGCTCGAACGGCACGTCGGCATTGGCGTAGGCCTGGATGTCGGTCTCGCGCTGGCGCGCCAGCAGCTCGGCGAACGGCTGCCCGCCGTCGACCAGCGTGCGGAACACCAGGGTGTTGACGAACATACCGATGAGGTCGTCCAGGACGGCCTCGCCACGACCGGCCATCGGGGTGCCGATGGCGATGTCGTCGGAGCCCGACAGGCGCGACAGCAGCACGGCCAGCGCGGTGTGCACGACCATGAACAGCGTCGCGCCCTCGGTGCGGGCCAATTCGACCAGCGCCGTGTGCAATTCGGCGTCGATGCGGACGTCGATCTTGCCGCCCGCGAAGGTCTGCACCGCCGGACGCGGCCGGTCGGCCGGAAGGTCCAGCTGATCCGGCAGGCCGGCGAGCGCCTGCGCCCAGTAGGCGACCTGCTTCGACGCCAGCGATTCCGAATCGTCCTCGCTGCCCAGCAGTTCGCGCTGCCAGATGGAGTAGTCCGCGTACTGCACCGCCAGCGGGGTCCAGCCCGGCTTCTGCTTGATGGAGCGCGCCGCGTAGGCGGTCATCAGGTCGCGGGTCAGCGGGGCCACCGAGGAACCGTCACCGGAGATGTGGTGGATCACCAGGGCCAGCACGTATTCCGCGGGCGCGGGGCCGTTCGGGTCCACGACCGGGAACTGGCCGGTGGGCTCGATATCGGCGAAGTCGAAGGTGTAGGCCGCCGCGTGCGCCGCGGCTTCCGACTGCCCGCGCGTCGCGGCACCGGACTCGGCCGCGGGAGCCGGGACCTCACCCTCGATCTTGAACAGCGCCACCTTGATCGGCACCTCGACGGTCACGTCGAAGGCGGTGGTGGTCAGCTCGACCACCGCGCCCACCACCTCGTCGGCGGTGACGGTGCGCACCTCGAGCTCCGGCACGGCCTGCGCCGGCGGCAGGATGACCTGCACCGGCCCGTCCTCGGTCTGCGGGTAGATGGTCCGCAGGATCTCGTGGCGGGCAACCACATCCGCGATGGCGGCACGCAGCGCGTCCTCGTCCAGCAGGCCCGACAGCCGCACCGCGACCGGCACGTTGTAGGCGGCCGAGGCGGTGTCGAAGCGGTTGAGGAACCACATGCGCTGCTGGGCCAGCGACAGCGGAATGTTGTCCGGCCGCGGTCCGGCGGTGAGCGCCTTGCGGCCACCGGCGCCGGCGTCGCGTTCCACGCGGGCCGCGAGCGCGGCCACGGTGGACGCCTCGAACATCAGTCGCACCGGCACCCGGGTGTTGAGCGCCTCGCCGAGACGCGCGGCCACCTGGGTGGCGAGCAGCGAGTTGCCGCCCCACGCGAAGAAGTCGTCGTCCAGGCCGATGCGGCCGGATTCGACACGCAGCACCTCGGCGAACACTCCCGCCACGATCTGCTCGATCGGGCTGACGGGGGCGCGGAAGACCGCCTTCTCGAAGGTGGGCTGCGGCAGCTCCTTACGGTCCAGCTTGCCGTTGGCGTTGAGCGGCAACGCGGTCAGCGGCATGAAGACCGACGGAATCATGTACGACGGCAGTTCGGCGGCCAGCGCCGACTGCAGCTGCTGCTTGTCGGGGTCGCCGTCGCTGCCGACGATGTAGGCCACCAGGCGGTCGCCGAGCACCGGATCGGTGTGCGCGACCACGGCCGCCGAGGCGACGGAATCCAGGCGCAGCAGCGCGGATTCGATATCGCCGAGCTCGATGCGGAAACCGCGGATCTTCACCTGGAAGTCGGTGCGGCCCCGGTACTCCAGCTCCCCGTTCTCCTGCCAGGCCACCAGGTCACCGGTGCGGTACATGCGGGAACCGTTGTCGGCGAACGGGTTCGCCACGAACCGGTCGGAGGTGAGGTCCGGTCGGCCGTGGTAGCCGCGCGCCAGCTGCGCGCCGGCCAGGTACAGCTCGCCGGAGACGCCCACCGGCACCGGCCGCAGGCGCGCATCCAGCACGTACACCTGGGAGTTCCACTCGGGCGAGCCGATGGACACCGACAGCTCGTCGCGGGTGGTGACCCGGTGGTTGGTGATGGACACCGCGGCCTCGGTCGGGCCGTACAGGTTGAACAGCTCGGTGCGCGGCCGCTCCCGCAGCACGCGCTGCGCCAGCGGGCCGGGCAGCGCCTCACCGATGGCCAGGATGCGCCACAGCGAATCCGGCAGCCCGTCGGCGAGCAGCGCGTCCAGCATGGACGGCACCACGTGTAGGGTGGTCACCCATTCGCGGGCCATGAGCTCGTTCAGGTACGCCGGGTCCTTGTGGCCGTCCGGCGCGGCGATGACCATGCGGCCACCGCAGGCGGCGGCGGACCAGAACTCCCAGACCGAGAGGTCGAAGGTGGCGGCGGTCTTGAGCAGCACCGCGTCGGCCGGGTCGAGGCCGAATTCGGTGACCTTCCACAGCAACTGGTTCACGACCGCGCCGTGCGGCAGCGCCACACCCTTGGGGCGGCCGGTGGAACCGGAGGTGAAGATGACGTACGCGGTGTTCGCGGCCGTCAGCTCGCGCACCCGCTCGGCGGCCGTGATCGGCTTGGCCGAGTGGCCGGACAGGTCCAGCTCGTCGATGCGCAGCACCTCGGCCAGCTCGGATTCGAACCCGACTGCCGCCGTGGTGAGCACGGCCTTGGGCGCGGCCGTCTCCAGGATGTAGCCGACACGCTCGGCGGGCTGATCCGGATCGATCGGCACATAGGCGGCACCGGACTTGGCGACCGCGTACATGGCGACCACCAGGTCGGTGGACCGTCGAATGGCCAGGGCCACCCGGTCTTCCGCGCCGATGCCGCGCGCGATGAGCTCGCGGGCGAGCTGGTTCACGCGGACGTCGAGCTCGGCGTAGGTCAGCTGCTCGGTGCCCTCGGCGGTGTCGGCGACGATGGCGACGGCCTTCGGGTCGTCGGACACCGACCGGTCGAGCAGCGAGACCAGGGTGGCCTCGGAACCGCCGTCCATGACCGACTCCAGGTCCTGCGCGGTGTTGTTCCACCGCTGCAGGATTCGCGCGTTCTCGTCCTCGTCCAGCAGGTCGAGGTCGCCGACCGCGACGGTGGTGTCGGCCAGGATGGCGTCCAGCACCCGCACGAACCGGTCGGCGAAGGACCGCACGGTCGATTCGTCGAACAGGTCGGTGGCGTAACCGAATTCGGTGAGGATCTCGGCCGGGGTGCCGTCCTCGGTGTACCGGTCGTAGAGCGTGACGTGCAGGTCGGTCTTGGCCAGCTGCGAGTCGAATTCGACCGCGGCCACGTGCAGGCCCGGCAGCTCGAAGGCGGTCTCGGCCAGGTTCTGGAACGAGAGGCCCACCTGGAACAGCGGGTTGCGCGCGGTGGAGCGGACCGGGTTGAGCACCTCGACCAGGCGCTCGAACGGCACGTCGGCGTTGGCGAAGGCTTCCAGGTCGCGCTCGCGCACCTCGGAGAGCAGGTCGGCGAAGCTCGCGGCGCCGTCGACCTGGGTCCGGAACACCAGGGTGTTCACGAACATGCCGATCATGTCGTCGAGTTCGCGTTCACCGCGACCCGCGATCGGGGTGCCGACCGCGATGTCGTCGGTGCCGGACAGGCGGGCCAGCAGCACCGCCAGGGCGGCGTGCACGACCATGAACAGCGAGGCGTTGTTGGCCCGCGCCAGCTCGTGCAGCTTGGCGTGACGCTCGGCGTCGATATCGAAGCGCAGCGCCTTGCCGTGGAACGACTGCGCCGGGGGGCGCGGCCGGTCGGTGGGCAGCTCCAGCTGGTCCGGCAGCCCGGTCAGCGCCCGGGTCCAGTACGAGACCTGCTTGGCGGCAAGCGATTCCGCGTCGTCCTCGCGGCCGAGCACCTCGCGCTGCCACAGCGCGTAGTCGGCGTACTGCACCGGCAGCGGAGCCCACTGCGGCACATCGCCGTTCACCCGGGCCACATAGGCGGCCATGATGTCGCGCGCCATCGGGCCCATGGAGGAGCCGTCGGCGGAGACGTGGTGGACGGTGAAGGCCAGCACGTGCTGGGTGGTCTCACTGTCCGCGATACGGAACATCTTGACCGCGAGCGGCACCTCGACGGTGACGTCGAAGGTGGTCATGGCGAATTCGATGACCTTGCCGAGCAGTTCGCCCTCGGTCACCTCCTCCGGCACCAGCGACAGATCGGTCTGCGAGGCGGGCAGCACGACCTGGTGCGGGCCCGCGGCCGAGCGCGGGTACACGGTGCGCAGCACCTCGTGGCGGGCGATCACGTCGCCGATGGCCTGCTTCATGGCGTAGAGGTCGAGCGCGCCGGTGAAGCGGACCGCGAGCGGAATATTGTCGACCGCCGAGGTGCTGGTGTCGAACTGGTTGAGGAACCAGTAGCGCTGCTGCGCCGGGGACAGCGGCAGGTGCGCGGGCCGCTCGCCGGCGACCAGGCTCGGACGCCGGCCGGAACCGGCATTGCGCTCCACCCGCGCGGCCAGCGCCGCGACCGTGGACGCCTCGAACAGATCGCGCACCGCGAGCTGGGTGTCCAGGGCCGCGCCGAGGCGGGCGGTGACCTGGGTGGCGATCAGCGAGTTGCCGCCGAGCTCGAAGAAGTCGTCGTCCAGGCCGACCCGTCCGACGCCGAGCACGTCGGAGAAGATGCCCGCCACGATCTCCTCGATCGGGGTGGACGGGGCGCGGAAGACCTTGGCCTCGAACACCGGCGCGGGCAGCCGCTTGCGATCCAGCTTGCCGGAGGCATTGAGCGGGAAGGCGTCCAGTACCACGAAGGAGGTCGGGACCATGTAGCCGGGCAGGCCGTCCTGGAGCTCGGCGCGCACGGCGTCGAGGTCGACGCTGTGGCCGGCGGTCGGGATGACATAGCCGACCAGCTGCTCACCGAGCCGCTCGTCGCTGCGGACCACGACCACCGACTGGGCGATGGCGTCGATGGCGGTGAGCGCGGCCTCGATCTCGCCGAGCTCGATGCGCAGACCGCGCAGCTTCACCTGGAAGTCGGTGCGGCCCAGGTACTCCAGCTCGCCGCGACCGGTCCACTTGACGAGGTCGCCGGTGCGGTACATGCGCTCGCCGTCGTGGAACGGGTCCGCGACGAAGCGATCGGCGGTCAGCTCCGGGCGGGCGACGTAGCCGCGCGCCAGCTGGACGCCCGACAGGTACAGCTCACCCGCGACACCCGGGGCGACCGGGTGCAGGCGCGAATCCAGCACGTACACACGGGTGTTGAAGACCGGCGCGCCGATCGGCACCGACAGCGTGTCGGTGTCCTCCACCTCGTGGTAGGTGACGTCGACGGCCGCCTCGGTCGGGCCGTACAGGTTGTGCAGGCGCGCACCGGTGAGCTCGCGCAGCTTCTGCGCGGTCGGCGCGGGCAGCGCCTCACCGGAGGCGAAGACCTGCTGCAGCGAAACACATTCGGCGGCCTTCTCCTCCGCCACGAACACCGACATCATCGACGGCACGAAGTGCGCGGTGGTGACACCGGTCTCGATGATCAGGTCGGCCAGGTAGCCCGGATCGCGGTGACCGTCCGGCTTGGCGATGACCAGGGCCGCGCCGATCTGCAGGGGCCAGAAGAACTCCCACACCGACACGTCGAAGGTGGCCGGAGTCTTCTGCAGTACGACATCGTCGTCGAACAGGCCGTACTCGGTCTGCATCCACACCAGGCGGTTGACGATGGCCGTGTGGCTCACCGCCACACCCTTCGGGCGGCCGGTCGAACCCGACGTGAAGATCACGTACGCGACATTGTCGCCACGCAGCGGGGCGGTGCGGTCGGCGTCGGTGATCGGGGCGTCGGAGTAGCCCGACAGGTCCAGCTCGTCGATCAGCAGCGTGCGCGTGGTGGTTTCGAACCGGTCCCCGCGGGTGCTGAGCACGCACACCGGCTGTGCGGTGTCGAGCACGTACTGGTTGCGCTCGGCCGGGTGGTCCGGGTCCAGCGGCACGTACGCGCCACCGGCGACCGTGACGGCGTACATGCCGACCAGCAGCTCGAAGGAGCGGCGCATGCCCAGGGCGACATAGGTGTCCGGTCCGACGCCCTCGGCGATGAGGTGGCGGGCCAGCTTGTGCACGCGAGCGGCGAACTCGCCGTAGGACAGACTCGTCCCCTCGAACACCAGCGCGGTGAGGTCGGGGGTCTGCTTCAGCTGGGTCTGGAACATCGACGCGAGGGTGACCTCGGCCTCGATCTTCTTGCCGCCCAGGGCGACCCGCTTGACGTCGTACTCGGTGGCGTTCCAGGTGCGCAGCACCTGGCGGCGCTCGGCCGCGTCCAGCAGCTCGATATCGCCGACCAGCGCGGTCGGCTCGGCGACCACGGCCGACAGCAGGCGCACCAGGCGCTCACCGAAGGCGGCGATGGTGGCCGGGTCGAACATGTCGGTGGCGTAGGCGAATTCGGCGGTCATGCCGTCGCCGTCGGCCCGCTCGAAGCGCGGGGAGGCGGAGCGCAGGTTGAGGTGCAGGTCGAACTTGGCAGTGACCACGTCCAGCGGCACGCCCGCCACTTCCAGCCCGGGCAGGGCGAAGGTCGCCGCGCCGGTGTTCTGGAACGACAGCATGACCTGGAACAGCGGGTGCCGCGCCTGCGAGCGCGCCGGGTTGAGGATCTCGACCAGGCGCTCGAAGGGCAGATCGGCGTGGCCGAAGGCGGCCAGATCGGTGTCCTTGGTGCGGGCCAGCAGCTCGGCGAACTTCTCCCCCGAGTCGACGGCCGTGCGCAGCACCAGGGTGTTGACGAACATGCCGATGGCATCGTCGAGCACCTGCTCGCCACGGCCCGCGACCGCGGTGCCGATGGCGATGTCCTCGCCGCCGGACAGGCGCGCCAGCAGGGCCGCGAAGGCCGCGTGCACGACCATGAACAGCGAGGCGCCGTGCTCACGGGCCAGGCCGTTGAGTCCGGCCAAGAGGTCGGCGTCGATCGAGAACTCGTGCACCCCACCGGCATTGGACGCCACCGCCGGGCGCGGGCGATCCGAGGGCAGGTCGATCTGGTCCGGCAGCCCGGCCAGTTCGCTGCTCCAGTAGGAGACCTGCTGGGCGATCAGCGAGTCCGCGTCGTCCTCGTCGCCGAGGGTTTCGCGCTGCCACAGCGCGAAGTCGGCGTACTGCACCGGCAGCGGCGCCCAATGCGGCGCTTCACCAGTGGCGCGGGCCGCGTAGGCGACCATGACGTCGCGGGCCAGCGGGCGCACCGACCAGCCGTCGCCGGAGATGTGGTGCACCACGAAAACCAGTACGTGCGTGGGCTGCCCGGCATCCGAGACCCGGAACAGTCCGGCGCGTACGGGGGCCGCGGCGGTCACGTCGAAGCCGGTGAGGACCAGCTCGACGATGCGCTCGCGCAGGTCGGCCTCGGCCACCTCGACCGGGGCCAGGCCGGTGCCGCCGCCGTGGATGCCGGCATTGGCGGCCGAGTCCAGGCGGACCTGGTCGGCGGGCAGGATGACCTGCACGCCACGGCCTTCGGCGTTCTCCGGGTAGACGGTGCGCAGCACCTCGTGCCGCTCCAGCACGTCGCCGACGGCGGCCAGCAGGGCGTCCACGTCGAGGTCGCCGGTCAGGCGCACCGCGAGCGGGATGTTGTTGACGGCCGAGGCGGTGTCGAAGCGGTTGAGGAACCACATGCGCTGCTGGGCCAGCGACAGCGGGATCTCGTCCGGCCGGGCCTGGGCCACCAGCGCGCGGCGGCCACCGGTGCCCGCCTGCGCTTCCACCCGCGCGGCCAGGGCGGCCACGCTCGGGGCGTCGAACAGAGCGCGGACGGGAATGCGGGTGTCGAGCGCCGCGCCCAGTCGCGCGACGACCTGGGTGGCGATCAGCGAGTTGCCGCCCAGCTCGAAGAAGTCGTCGTCCGCGCCGACCGGGCTCGCCAGTCCGAGCACCTCGGCGAAGACGCCGGCCACGATCTCCTCGGCACGCGTTGCGGCGGCACGGAATTCGCGGGCGGCGAACTCCGGCTCGGGCAGCGCGCGGCGGTCCAGCTTGCCGTTGGCACTGAGCGGGAACGCGCCCAGGGCCACGAAGGCGGCGGGGACCATGTAGGACGGCAGCTGCGCGGCCAGGTGCTCGCGCACGGCCTCCACGTCGAGGGCGTCCGCGCCGAGGGCGACCGGTTCGGTCGAAGCCGATTGCGCCGGAACCACGTATGCGACCAGCTGGTCACCGGTGCGGGCATCGGAACGCAGCACCACGACGGCCTGGGCGACCGACTCGTGGGCGGTCAGCGCGGCCTCGATCTCGCCGAGCTCGATGCGCAGACCGCGCAGCTTGACCTGGAAGTCGGTGCGGCCGATGTACTCCAGCTCGCCGTCCGCGGTCCAGGTGACCAGGTCACCGGTGCGGTACATGCGCTTGCCCGGCGTGAACGGGTTGGCCACGAAGCGATCCGACGACAGGTCGGGGCGCGCCACGTAGCCGCGCGCCAGCTGCACGCCCGCCAGGTAGAGCTCGCCCGCCATGCCCGGCGCGACCGGGTGCAGGCGCGAATCCAGCACGTACACCTGGGTGTTGAACACCGGGCGGCCGATCGGCACGGTCTCGGTGTCGGCGTCGGTGACCTGGTGATAGGTGACGTCGACGGCCGCCTCGGTCGGGCCGTACAGGTTGTGCAGGGCGGCGCCGGTGACCCGGCGCAGCTGCTGGGCGGTGGTCGCGGGCAGCGCCTCACCGGAAGCGAAGACCAGGCGCAGGCTCGTGCAGTCCGCGGCGGCCGGTTCCGAGACGAACACGGCCATCATCGACGGCACGAAGTGCGCGGTCGTGACGCCTTCGCGGGCAATGGTCTCGGCCAGGTACACCGGATCCCGGTGCCCGTCGGGCTTGGCCACGACCAGCTTCGCGCCGATCTGCAAGGGCCAGAAGAACTCCCACACCGACACGTCGAAGGTGACCGGAGTCTTCTGCAGCACCACGTCGGCGGCGGTCAGGCCGTACTCGGCCTGCATCCACACCAGGCGGTTCGCGATCGCCGAGTGCGGCACCGCCACACCCTTCGGGCGACCGGTCGAACCCGAGGTGAAGATCACGTAGGCGGTGTTCGAAGCCCGCAGCGGCGCACTGCGATCCGCGTCGGTCAGCACGGCGTCGGAGTAACCCGACAGGTCGACGGTGTCGACCGCGACGGCCGGGACGCTCGCGTGGGTGAATCCGTCCCGCTCGGTGGTGAGCACGCACACCGGCCGAGCGGTCTCGAGCACGTAGTCGATGCGGTCGGCGGGCTGGTCCAGGTCCAGCGGCACGTACGCGCCACCGGCCTCGACGATCGCGTACATCGCGACCACCAGGTCCACCGAACGGCGAATGCCCAAGCCCACCAGGCTCTCCGGGCCGACCCCGGCCTCGATGAGCTTGCGGGCCAGCTGATGCACCCGTCCGGCGAACTCGGCGTAGGACAGACCTGTCCCTTCGAAGCTGACCGCGGTCGCCTCGGGGGTCCGCTCGGCCTGGGCCTCGAACAGCGCGACCAGGGTCTCGCCCGCGTCGCCGGAGGCGCTGCGCACGATCTCGCCCTCGGCGGTGGTCTCGCCCGACAGGGTGCCCGAGGTCAGTTCCGCCAGCACCGAGTAGACGTCGGCGGTGGTGCGGTTCCAGTCGCGCAGCACCCGGGTGCGCTCGCCGGAGATCAGCAGGTCGATATCGCCGATGGCCCGTTCCGGCTGTGCGGCAATGGCCTTCAGCAGCCGGTCGAACCGGTCGGCGAAACGCTCCATGGTGGCCGCGTCGAACAGGTCGGTGGCGTAGATGAGTTCGGCGGTGATGCCGGACGGGGTCGCGCCGTGGCCGTTGCCCGCGACATCGCTGGTGCCGAGCTGCTCGGTGAGGACCAGCTGCAGGTCGAACTTGGCGGTATCGATCGGGAGATCGACGGCGCTCACGGTCAGGCCGGGCAGTTCCAGTTCGGTGATGCCGGTGTTCTGGAACGACAGCATGACCTGGAACAGCGGGTGCCGCGCCTGCGAACGGGCCGGGTTGAGAATCTCGACCAGGCGCTCGAAGGGCAGGTCGGCGTGGCCGAAGGCCTGGATGTCGGTGGCGCGCACCGTGTCCAGGAGCTCGGTGAAGCCGGCGCCGCCGTCCACCTCGGTGCGCAGCACCAGGGTGTTGACGAACATGCCGATGAGGTCGTCGAGGGCGCGTTCACCACGACCGGCGACCGGGGTGCCGATCACGATGTCCGCCTCACCCGACAGCCGCGACAGCAGCGCCGCCAGGGCGGAGTGCATGACCATGAACAGCGTGGCGCCGCGGGTGCGGGCCAGTTCGGTCAGCTTGGCGTGGGTGTCGGGATCGACGGTGAAGACGTGCGTCGCACCACGGCCCGACGCGACGGCCGGACGCGGCCGGTCGGCGGGCAGGTCCAGCTGGTCGGGCAGGCCGCGCAGCGAGTCGCGCCAGTACGAGATCTGCTGGGAGATCACGGATTCGGCGTCGGTCTCGTCGCCGAGCACCGCGCGCTGCCACAGCGCGTAGTCCGCGTACTGGACATCCAGCGGCTGCCAGCCGGGCTCGCCGCCCTCGACGCGAGCGCCGTAGGCGGTCATGACATCCCGGGTGAGCGGGCCCATGGAGAAGCCGTCGGCCGAGATGTGGTGCACCACCAGCGCGAGCACGTGCTCGGTGGGGCTGACCTCGAACAGCCGGGCCCGGAACGGCACGTCCACGGTGACGTCGAAGCCGCTCAGCACCAGCTCCGAGAGCGCCTGCGGCAGCTCGGCTTCGGAGACCTCGACCGGCGTCAGGTCCGGAATGACCTGTGCGGTGGGGACGATCTCCTGGAACGCCTGGCCGTCGATCTCCGGGTAGCGGGTGCGCAGCGACTCGTGCCGCGCCAGCACGTCGGCGACGGCGATCTGCAGGGCCTGGCGGTCCACCAGACCCGACAGGCGCACGGCCGCCGGGATATTGTCCACGGCCGATTCGGGATCGAACCGGTTGAGGAACCACATGCGCTGCTGAGCCAGCGAGAGCGGCAGCCGCTCCGGCCGCTGCTGCGCGATCAGCGCCTGGCGAGTGCCCGCGCCGGAATGGGTTTCGGCGCGCGCCGCCAGTGCGGCCACGGTCGACGCCTCGAAGATCTCGCGCACACCCAGGTGGGTGTCCAGCGCGGCCGACAGGCGCGCCGCCACCTGGGTGGCGATGAGCGAGTTGCCGCCGAGCGCGAAGAAGTCGTCGTCCAGGCCGACCCGCTCCAGGCCGAGGATCTCGGCGAACACGCCGGCCACGATCTGCTCGACCGGGGTGACGGGAGCGCGGAACACCGCGGCCTCGAACACCGGTGCGGGCAGCGCCTTGCGGTCCAGCTTGCCGGAGGCATTGAGCGGGAACTCGTCGAGCGCCATCACGACCGACGGCACCATGTACGCGGGCAGGCTCTCGCCGATCTCCAGGCGCACCTTCTCGACGTCCACGGTGTGGCCCGCCGCCGGGATGACATAGGCGACCAGCTGATCGCCGGTGTGCACGTCGCTGCGCACCACGACTACCGACTGCGCGATGGAATCCAGTGCGGTGAGCGCGGATTCGATCTCGCCGAGCTCGATGCGCAGACCGCGCAGCTTCACCTGGAAGTCGGTGCGGCCGATGTACTCCAGCTCGCCGTCCGCGGTCCAGGTGACCAGGTCACCGGTGCGGTACATGCGCTCGCCGTCCCCGAAGGGGTTGGCCACGAAGCGATCCGACGTGATGTCCGGGCGCGCGACATACCCGGTCGCGAGCTGATCGCCCGCCAGGTACAGCTCACCCGCGACACCCACCGGAACCGGCCGCAGACGCGAATCCAGCACGTACACCTCGGTGTTGAACACCGGGCGGCCGATCGGCACGGTATCGATGTCCGCGTCCACGACCTGGTGGAAGGTGACGTCGACCGCGGCCTCGGTCGGGCCGTACAGGTTGTGCAGCTCCGCGCCCGTGAGTTCACGCAGCTTGTGCGCGGGCTTGGGCGACAGCGCCTCACCGGAGGCGAAGACCTTGCGCAGGCTGGTGCAGCGCGCGGCGGCCTCCTCGGCCACGAACACCGCGAGCATGGACGGCACGAAGTGGGTGACCGTCACACCTTCGCGGGCAATGAGATCCGCGAGATACGCCGGGTCGCGGTGGCCTTCGGGCTTGGCCACGACCAGCGTCGCGCCGATCTGCAAGGGCCAGAAGAACTCCCACACCGACACGTCGAAGGTGGCCGGAGTCTTCTGCAGGACGACGTCGTCGGCGGTCAGCCCGTAGGCCGCCTGCATCCAGACGAGGCGGTTCACGATCGCCGAGTGCGGCACCGCCACGCCCTTCGGGCGACCAGTCGAACCGGACGTGAAGATCACGTACGCGTTGTTCGACTCCCGCAGCGGCGCACGGCGATCCGCATCGGTGAGCGGAGCGGCCGAGTAGCTGGCCAGTTCCAGCATGTCGATGCGAACCTGCGCGGTATCGATCGGCAGGTCCTCGCCGGAGGTCAGCACGGTCACCGGGTCGGCGGTCTCGAGGATGTACTCGATGCGCTCAGCCGGGTGATCCGGATCCAGCGGCACGTAGGCGGCACCAGCCACGGTGACGGCGTACATGCCGACGACCAGGTCGATGGAACGCCGCATACCCAGGGCCACGAACGATTCCGCTCCGACACCACGCTCGATGAGCCAGCGCGCCAGGCGGTGCACCTGGTCGGCGAACTCGGCGTAGGACAGACTCGACCCCTCGAAGCTGAGCGCGGTCGCGTCGGGCGTCCGCTCCACCTGCGCCTCGAACATCGCGACCAGGGTCGCGGCCTCGGCCTTGTGCTCGGTGAGCACGGCCTCGACGTCGAAGGCGGTGTCGTTCCAGCGCTCGACGACCAGCTCGCGTTCGGGTGCGTCCAGCAGTTCGATATCGCCCACGGCCGCAGCGGGTTCCGTGGTGATGGCGGTCAGCACGCGCACCAGGCGGTCGGCGATGCGGTGGACGGTGTCCTCGTCGAACAGGTCGCGCAGGTAGCCGGCGCGGATGCGCAGGCGGGTGTCGAGCTGGGCGATGAGGGTCAGCGGGTAGTGGGTGGCGTCCGCGGCGTCCAGGCCGGTGACGGCCATGCCGTCGATATCGGCGGCCTGGGACCGGATGCCCTCGGCGTCGACGGGATAGGACTCGAAGACGACCAGGGTGTCGAAGAGTCCGCCGATGCCCGCGGCCGTCTGGATGTCGGCCAGGCCCACGTAGTGGTGGTCGAGCAGGTCGGCCTGCTCGCCCTGGGTGCGGGTGAGCAGCGCGCTCGCCGGCTCGGCCGGGTCGAAGGCGACCCGCACCGGCACGGTGTTGATGAACAGACCCACCATGGACTCGACGCCGGACAGCTGGGCCGGGCGACCGGACACCGTGGTGCCGAAGAGCACGTCCTCGCGGCCGGTGAGGCGGCCGAGCAGGATGCCCCAGGCGACCTGGAGCACGGTGTTCGGGGTGACGCCGAGGTCGGCGGCCAGCGCGGTCAGGCGCGCGGTCGCGGCCTCGTCCAGGTCGAAGAAGTACTCGCCGGACAGGGCGGTGATCTCGCGGCCCGCGTCGGGGCGGGTGAGCAGGGTCGGCTCGGAGACGCCGTGCAGCGACCGCTGCCACGCCGCCAGCGAGGCCGGACGGTCCTGCTGCGCAACCCATTCCAGGAAGTAGCGGTAGGAGCGCACCGGCGGCAGCACCGCGGTGTCGGAGTGCGTGGCGTACAGCACCAGCAGGTCCTGCATGAGCAGCGGCATGGACCAGCCGTCGAGCAGGATGTGATGGTTGGCCACGGCCAGCTGGTAGCTGTTCGCGGCGGTCCGCACCAGCGTGTAGCGGATGAGCGGCGGCGCGGTCAGGTCGAAGCGCTGTACGCGGTCGGCGGCGATGATCTCGGCCGCACGTGCCGCGCGGGCGTCCTCGTCGGCGATATCGGTCAGGTCGTGGTTGGTCCACGCCACCTGCACGCCGTCGATGACCACCTGCACCGGAACACCCGACGCGTCGTTCACGTAGGCGGTGCGCAGGATTTCGTGGCGTTCGATGAGCGCCTGCGCGGCCGACCGCAGCCGGTCGGCGTCGACACGGCCCTCGAGGGTGAGCACCGCCTGCGCGGTGTACACGTCGACCGAGGTGGCGGCCAGCTGCGCGTGGAACAGCAAACCGGCCTGCAGCGCGGACAGCGGCCACACCTGGTTCAGCGCGCCGTACTGATTCTCCCAGCCGTCGATATCGCGCTGGGTGACGCGCACCAGACCGAAGTCGGACGGGGTGTGCCCGCCCGCCTGAGCGGAATCGGCATGCCGGGCAACGGCTTCCAGCGCCGAGGTCCACAGCGCCGCGAATTCGGCGATCTCCTGCGCACCGATCAGCGTGCTCGGGTAGCCGATATTGGCGGTCAGCTTCTCCCCGACCACGATGGCGTTGATGTCGATCGGGGCCATGGCGGGCATGTCGCCGTCGTAGGCGCCGGCCAGATCCGCCAGCTCGGGAGCCGGGATCCAGCCGAAGCCGCGCAGCGCCTCCGGCACATCGCCCTCGTTGACGCGGCCCAGGTAGTTGAAGCTGACCTGGCCCGGCAGCTGCTTGGGCAGCTGTGAGGCGGAGTCGGAGTTCATGTAGCGCAGCAGGCCGTAGCCGATGCCCTTGTCCGGCACCGCGAGCAGCTGCTCCTTGACGGCCTTGATGGCCCGGCCCATGGCGGGCCCGCCGGTGAGGGCGGCGTCCACGTCGATGCCGGACAGATCGAAGCGCACCGGGAAGATGGCGGTGAACCAGCCGACCGTGCGGGACAGGTCGGCACCGGGCACGACCTCTTCCTCACGGCCGTGGCCCTCGAGGCGGACGAGGGCAGACTTCTCCCCGAGTCCCTTGGCGGCACGGAACTTGGCCACCGCCAAGGCGAGTGCGGTCAGCAGGCCGTCGTTGACACCACCGTGGAACAGCGCGGGCACGGTGGTCAGCAGCGCCTTGGTGGCCTCGGCCGACAGCTCGACGCGGTGCTTCTCGATGGTGGCGGTGACGTCGACGGCCGGATCCATGGCGCGCTCGGTGAGCAGCGGGTCCGGGCCCTCGACGACCGTGCGCCAGAATTCGAGTTCGGCGACGCGCTCGTCGGTGGCGGCCTCACGCTCGAGGGCGTGCGCCCAGGTGCGCATGCTGGTGGCGGGCGCGACCAGTTCGGGGGTCTGTCCGGCGGACAGCTGACCCCAGGCGGCGACGAAGTCCGGCACCAGGATTCGCCAGGTGACGCCGTCGACCACGAGGTGGTGCGCGGCGACGACGAGACGCCCAGCACGAGCGGTGCCCGATTCACGGCTCGCCGTGGCGTCCGACGGCTCCAGCCACACGAACCGGATGACCTGTCCCGCAGCCGGATCCAGCTTGCCGAGGGTGGCATCCAGTGCAGCCGTGGCGATCTCGACCAGCTGCGCGTCGGTGACGCCGGCGTCGAACTCGGTGCGATCGATCAGCGCATCCGCGTCGATCGTTCCGGGAGCGGCGGTTTCGACGATCCAGTCCGCGTCCGGCACCCGGCGCAGGCGCGCCCGCAGCATGTCGTGGCGGTCGATGACCGCACCGACGGTGGCGGCGATGCCCGCGCGATCGATGCCGATCGGCAGCTCCAGCGCCATGGTCTGGTTGAAGCGGCCGAACTCGCCCGGCCGGCCCGCCATGAAGCGCACGACGGGGGTCAGCGGCATGACGCCCACGCCGCCGCCCGGTAGCTCGGTCAGCTGCGGGGTCGAATCGCCCTGGCCGTCCGCGGTTTCCGCGACGGCGGCCAGACCGGAGACCGTGCGCTGCTCGAACACGTCGCGCGGGCTGAACACCACGCCGCGCGCCTTGGCCCGCGACACCAGCTGGATGGAGACGATGGAGTCGCCGCCCAGGGCGAAGAACGAGTCGTCGATGCCGACCCGCTCCAGGCCCAGCACCTCGGCGAAGACCTCGGCGATGGTGTGCTCGAGGGCATTGCGCGGCGCGCGGAAGACCACCTCGGTGGCGAAGACCGGCTCGGGCAGCGCCCGGCGGTCCAGCTTGCCGACCGGCGTCAGCGGCACCCGGTCGATGACCATGACCGCCGACGGCACCATGTACGCGGGGAGACGCGCCTCGACGTGCGCGGTCACGGCCGCCACATCGATCGAATGCCCCGGCGTGGCCACCACGTACGACACCAGCGACGTCGCGCCCGCGGCGTTCTTGTGGCCCACGGTGACCGCGAAGTCGACGGACTCGTGCGAGGCCAGCGCGGCATCGATCTCGCCCAGCTCGATGCGGAAACCACGCACCTTGACCTGGAAGTCGGAACGGCCGACGTACTCGACCAAGCCGTCCGGGGTCCAGCGCACCACGTCACCGGTGCGGTACATGCGCTCGCCCGCCACATACGGGTTGGCGACGAACCGGTCGGCGGTCAGGCCCGGTCGTGCGTGGTAGCCGCGCGCCAGCTGAATGCCCGACAGGTACAGCTCACCCGCGACACCCACCGGAACGGGGCGCAGACGGTTGTCGAGGATCAGCGACTGCATGCCCCGGATGGGACCGCCGATGGTGACCAGGTCACCCGGCACCAGCGCATCGCTGATGTTGGTCATGATGGTGGTCTCGGTGGGGCCGTACCCGTTGTGGAACGCACGAATGGTGCCGTCCGCCAGCGGAACCGCCCACTTCTCCACCAGATCGGCGGGGACGGCTTCACCACCGGCGACCAGCACACGCAGCGAGTCCAGGCCCGCCGGTCCGAAGGTGGACAGCGCGGCCGGGGTGATGAAGGCGTGGGTGGCCTGCTCGCGGCGGATCAGCTCGGCGAGCTCCTCACCGCCGTAGGTGCCCGGCGGGACCACCACGAGGGTGCCGCCCTTGCCGATGGCGAGCAGGAACTCCAGCATGGACGCGTCGAACGACGGCGACGCGAAATGCAGTGCACGCGAGGAGGAATCGAGCGCGTACCGCTCGGCCTGCTCGACGCTGAAGTTGGCCAGACCCGCGTGGGTGACCACGACGCCCTTGGGCACACCGGTGGAACCGGAGGTGTAGATGACGTAGGCCGGGTGCTCCGGACGCAGCGGGCGCACCCGCTCCGTGTCGGCGATCGCGCTGTCCGCGAACGCACCCAGCTCCAACTCGTCCAGTACCAGCCACTCGACCGAGTCCGGCATGTCCGCGCGCACCGACGCCACGGTGAGGCCGACCGGCGAACCGGAGTCGGTGACCATGTGGGCGATGCGGTCGGCCGGGTAGTTGGGGTCCACCGGCACGAAGGCCGCACCGGTCTTGGACACCGCCCATTCGGCGAAGTAGGAGTCGTCCGACCGCGGCACGGCCACGGCGACCAGATCCTCGGCGCCGATGCCGCGCTCGATGAGCAAGCGCGCCAGGCGGTTCGAGCGCGCATCCAGCTCGCCGTAGGACAGACTCCGCCCCTGGAACACGACCGCGGTCGCGGCCGGATCGATGGCGACGGCGTCGGCGATGAGCTCGGGCAGCGTGCGCGCCGGGACGGCGGGCAGGCCGAAACGGGCCACCAGCTCGGCGCGTTCGTCCTGGTCCAGGATGTCGATCGCGCCGACGCCGAGCTCCGGGTCGCCCGCGACGGCCTCGAGCACCCGCACCCAGCGCTGCGCGAATCCGGCCGCGGTGGCCTCGTCGAACAGGTCGGTGGCATAGGTCAGCGCCAGCGCCATCCCGGAGTCCTGCTCCGACAGCGTGAACTGCAGGTCGAAGCGGGAGATGTTCTCGTCGAGGTCGAGCGTGGAGACGGTCAGCCCCGGCAGCTCGATGCTGGTGCGATCCAGGTTCTGGAACGCCAGCATGACCTGGAACAGCGGGTTGCGGGCCTGCGAGCGCTCGGGCGCGAGCAGTTCCACCAGCCGCTCGAACGGCACGTCGGCATTGCCGAAGGCGTCGAGGTCGGCGTGCCGCACGCGGTCCAGCAGGTCGGTGAACGACTCGGCCGGGTCGATGCCGGTGCGCAGCACCAGGGTGTTGACGAACATGCCGACCAGGTCGTCCAGCGCGGCCTCACCGCGACCGGCGACCGGGGTACCGACCGCGATGTCGTCGCCGCCGGACAGCCGGGCCAGCAGCACCGCGAGGGCGCTGTGCATGACCATGAACAGCGACGAACCCCGGCGGCGGGCAACGTCTTCCAGCGCCGCGATGAGCTCCGGCGACAGCGTGCGCTGCAGCGTGGCGCCGCGGTGCGAGGCGATGGCCGGGCGCGGGCGGTCGGTGGGCAGGGCCAGCTCGTCGGGCACGCCGCCGAGCACGCGCTGCCAGTAGGCCACCTGGCGGGCCATGATCGAGGACGAGTCCTCTTCGGAGCCCAGCACTTCGCGCTGCCAGACGGCGAAGTCGGCGTACTGGACGGCCAGCGGGGCCCAGCCCGGAACCGCGCCCTGGTTGCGCGCGGTGTAGGCGACCATGACGTCGCGGGCCAGCGGGGACATCGAGAAGCCGTCACCCGCGATGTGGTGCACGACCACCACGAGCACATGTTCGGTGGCGTCCTCGCCGCCGACGCGGAACAGGCGGGCGCGCAGCGGAACCTGTTCGGCCACATCGAAGCCCAGCGTGGCGAAGGCGGTCACAGTGGCGGTCACGTCGTCGGCCGCGACGGTGACCGGCCGCAGGTCGAGGGCGATCTCCTCGGCCGGGACGACCACCTGCATCGGGGTGCCGCCGTGCTCCGGGTACCGGGTGCGCAGCGACTCGTGCCGGCGGACCACGTCCGCGACCGCGAGTTCCAGTGCGGCGGTGTCGAGTTCACCGGTCAGGCGGATGGCCAGCGGCAGGTTGTAGGCCGCCGAGGAGGTGTCGTACTGGTTCAGGAACCACATGCGCTGCTGCGCGAACGACAGCGGCACCAGCTCACCGGGAGTGCGGGTGCGGGCCATGAGCTTGGCGCGGGACGCACCGTCGGCATGCGATTCGATGCGGGCGGCCAGGGCCTCGACCGTGGTGGCCTCGAACAGGGTGCGCACCGCGACCGTGGTGTCCAGGGCCGCGCCGATGCGCGACACCACCCGGGTGGCGATGAGCGAGTTGCCGCCCAGATCGAAGAAGTCGTCGTCCAGGCCCACCCGCGGTAGATCCAGGACCTCGGCGAAGACGGCGGCGACCGTCTCCTGCACCGGGGTCTCCGGGGCGCGGAAGGCCCGCGCCTGCGCGGCCGGAGCCGGGAGCGCCCGGCGGTCCAGCTTGCCGTTGACGGTCAACGGGATTCGGTCCAGCACCACGATGGCGGACGGGACCATGTAGGACGGCAGCAGCTCGGCCGCGCCGTCGCGGACGGCGTCCACGGCCGGCGCGATGCCGTTCTCCGGCACCACGTAGGCCACGATGCGCTGATCGCCCGGCTGGTCCTCGCGCACGATGACCGCGGCCTGGGCCACGCCCGGCTGGGCCAGCACGGCGGACTCGATCTCACCGAGCTCGATGCGGAAGCCGCGCACCTTGACCTGGTCATCGGCGCGGCCCAGGTATTCCAGCTCACCGAAGCGGTTCCAGCGCGCCACGTCGCCGGAGCGGTACAGCCGCTCCCCCAGCACGCCGAACGGGCTGGCCACGAAGCGGGCCGCGGACAGGTCGGGGCGGCCCAGGTAGCCACGCGCCAATTGCGGTCCGGCGACGTACATTTCGCCCGCGACACCGACCGGCACCGGGTGCAGGCGGTCGTCGAGGACGTAGACGCGCAGGCCCGCGATGGCCCGGCCGACCACCGAACCGGTGGCGGCGGCGATGGTGTCGGCATCGAGCACGCGCACGGACACGTGCACGGTGGTCTCGGTGATGCCGTACATGTTCACCAGGTACGGCGTGGAGTCACCGTGGCGGGCAACCCAATCCGACAGGCGGCGCAGCTCGAGCGCCTCACCGCCGAAGACGACGTAGCGCAGCGCCAGCGACTGCTGGTCACCGGCGGCGGTATCCGATTCCCGGCTCGCCGAGGTCGCGATCCGGTCCGCCTCGGCCAGCTGGTAGAAGGCCGACGGGGTCTGGTTGAGCACCGTGACCTGTTCGCGGCGCAGCAGTTCCAGGAACTGCTCGGGCGAGCGGGAGACGTAGTAGTCGACCACGACGAGCTTGCCGCCGTAGAGCAGCGGGCCCCACAGCTCCCACACCGAGAAGTCGAAGGCGTAGGAGTGGAACAGGGTCCACACGTCGTCGGAGCCGAAGCCGAACTCGCGATCGGTGTTCGCCATGAGCCGCACCACATTCCGGTGCGCCACGGCCACGCCCTTGGGGCGGCCGGTGGAGCCGGAGGTGTAGATGACGTAGGCGACGTGATCCGGGCGCAGCGCGGCCCGGCGGTCGGCATCGGTGACCGGCCCGTCGGCCGCGTCCACGATATTGCCCGCCTCCAGCGAGAACCCGTCCAGCAGGACGGTGTTCAGCTCGGCCGGGAGCTCGACCTGCACGGTCGAGTCGGTGATCACGCTGGTCGGCCGCGCGTCCGAGAGCACGTAGGCGATGCGGTCGGCCGGGTAGGTGGGATCGATCGGCACGTAGCCCGCACCGGTCTTGATCACGGCCAGCAGCGCCACCACCAGATCAGCCGAACGCGGCAGCAGCACCGCGACCAGCGATTCCGGTCCCGCGCCCTCACCGATCAGGCGGCGCGCCAGCACATTCGCGCGGCGGTCCAGGTCGAAGTAGGTGAGTTCCTCGTCGCCGAAACGCACCGCGACGCGCTCCGGATTCGCGGCCACCGCCAGGTCGAACAGGCTCGACAGGGTGGCGTCGGCCGCCACGAACGGACTGGCCAGGGCGGCCAGCGGGTTGGCCAGGCGCTCGGCGGACGCGCCCAGCGCGAGCAGGGCGGCGGCCTCGGGCGCGATGCCCGAGGTGCCCTCGGCGACAGCGCGCTCGGCCTCGGCGACCGCGGCCCGCGCGGTCTGCGCCAGCGCGACGATGTCCTCGCCCGCGGAGACCCAGTGCTCGGCCACATTGTGGCGCTCGCCCTCGCCCAGCAGGTCGATATCGCCGATGAGCGCGGCCGGATCCTCGGCGACCGCGCGCAGGATCCGGACCAGGCGCTCGGCGAAGGAGATGACGGTCTCGGCGTCGAACAGGTCGGCGGCGTAGTTCCAGGACAGGCCCAGCGAGCCGTCGGCGCGCTCGCTCACGGTGAGCTGCACGTCGAACTTGGCGGTGCCCGGGTCGAATTCGACGACCTCGAGTTCCAGGTCCGGCAGCGCGACCGCCGCGGCGTCCTTGGCCCCGGCGGCCTCGAAGGTCAGCGCCACCTGGAACAGCGGGTGGTGCGCCTGCGAGCGGACCGGGCTGAGCACGTCGACGAGACGCTCGAACGGCACGTCGGCGTGCGCGAAGGCGGCCAGGTCGGTGCGGCGCACCTGGGCCAGCAGGTCGCGGAAGGCGGCGTCCGGCCGCACCTCGCTGCGCAGCACCAGGGTGTTGACGAACATGCCGACCAGGTCGTCCAGCGCGCGTTCGCCGCGGCCCGCGATGGGGGTGCCGATGGCGATGTCGGTGGCCCGGGACAGGCGCGCGGCCCAGGTGGCGAGGGCGGCGTGCACCAGCATGAACAGGGTGACGTCGTGCTCGCGGGCCACGCCGGTCAGGGCGCGGTGCAGCTCGGCGTCGATCGAGAAGTCGTAGGTGCCACCGGCATTGGTGGCGATCTCCGGCCGCGGGCGGTCGGCGGGCAGCTCGATCTGCTCGGGCAGGTCGGCCAGCCGGTCGGTCCAGTAGGCGATCTGCTGGGCCGCCAGGGACTCGGAATCGGTTTCCGCGCCGAGGATCTCGCGCTGCCACAGTGTGTAGTCGGCGTACTGCACCGGCAGCGGCGCCCAGGCCGGGGCCTCGCCGGTGCTGCGGGACAGGTAGGCGGCCACCACATCCCGCAGCAGCGGGCGCAGCGAGACGCCGTCCGCGCTGATGTGGTGCAGCACCAGCACGACCACGTGCTCGTTTTCGCTGAGGCTGAGCACGGTGGCGCGGAACGGCAGTTCGCGGGTGACGTCGAAGAACACGCTCGCGAGCTGGGTGACGCGGGCGGTCAGGTCGGCCGCGGTGACGGTCTCGCTCCGCACCTCGAAGTCGACCTCGGACAGCGGCAGAATGCGCTGGTAGCCGTCCCCCTCGACCTCGGGATAGATGGTGCGCAGCGACTCGTGGCGGGCCAGTACGTCGCCGATGGCGGCGGTGAAGGCGACCGGGTCGATCGCGCCGGTGAGCTTCAGCGCCACCGGGATGTTGTTGACCGCGGTGCGGTTGTCGAAGCGGTTCAGGAACCACATGCGCTGCTGTGCGAGCGACAGCGGCACCAGCTCCGGGCGCTCCTGGGCGGCCAGCGCCGCGCGGGCGCCGGTGCCGACGCGCGATTCCAGTTGCGCGGCAAGGGAAGCCACGGTGGTGGCCTCGAACAGCGTGCGCAGCGGGATGTCGGCGTCCAGGGCGGCCGACAGGCGCGCGATCACCTGGGTGGCGATGAGCGAGTTGCCGCCGAGCTCGAAGAAGTCGTCGTCCAGGCCGACCCGGTCCAGGCCGAGCACGTCGGCGATGGTGCCGGCGACCGTCTGCTGCACCGGCGTGACCGGGGCGCGGTAGGTCTTGGCGGCGAAGGTGGGCACGGGCAGCTGCTTGCGGTCCAGCTTGCCGGAGGCATTGAGCGGGAAGGCGTCCAGCACCATGAAGGCGGCCGGGACCATGTAGGCCGGAAGCTGCTCGGACAGTTCGTCCTTGACCGCGTCGAGGTCGAGGTGACCGTCGGCGGCGATCAGGTAGGCGACCAGCTGATCGCCGGTGCGCTCGTCGGTGCGGACCACCACCACGGACTGGGCGATCGACGGCAGCGCGGTGAGCGCCGACTCGATCTCGCCGAGCTCGATGCGCAGGCCGCGCAGCTTCACCTGGAAGTCGGTGCGGCCCAGGTACTCCAGCTCGCCATTGCCCGTCCAGGTGACCAGGTCACCGGTGCGGTACATGCGGGCGCCGGCGCCGAAGGGGTTGGCCACGAAACGATCCGCGGTCAGGTCGGGGCGCGCCACATAGCCGGTGGCCAGCTGATCGCCCGCCAGGTACAGCTCACCCGCGACACCCACCGGAACCGGTTTCAGACGCGAATCCAGCACGTACACCTGGGTGTTGAAGACCGGCGCGCCGATCGGCACCGAGGCCAGGTCGGCGTCGGTGACCTCGTGGAAGGTCACGTCGACCGCGGCCTCGGTGGGGCCGTACAGGTTGTGCAGGCGAGCGCCGGTCAGTTCGCGCAGCTTCTGCGCGGTCGGCGCGGGCAGGCCCTCACCGGAGGCGAAGACATTGGTCAGGCTGACGCAGTCGGCCGCGGCCGGCTCGGCCACGAAGACCGCGAGCATGGACGGCACGAAGTGGGTGACCGTGACGCCCTCGCGGACGATGATCTCGGCCAGGTAGGCCGGATCGCGGTGGCCGTCCGGCTTGGCGACCACCAGGCGCGCGCCGACCTGCAAGGGCCAGAAGAACTCCCACACCGAGACGTCGAAGGTGGCGGGGGTCTTCTGCAGCACCACGTCGTAGGCGGCCAGCCCGTACTGGGCGTGCATCCACACCAGACGGTTCACGATCGCGGCGTGGCTCACGGCCACACCCTTGGGGCGGCCGGTGGAGCCGGACGTGAAGATCACGTACGCGGTGTTCTGCGGGCGCAGCGGCGAGCGGCGCTCGGCATCGGCGACCGGGGTGTCGGCGAAGCCGGACAGGTCCAGCTCGTCGATCCGGACCTGGCGCGCGTCAACGCCTTCCAGGTCGTCGCCGGAGGTCAGCACACAGACCGGCTGCGCGGTCTCGAGGATGTACTGGGTGCGCTCGGCCGGGTGATCCGGATCCAGCGGCACGTACGCGCCACCGGCGACGGTGACCGCGTACATGCCCGCGACCAGGTCGATGGAGCGGCGCATACCCAGCGCCACAAAGGATTCCGGGCCGACGCCCTCGGCGATGAGCCAGCGCGCGAGCTTGCGGACCCGAGCCGCGAACTCGGCGTAGGACAGCTGTGTCTTATTTTCCGGGCTCCGCCCGGGCGTCCCCTCGAAGGTGACAGCAGTCGCTTCGGGAGTCAGCGCGACCTGCGCCTCGAACAGCGAAACCAGCGTCGCCGCAGCGCCTTCGGAGATCTCCGGCAGTGCGGTGTCCAGCTCGAACGCGGTCTCGTTCCAGCCGACCAGCAGCTGGCGACGTTCGGCCTCGCTCAGCAGCTCGACATCGCCGACCAGCTGGGTCGGGTCCGCGGCCACGGCGGTGAGCATGGCCACGAAGCGCTGCGCGAAGATATCGGCATACTGCGCGTCGAAAAGGTCTGTCGCATAGACGAGTTCGGCGTCCATGGCCGCGGTGTCCAATTCGCGGCCCGCCGCGGCACCGTCGATGACCTCGCTCAGCGTCAGCTGCAGATCGAACTTGGCCGACTGCTGGTCGATGGCCAGCTCGGACACGCTCAGACCTGGTAGCTCCAGCGAGGCGCGGCCCAGATTCTGGAACGACAGCATGACCTGGAACAGCGGGTGCCGGGCCTGCGAGCGGGCCGGGTTGAGCACCTCGACCAGCCGCTCGAACGGCACGTCCGCGTGGGCGAAGGCCTGCAGATCGCGTTCGCGCACGGTCTTCAGCAGGTCGGTGAAGCTGGTGCCGGCGTCGACCGGCGACCGCAGCACCAGGGTGTTGACGAACATGCCGACGAGATCGTCGAGGGCCTGCTCGCCACGGCCCGCCACCGGAATACCGACCGCGATGTCCTCGGTGCCGCTCAGGCGCGCCAGCAGTGCGGCGAAAGCACTGTGCACCACCATGAACAGGGTGGTGCCATTGCTCTGCGCCACCCGGTTCAGGCCGGCGATGAGCTCGCCCGGCACCTGGAACCGGTGGGTGCCGGCGTCGTAGGACGCGACGGCCGGGCGCGGCTTGGCCGACAGGCGCAGCTCGTCCGGCAGGCCGGACAGGGTGCCGCGCCAGTAGTCGAGCTGCTCGGCGATGAGCGAGCGCGGATCCTCTTCCGAGCCCAGCGTTTCCCGCTGCCACAGCGCGTAGTCCGCGTACTGCACCGGCAGTTCGGTCCAGCCCGGGGTCTCGCCGTTGCTGCGCGCGATGTAGGCGGTCATGAGGTCGCGCACCAGCGGGTTCATCGAGAAGCCGTCGGCGGCGATGTGGTGGGCCACCAGCACCAGCACGTGGTCGTCGGCCGCGAGGCGATAGGCGCGCAGGCGGACAGCGGTCTCGGTGGTGACGTCGAAGCCGCGGGCGGCGAAGTCGTAGACCGCGGCGAACAATTCGCCCTCGGTCACGTCCAGCACATCCAGCTCGGGGATGGCGCGGCCGGTGGGCAGCACCTTCTGGTAGGCGACGCCCTCGTGCGACGGGTAGAGGGTGCGCAGCGACTCGTGCCGCGCCACCACGTCGGCGATGGCCCCGCGCATGGCGTCGAGATCCAGTGCGCCGGTGAGCCTTACGGCCGCCGGGATGTTGTTGGCGGCCGAGTCCGGATCGAACCGGTTGAGGAACCACATGCGCTGCTGCGCCAGCGATAGCGGCGGGTACTCCGGCCGGGACCGAACCGTGAGGGCCTGGCGCACACCGGTTCCCGCGTGCGACTCGACGCGGGCGGCCAGCGCGGCCACGGTCGGGGCCTCGAACAGCACGCGCACGCCGATCTCGGCGTTCAGCGCGGCGGCCAGGCGGGCCACCACCTGGGTGGCGACCAGCGAGTTGCCGCCCAGCTCGAAGAAGTCGTCGTCCACGCCGACGCGCTCGACGCCGAGCAGATCGGCGAAGATCTGCGCGATGATCTCCTCGATCGGGGTCGAGGGGGCGCGGAAGCGCTTGGCCTCGAAGACCGGCGCGGGCAGTGCCCGGCGGTCCAGCTTGCCGGAGGCGTTGACCGGGAAGGCGTCCAGCACCACGAGCGCGGCCGGGACCATGTAGGCGGGCAGCGAGCCGCTCAGCGCGGCCTTGACCGCGTCGACGTCCACGACCGCGTCGGCCTCACGCACCACATAGCCGACCAGCTGATCACCGGCGTGCGCATCGGTGCGCACCACCACGACCGACTGGGCGATGGCCGGCTGCGCCAGCAGCGCGGCCTCGATCTCGCCGAGCTCGATGCGCAGACCGCGCAGCTTGACCTGGAAGTCGGTGCGGCCCAGGTAGTTCAGTTCGCCGTCGGCGGTCCAGGAGACCAGGTCGCCGGTGCGGTACATGCGGTCGCCGGAGACGAACGGGTTGGCGACGAAGCGATCGGCGGACAGGTCGGGACGGCCGAGGTAGCCGCGCGCCAGCTGATCGCCCGCCAGATAGAGCTCACCCGCGACACCCGGCGCGACCGGGTGCAGGCGGGCGTCGAGCACGTAGGTCTCGGTGTTCCAGACCGGGCGGCCGATCGGCACGAACACGGTGTCGGTGTCCACGACCTCGTGGTAGGTGACGTCGACGGCCGCTTCGGTCGGGCCGTACAGGTTGTGCAGACGCGCACCGGTGAGCTCGCGCAGCTTCTGCGCGGTCGGCGCGGGCAGCGCCTCACCCGAGGCGAAGACCTGCCGCAAACGCGGTGCGGGGACCGAGGAGTCGCCGTTCTCGTTGCCGAGGGTGGCGACGAACACCGACAGCATCGACGGCACGAAGTGGGCGGTGGTGATGCCGGTCTCGGCGATGACCTGGGCCAGGTACACCGGGTCGCGGTGGCCGTCCGGCCTGGCGACCACCAGGCGGGCGCCGGTCTGCAGGGGCCAGAAGAACTCCCAGACCGACACGTCGAAGGTGGCCGGAGTCTTCTGCAGGACAGCGTCGTTCGCGTCGATCGGGTACTCGTGCTGCATCCACAGCAGGCGGTTCACGATCGCACCGTGCTCGACCGCGACACCCTTCGGGCGGCCGGTCGAACCGGAGGTGAAAATGACGTAGGCCGTGTGCTCCGGCCGGATCGCCTGTCCCCGTTCGGCATCCGTGATCGGCGCGTCGGAGTAGGCCTCCAGGTTCAGGGTGTCGACCTCGAGCACCGGCACATTGCGGCCGGTGACGAAATCGTCGCGGCTGGTGGTGAGGATCGCGACCGGGCGGGCGGTGTCGAGCACGTGGTCGATGCGCTCGTCCGGCTGATCCGGATCCAGCGGCACGTACGCGCCACCGGCCTCCAGCACCGCGTGCATGGCGACGACCAGATCCAGCGAGCGCCGGATGGCCAGCGCCACATGCGATTCCGCGCCCACGCCCTGGGCGATGAGCTTGCGGGCCAGCCGGTGCACCCGCGCCGCGAACTCGGCGTAGGACAGACCTGTCCCCTCGAATTCCACGGCAGGCGCATCGGGGCTGGTCAGAGCCTGTGCTTCGAACAGCGACACCAGCGTCGCGGCCTCGCCCTCCGGCAACGCGGGCAGCACCCGCGCCAGGTTGAACGCGGTGTCGTTCCAGTCGTCGAGCACCCGCTCGCGCTCGTCGGCGACCAACAGGTCGATATCGCCGAGCGGCCGGTCCGGGTCCGCGACAACGGCTGCCAGGATCAGGTCCAGGCGGTGCGCGAAGGCCGCGATGGTGGACTCGTCGAAAAGGTCCAGCGCATAGGAGATCTCGGCGGACATGCCGGCGTTCTCGCCGTGGTCGTCCTGCGCCTCCTGCAGGGTCAGCTGCAGGTCGAACTTGGCCAGGCGGGCGTCGTAGTCGATGCCGTTGACCGAGAGCCCGGGCAGTTCCAGGCTGGCCTGCCGGGTGTTCTGGAAGGTCAGCATGACCTGGAACAGCGGGTGGCGAGCCTGCGAGCGGGCCGGGTTGAGCACCTCGACCAGCCGCTCGAACGGCACGTCCGCGTGCGCGAAGGCGTGCAGGTCGGTGTCGCGGGAGCGGGCCAGCAGATCGGCGAAGGTCTCGCTGCCGTCCACCTCGGTGCGCAGCACCAGGGTGTTGACGAACATGCCGATGAGGTCGTCGAGCGCGGCCTCACCGCGGCCGTGCACCGGGGTGCCGATGGCGATGTCGCCGGTCCCGGACAGGCGGGCCAGCAGCACCGCGAGCGCACTGTGCATGACCATGAACAGCGAGGCATTGTGCCGGCGGCCCAGATCCACCAGCGCCTGCTGGGTTTCGGCGGAGATGGCGAACGGGTAGGTGCCACCCTGGTAGCTGGCCACGGCCGGACGCTGCCGGTCGGCGGGCAGCACCAGCTCGTCCGGCAGATCGGCGAGCGCGTCGGTCCAGTAGCGGATCTGCTTGGCGATCAGCGAATCCGGGTCGTCCTCGGAACCGAGCACCTCGCGCTGCCAGAGCGCGTAGTCGGCGTACTGCACCGGCAGTTCCGCCCAGGCCGGGGCCTCCCACGAGGTGCGGGCGGCGTAGGCGACCATGACGTCGCGGGCCAGCGGGCCCATGGACCAGCCGTCGGCGCTGATGTGGTGGACCACCATGCCGAGGATGTACTCGGTCTCGCTGATCTCGAAAAGCGCGGCGTGCAAAGGCACTTCGCCGGTGACGTCGAAGGCCATGGTGGCCAGCTCGACCAGGTGGTCGATCAGATTCGACTCGGTGACCGGCACCGGCGTCAGGTCGGGCACGATCTGCGCGGCGTCCAGCACCCGCTGCACCGGGCCGTGCGCGGTCTCCGGGAAGACGGTGCGCAGCGACTCGTGCCGGTCGATGACGTCGATGACCGCGACCTGCAGGGCCGCGATATCGAGCTCACCGGAGAGCCGGATGGCGACCGGGATGTTGTTCACCGCCGAGGCGGTGTCGAAGCGGTTGAGGAACCACATGCGCTGCTGCGCCAGCGAAAGCGGGACCTCGCTGGGCCGCTCGCGGGCCACCAGGGCCTTGCGGCCGCCGTCGCCGACGTGCGATTCCACCCGGGCCGCCAGGGCTTCCACGGTGGCGGCCTCGAACAGCATGCGCACCGGCACGCGGGTGTCGAGGGCCGTGCCCAGTCGGGTAGCCACCTGGGTGGCGATCAGCGAGTTGCCGCCCAGTTCGAAGAAGTCGTCGTCGACGCCGACCCGGGCGATGCCCAGCACCTCGCCGAAGATCTGGGCGACGATCTCCTCGATCGGCGTTGTGGGAGCACGGAATTCGCGCACCTCGAAGCGCGGCGCGGGCAGCGCGCGGCGGTCCAGCTTGCCGGAGGCGTTCACCGGGAACGCGTCCAGCACCATGATCGAACCCGGCACCATGTAGGCGGGCAGGGTGCGCTGCAGCGAGGTCTTGACGCCGTCCAGATCCACCGGGCCGCCGGCCACGATGTAGGCGACCAGCTGATCGCCGGCCACGGTGTCGATGACCAGCACCACGGCCTGCTGCACCTTGGGGTGGTCCAGCAGCGCGGTCTCGATCTCGCCGAGCTCGATGCGCTGGCCGCGGAACTTCACCTGGAAGTCGGTGCGGCCGATGTAGTCGATGACGCCCGGGTCGTTGTGGTTCCAGCGCACCAGGTCACCGGTGCGGTACAGGCGCGAACCCGGCTCGCCGTAGGGGTTGGCGACGAAGCGCTCGGCGCTCAGGTCCGGGCGGCCGAAGTAGCCGCGCGCCACCTGGACACCGCCCAGGTAGAGCTCACCCGGGACACCCGCGGGCACCGGGCGCAGGCCCTCGTCCAGCACATAGGTCTGCGCGTTCCACACCGGGCGGCCGATGGGCACCGAGGTGACCACGGGCGCGTCGATGGGCGCGTAGGTGGCGTGCACGGTGAACTCGGTCGGACCGTACAGGTTGTGCACGGCCGCGGTGGAGAAGCGGCGGAAGGCGGTCACGGTGGCCGGCGGCAGCGCCTCACCGGCGACCAGCACCGCACGCAGCGACAGGCATTCGGCCGACGAGGCGCTGGAGGCGAACACGCTCAGCATGGACGGCACGAACGAGGTCATGGTGACCCGGTGCCGGCCGATGACCTCCGACAGGTACATCGGATCGCGGTGGCCGTCCGGCGCGGCGATGACCTGCTGTGCGCCCACGGCCAGCGAGCCGAACAGCTCCCACACCGAGACGTCGAAGGTGACCGGCGTCTTCTGCAGGATCACATCGGTGTCGTCGATGTCGTATTCGCGGGTGATCCAGGCGATCTGGTTGAGCACCGCGGCATGCGGGATGGCCACGCCCTTGGGGCGGCCGGTCGAGCCGGAGGTGAACAGCACGTAGGCGGCATTGGTCGGCCGCAGCGGCGCCAGCCGGTCCGCGTCGGTGACCGGGGCGGCGCTGTAGTCGCCCAGATCCAGCGAATCCAGGTGCAGCACCGGGCAATCCGAGGTTTCCACCGCATCGTCGGCGGTGGTGAGCAGCACCACCGGCTCGGCGGTGCGCAGCACGTAGTCGGTGCGCTCGGCCGGGTGGTCCGGGTCGATCGGCACGTAGCCGCCGCCCGCGGTGAGGGTGGCGTAGATGGCGACCAGCATGTCCACCGAGCGGCGGATGCCCACCGCGACCAGGGACTCCGGGCCCACGCCGGCGTCGATCAGCCTGCGCGCCAGGCGATTCACGCGCGCGGAGAACTCCGCGTAGCTCAGCTCCTCGGCGGGGCCGAACATGCTGCCGCTGCGCTCGCCCGGATCGAAGATCAGCGCGGTGGCGTCCGGCCGGATCCGCACCTGCCGCTCGAACAGGTCGAGAACGGTTGCGGCGGAGGGGAGTTCACGCGCGGTGTGATTCCACGCGTGCAGCACGGTCTCGCGCTCACCGGCGTCGAGGACGTCGATGTCGCGCACCACGGTGTCCGGTGCGGCGACGGCGGTTTCGAGCACGCGCAGGTAGCGCTGCCCGAACTCGGCCACGGTCGAGGCGTCGAACAGATCGGTGGCGTAGGACAGCACCACCGCCAGCCCGGCCGGCTCACCGGCCAGGCCGCGCTGCTCGGTCAGCGTCCACTGCAGGTCGAACTTGGCGATGTCGACCTCGAGCTCGTCCGCGGAGACGGTGAGGCCGGGCAGCTCCATGGAGCCGTGCGACATCTCCTGGAACGACAGCATGACCTGGAACAGCGGGTGCCGGGCCTGCGAACGGGTCGGGTTGAGCACCTCGACCAGCCGCTCGAACGGGACATCGGTATTGGCGAAGGCCGCCAGGTCGGTCTCCCGGGTGCGGGCCAGGAAGTCGGTGAAGCGCTGGGCCCCATCCACCTCCGAACGCAGCACCAGGGTGTTGACGAACATGCCGATCAGGTCGTCGAGCGCCTGCTCACCACGACCGGCGACCGGGGTGCCGATGGCGATGTCGCTGGTGCCCGAGAGCCGGGACAGCAGCACGGCCAGCGCGCTGTGCATGACCATGAACAGCGAAACACCCTGGGCGCGCGCCAAACCCGCCAGCCGGGTGTGCAGCTCGGCCGGGATGTCGAAGGTGACGCGGGAGCCGTGGAAGCTCTGCACCGGCGGACGCTGACGGTCGGCCGGGAGGTCCAGCTGATCCGGCAGCCCGGCCAGCGCCCCACGCCAGTAGGCGATCTGGCGGGCGGCCATGGACTCGGCATCGGATTCCGAACCGAGCACCTCGCGCTGCCAGATGCTGAAGTCCTGGTACTGCACCGGCAGCGGCGCCCATGCGGGCTCCTGGCCGGCAACGCGCGCCAGGTAGGCGGCGGTCATGTCACGTGAGAGCGGCCCGAACGAGAAGCCGTCCGCCGCGATGTGATGCACCACGAAGGCGACCGCGAGATCGACCTCGTCGGCATCGAGCGCCGCCGCACCGGCGACCCGGAACACGCGCACGCGAATCGGCAGCTGGGTCGAGACATCGAAACCGGCGGAGGCGAATTCCGCCAGCGCGGACGGCAATTCGGCCTCGGCGAGATCGATGACCTCGATGCCCAGCTCCACCTCGGACATCGGCAGCACCTGCTGGAAGCCGCCGTCGCCGGACTCGGGGAAGATGGTGCGCAGGGATTCCTGGCGCGCGACCACATCGGCCAGCGCCAGCTGCAGGGCCTCGATATCGACCTGCCCGCGCAACCGCACCACGAACGGCAGGTTGTAGGTGGGGACATTCGGGTCGAACTGGTTCAGGAACCACATGCGCTGCTGCGCCAGCGACAGCGGCACCCGATCGGGGCGCTCCTGCGCCACCAGCGGAGTACGCGAAACATCGGACGGCCCAGCGGCTTCCACCCGCGCGGCGAGGCCCGCCACGGTGGGGGTCTCGAACAGCGCGCGCACACCCAGGCGGGTACTGAACGCGGCCGAGATGCGGGCCACCACCTGGGTGGCGACCAGCGAGTTGCCGCCCAGATCGAAGAAGTTGTCGTCGATGCCGACCCGGTCGTGGCCGAGCACATCGGCGAACACGCCCGCCACGATCTCCTCGGCGGCGGTGCGCGGCGCGCGGTAGCCGGCGGCATCCGCGCTGAACACCGGCTCCGGCAGGGCCTTGCGGTCCAACTTGCCGGAGGTGTTGAGCGGGAAGGCGTCCAGCACCATGATCGACGCCGGAACCATGTAGGACGGCAGCTTCTCGGCGGCGAAACGGGTCAGCTCCGCCGGATCGATGGACTGGCCGGGGACCGGGACCACATAGGCGACCAGCTGCTGACCGGTGGCGGTGTCCATGACCAGGACGGCGGCCTGGCTGACGGCCGGGTGGGCCAGCAGGTCGGTCTCGATCTCACCGAGCTCGATGCGCTGACCGCGGAACTTCACCTGGAAGTCGGTGCGGCCGATGTACTCCAGTGCGCCCGCATCGTTCCAGCGGACGAGGTCACCGGTGCGGTACATGCGTTCGCCGTTGGGCGACAACGGGTTCGCGACGAAGCGATCCGAGGTCAGATCCGGACGGCCCTTGTACCCGCGGGCCAGCTGACGGCCCGCGAGGTAGAGCTCACCCGCGGCGCCGATGGCGGCGGGCCGCAGCCGCGAATCCAGAACGTAGACTTCGACATTCCACTCGGGCAGACCGATCGGCACCGTGACGGTGTCGGCGGCGGTGTTCTCCCAGTAGGTGACCGAGACCGCGGCCTCGGTGGGGCCGTACAGGTTGTGCAGGCCGGCCGAGGTGATCTCGCGGAAGCCCGCGCCGGTCTCCGGCGGCAGCGCCTCGCCGATCACGAAAACGTACTTCAGCGAGGCACACTGGGCCCGGGTGGCGTGCGCGACGAAGACCGTCAGCATGGACGGCACGAAGTCGGTGACCGTGACGCCGTGGCGCTCGATCATCTCCGCCACGTACAGCGGATCGCGGTGGCCGTCCGGGGTCGCCACGATGAGCTTCGCGCCCACCAGCAGCGGCATGAAGTAGCCCCACAGCGACACGTCGAAGGTGGTGGCGGTCTTCTGCAGGTAGACATCGTCTTCGGTGAGCGGATACTCGTCGAGCATCCACAGCTCTTGATTGACGATGGCGTGGTGGGTGACGGCGACGCCCTTGGGGCGGCCGGTCGAACCCGAGGTGTAGATGACGTAGGCGGTGTTGTCCGGGCGCAGCGGGGCCAGGCGATCCGCATCGGCCACCGGCTCCGCGGAGAAGCCGGAGACGTCGAGCGTGTCGATCTCCAAGCGGCGCACTGATTCCGGCAGCTCGAGCTCATCGCGAGCGGTGGTCAGCACACAGACCGGTGCCGCGGACTCGAGGATGTAGGCGGTGCGGTCGGCCGGGTGGTCCGGGTCGATCGGCACGTAGGCGCCACCGGCGCGCAGCACCGCGTGCATGCCGACGACCAGGTCGAGCGAGCGGCGCATGCCCAGGGCGACCAGCGATTCCGGGCCGACGCCGTCCTCGATGAGGAAGCGGGCCAGGCGATTGACGCGCGCACCGAACTCGGCGTACGTGAGCTGCTCGCCCTCGAACTCGACGGCGACATTGTCCGGAGTCAGCGGAATCTGCTTGTCCAGCAACGCCGGCAGCGTGGTGACCGGCACCTCGTGCGCGGCGGAGTTCCACTCCACCAGGGTGCGGGTGCGCTCGGCCGCGGTAGTGATGGGCAGGCCCCAGACGGGCTGCTCCTCCCCCGCCGCCAGGAAGCGGTCGAAGAACTCCAGGAACCGCGCGTGGTGACGCTCGGTCTCGTCCTCGGAGTACAGGTTGGGGTTGGTCTCGAAATCGATGTGATTCCGGGTGCCCTTCACCGACTGGTAGAAGTTGACGCCCAGATCCTCGATGGAACCGGTGGACAGCACGCTGTATTCACCGGTGATGTCACCGAGCACGACCTCGTTGTGGAACAACATGATGTTGACCCACGGGCCGAAGAACTGCGAGCCCACCTCGCCGCCGGTGAATTCACCCGTGGCGGTGCCTGATGCACGGCTCGCCGTGTCCCGGCGAATGTCCTCGGCGCGGTAGCGCTGGTGACGCAGCGCACCCGACACCTCGACCTGCACCTGCTTGAGCAGATCGGTCACGGTCACGCCGTGGCCGACGCGCAGGCGCAGCGGCACGATGTTGGAGGCGGCGCCGCCGGAGCGGCGCATGATCGCGGTGGTGCGCGCGGTCACCGGGAGGCTGAGGATGACGTCCTCACTGCCGGTCCACTGCGCGAGATAGGCGGCGAAACCGGCGATGAGCAGACCCGCGGGCGACGACTCGTGGCGTGCCACGGCGTCGTCGAGCAGCGAGCTCTGGTCCTCGCTGAGCGCGCCCGTGGCAATCCGGTTGATGGCGGCCGGCGGCGCGGAGCGACCGACCAGGCTGGTGCCGTCCTCGAGCCCAGCGACCCGCTCTGCCCAGTACTCCTTGTCCGACTTGAATCGGCTGCTCTCGCGGTAGGCGAATTCCTGCTCGACCAGGGTGGGCAGGTCGGTCAGCTTGTGCGGCGCGGGCTCGACGCCACGGACGTACGCGGTGTACAGCTCGGCGACGCGGGTCATGTAGGTCACCGCGCCGAAGCCGTCCAGCACGATGTGGTGGATGCGCGCGTACCAGTAGTAATGGCCGTCGGCCAGTTTCAGCATGGCCGTGCGGATGAGGCGGTCCCGGGTGAGGTCCAGCGGGGCGCTGTAGTCGGCGCGCATCCAGACCCGGGCCGCGGCGGCCGGATCGGCCTCATCGGTCAGATCGACGTGGTAGATGGTGCGGTCCAGCGAGTGGTCCACCATCTGCATGGGCTCGCCGTCACGCTCGACGATGCGCAGGAAGCCCGACCCGAACTCCTCCGAGCCGTGGACCATGGCGCGTTCCAGCAACTCGATGTCGAGTTCGCCGCGCAGTTCCACGTACTGGGCGATATTGATCGGGACCTGCGGGTCCAGGTGCTGGGCATACCAGATGCCGAGCTGCGCCGGCGACAGCGGGAAAAGTTCGCCCGATCCCGGTGCGATTTCGCTGCCAGCTTCGCCGATGCCGCCGAAATCCAGCCGGTCCAACCCAAACCTCGCTTCCGGAACACCACGACACGCAGCGCTCCCCGCCGAAAACCCGAACAGGACGCCACGCCTGCTTCAGCGTGGCGTCCGGTGTTCGGGGCTCACTTCACCGTAAATTGAGACTCCCTGGGGTATCCCCCCAGCTGGCCGATCTTGTTACATGGGCGCGACCACACCCGTCGGCCGCTGCAGGGCAGCCACAGTCGCAAACTTGGTGACGGACACTCGGTCCAATCTACCGTCAGCGCGCAAGCGACAATAAGAAAGGGCCATAGCCCTTAACTATCATCGCATTTCGTACCTTCAGCCAGTGATGTGCGACCTATCGCGAGCAGGATCGTACAGATGCGACTGGGCACAGTTCAGGGTTTCGGCCAACGCGGGACCGACGAGAATCACAGCCGCCTGCCGCAGTCCGGCCGCCTCCACGCGATCGGCGATATCGGCCAGGGTGCCGCGGAGAACCTGCTGTTCAGGCTGGGTCGCACGGTAGACCACCGCCACCGGGCAGTCCGCGCCGTAGTCGGGAACCAGCTCCTGCGCGAGGGTCCGGATCCGGGTGATGGCGAGATGCAGGATCAGGGTCGCCCGGGTGCGCGCGAAATTTGCCAGCGCCTCCGATTCCGGCATCGCGGTCGACCGCGCCTGCGTGCGGGTCAACACAACCGACTGCACCTGCTCCGGCACGGTGAGCTCCGCACCCAGCAGCGCCGCGGCGGCCGCGTACGCCGGCACCCCGGGCGTCACGTCCCAGGGGATTCCCAGGTCGTCCAGCCTGCGCTTCTGCTCGGTGAGCGCTGAATACAAGGAGGGATCGCCCGAGCACAAGCGCGCGACGTCCTTGCCCTCGGCGTGTGCCCGCGCACAGTGCGCGACGATCTCGTCCAGATCCAGCCGCTGGGTATCGATCAGCTCGGCATCCGGCGCGCAGTGCCCCAGCACCTCGGGATCCAGATAGGTCCCCGCGTACAGGCACACCGGCGACCGCCGCAGCAGCTCGACCGCCCGTACGGTCAGCAGATCCGCCGCCCCCGGCCCGGCCCCGATGAAGTGCACTGTCATCGGCCGAGTCTCGCACACCCGCTCAGGCGAACCGCCCGGCCGCCACCAGCTCCGCGATCAGCCGCTGACCGAGAAGTTGGTGACGATCTTGGTGGGGCGGAGGCGGACCACGAGTTCGCCGGGGACGGCATTGCGCTTGCCGAATTCGTCGGCGCGGCCGGGGCCCATGTAGCGGGCGGCGATGTCGGTAGCGGTGCGGAGCAGTTCGTCCGGGTCCTCGGAGACTTCGGCCACACCCTGGACCTGAACGAAGGAGTACGGGGGTGCGGAGACGTCCACGCAGAGGCTCAGGCGGCCGTCGCGCTGGATCGAGCGGCCCTTGGCCGTGTCCTTGCCGGTGTTGAAGACGATCTCGTCGCCTTCGAGGATGAACCAGACGGGCGCCACCAGGGGGCGGCCGTCGCTCGCCACGAAGGCGAGCTTGCCGGTCCGGGTGCCCTCGGTCAGGAAGTCGCGTACACGCTGATCGGACAGTGAGGCCATGGGCGACACCGTACGACCTCAGATGGCCCCGCGCTCGCGAGCCCGGGCCACGGCGGAGGTTCGGGATTTGACGCCGAGCTTCGAATAGATGTGGACCAGGTGGGATTTCACGGTGGTCTCGGAGAGGAACAGGCGCTTGCCGATCTCCCGGTTGGAATGGCCGTCGGCCACCAGGCGGAGGACCTCGATCTCGCGGGGACTCAAGGTGGTGTCGGGCTTGCGGACTCGCGTCATGAGACGCGAGGCGACCGAGGGCGACAGGACGCTCTCCCCCTCGGCGGCCGAGCGGACGGCGGCCAGCAGTTCGGCGGGCGGGGTGTCCTTGAGGATGTAGCCGACCGCGCCCGCTTCGATCGCGCCGAGGATGTCGGCGTCGGTGTCGTAGTTGGTGACCACCAGGACATTCGGCGGATTCGGGAGATCGCGCAGGGCCGCGGTGGCGTCCGCGCCGGACTTGCCGGGGCCGAAGCGCAGATCCATCAGGACCAGGTCGACGGGGGTGGTCGAGCAGAAGGCCACGGACTCTTCGGCGGTCGCCACCTCGCCCACGACTTCGATATCGTCGCAATCGGTTTCGGCGACGCTGGAGTCCAGCAGCGCGCGCAGGCCCGCGCGGACGATGGCGTGGTCGTCGGCGAGGAGGATGCGGATCATTTCTGCTCCGAGGGGAAGGTGGGCTGCTCCTCCAGGGGGAAGGAGACGGTGACCGCGGTGTGGCCGGGTTCGGATTCGACATCCATGGTGCCGCCCTGCTGCTCCACGCGGCTGCGCATGGCATTGAGACCGAAGCTGCCGGAAGGGGATTCGGCCAGCACCGCGGGATCGATGCCGACGCCGTCATCGACCACGTCCAGGTGCACGGCGTCATCGGCGTAGGTGAGGGTGACCCGCATGCGCTGAGCGTGGGCGTGCCGCACCACATTCGAGACCGCGCCCTGGGTGATGCGGACCAGGGCGGCCTCCATGGACATGGGCAGCGCCTGCGGCTCCCCCTCGACCAGCACCTGAGCATCCAGGCCGGGCGCGGCGGCCCGCTCGGCAATGCGGTGCAGCGCACCGGCGAGGGACTGGCCTTCGAGTGCGGCGGGCGTGAGTTCCGCGATGAGCTGGCGGGTTTCGACCAGGCTGTCGGCGGCGGTCTCGCGGGCCAGCCGGATCTTCTCCAGCGCCGGATGCTCCGGAGCGGCGCGCTCGACGGCGTGCAGCAGCAGTTGAATACTGCTGAGGCCCTGGGCAACCGTGTCGTGGATCTCCTGGGCCAGGCGTTCCCGCTCGGCCATCTTGCCCGCGGTGCGTTCCTGTTCGGCGAGAGTGTTTCTGGTGGCGAGCAATTCGTCGATGAGGCGCTGCCGTTCGGCGGCCTCCCGGAACAGCGCCTGGTAGCCGAGCCCGATGGCCACTGCGACCAGGGCGCCGAGCAGCGGGCCGATCACACCCGCCACCGTCCAGCCGCGGTGTGCGGCGAACCCGACCACCGACACCACCGTGGCCGCGGTCACCGCGAGCAGCCCCCAATTGCGCGGCAGCAGATGGAGATACAGGAAGAACAGTCCGAACACCAGGTACACCGCCAGCGGAGCCACGATCACCAGGCCCAGCCACAGCAGCGTCAACAGGCCCAGCCACACCCGGGCCGCAGGAAGATCGCGACGGAACCGGCCGCCGGCGAAGTAGACGCCGAGAAAGACGCTCGCGAGCACCACGACCGGCACGCGATGCGAACCCGTCAGGAACTCCTGCACCGCCACCACGATGGTGAGCGCCACCACCATGACATGCAGTCCCGCCTGCAGGGCGGAGAAGACCGGGGTGAGTGGCGAGCGGTGCACGCGACCAGCTTATGCCCGGCTATTGCCGCGGCATCCATCGAAAGTAGGAAACGCCGCCCCACCCTTGGCTGGTCCGGGAACCGTCCTGCTCGACGATGGTTTTCGAGGTCCGCGACGACACAGTGGAATCATGTTCGTCGCACTCAGAGATCTGCGGGCCGCCCGCGGCCGCTTCCTCCTCATTTCCCTGGTGGTCACGCTGGTCGCGCTGCTGGTGAGCTTTCTCAGCGGCCTGACGGCCGGATTGGCGCACCAGAACATCTCCGCCATCCAGTCCCTCAACACCGACACGGTCGTCTTCTCCGACACCGGGTCCTCCCCTTCCTTCGACGCGTCCACCTTGAGCACCGAGCAGGTGCAGACGTGGCAGGCGGCGGGCGGCACCGTCGATCCGATCGGCATCAGCCGCACCCGCGCCACCCTCGACGGCGCGTCGCCCACCCAGGTGGCACTGTTCGGCGTCCAGGGCACGCCTTTCGGCAAGCGTGTGGCAACCGATCCGGGCTCGGTGATCCTGTCCAAGGCCGCCGCCAAGGACCTCGACGCCAAGACCGGCGACACCGTCGATCTGGGCTCGGCCTCCTACACCGTGCAGGGCGTGACCGATGACGACTGGTACGCGCACACCCCCGTGGTGTGGATGACGTTGGCGGACTGGCAGTCCCTCAACCCCCACGCGGGCGCGGCCACCATCCTCGCGGTGTCCGGCGTGAGCGATCAGTCCGCGGTGAACGCGACCGCGCACACCACCACGACCAGCAGCAAGGACTCGCTGTCCGCGATGTCGTCGTACCAGGCCGAGAACGGGTCGCTGACCCTGATGACCGTCATGCTGTTCGCCATCTCGGCGCTGGTGATCGGCGCGTTCTTCACGGTGTGGACCGTGCAGCGGCAGCCGGACATCGCGACGCTGAAGGCGCTGGGCGCGACCACCGGCTCCCTGATCCGGGATGCCCTGAGCCAGGCGCTGATCGTGCTGCTGCTCGGTGTCGGCGTCGGTGTCGGCCTGACCGCCGTGGCGGGCGTATTCATGGGCGGCGCAGTGCCTTTCGTGCTCAGTGCGAGCACCACGCTGTTCCCGGCCGCGGCGCTGATCGCGCTCGGTCTGCTCGGCGCGGCCTTCGCATTGCGATTCCTCGTCACCACCGATCCCCTCACCGCCCTCAACCAGGCCCGCTGATGACCACACTCCCCTTGCCTCCCAGGAGCATTGCGATGACCAACGCACTGACCGTTTTGGATCTGACCCTCACCTTCCCGGACGGCACGGACCGCATCACCGCCCTCGACCACGTGAACCTGCGCGTGGGCGGCGGCGAGATCGCGGCCATCACCGGGCCGTCCGGCTCCGGCAAATCGACCCTGCTGGCCACCGTCTCCACCCTGCTGCGCCCGGATTCGGGGCGGGTCGAGCTCGAAACCGCCACGGGCACCATCGATCTCGCCTCGCTGAGCCGGCGCGACGCCGCGACCCTGCGTCGCAGCTCGATCGGCATCGTGTTCCAGCAGTCCAATCTGGTCCCGGCGCTGACCGCCGTCGAGCAGCTCGAGGCCATGGTGCACCTGGGGCAGAGCTGGTTCGTCTCACCCGCCAAGCGGCGCGCAGCTCGGTCGCGCGCACGGGATCTGCTGGCGGCCGTGGGGCTCTCGGGGCACGAGAACAAGCGGCCGGCTCAGCTGTCGGGCGGACAGCGGCAGCGGGTGAACATCGCGCGCGCCCTGATGAACGACCCGTCACTGCTGGTCATCGACGAGCCGACCAGTGCGTTGGATCAGGAGCGCGGGGCGGCCATCATCGATCTGATCGTCGGGATCGTGCGGGAGCATGGAGCGTCGACCTTGCTGGTGACGCACGATCTGTCGCATTTGGATCAGATGGACAGCGTGTATCGAATGGTGGATGGCGTTCTTACACAACATAATACGGCATTGGCTTCTTGAAATATGCAGGGATACCCGACAATTCGGGTTCCTAGGCTATTGCGGCAGCGATAGAATAGAGGCATGAATTCGAAGGGGGAAGTGCTGGAGAGCTGCGGTATCGCCGAATTGGCGACCGCAGTCCAGACCCTTTCGAACACCAGCCTGAAGCAATTCTCCGACGCCGATGTCGTGGAGTTGATGCAGCGCCTGGAAACCTGCAAACGCCAACTGTCCGCGCTGGATTCACGCCTGATCATCGAGGCCGCGGATCGATCCCTGCACGAAACCAGCGGGGCAGGGGACCTGGTGCCGTTCCTGCGCCAGACGTTGGGGTTGTCGAAGTACGACGCGTCGGTGCGAGTGAAGATCACCCGGCAGTGCGGAGAATTCTTCGAACCCACCGGCCACCTGCGCCCGCCCACCCTCGCCGAGACCGCCGAAGCCTATGAAGCAGGCGACATCTCACGCGACCACGTCCGCAACATCATCGACGTGATGAACCACCTGCCCGCCGACATACCCGCCGAATCCCGCGCGGAAGCCGAGCACATCCTCGTCGACCACTCCCGTATCGGCTGGCCCGACGACCTGCCCAAGATCGGCCGCGACATACTCGCCCGCGTCGACCCCGACGGCAAGGTCGTCTCCGACACCGACCGCCGCCGCAAGCGCGGAATCCTGCTGTGCCGCCCCGGCATCGATGGCATGTCCTGGATCGAAGGCTGGATCACCCCCGAACTGCGTACCCTGCTCGATGCCGTCTTCGCGAAGTTCGCGCGCCCGGGCATGTGCAACCTCGAAGACCCCGAAAGCCCCACCGCCACCGCCGGTGTCATCGATTCGAAGGCCCTCGAGGCCGCCGCCCGCCGCGACCGCCGCGACGCCGGTCAGCGCACCCACGACGCGCTGTTCGCGCTGCTGCAGCCCGGCGTCGACCCGGCCAAGCTCGGCTCACACCGCGGCCTGCCGGTGCAAGCTGTCCTCACCATGAACCTCGCCGACCTGGAGCGCGGGGCCGGGGTCGCGACCACCGCCTCGGGCGGCCACGTGAGCATCAACGAGGCGTTGAAGATGGCCGAGGGCACCCGGCCGGTGCTGGCGGTCCTCGATGCCGACGGGCTGCCGCTGTACCTGGGCCGCTGCGAGCGACTGGCCACCCCGGCACAGCGCCTGGCGTTGATCGCCCGCGACAAGGGCTGCACCCGACCGGGATGCGATGCGCCCGCGTCTATGTGCGCGGTGCACCACATCACCGACTGGGCCAAGGGTGGACCCACGGATCTGACCAATCTGACCTTGGTGTGCGATCACTGCCATGCGCTGGTCAATGACAGTGCCGACGGTTGGAAAACCGTTGTGGTGGGCAAGGATTCCCCCTATCGGGGGCGTACTGGTTGGATTGCTCCGAAACGTCTTGACCCCACCGGCATTCCTCGCCTGAACGACAGACATCACGTGGGGCAGCAGGTCGCCACTGCCATCGAATCCAGTTGCCAGAGGTGGGTTCACGGGCCGCGTGATTCCCGCATTCCCGCCAACGCACGAACCCACGAGGCTGGTGACCCCATCCCGGGCAGCACGAATCAACCCAGCCCGTCGGCTCCCTGTCCTCACCACACTGCCGCCCGCCGGAAGGTCGATCCCCGGCTTCACTACCGATCCGCAGTGTCCCCAACGGGCGCAAGCCATCGTGCGGCGACCCCAACCCCGTGATCCGAGGGAATACCTCCTGCAGTAACCCCACATGCGGCTTCAAAGGTGAGGGGGCTGGAAGGTGCAGGCGCGGAGGTGAGCCCGGCCCTCTCCCTTCTCCAGGCATCTCTTGTCTTTTAATCTTTTGATCTTTTGGGTTTTGGTTCTTTAGCTTTTGGCTTCTATTGCGCGGGCGGCGCGATCGCGGATTTTTCGCAGCTCGTCGGTGAGTTGTTGGGGGCTGTGCACTTCGAATTCGACGCCCAGCTCCAGGAGGCGGTGTGCTACCCATTCGGGGAGGTCGTCTCGGGACATGTTCAGGGCGCAGGTGTTTGGTCCGTGCGGGATGATGTCGCCGGGGCCTTCGCCCAGCCGGCCGATTACGGCTTCGGCGGGAGCCGCGATGTCGACCTGGAAGTGCAGGGTTGGGGTGCCCCAGTCGGTTCGCTCGCCGGTTACGTAGGCGGCGGGGTTGGCGGCGGGGAGGTCGCGTGGGGTGAAGCGGGCGCCGGTGGGGTGGAGGCGGTGGATTCGGTCGGCGCGGAAGACGCGCCAGTCGTTGCGGTCGAGGTCGAAGGCGACGAGGTACCAGCGGTGCCGGTGGGGGACCAAGCCGACAGGCTCGGTGTTGCGGCGGGTTTCGGTGCCGTTGGCTGCTTCGTAGGCGAAGCGGATTCGCTCCCTGTTGGTCACGGCTGCGGCCAGGGCGGTGAGGAGCTCCGGGTCGACGGGGGTTGCGCCGGAGCGGGGCGGGACGGTGGCGGCTCCCAAGACTCGCACCCGGCGGCGCAGTTTGGCGGGCAGTACCTGCTCGATCTTGGTGAGCGCCCGGACGGACGCTTCCTCGATGCCGGCGATGGCGGACCCCGCGGCCGCCCGGAGGCCGACCGCGATGGCGACGGCCTCCTCGTCGTCGACCAGCAGTGGCGGCATGGCGGCCCCGGCGACCAGGCGGTAGCCGCCGGTGGCGCCCATGGTGGCCGCGACGGGGTAGCCGAGATCGCGGAGGCGGTCGATGTCGCGGCGCACGGTGCGATCGGTAACGCCGAGGCGTTCGGCGAGTTCGCTGCCGGGCCATTCGCGCGGCGTCTGCAGCAGGGACAGCAGCCGCAGCAGTCGTGCCGACGTGTCGCTCATACCCGCCATCCTCCGCTCGAAGTAGGACGAGAATAGTCCTATATGACTCCTACCGTCGTCCGCGGATCGTCCGCCCGACGTCAGGAGTCACGATGACCAGCACCGATATCCGCCCGTTCCGCATCGCCATCCCGCAGTCCGATCTCGATGACCTCCTCGACCGGCTGGCGCGAGCCCGCTGGACCCGGCAACTCCCGGGACAGAGCTGGGAGCGCGGTGTCCCGGTGGCCTATCTGCGCGAGCTGGCCGAATACTGGCGCACCGAATTCGACTGGCGCGCACAGGAAGCGGCGCTCAATGAATTCCCGCAGTTCCTGACCGAGATCGACGGGCTGGACGTGCACTTCCTGCATGTGCGCTCGGACGACCCGGACGCGCTGCCGCTCATCCTCACCCACGGCTGGCCGAACAGCTTCGTGGAGTTCACGAAAACCATTCCCCTGCTGACGAATCCGCGAGCGCACGGCATGGAGTCGGCACAAGCGTTCCATGTGGTGATCCCTTCGGTGCCGGGTTTCGGATTCTCGGCGGCGCCGCGCGAACCGGGCATGCGGCCGCGGCACGTGGCTCGCATGTGGGTCGAGCTCATGGCCCGCCTGGGTTACGAAAGCTACGGCGCGCAAGGCGGGGATCTGGGTGCGTACGTGGTGCAGGAGATGGCGATCGCGGCCCCCGGCCACCTGGTCGGCGTGCACATCGACGGCGGCATCGGCCTGCCCACCGAGGCGGACGTCCCGACCATGACGGCCGGGGAACGCGCCGAATGGGATCTCATGCAGAAGTGGCAGTCCGGCGTGAATCACCATGTCCTGCTCCGCCAGGCGCCGCAGACCTTCGCGCACGCCTGGACCGACTCCCCCATCGGCCTGCTCGCGTGGCTGGTCCACAAGTTCGACGAGTTCTCCCCGCTGGCCGACCGGCTGGAGGACGCCGTGGACCGCGACCAGCTGCTGACCAATGTCAGCGTCTACTGGTTCTCCGATACCGCCGCCACCTCGTCCTGGCCCATGTACAACGGACTGGGCGACCATGGTTTCGCGTGGCCGTCCGGCCAGAAGCTGGTCCCGGTGGGCGTGTACGCCGGGGGCTCGCCGCTCATGCGCCGGCTCGCCGATCGCGACAACACGATCGTGCACTGGCCCGAGGGCAACACGGGCAACCACTTCCTGGCCATGGACGTCCCCCGGGCGCATGTGGCCGATATTCAGGCCTACTTCGGCAAGATCCACCGAGCCCGCCATATTTGACCGATTGGTCTTGAAAGTCGTAATGTCCTCGCCATGGCGAGGACCAAGGAGTTCGACCCGGACACCATGCTCCGCCGCGCTCTCGAATTGTTCTGGGAGCGCGGCTATGAGGCGACGTCCATGTCGGATCTGGTTGAGCATCTTGGGATTGCGAGGGCGAGCATCTACTCGACCTTCGGCGGCAAGCGCGACCTCTACCTGAAGGCCCTGCAGCGCTACCTCGAGACCACCGATCCGGTGATCATGGACGAGTTGTCGCAGCCGGGTCCGGTCCTGCCCGCGGTGCGCGGACTCCTGCAGCGGTTCGTGCGCGAAGCGTCCAGTCCCGATTCATCTCTGGGCTGCATGGTCGTGAACAGCGCGGTCGAGTTGGCGCACTGCGACGAGGCGGTGGCGCGGCTCGTGGAGTCCAGCTGGGCACACCTCGAAACGACGTTGACTTCCGCGCTGCTGCGCGCCCGCGCACAGGGCGAACTGGCCGCGGACGCGGACCCGCGCGCACTCGCCCGATTCCTTCTCGTCTTCTTCCAAGGAGTCCGCGTCATCGAGCGCACGCCGGATTCGGCTGCACGCCTGCAGGATGCGGCTCGCGTGGCCGTATCCGTGCTCGGCTGAACAGGTTTCCCATTCATCCACAGCTTTCCCCACTGCCCACATTCGAGATCGATCATTCCGAAAAGGAGTTACGAACCGTCATGAGCACTCGATTCGATGACAAAACTGTGCTGATCACCGGCGGCGCGGGCACGATCGCGGGCGCGACCGCCCAGGCCTTCGCCGATCTCGGCGCCACGGTGGTGCTGGCGGGCCGTGATGCGCAGCAGCTGGCCGACGCGGCCGGACGAGTTCGGCCGGCGGGCGGCACGGTGGACTGGGTAGTCGCCGACGTCACCGACGGCTACCAGGTCGCGGCCATGATCGAGGAGGTCGTGCGCCGGCACGGCGGCCTGCACGTGGCCTTCAACAATGCCGGAATTCTGGGCACGCCCGCCCCGGTCGGCGAGCTGGAGGATGCCGACTGGCACCGGGTGCTGGATGTCAACCTGACCGGTGTCTTCCTCTCGATGAAACACGAGATCGCCCATATGCGCGGCAATGGCGGCGGCGTCATCGTGAATATGGCCTCGAATATCGGCACGCACGGCCGCCGTCCAGGTCTGGCGGCCTACGCGGCATCGAAAGCGGCAGTCAGTGTGCTGACACAGACCGCCGCGCGTGACCATATCGGTGACGGCATTCGCATCAATGCGGTCAGCCCGGGTGCGACCGATACGCGAATGTCCTTCCGACCGGGCGAAACTCGCGCGGATCGCGATGCGCGCGTGGCATCGGCAATTCCGCTGGGCCGGGTCGGGGATCCGGCGGAGATCGCGGCGGCCGTGGTGTGGCTGGCGTCCCCGGAATCCGCTTTCGTCATCGGCCACGATCTGGTGATCGACGGCGGCGCTACGGCTTGATCTCACCGTTTGCCCAACGGGTACGGCGAGCTTCCAATAGCGGAATTGAAGTGGGGTGTTGAACCGGCAGACACGTCCCTGTCATCTGCGCTGACTAACGTGCTGGGAATTCGCAGGTCGCGTTATAGGAGTCGCGATGAGGGATACACTGCCATCCAAGAACCAGGTCCTTGAGGCTTGTCGAGGTTCTGGTCAGCCCGGTCATCCACTACTACGCGCGGCGCAGGATCTGACCGCGCTGCACGAGCGCCTGCTCAGTGCCGAACCGGCCCAGCTGATCGAACTCGACACCATCCGGACGGATCTGGTGCATCAGATCGACTGCTGGGTGACCGCGCAATTGCCGCCGTCACATGGCGCGGCCCGGGTGCACACCGAAACCCTGGGTGCGGTCATCGATCGGCTGGCCCGGTTCACCGCCACCGCCTATGCGGCGCTGGCACGCGAATCCGGACGGGAACTCACCATTGCCTGGGAGCACCTGGCCGAATTGGCGGTCGGCTATGAGGACTTGGCATCGGAAGTGTGCACCGGGCGTCGTCGCCTACCCGGTGCACACTGACCCGCCTCACTTCGGCTTGCGCGCGGCGTACCAGTCCAGGAGTTCGGGGACGTCGACGGCCGTGGGGGCCACCACCGTGGACACCTCGGCGCCCTGGAACAGTTTCTTGATCGGCACTTCCAGTTTCTTGCCGGTGCGAGTATGCGGAATGCCGGGTGCCGCGATGATTTCGTCCGGCACGTGTCGCGGGGACACTTCGGCACGAATGGTCGCATTGATGCGGGACCGCAGCTCGTCGGTCAATTCGGTCCCGGGGGTCAGCACCACGAACAACGGCATCCAGTAGCCGCCGTCCGGTTGTTCGGCGCCGATCACCAGTGCCTCGGCGATTTGCGGTATGCGTTCCACCGCCTGATAGATATCGGCGCTGCCCATCCGGATGCCCTGCCGATTCAGAGTGGAATCGGAGCGGCCGTGCACCACGATGCTGCCGTGTTCGGTAATGGTGATCCAGTCGCCGTGCCGCCATACGCCGGGGAACATCTCGAAATAGGCCTCGCGATAGCGGGAGCCGTCGGGATCGTTCCAGAACGACACCGGCATGGACGGCATCGGCTTGGTGATGACCAGTTCGCCGACCTCGTCGCGCACCGGATTGCCCTGCTCGTCCCAGGCGTCCAGGGCCACACCGAGGTACGGGGCGGACAGCTCGCCGGGCCAGACGGGCACGGTGCGGACGCCGCCGATGAAGGCGGACACCACATCGGTGCCACCGCTGATCGAGGCCACCGGCACCTGCTCGCCGACATTGTCGCGCAGCCACAGCGAGGACGACGGGGGCAGCGAGGAGCCGGTGATGCCGACCAGCCGGAGGGCGGACAGATCGTGGTCGGTGCGCGGCACGGATCCGGCCTTGGCGCAGGCCAGGACATAGCCGGGGCTGGTGCCGAGGACCGTCGCGCCGGTACGGGAGGCCAACTGCCACAGCGCATCCGGCGTCGGCGCGCCGGGGCTGCCGTCGTAGCAGACGATGGTCGCGCCCACCAGCAGTCCGGCGACCTGGAAGTTCCACATCATCCAGCTCGGGCTGGTGTACCAGAAGAACGTGTCGTCCGGACCGATATCCGATTGTACGGCAACGGCTTTGAGGTGCTCGAGCAGCACGCCGCCGTGCCCGTGCACGATGCCCTTGGGCTTGCCGGTGGTGCCGGAGGAGTACAGCACCCACAGCGGGTGCGCGAAATCCACCTCCTCGATCGGGAGCACGACGAACTCGTCACCGGGATCGACGCTCTCCCAGGCCAGGGTGTCGGGCACCTCGAGGCCGAGGCGCGGCACCAGCACGGTCACCGCCAGCGAGGGCAGTCCGGCGCGCAGGGCGGCGATATCGGCGGTCTTGTCGTGCGCCTTCCCGCCGAACCGGTAGCCGTCGGCGGTGACCAGCACCTTCGGTTCCAGCTGCCCGAGCCGGTCGAGCGCGGCCTGGGCGGAATAGTCCTGACCGCAGGCGCTCCAGACGGCCCCGATGCTGGCGGTGGCCAGGAAGGCGATGACGGCCTCGGGGATGTTCGGCAGGTACCCGGCGACCCGATCGCCGGGTCCGACGCCCTGCGCGCGCAGGGTGTGGGCGAAGGCGGCGGCGGTGGCGATCAGTGCGGCCCAGGAGATCTCGGTGATCTCGCCGGTCTCGTCGACGGACAGGATGGCGGGCCGGTCGTCGCGGACCTGCCGCATCACCTGCTCGACGTAGTTCAGCGTGGTGCCCGGGAACCACTGTGCGCCGGGCATTTCCGTGCTCCCGAGCACCTCGTCGGACCGCTCGCCGAGATCGAAGTAGTCCCAGATCGCGCCCCAGAAGCCGGGCAGGTCGTCCACCGACCACTGCCACAGGGCTCGATAGTCCGGCAGGGACAGCCCGGTGCGCTTCTCGACGAACAGCGCGAAGCTGGTCACCTGTGCCTCGGCGATGTCCTGATCGCTCGGCACCCACTGTGGTTCCACCGCAATACCTCCTACGACGCGAATCCCGCGCTGCCGGCCGTGGCGGCCCGCTGCACGATTCGCTCGGCATGCCGGATGACCGGCATGTCCACCATGCGCCCCTCGAAGGTGAAGACACCCCGATGGTTCGGCGCTTCCGCCAATAGTCTGCGCGCCCAGTCGACTTCGCCGGGCGTCGGCGCATAGGCGGTCCGGATGACCGGCACCTGGCTGGGGTGGATGGCCACCTTGGCGTCGAAGCCGATGGCGACCGCGTCCTCCGATTCGGCCGCCAGCCCGGTCAGATCCGGAATATCCAGATACACCGAGTCCAGCGCGAACTTGCCGTACGCCTTGGCGGCCAGCAGGGATTGGGAGCGCACGTGCCGCGCCACATCCCGGTAGCCGCCGTCGGCGTGCCGGCTGGAGTTGCCGCCGAGCGCGGCGACCAGATCCTCCGCGCCCCACATGACGCCGATGGCATTGCGCACCATGACCGCCCGCCCGACCGCGAGCGCGCCCAGCGGGGATTCGATGAGCGCGATCACCTCGTAGTCGGTCAGCCGCGTGATCTGTTCGGCCGATTCGCATTTGGGCAGCATGATGCGCCGGTACTCGGTGCGCACCAGGGCGTCCAGGTCGAGCATGTGCTCGAAGGTGCCCGCGGCATTGACGCGGACGACGGTGCGTTCGGGGTCCAGCGGGGTGGCGATGAGCGCCTCGCGGGCCGCCGCCTTGTCGGCCTCGGCGACGCCGTCCTCGAGGTCGAGGATGACCACGTCGGCCGCGGCGAGGGCCTTGCCGTAGCGCTCGGGCCGGTCCGCGGGGCAGAAAAGCCAAGCGGGGCCGGGCATTTCCCAACTCATGCGGGTTCCTCCAGCGGGCTGGATGTCGGGCTCCGTCGCACCAGAGTTTTCCGGGCGGCGGTGGCCACGATGTCGCCGTGCTGATTGCGCCCGGTGTGCGCGAAGGTCACGATGCCCTCGCCCGGGCGGCTCTTGGATTCCCGCAGGTCGGTCACCACGGTCTCGGCGTACAGGGTGTCGCCGTGGAAGAGCGGCTTGGGGAAGGCGATCTCGGAGAAGCCGAGGTTGGCCACGATGGTGCCCTGGGTCAGCTGCGCCACCGACAGGCCCACCAGCGTGGACAGCGTGAACATGGAGTTCACCAGCCGCTGGTGGAACGGCGGCAGCGCGTCGGAGAACGCCGCGTCCAGGTGCAGGGCCTGGGTGTTCATGGTCAGCGTCGTGAACAGCACATTGTCGGCCTCGGTGATGGTACGGCCGGGCCGGTGCTCGTACACGACGCCGATCTCGAACTCGTCGAACCACAAGCCGCGCTGGACGACCCGCTTCACCTCGGCGGTGCCCATTTGTCGCTCGCTCACAGGCCGAGCTCCCGACCGATCAGCATCAACTGCACCTCCGTGGTGCCCTCACCGATTTCCAGGATCTTGCTGTCGCGATAGTGCCGGGCCACAGCATATTCGTTCATGAAGCCGTAACCGCCGAAGATCTGCGTGGCGTCGCGGGCATTGTCCATGGCGGCCTCGCTGGCGACCAGCTTGGCGATGGCGGCCTGCTTCTTGAAAGGCTTGCCGGACAGCATGAGCGCGGCCGCGTCGTAGTAGGCGGTGCGGGCCATGTGGGCGCGCGCCTCCATGCGGGCGATCTTGAAGGCGATGGCCTGGTTGCTGCCGATGGCGCGACCGAAGGCCTCGCGCTCCTTGGCGTAGCGCACGCTCTCGTCCACGCAGCCCTGCGCCGCGCCGACCGACAGCGCCGCGATGGCGATCCGGCCCTCGTCGAGGATGCGCAGGAAGTTGGCGTAGCCGCGGCCGCGCTCACCGAGCAGGTTCTCCGCGGGCACCCGGACGTCGTCGAAGCTGAGCGGGTGGGTGTCGGAGGCGTTCCAGCCGACCTTGTTGTAGGCGGGTTCGGCGGTGAAGCCGGGAGTGTCGGCCGGGACGATGATCGTCGAGATCTCCTTCTTGCCGTCCACGCCCCCGGTGACCGCGGTGACCGTCACCAGCCGGGTGATGTCGGTGCCCGAGTTGGTGATGAACTGCTTGGAGCCGTTGATGATCCAGGTGTCGCCGTCCAGCCGCGCGGTGGTGCGAGTGCCGCCCGCGTCACTGCCCGCGCCGGGCTCGGTGAGGCCGAACGCGCCCAGCGCGCGCCCGCTGGCCAGCAGTGGCAGCCACTCCGCCTTCTGCTTGTCGTTGCCGAAGCGGTAGATCGGCATGGCGCCCAGGGAGACACCGGCCTCCAGGGTGATGGCCACGCTCTGGTCGACCTTGCCGAGCTCCTCGAGGGCCAGGCACAGCGCGAAGTAGTCGCCGCCCATGCCGCCGAACTCCTCCGGGAACGGCAGACCGAACAGGCCCATGTCGGCCATGCCCGAGACCACCTCGTAGGGGAAGCTGTGCTCGGCGTCGTGCTTGGCGGCGACCGGGGCCACCACCTGGTTGGCGAAATCGCGGACGGTGAGGGCGAGTTCGCGGTACTCGTCCGGCAGGGTTCCGGTGGACAGGAAATCGGTCATGACTGGGTGTTCTCCTCGGCGATGATGCGAGCCAGCGGCTGTTCGAGTTTCACCTGCGCGCCGGGCTCGACCAGCAGTTCGACGCGGCCGGCAATGGGTGCGGTGAGGGTGTGTTCCATCTTCATGGCCTCCACGACCACGATGGGCGTGCCCGCGGCGACGAGCTCGCCGTCCGCGGCGGGGGTGGCGATGACCGAACCCGGCATGGGGCTCTGGATCTCGGCATCGCCGACATGGGCGTCGCCGCCGCGGACATCGGCCTCGGCGACCTCGCGCAGCAACGCGGTGCTGGTGCGGTCGGCGACCCAGATCTGACCGGACCCGGTGGCGACGCGGAAGCGGGTGCGCAGGCCGTCGAGGGCCAGCATCAGCGAGTCACCGTCGGATTCCACTGTCAGGACGTGCTTTTCGCTGCCCTCGACCCAGGCCGTCGCCTGCTCCGGGGTCCCGGACAGGTACACGTGGGCGGTGCGGTCGCCGCCGATGAGGCGGATGCCGACGGGTGCGTGCGCGCCGACCCGCCAGCCGGTGGGCTGCTGCCACGGATCGACCGGGGCGGCCGGCCAGCGGCGCAGCCAGAGTTCGGCCGCGGCGGCGATGAACTGCTCGTCGCTGACCGGTTCGGGCGTGAAGTCCACGGCGCGGCGGTCCAGCAGACCGGTATCCAGCTGTCCCGCTCGGACATCCGGGTCGGCGAGCAGGAAGCGACTGAAATCGGTATTGGTGCGCACGCCGAGGATCTGCGTGTCCCGCAGGGCCGCATCGAGTTTGGCGATGGCGGCGGTGCGGTCGGCGGCGTGGGCGATGACCTTGGACAGCATCGGGTCGTAGTCGCTGCCGACCACGGTGCCGGCGCGCAGGCCCGAATCCACCCGTACGCCGGGGCCTTCCGGCTCCGACAGTGCGAGCACGGTGCCGCCGGTGGGCAGAAAGTCGCGGCCCGGGTCCTCGGCGTAGACGCGCGCCTCGATGGCGTGGCCGGTGAGGCGGATGTCGTCCTGCGCGGCCGCCAGCTTCTGCCCGGCCGCGATGCGCACCTGGCATTCCACCAGGTCGACGCCGGTGACCAGCTCGGTCACCGGGTGTTCGACCTGCAGGCGGGTGTTCATCTCCATGAAGAAGAACTCGTCCGGCTGGTCGGCGGAGACGATGAACTCGACCGTGCCCGCGCCGACATAGTCGACACTGCGCGCGGTATTGCAGGCGGCCGCGCCGATCCGGGCGCGGGTCTGCGGATCCAGCAGCGGCGAGGGCGCCTCCTCGATCACCTTCTGGTGGCGGCGCTGCAGGCTGCACTCGCGCTCGCCCAGGTGCAGCACGTGGCCGAACTGATCGGCCAGGATCTGCACCTCGATGTGCCGGGGGCGGGTGACGAAGCGCTCCAGGAACAGGGTGTCGTCGCCGAAGGCCGCGCCGGCCTCGCGGCGGGCGCTGACCAGGGCGGCGGGCAGGTCGGCCGGATCGTCGACCCGGCGCATGCCCTTGCCGCCGCCACCGGCGGACGGCTTGACGAGCACCGGGTAGCCGATCTCCGTTGCGGCGTCGATCAATTCGGCGTCGGTGAGGCCGGGTTTGGCGATGCCGGGCACCACCGGCACGCCGTATTCGGCCACCGCGTTCTTGGCGGTGATCTTGTCGCCCATCACCTCGATGGCGCGGGCAGAAGGGCCCAGGAAGGCGATGCCCGCCGCCTCGAGTGCGGCCGCGAAGGCCGAATTCTCCGACAGGAAGCCGTATCCCGGGTGCACGGCCTGCGCGCCGGAGCGCACGGCGGCCGCGACCACCTTGTCGATGCTCAGGTAGGACTCGCGCGCGGGGGCCGGGCCGAGGCGGACCGCGGTATCGGCCTCGCGCACATGGCGGGCGTCGGCGTCGGCGTCGCTGTAGACCGCGACCGATCGAATTCCCATGGCGCGCAGGGTGCGAATGACCCGCACCGCGATCTCGCCGCGATTCGCGACCAGCACGGTGTCGAAGGCGACGGGTTGCGCCTTGTCGGAGACGAAGGAGGACATCGTGTTCATCAAGGTCATCACATCCGGAAGACGCCGTAGGAGACGGGCTCGAGCGGGGCCTGCGCGCAGACCGAGAGGGCCAGGCCGACAACGGTTCTGGTGTCGGCGGGGTCGATGACGCCATCGTCCCAGAGGCGGGCCGTGGAGTAGTACGGGTTGCCCTGGTGTTCGTACTGCTCCCGGATCGGGGCCTTGAACGCCTCGAGGTCCGCCTCGGACTGGTCACCGCGCACGGTGGCCAGCACGGACGCCGCCTGCTCGCCGCCCATGACCGAGATGCGGGCATTGGGCCACATCCACAGGAAGCGCGGCGAATACGCGCGCCCGCACATGGAGTAGTTGCCCGCGCCGTAGGAGCCGCCGATGACCACGGTCAGCTTGGGCACGCGGGCGCACGCCACCGCGGTCACCATCTTGGCGCCGTGCTTGGCGATGCCGCCCGCCTCGTAGTCGCGCCCGACCATGAAGCCGGTGATGTTCTGCAGGAACAGCAGCGGGATCTGGCGCTTGTCGCACAGTTCGATGAAATGCGCGCCCTTCATGGCGGATTCGCTGAACAGCACACCATTGTTGGCGACGATGCCGACCGGGTGGCCGTGGATGCGGGCGAAGCCGGTGACCAGCGTCTTGCCGTATTCGGCCTTGAACTCCTGGAATTCGCCGCCGTCCACCATGCGGGTGATGACCTCGCGGACGTCGTAGGGGGTGCGCAGGTCCACCGGGACCACGTCGTACAGCTCGTCCTGCGGCGCAATGGGATCCACGGTCGGCGCGACATCCCACGGGGTCGGGGTCTTCGGGCCGAGGGTGGCCACGATATTGCGCACGATGCGCAGCGCGTCCTGATCGCTCTCGGCGAGGTGGTCGGTGACACCCGAGGTGCGCGAGTGCAGATCGCCGCCGCCCAGCTCCTCGGCGGTGACCACCTCACCGGTGGCCGCCTTCACCAGCGGCGGGCCGCCCAGGAAGATGGTGCCCTGATTGCGCACGATGACGGTCTCGTCGCTCATGGCGGGCACGTACGCGCCACCGGCGGTGCAGGAGCCGAGCACCGCGGAGATCTGTGCGATGCCCTTGGCGCTCATGTTCGCCTGGTTGTAGAAGATGCGGCCGAAGTGCTCGCGATCGGGGAACACCTCGTCCTGACGGGGCAGGTAGGCGCCGCCGGAGTCGACCAGGTAGATGCACGGCAGGTTGTTCTGCAGCGCCACCTCCTGGGCGCGCAGGTGCTTCTTGACCGTCATCGGGTAGTAGGTGCCGCCCTTGACCGTCGCGTCATTGGCGATGATCACGCACTCGCGCCCGGAGACGCGGCCGATACCGCCGATGACCCCCGCGCCGGGTGACTCGTCGTCGTACATGCCGTTGGCCGCCAGCGGCGACAGCTCCAGGAACGGGCTGCCGGTGTCCAGCAGCTGGTCCACCCGCTGGCGCGGCAGCAGCTTGCCGCGCGCCAGGTGCCGTTCCCGGGCCCGCTCCGGTCCGCCCAGCGCGCTGACGGCCAGCCGCTCCCGCAGCTCGTCGACCAGCGCCAGATGCGCGGCCCGGTTCCCGGTCCGTGTGCCTTCGGTCAGCGTCATCCGCTCCGCCTCCCCGTTCGGCCTATCCGGCCGCTCGGTTAGTCACCAATAACTGGAAAATAAGATAATCTTCACTAACTGAGTTGTCCAGCACCGGCGAGAGGGAGCCACGGTGAACACTGCGGAAACCGTCACGCTCACCCGTCGTGAGCAGCTCAAAGCCCAGCGTAGGCAGCAGCTGCTGGAGGCGGGGGCGCGGCTCATCGCCGATCGCGGATTCCTGGGCATGCGGCTCGACGACTTGGGCGCAGCAGCCGGGATCAGCGGGCCCGCGGTGTATCGGCACTTCCCCAACAAGGAGGCGCTGCTGGTCGAGCTGCTGGTCGGCATCAGTCAGCGGCTGCTCGACGGCGGCCAGGCCGTGGCCGAACAGGCGGCGTCGCCGCAGGAGGCGCTGAGCGGGCTGGTGGACTTCCACCTCGACTTCGCCCTCGGCGAGCCCGAACTCATCCGGATCCAGGATCGCGACCTGGAGAACCTGCCGGAGTCCGCGCGCCGTCAGGTGCGGCGCACCCAGCGGCAGTACGTGGAGGTCTGGGTGGCGGTGCTGCGTGAACTGCGGCCGGAGCTACTCGAGCAGGCGGCGCGCGTGCAGGCGCACGCGACTTTCGGACTGATCAACTCCACGCCGCACAGCGCGCCGGCCAGCGCGACCCGCGCACGGCCGGTGCTGCGGAAGATGGCGCTCGCGGCTCTGGGGTGAGGTCGGCACTGGGCTGAATTCCCCTGGCGCGGTATGGATGTGGCGCGGGCGGAGATGATCCGCCCGCGCGGAGCGGGGTCGGGCGAGGTGGCCCCGCAGCCCGACGGGCCAGCGACCACGCCATGGCGCGGGGCGCTAGCGGTGGCGGGCCGAATCTCCCCGAGCGCGGTCGGGGATGGTGGCGCGGGCGGCTGTGAATCCGCCCGCGCCACTGTGTTTCTCAGTTCTTCGAACCCGTGATCCGGGTCTGGGCCGCGGCCAGGCGGGCGGCGAACTCCGGGGATTCCAGGGAGGCCAGCTGCGGCACCACCTCGGTGTTCACCGCCTCGGCGTGGGCGGCCAGGGCGCGGGTGGCGCGCATGGTGCGCTTGGTGGTGATGAGCAGTTCGCGCGGGACTTCCGCGGTGGCGGAGGCGAATTCGACGGCGGCGGCCACCAGCGCGGCATGATCGCCGTCGACGACGCGGTGCACCAGACCGGCCTGCGCGGCGGCCTGCGCGTCGAGCACCTCGCCGAACAGCGTCATGGCCGTGGCCTGCTGTGGGCCGACCGCGCGCTGCAGCATCCAGGTCATGCCGCCGCCCGGGTGGATGCCCAGGCGCAGGAAGCGAGCGTCGAAGCGCGCCTTGGGATTCGAGAATCGCACGTCCGCGGCCAGGGCCAGGTTCAGGCCCGCGCCGACCGCCGCGCCGCCGACCGCCGCGACGGTGGGCAGCTTGCAGCGCGCCACCGCCAGGAAGCCCTCGTAGATGCCCCGCAGGCCCTCCTCTTTCGCCTCACCCAGGGCGGTCAGGTTCGCGCCCGCGCAGAAGGCCGGGGGCGTGCCGGTGACCACCAGCGCGTGTACCGAGTCGTCGGCCTCCGCGTCCGCCACCGCGTCCGCGAGATCGGCGGACAGGTCCAGCGTCAACGCATTCCGCTTGTCGGGGTCGTGCACCGTTACGAGCGCCACTGAGTTCAGGCGCTCCACCTTGATCTCCGCCATGGCCCAGATGGTAACCCGCGTTACCGCCCGCCCAACTCGCGCTCCGCGGTTCGCAGCACCATGACGAAGCCGCCGCGCACCACCGGCAGGAAGATCTGCGTCCACAGCGGCGCGAGCACGGGCGCGGCGATCTCGAAGGTGGACGACCAGCGCACCCGGGTGCCGGACGCGACCGGCGCGCAGGTGATGGAACCCTCCTGATGCCGCAGGGGCGGAACGGAATTCAGCAATCGGTAACGCATGAGGCGGGGCGGATCGTATTCCACGATCTCCTCGGTGAGGCGCAGCAGCGGGGTCACCACCAGGCGCACCGCGCCCGCACCGTTGCCCGCGGTATCGCCGGGACGCACCAGGGTGACGCGGCGGACCATCGGGACCCGTTGGTAATTGGCGACATCGGTGAGCCAGTCGAAGACGTCGGGCGGTGCTGCCGCGATGGTGCGTTCGACATCAACCGTGCGCATGCCGGCTCCGTTCTGATGGACGCGGATCCTGTGGGCAGCCTACGAGATCGGCGGCGTCGCGTCGACGGAAATGCCTGGTGACTACGATTGCGAATATGACCGTCGAGGAGCAGCCGCAGCGCGTGATCCGCCGCCGCCCGAAGAACCGGCGCGCCCAGATCGCCGCCACCTCGGCCGCCGCCTTCGGTTCGCTGGGCTATCACGGCGTCAGCATGGAGGACATCGCCGCGCGGCTCGGCATTTCCTCGGCCGCACTGTATCGCCACTATCCGAGCAAATACGCGCTCTTCCGCGAGGAGTTGCTGCGGCTGGCGCGGCTGACCACGGAGGCCGCCACCCCGCCCGACGAGTCCGAGGGCCTGTCCCCGCGCGAACGGCTGGACCGGGTGCTGGACCGGTTGATCGCCGAGACCATCGCCAATCGCGCCACGGTCACCCTGGTGCGCTGGGAGCGCCGCTACCTCGACGACACCGACCGGCAGACCCTCGAGGAGCAGTTCACCGCGGCGCTGACCACCCTGCGCGGGCTCATCGCGGATGTGCGGCCCGAACTGGACGGGCACAGTCGCGCGGTGCGGGCGGTGTCGATACTCAGCGTCATCTCCAGCATTGGCGACCATCACGCCTCGCTGCCCGCGAAATCGCTGACGGCCCTGCTACATTCGGCCTGCGACGCCATCATCGCGACCGAGCTGCCGCCCGAGGGCACCGTCGCCGAGCCGCCCCGGGCGGTCGAGATTCCGCAGAGCTTCAAGCACGAGCTGCTGCTCAAGAAGGCCGTCGAGCTGTTCCACGCGCGCGGCTATCCGAACGTGAGCGTGGAGGACATCGCGGCGGCGGCGGATCTGTCGGCGGCCTCGGCGGTGTACCGCTACTACCGCAGCAAGGGCGATCTGCTGGCCGCCGCGTTCCGCCGGGCGGCGGATCGGGTGTCGGGGGCGATCGGGCCGGCGGTGGCGTCCTCGTCGAGTCCGGCCGAGGCGATGAGCAAGCTGGTCGACCTGTACGTCGCGGGGTCGTTCGCCGAACGCGAGCTGACCTTCGTGTACTACGCCGAGTTCGGGCACGTCGCCGCCGAGGAGCGCACCATGCTGCGCAATGTGCAGCGGCTCATCGTGACCGAGTGGGTGCGGCTGCTGGTGGCGGTGCGCCCGGAACTGTCCGAGGGCGAGGCGCGCATCCTGGTGCAGGCCGCCTTCGGTCTGGTGGTGGACCTGGGCCGGGAGTTCGGCGGGTATCCGGCGATCTGCCCGCAGCCCAGGGTGATCCGGCTCATGGAGGTCACCCTCTTCGGAGCCGGGACGCCGGAGTCCTGAGGGCTAGCCGGCCAGGGTTTTCAGCGGGGTGAACGGCGCGTAGTCGCACACGTGCCCTTTGTCCCAGTCCCACAGCGAGATCGGATCGACGGCGACGCCGCTCTGCAGGATGAGCCGCCAGCCGGCGTCCTCCCGCTGCCAGATGTCGCCGTCGCGGTCCCAGTAGAGGCCGATGGTGTTCGGTTCGACCGTGTCACTCCGGCTCATGGTCTTCCTCTCATAGCTACCCGTCAGCGATTGCGGGACCCCGGGCAGCCAGGCTGCGGCGCGCATAATCGCCGCCAGGCACGGCCACGTCGTCCTCGCTCCTGCTCATTGCGGTCACCATTGGCAATCCCGGTGTAGCGGTCATGCCGAAAAGTATTCGCCGCCACGCTCCCGAGACTCTTTCGTGGTGATTAGGGCTTCTCTTCTGAGCAAATATATTTGCCAAACATTCGCCGATGGTTGAAGCTGCACGCGCGAGTCGAATTCACTCACCGGTTTCCGCCGTTTGCGGCCGCGGCGCGGCGGAATAATTGCTGTCCTATGGTCGAACCGATTCACGTACTCGGCCGATCCAACTCAGCATAGAAGACCAGTCGGTTGGTTTGGGAGCCATCGTGTTACGGACTTCGCCGGCCCGCCTCGCCGCTGCCGGCGGCCGCGCCACCAGCACCGATCGGCTCATCGACGATCTGCGGGAAGGCAATCCGCCGCCAACCGGCCTGTCGATGCTGCAAGTGCACATTCGCTATACGAGGGACTAACAGATCTCCGGCTCGCTGCGGCGGAAATGCGCGCGGCGGTGGAACTGGAACTCAATCGGCTCACCGAGGTCACCATCGAACTGCGCACCGTCTTCGACGCGCATCTCTCACGCGAGGAAATCGCCCGGTTGCTCGCGACCGCGCAATACGGGCCAAGGCGCCGGCCCCGCTGCGGCACTCGCGCGGGTATCCGGGCGCCGAATACGGCATCGACCCCGCGCCGGTGACCAGCGCGGTGGGCGAGACCTCGCGGGCCGCGGCCCACCACGCCGCCGGGTCCTACCGGGCAGGGCACCCCGACGAGCGTCCTGTCCGGACCTGCCCGGGCAGGATCAGGGACGTCGTCGATCGTTGATGCGAGAGACCCACGCGGCCGGCAGATCGTCGGAAAGGACCGGTGCGCCGAGAATTTCATCGTCGAGGCCGAAAGCGTCCAGCAGCGCCGGTAGGTTGTCGGCCAGGTTGTCGAGGGCCAGGCGGAGCTGCTGCTTGATCGCCTTCACAGCGTCGATGTCGAGCAGGCCGCGGGTGAGGTACCAGGTGGCGTGCTGATCGAGATAGCTCAGTGCGAAAACGTCACGCACAGCAATGATCTCGGGATGATCGGAATACTGGTGGAGCAGCTGCAGCGCCTCTTCGGCGCTGTATGCCTCGGCCAGCTCCAGCGCCTCCGGAATGATCGCCAGCCGGGCTTCGAGCCCCGGCGTCGTCAGATAGTGCTGCGCCTCCTCCACGATCGTCAGAGTGCGTGCGCTGAACAGACTCATGCGGTCGCCGGGATCCGCGCCATCGTGCACGCGGACTTCGGGGACCGGCTTCCCGGCCAGGTGCTTGGCCAGGACGCGACCGGCCACGGAACCGAGCACATGGCAGTCGCCCTCGCCGGTGATGGCCGCGTGACAGACACCGAGATAGTCGGCGACCCGGTTGGCGCTGAACATGCCCTGGGCGGCCATCTTGAGGCGGCTGTTGGTCACGGTCTGCAACGCGTGCGGCTGGATGTAGTGCTTGGCCAGCATCACCGAGACGACGGTGTCGCGACTGGTGAGATCGCTGCCCGCGAGCGATGTCTTGATCGCGTTCCCGTAGATCGTGCGGGCGACGGTGCCGGCCAGATCGGCGAGCAGGGTGTCGCGCACGTGCGGGATATCGGCCATGAGCGGACTGTCGAACGGTGTCAGCGGCACCACCCGCTTGGAGGCGTAGCGCAGCGCGATGTAGAGCGCGGCGCGGGCGGAGGCGTTCAGGCAGGACGAGAGCGCCAAGCGTCCCACGGTGAGCTGGCTGATCGCCGAGGCGAATGCCCGCTTCCGGCTGGTCTCGTCGCGCCAGGTCAGCACGCCGTCGTCGTCGATGCTGGCCAGGTCGTTGCTCAGCCAGGCGGTGCGCTCGACCCGGAGATTGTCGAAGCTGATCACCGAGTTGTCCATGATGACCAGCGGCTGGTGATCGAGCTGGGTGATCGTCACGCCGGGCGCCGGTTCGCCGTCGGCGCCGCGCAGGCGCGCCGTGAACAGATGCACGCCCTGATCGACGCCCGCCGAGTCGATGTAGCGGGCGCCCACGACGCAGACCCGGGACACCGGGATGCCGACGCTGGGCATGAACTTGCGCGCCCGCGGGTTCGGGGTGTTGATCACGAACCCGTCGCCGTCCCAGGTCGCGCTGGTCTGCATGAATTGGATGTTGGAGCCGCACCCGTACTCGGTCAGCAGCATGACGCCGATGGCGGAGGCGTCGTCCAGGTCCTCCAGATACGGTGCGGCCGAATCGGAATCGGTCAGGGTGGCGAGGCTGCCCGAGGCCAGGTTGTAGTGGCCCGAGATCAGTGGAATCAGGTCCGTCGCCAGCACTGCCGCCCAGTCGAACACCGCGAACAGCTGCGGGAGGCGGGTAGCGACATCGCTGGTGCTACCGATCTCCTGGACCAGATACCGCAGCTGGTCGTAGGCGTTCTGCCGACGCTCCGCCTGGCTCTGCTGCTCCGTGACGAAGTAGTCCGGGTTGCTGAGCACCTTCTGCAGCTGCTGGTCGAATGCCAGGTCACCGTGCCGAAGCAGCTCGGCCAGCGGTGTCCCTTCCTTGCGCCCGTGCGTATCCATAACCGCCTCCTACTCATTCACGATCCCAGCGGCGATTCGTCCACCACTGGGCATGCGAGACGATCGCTGCCGAACTTCGATGCACCGGGGGCCACCGTTGACGCACGCTCACGCGGACACCGCGGGGACCGGAAGAATGGAGCCGGGCGATCACCTGTCAAAAGTTCGACGCACCACACACCTTCACGTGAAGTCCCCGCGGTGACGGTCTCCCGATCTGGTCCTGTCGCCGGGGTGGTAGGTGTGTTCGTACCGGTTGGGCAGCAGCGCATACCCGCTGATGAGCCGACATTGCGGCCGCGTCGAACTGCGGCAACACCGTTGCCGCAGAACCACCTTCGACCGACCGTGTCATGGATTGTATTGTTACACAAATCGTGTCGCGGCTCACGGTGAACAATCACAGACCGGGGCCACCATGGGTCCGAGGCGCCGGAAGCTACACCTACACAGCGGGAAACGGCCTGGTAGGCGGGAACACCACGGGCAACTCGGTCAGCGCCCGGTGGAACGGGCCGGGCCGCCACACGAGATCGTCTGCGGCGACCGCCAATTGGATTTCCGGGAGGAAGTCCAGGAGCTGATCGATGACCTCCTGCGCGAGCAGACGCCCGTACGACTGGGCGTGTACGGGGCAGGCGTGATCGCCGGAGCTGAACGCCAGGTTCCATGCGTTGCCGAGGGATTCGCCGGGGTTCAACTCCGGATCGGTGTTGCAGGCGGCCATGCTGATGATGACCGGCTGATCGGCCGGCAGCCACACGTTCTCGATCAGGGTGGGCTGCCGCGGGTAGGTGATGCAGTAGTTCGCCATCGGCGGGTCGGTGGCGAGCCGCTCGCCGATCGCGGTGCTCGTCGGCAGCGGAATCCCTTGTACGGCACTGGTGAAGCGGTTGTCGGTCATCATGAGCAACAGGGTGTTGGCGATGAGATTCAGGGGCGGTTCGACACCTGCCGCGAACAGCAGGACCAGCTGATGCACCATCTCCTCGTCGGACAGCCCGGCGGGATGCTGGACCAGTCTGGTGGTGACGTCGTCGCCGGGCTGAGCCCGCTTCAGCGCCGTGAGATCGAGCAATGCCTCGCCCATGCTCGCGTTCACGGTCTCCGTATCCACGCCGTCGAACATCGCGGCACTGGCCGCCGCGACGCGCTCACCGATCTCCGGTGGACAGCCGAGTGACTGACAGAAGACCGAGAAGACCAGTGGGAGCGCGTACTGGCTCAGCACATCGGCCCGTCCGTCCTCGCAGAAGGTGTTGACCACGGGGATCGCGGTGCGCTCCACCATGGATCGCACCGAGTTCAGGTCGATCCCGGCCAGGGCGTCGCTCAGTGCCCTGCGGTAGCGAGTGTGCACCGGGCCGCTGGTGCGAATCGCGTTGGGCCGGTACTCGATCATCGGCATGATCGGGATATCGGCGGGCACGGACCGCTGCCAGGCACTCGGATCGGCCGGAAAATGAGTGGAGTCGTTGAGAATACGCACCGCGGTCGCATATTTGACGACCAGGGTCGCGGGTACTCCCGGCCAGATCTCGACCGGCACCAGCGCTCCATAGTCGCTGCGCATCCGACGGTAGTACCCGTGGGGATCGGCGGCGAATTCCTGGCTGTAGATCGGGATTCGCGGACCCATGTCCTCGACCGGCGACTTCGAGCTGGCGGTAGCACCCTGTTGCGTGTGCTGCGGATACACGTAGTCTCCTTGGAATCGGTTGCGGCAGAATAGTACCCAAGGCAGCGTCGGCCCCCAAGGGCCCGCAGGTCGGAAACTGCCGGTTAACGAGGTTTCGGGCGGGTTACACGAATCGGGCCGGAAGGCGTTGTGTCCATGAGAATTATGGCGAAGTTCGCCGCGGTCGTCGCGGGGGCTGCGGTGCTGTCGATGGGAACGGCGCAGGCTGCGCCGGATACCGGGTCCGGAAGCCGGACACTCCCGGCCGGGGACACCATCGAGCCGGCCATCGATTGCGCGCCGACGGCCGCGCACCCGGATCCGGTGGTGGTGCTGCCCGGCGGGGACGGCAGTCCGGAACAAACCGCCGCGCAATGGGACACCATGGTCGGGGCGCTGCGCGGGGCGGGGTACTGCACCCTGGTGTTCCAGGGCGGGATCGTGAACGACAAGCGGTGGAACGGCGATATGCCCGGCGAGGCACGGCAGGTCGCGGACTTCATCGCGAAGGTGCGCCAGGCGACCGGGGCCGACCGGGTCGAGATCGTGGCGCACTCGGCGGCGACCATCGTGTCGAACTACTACCTGAAGCTGCTCGGCGGCGCGCCGACGGTGAATCACGCGGTCTTCCTCACGCCGGAGGTGCGCGGGTGCGATGGGGCGGGTGTCCTCGGCCTGAAGAATCCGCCGATCACCCCGGTGCAGCTGCTGACCTCGGCGCCGTGGCTGCAGTCGCTGCTGGCCGCGAGTTCGCCGGATATGGCCACCGCCATGCAGATGATGCCGGACTCACCGACGTACCGCGCGCTGTTCGACACCGCGGTCACCCAGCCGGGCGTCACCTACTCGGTGATCGCGACGCGCAACGATCAGCTCGCCACCCCCGCCCCCGCCTGCTCGACCCTCGACGAGCCGGGTGTGGTGAACGCGGTGTACGAGGATCTCTTCCCGGGCGCGGAGCCGGTGGATCACTCGCTGATCCGGTCCAGCACCGAAACCGCGGGCTGGGTCCTGCAGCAACTGCAACGCTGACCGGCCGCGATTCCGGGTATCGCTCTCACACCTGGTGATTCGCCGGTAGTCCCGCGGCGGCGAAGCCGTGGACGAGGGCCGCTACGGCGAACTCGAAACGGGTGCGGTCATCGGTGCCCGCGCCGGTGTGTGCCGCCTGCAGGATCAGCGGGAATTCCTCGGGCTCGAGGGTTTTCAGGTAGTCGACCGACCCGGGATCGCCCGCCTCGTTGACGGGGGCCGTACGGGCTTCGGAATTGGCGTGGGCCACCACGAACAGGGTGAGTGCGTTCAGGGCGTCGAGGGCGGGGCCGAGGTCGAAACCTGCCTCCACCAATAGTTTCAGGCCGCGTTCGGCGGTGTGCAGGGTCTTCGGGGTGACCGCGGGCCGGGTCGCGACCAGCGGCAGCGCGCCGGGATGCGCGAGCAGCGCGGTCCGCAGGGCGCGGGCGTAGTCGACGAGGACCGATTGCCAAGGGCCGTCGGTGAATCCGGCGTCGGCCTCGGACATGACGCGCTCGACCATGCCGTCGAGCAGCGCGTCCTTGTTCGGGACGTAGTGGTACAGGGTCATGGCTTCCACGCCGAGCTCGGCGCCGAGCTTGCGCATGGACAGCGCGGCCAGGCCGTCCCGATCGGCGAAGGCGAGCGCCGCGTCGAGCACCTGCTCGCGGGAAATGCCTGCTCGTTCGGCTCGGGTGCGCTTGGCGGCCATCGGGTTTCCTTCCGGTGTTGACAACTCTTACGTCGTAAGTGAATCATAGTCCACAGCAACGATCTCTTACGACGTAAGAGTCATCGGAAAGGGAGAAACCGCATGACCACCACCACCGTCGCCGACAACAAGACCGTCATCACCGCGTTCATCGACGCGCTCAACCACGGCCTCGAGGGTGGGACCGAGTGGGTCCGTTACCTGTCCCCGCAGGTGATCGACCACAACAAGGTGATCTTCGGGGAGGAGGACGCACCGGGCGCCGCCATCGAGGGCTTCCGTCAGCAGCTCGCGGCCTTCAGTGCCATCGACAAGCCACAAGGCAGTGCCATCGACGAGCAGGAGAGCGGAATCCTGGTGCAGGAGTTGATCGGTGAGGACGATCGGATCGTGGCGCGGCTGCGGGTGATCGGCCGCCACACCGGCACGCATGCCCGTATGCCGGAGCCGACCGGACGCACCTGCGACGTCGAGCAGATCTGGATCTTCACCCTGACCGACTCGCGCATCAGCGAGATCCGCGCGGTCAGCGACCGGCTGGGCATGTTTCTTCAGCTGGGCTGGGACTGGCCGGCCGTCGACTGAGCGCCGACGGCCGGACGTCGCGGGCCCGGGGCCGCCAGGACCGGAATGTCCTGGCGGCCTTCATACCTGGCCGACCGCTACGCAGTAGTCGTGGTCTGCGGCGGGAAGGTGTACGAGGAACCGGTGCCCAGCGCCTTGGCCATCATCTCGAAGAGGCTGTTCACTGCACTGCCGCTGAACATTGCGCCTCCTAGCCCTGGACGACCGAGGTCGACGAGCCCGAGGTCACCAGGTGGGCGAAGGCCAGGAGGAGGTCGGTGAAACCGCTGCCGGTGTAGAGAGGCATGGAAATCCTTTCAGAGTGTTCAGTGTTCGACGCGAATTACTTCGCGTTGCGGCGCTTGGCCTTCGGGCCCTTGGGGTTGTAGCTCGCGGTGGAACCAGCGCCGAGGAACTGCAGCACCTGGGTCATCAGGGCGCCGATGTCGACGGTGGTTCCGCCACCGGTGGGGGGAGGAGTGGTGGTCATGGTGTTTCCCTTTCTTTCACGACGCGGACAGACCCCCTCGATTTGTGGTTTCTTCTCGGGACCGCCGCACGGGGCCGATATGACCCCGGGTCTTGGCTGCGGAACTGGTGTGCCGCAGGGCTATTCGGGATCGGCCGCCATCGCCTGGACCAGCGACGCCGGCCGCATATCGGTCCAGTGCGCTTCGACATAGTCCAGGCAGCTCTGCCGGCGGGCCGGACCGTGCGCCACGGTCCAGCCACCGGGGACGGCGGCGAACACCGGCCACAGCGAATGCTGGGCCTCCTCGTTGACAAGTACGTAGAACTGCGCGTTTTCGTCATCGAAGGGATTGCTCATTCGGGTTGCCTTCCTAAGTCCGGGGAGTGCGGGCGTTCAGCACGCGGGCGATGTGGGTGAGCGCGTCGGGTGAGGTCATCCGCCAGTGAGTAGCCGGGACGGCGTGGTTCTCCAGCACGCCGTCGATGGCGTCGGTCCAGCTGGAGATGCCCCAGCTGCCGCTCGGATCGTCCAGGGCGGCATGGAAATACACCAGGTCGCCCTTGAAGCGGCGGGGCCGGTAGGCGCCGATGAGCGGGAAGGCCGCGAGCGCGCCGTCCACGATCCGGGCGATCCGGTCCGCGCCGACCTCCGCTTCGGCGTCGACCAGTCCCGGCACCTCGCCGAGCAGTTCCGCCACCGGGACGGCGGATTCGGGATCGATGTCGCTCTCGAGCGAGCTGTCCAGCATGGCCAGGACCGCGACCTCCTGCCCCTCGTCCTGGAGCTGCACCGCCATGGCGTGGGCGAGCACACCGCCGAGCGACCAGCCGAGCAGGTGGTACGGCCCTTCGGGCTGCACGGCGCGGATCTCGCGCACGTAGCGCGCCGCCCACTCCTCGATCGAATCCGGCAGCGGCACATCGGCGGCGAGAGTCGGCGACTGCAGACCGTAGATCGGGCGGTCCTCCGCCAGGTAGGGCGCCAGACCGGCGAACGACCAGGAGATGCCGCCGACCGGGTGCACGCAGAACAGCGGTGCGCCCGTACCGGACGGCCGCAGCGGCAGCAGGACGGCGAACGCGGCCTCGGTGTCGACACCGCCCGGAGCGCTCAGCGGCCCCGCGATCTCGGCGGGCGTCGGCGCGGCGAAGACCAGCACGACGGGAACCTGCCGGCCCAGCGCCTCACCGAGCCGCGTGGCCAGCCGGACCGCGAGCAGGGAATTGCCGCCCAGTTCGAAGAAGTTGTCGTCCAGGCCGACCCGGTCCACGCCCACGACCTCCGCGAACACCGCACACACGGCGGCCTCGACTTCGGTTGCGGGAGCGCGGTATTCGCGCGGGGCGAAGTCCGGCGCCGGCAGGGCGGCGCGATCGACCTTGCCATTGGCGTTGCGCGGCACGGCGTCCAGGCACACGAGCGCCTCGGGCACCATGTAGCTGGGCAGCAGTCCGGCCAGCCGCGAGCGCAGCTGCGCGGGGTCGGCGCCGGCGTCGAGGCTGAAGTATCCGACCAGCCGCGCCGAGTCGCCCGTGCCGTCGACCACGACGACCGCGTCGGTCACGCCGGGCTGGGCACGCAGGGCGTGCTCGATCTCGGCGAGCTCGATGCGGTAACCGCGCACCTTCACCTGGAAGTCGCGGCGCTCCACGAATTCCAGCACGCCGGCATCGGCGGACCGCACCCAGCGCACCAGGTCGCCGGTGCGGTAGAGGCGCGAACCGGCCGGGCCGAACGGATCGGCCACGAACCGCTCCGCCGTCAGCTCCGGGCGGTCGTGGTAACCGCGGGCCAGCTGTGCGCCGCCCAGGTACAGCTCGCCGGGGACGCCGACCGGCACCGGTCGCAGCCGGTCGTCGAGCACGTACACCCGGTTGCCCGCCTCCGGGGTGCCGATCGGCACCACGGCCTGGCGCAGGTCGGTGTCGGTGCGGAATCGGGTGACCGACACCGCCGCCTCGGTCGGGCCGTACAGGTTGTCGATGCGCGCGGCGGTCGCGGACCTGGCGCGCCGGAGCGTCTCGGCGGGCAGCGCCTCGCCGATGACCAGCAGGCGGCGCAGTGACGCCGGCAGACCGTCCGCGCCGGCGACATCGGCCAGCATGGCCAGCAGCGAGGGCACCAGGGTCAGGGTGGTGACGGACTCCCGGCGGATCTGATCGAGCAGTCCCTCCGGGTCGTGCTGTGCGCCTTCGGGAGCCAGCACGATCCGTGATCCGGTGCGCAGCGCCCACCAGAGTTCCCACACCGACAGGTCGAAGGCCGCGGAGGTCATCCACAGCACCGAATCGCCCTCGGCGAGACCGTATTCCGACTGCATCCAGTCCAGCTGGTGCGCGACCGCCGCGTGCGGCACGGCCACGCCCTTGGGCTTGCCGGTCGAACCCGACGTGAAGATCACGTAGGCGGGATCGGCGGGCGAGGACGGCGCGCGGCGCTCCTCGTCGCGAATCGCGGTGCCCGGCAGGGTCCGATCGTCGGCGATCGCGACGTCCAGCACGGTCGTGGCGTCCGGCAGGTCGTCCGGCAGCGTCATGGTCCGGGTGGAGCTGGTGAGCACCACGGCCGGCGCGGCCGTCCCGAGGACCATCGCGGTGCGCTCGATCGGGTGCGCGGGATCCAGCGGGACATAGGCCCCGCCCGCCCGCACCACGGCGTACATGGCGATCAGCAGTTCGATGCTGCGCGGAAGCGCCAGCGCCACCAGCGTTTCCGGGCCGACGCCCGCGCCGATGAGCACCCGGGCCAGCCGGTCGACCCGCTCGGCGAAGTCGCGGTAGCTCAGTGCCCGCCCGTCCTCGACGACCGCGAGGGCGAATGGCGTGCGTCGCACCTGAGCGTCGAACTCGTCGAGCAGCCCGCGCGCGGGGAAGCCGCTCTCGGCAGCGTTCCAGGACCGCAGCAGGCGTTCACTTTCCCTCTCGCCGAGGATGTCCACGTCGCCGATCGGACCGTGCGGGTCGGCGATCACGCCCGCCAGCAGCCGCTCCAGGCGTTCGGCGAATCCGGCGACGGTGACCTCGTCGAACAGTGCGGTCGCGTAGGTCATGGTCGCGGTCATCCCGGCCGGGGCGCCGTCGGCGTCGTAGCGGTCCATGACCACCAGGTGCAGGTCGAACTGCGAGACGTCGGTATCGAATTCGATGGCGCCGACCCGCAGCCCGTCCAGATCGAAGGCCGCCCGGTCCTGGTTGTGGAAGGAGAAACCGACCTGCACCAGCGGGTGACGCGCGGTCGAACGCTCCGGGTTGAGCACCTCGACCAGCCGCTCGAAGGGCACGTCCACGTGGTCGAAGGCCGCGACGTCGCGGCCCCGGACCCGCCGCAGCAGGTCGGTGAAGCCTGCGGCCGGGGCGACCTCGGTGCGCAGCACCAGGGTATTGACGAACATGCCGACCAGATCGTCCAGCGCCGCGTCACCGCGCCCGGCGACCGGGGTGCCCACCGCGATATCGGTCGAGCCGGTCAGCCGGGACAGCAGGGCCGCGAAGGCCGCGTGCACGGTCATGAACAGGGTCGCACCGCTGGATCGGCCCAATTCGGCGAGGGCCGTGTGGGTTTCGGCGTCGATGGTGAAATCGACGCGGCGGCCGTCGGTGTCCAGCACCACCGGCCGGGGGCGGTCGGCGGGGAGGGTGAGCAGCGGGGGCAGTCCGGCCAGCGTCTCGGTCCAGAAGCCCAGCTGCCGGGAGACCAGCGAGGCGGGATCGTCCTCGGAGCCGAGCAGTTCGCGTTGCCAGACCGCGTAATCCGCGTACTGGATCGGCAGCGGCGTCCAGGCCGGAGCAACGCCCGACTTGCGCGCCGCGTAGGCCGTCATGACATCGCGGGCCAGCGGCACCAGCGAGCTGCCGTCACCCGCGATGTGGTGCATGACGACCACGAAGACGTGGTCCTCCGGGGCCAGCTGGAACAGCGCCGCCCGCAGCGGCACGGTCGCGGTGACGTCGAAGCCCTGGCCGATCACCTCGAGGACGGCCGCCATGACCGTTTCCTCGGTCACCGGAATCGTCTCCAGCGCAGGCAGATCCGTGGCCGCGGTGGCGGGCAGCACCACCTGCACCGGACCCGACTCGGTTTCCGGGTAGACGGTGCGCAGCACCTCGTGCCGGACCACCACGTCGGTGATCGCGGTGGTCAGCGCCGCCACGTCCAGCGGTCCGGTCAGGCGGATGGGAAGCGGGATGTTGTAGGCGGTGGAGTCCGGATCCAGGCGGTTCAGGAACCACATGCGCTGCTGTGCAAGAGAAACCGGGACCGGGCCGGTCACCGTCCGGGGCAGCAGCGGCGGGCGGGCGGGGGCGTCCGAGTCGATCGCGAGCACCGCGGCGGCCAGCGCCTCCACGGTCGAGTGCTCGAACACCGCCCGCACCGGCACCGGCACGCCGAACGCGGCGCTCAGGCGCGCGGCCAGCTGCGTCGCGGTGAGCGAATTTCCGCCGAGCGCGAAGAAGTCGTCGGCGAGGCCGACCCGCTCCGCTTCCACGGTGCCGAGCACCGCGGCGACCACCCCGGCGACCGTGCGCTCGGCGTCGGTGCGCGGGGCCCGGAATTCGACAGTGCGGAAGACCGGCTCCGGCAGGGCCTTTCGATCCAGCTTGCCGACCGGGGTGAGCGGGACGGCGTCGAGCACCATGATCGATGCGGGCACCATGTACGCGGCCAGCGAGCGGCCCGCGTGGGCGGCCAGCTCGTCCAGGTCGATGGCGTGTCCGGGCGCGGCCACCACGTACGACACCAGCGCGACCGCGCCGGCGGCGTCGGTGTGGCCGAGGGTGACGGCGAATTCGACCGTCTCGTGGGCGGTCAGTGCCGCGTCGATCTCGCCGAGCTCGATGCGCAGGCCGCGCACCTTCACCTGATGGTCGGCGCGGCCGACGTATTCGAGCCCGCGGCGGCCGTCTGCCCGGGCCGTCCAGCGCACCAGGTCACCGGTGCGATAGAGCCGCTCGCCCGGCACGCCGTACGGGTCGGCCATGAAGCGCTCGGCCGAGAGGCCCGGCCGCGCATGGTATCCGCGCGCCACGCCCGGGCCGTTCACGTACAGCTCACCGGTGACGCCGACCGGCACCGGCCGCAGCCGGGCGTCGAGCACGACCGCGGTCATGCCGGCGGTCATGGCGCCCAGCTCGACCGGCTCGCCGGGCAGCAGGGGCGCGCTGATATTGCAGGTGATGGTGGTCTCGGTCGGACCGTAGCCGTTGTGCGCGGCCCGCCGTCCGGTACTCCAGCGGGCCACGGTGTCGGGGCCGAAACCCTCACCGCCGATGGATAGTTCGCGCAGTTCCGGCAGCTGTTCCGGGTCCAGGGTCTGCAGTACCGAGGGCGTGATGAAGGCGTGGGTGACACCCTCGGCGGCCATCAGGCCGGTGAGTTCCGCGCCGCCGTACACCTCGGCCGGGGCGATCACCAGGCGCGCGCCGACCGGCGTGGCCATGAGGATCTCCAGCGGGTAGGCGTCGAAGCTCGGCGAGGACACCTGCAGCACCCGGGCGTCGGCGCCCAGGCGGTAGCGCTCGCGCTGGGTGACCGCGATGCCCGCGACGCCGCCGTGCGAGACGACGACGCCCTTGGGCAGGCCGGTGGAACCGGAGGTGTAGATCATCCACGCCGGGTTGGCGATCCGCACCGGACGGCGCAGCTCGCTCGCCGCGATCGGCTGCGCGTCGAGACCGGCCGTGGCCGCGACGAATTCGGGTGCGTCGAGCACCAGCCAGGTGGCCGCGCCGGGCAGCCGGTCGCGGCTGCCGGTGACGGTCAGGCCGAAGGTGGCGCCGGAGTCGGTCAGCATGTGCTCGATGCGGTCGGCCGGGTAGTTCGGGTCGACCGGGACGAAGGCCGCTCCCGTCTTGGCGATGGCCCACACTGCCAGCAGGGTCAGGTCCGAACGCGGAACCGCCAGGGCGACATAGTCTTCCGCGCCGATGCCGCGGCCGATGAGCACCCGGGCCAGCCGGGAGGACTCGGCATCGAGCTCGCGGTAGGTGAGCTCCCGGTCCCGGTAGCGCAGCGCGATATCGTCCGGGTGGGCCGCGGCGGCCTCGGCGAAGTAGGAGCCGAGAGTGCGCGGCGGAACCGGTAGCACGGCACCGCGATCCAGCAGTCCCGCGCGTTCCGACGGAGACATCAGGTCGATCTCGCCGACCGGGACGGTGGCGTCGACGGCGATCGCACCGAGCACGCGGCCCAGGCGACGCAGCAGACCGGCCGCAGTGGCCTCGTCGAAAAGGTCGGTGGCGTAGTTCAATTCGACGGCCAGGTGGCCGTCGACATCGGGTTCGTCGGAGACGGTGAACTGCAGATCGAACCGGGCCACCCGGTGTTCGAAGTCGACCGGCTCCAGCACCAGGCCGGGCACCGCGTAGGTCTGCGCACCCAGGTTCATGTAGCTCAGGACCACGGTGAACAGTGGGTTGCGGGCCTGCGTGCGGGGCACGCCGAGGGCCTCGACCACCTGGTCGAACGGCACCGTCGCATGGTCGAAGGCGGCCAGATCGACCTCGCGGGTCTGCGCCAGCAGCGCGTCGAAGCCGAGGCCCGGTTCCGGGCGGGTGCGCAGCGCCAGGGTGTTGACGAACATGCCGACCAGGTCGTCGAGGGCGGCATTGCCGCGGCCCTCGAGCGGGGTGCCGATGGTGATGTCGGCCGATCCCGACATCCGGGCCAGCAGTACCGCGAGCGCGGCGTGCCACACCATGAACGGAGTGACGTTGTGCGCCTCCGCGATTCGCTTGATCGCGGCGGCCAGGCCACCGTCCAGCCGCGCCTGCACCCGGGCGCCGCGCCCGGAGGCCACGGCCGGCCGGGGCCGGTCGGTCGGCAGCGGCAGCTCCTCGGGCAGATCCGCCAGCGCCTCGGTCCAGTACGCCAGCTCGCGGGAGCCGAACTGCTCCAGGACAGCCCGCTGCCAGAGCGCGTAATCGGCGTACTGCACCGGCAGTTCCGTCCACACCGGCGCCTGGCCCGCGGCGCGGGACAGGTAGGCGGTGATGGTGTCGCGCAGCAGCGGGTCCTCCGACTGGCCGTCGCCGGCGATGTGGTGCAGCACCACCACCAGCACGTGGCTGTGCTCGGATTCGCGAATGAGCGCGGCGCGCACCGGCACCGTGGTGGTGACGTCGAAGCCGCGCGCCACGAAGCTCTCGATCCAGGTGAGGTCGGCCGCGTCGGCGCCGGTCCGCATCTCCAGGGTCGGGAGCGCGCTGTCGGCGGGCAGGACCAGCTGGTAGCCGACCCCGTCCGCGTCGGCCGGGTAGATGGTGCGCAGCGTCTCGTGGCGGCCGATCACGTCGGCGAAGGCGGCGCTCAGCACGCCGGTGTCGATCTCGCCGGTGACGCGGACGGCCGCGGGCACGTTGTAGGCCGCGGATTCCGGGTCCAGGCGGTTGAGCAGCCACATCCGGGTCTGGGCCAGCGACAGCGGGATTCGCTCCGGTCGCGGCATGCGCCGCAGCGGCAGGCGCTGCCCACCGCCGCGAATCCGGGCCGCCAGCTCGGCGACGGTCGGCGCCTCGAACAGCTGACGCACGCTCAGCTCCGCGCCCAGGGCGGCATTGGCACGCGCCACCAGGCGCATGGCCAGCAGGGAGTTGCCGCCGCGCGCGAAGAAGTCGTCGTCGGCGCCGATGGTGACGCCGCCGAGCAGATCCCCGATCAGGGCGGCCAGCGTGGCCTCGGTGCCCGGCGCGGGCGCGCGGTAGGCGACGGTAGCGGCGGTGAATTCGACCGGGGGCAGGGCATTCCGGTCCAGCTTGCCGACGCTGGTGAGCGGCATCTCCGCCAGCACCGCCAGGTGGGCGGGCAGCATGTAGGCGGGCAGCTGGGTGCGGGCGTGCTCGAGCACGGTCTCGGCGTCGACTCCGGCGCCGGACACGTAGCCGACCAGGCAGTCGGTCCCGGCGGTGTCGCGGGCCAGCAGCACCACCGCGTGCGCGACGCCGGGCGCGGACAGCAGGGCCGCCTCGATCTCGCCCAGTTCGATGCGCTGGCCGCGCAGCTTCACCTGGAAGTCGTTGCGGCCCACGTACACCAGGTCGCCGGTGCGGTTCCAGCGCACCAGATCGCCGGTGCGGTACATGCGCGCGCCGGGCACCCCGAACGGGTCGGCCACGAACCGGTCGGCGGTGAGCCCGCCCCGGCCCTGGTAGCCGCGGGCCAGCTGCGCACCGGCCAGGTAGAGCTCACCGATGACACCGGTGGGCACCGGGCGCAGCCGGGCGTCGAGTACGTAGACGCGGGTGTTCCAGTTCGGGCGGCCGATGGCGACCTCGAAATCCGGGTCGGCGTCGGAGAATTCGTGGTAGATGGTCGAGATCGCGGCCTCGGTCGGGCCGTAGGCATTGTGCACCGAGCCGCTCACCAGCTCGCGCAGCCGGCCGAGCAGTTCGACGGGCAGCGCCTCGCCACCGGTGTGCAGGTGGCGGAACGAGCGCAGCGCGTCGCCGTGGCCCTCGGCGACCAGGGCCGCCAGCACCGACGGCACGTGTTCGGCGATGGTGACGCCGAATTCGCGCATGAGCCCGGCCAGGTAGTCGAGGTCCTGGTGGCCGCCGGGACGCGGAATCACCAGGGGCGCACCGACCATGGCGGGCAGGAAGCACTCCCACACCGAGACGTCGAAGGCCAGCGGGGCGCGCTGCATGATGCGGTCGGCGCGGGTGACGCCGTAGCGGTCCTCGAGCCAGCGCAGCTGGTTCATGATGGCGCGGTGGCTGGTCGCCACGCCCTTGGGCAGGCCGGTGGAGCCGGAGGTGTAGAGGACATAGGCGAGGTTGTCCGGCCGCAGTACGCCCCGCCGGTCGGCATCGGTGATCGGCTGGTCCGAAAGACCGTCCAGGGCACCGGATTCCGTCAGCTCGGCAACGTCGAGCACGCGCACGCCGTCGAGTGCGGGCAGCTCCGCGCCGCCGACGGTGAGCACCAGGGTGGCGGCGGAGGTACCGAGGACGTGCGCGATGCGGTCGGCCGGATGCGACGGATCGACCGGCACGTAGGCGGCGCCGGCGGCCACGACAGCGTACAGCGCCACCACCATGTCGATCGAGCGCTGCGCGGTGACGCCGACGATGGCGTCCGGGCCGACACCCGCCGAGATCAGCAGGCGGCTCAGGCGATTCACCCGCCGCGCCAGGTCGGCGTAGGCGACCCGGTCGCCCTCGAAGACGAGCGCGTCCGCGCCGGGGTCCTGCGCGGCGCGGGCGTCGAGCAGCTCGGCCAGGGTCTCGGCGGGCAGCACCCGGGTGGTGGCATTGCGGTCCACCAGCAGCACACCGCGTTCGGCGCGCGCCATGATCTCCACGTCCCCGGCGGTGGTGCGCGAGTCGGCGAGCAGGGCGCGCAGCACGCGTTCGTAGGTGTCCTGGAACGCGCCGATGGTCGCGGCGTCGAAAAGGTCGGTGGCGTAGGTGATGTAGACCTCGATGCCGGCGGGCGCGCCCTCGGCGTCGGTGGTCTCGGCCATGGTCCAGTCCAGGTCGAACTGGGCGGCGGTGGCGTCGACGGTGAGCGCCTCGATGGCCAGGCGGTTGAGCCGGATGCTGGGCCGGGTGTGGTTCTGCAGGGTCAGCGTGACCTGGCACAGCGGCGAATGCGCCTGGGAGCGCACCGGATTCACCGCGTCGACCAGCATTTCGAAGGGCACCACGGCGTGTTCGAAGGCGGTCAGGTCGGTGTCGCGGACCTGGGTGAGCAGCTCGGACAGCGACGCGTCCGGGCGCACCTCGGTGCGCAGCACCAGGGTGTTGACGAACATGCCGACCAGGTCGTCGAGGGCCTCGTCACCGCGTCCGGCCACCGGGGTGCCGATGACGATGTCCCCGGTGCCGGAGAGCCGGGCCAGCGTGACCGCCAGCGCGGTGTGCAGCACCATGAACGGGGTCACCCGGCGGTTGGCTGCGAAATCCAGGACGGCCTTGTGCAATTCGGCGTCGAAGCGGCCACCGAAGCCCGCGCCGCGGCCGCTGGCGACCGCCGGGCGGGGGCGGTCGGTGGGCAGGGCCAGCACGTCGGGCACCCCGTGCAGGCGCCGGGTCCAGTGCGCCAGCTGGTGCGCCAGCACCGAGTCGGCGTCGTCGGGGCTGCCCAGGGCGGCGCGCTGCCACAGCGCGAAATCGGCGTACTGCACCGGCAGCGGGGCGAGGTTGGGGATCTCCCCCGCGCAGCGGGCCACGTAGGCGCTGGCGATGTCGCGGGTGAGTGGGCCGAAGGACCAGCCGTCGGCGGCGATGTGGTGTACCACCATGACCAGCAGGTAGGCGCCGGGTTCGTCGGTGAGCTCGAGCAGGCGGATGCGGAAGGGCACCTCGGCGGTCACGTCGAAGGCGGTGCGCGCCACCGCTTCCACCAGCCCGGGCAGCTCGGCGGCCGAGACCGGCTCGGGCATCAGATCGATCAGGCGGGTGCCGGCGGGCAGGACGAGCTGACTGGCCTCGCCGTCGTGCTCGGGGTAGATGGTGCGCAGGGTCTCGTGCCGGTCCACCACATCGGCCACCGCGGCCTGCAGGGCCTCGAGGTTCAGGGAGCCGGTGAGCCGTAGCGCGAACGGAATGGTGTAGCCGTCGCGGATGTCGAAGCGGTTGAGGAACCACATGCGCTGCTGTGCGATGGACAGCGGGATGCGGTCGCCGCGCTGCTGCACCGAGACCGGCGGCAGCTCGACCACGGTTTCGGCGTCGGCCGCGGAGATCCGGGCCGCCAGCCCGGCGACCGTGGCGTCCTCGAAGACCGCGCGCAGCGGAATCCGCACGCCCGCGGCCTTGCCCAGGCGCGCCACCAGCTGGGTGGCGATGAGCGAGTTGCCGCCCAGCGCGAAGAAGTCGTCGTCGGCGCCGGCCCGCTCGACCCCGAGCAGGGCGGCGAAGACCTCCGCGACGATCCGCTCCTCGGGCCCGGTGGGGGCGCGGAAGGCGGAGCCGGCGGCCGCCGGCGCGGGCAGGGCGGCGCGGTCGAGCTTGCCGGAGGCATTGAGCGGGAGGGCGTCCAGCGTCACATAGACAGCGGGCACCATGTAGGCCGGAAGGCGCTGCGCGAGCGCTGATTTCAACTCGAAGGGCGAGATCTCCGCGCCCGGGGCGGGCACCAGGTAGGCGACCAGCTGTGGCTCGGCGCCGGCGCGGCCGGAACCGCGCACCACGACCGCCGCCTGGGCGATCGACGCCGATTCGGCCAGGGCGGATTCGATCTCGCCGAGCTCGATGCGCAGGCCGCGCAGCTTCACCTGGAAATCGGTGCGGCCCAGGTATTCCAGTTCGCCGTTGCCGAGCCACTTCACCAGGTCACCGGTGCGATACATGCGCTCGGAGACACCGAAGGGGTTGGCCACGAAGCGATCCGAGGTGAGGTCCGGGCGTGCCACGTAGCCGATGGCGAGCTGATCGCCCGCGAGGTAGAGCTCACCGGCGATACCCGCGGGCACCGGCCGCAGCCGCGAATCCAGCACGTACACCTGGGTGTTGAACACCGGGCGGCCGATCGGCACCGAGTCCACGTCGGCAGCGGTGACCTGGTGATAAGTCACGTCGACGGCGGCCTCGGTCGGACCGTAGAGGTTGTGCAGCTCGGCGCCGGTCAGCTCACGTAGTCGATGCGCGGACTTCGGCGGGAGAGCCTCGCCCGATGCGAACACCTGGCGCAGGCTGGTGCAGCGCGCGGCCGCCTCCTCCGCGACGAAAACCGCGAGCATGGACGGCACGAAGTGGGTGACCGTGACGCCTTCGCGGGCAATGAGTTCCGCGAGCTGAGCCGGGTCGCGGTGCGCCTCCGGCCGCGCCACCGCCAGCGTGGCGCCGATCAGCAACGGCCAGAAGAACTCCCACACCGACACGTCGAAGGTGACCGGAGTCTTCTGCAGCACCACGTCGGCGGCGGTCAGGCCGTACTCGGCCTGCATCCAGACCAGACGATTGACGATGGCCGAATGCGGCACCGCCACGCCCTTCGGGCGGCCGGTCGAACCGGAGGTGAAGATGACGTAGGCATTGTTCGAAGCCCGCAGCGGCGCAGCGCGATCCGCGTCGGTGATCGGCTCGTCGGAGAACCCGGTCAGGTCCAGCAGATCGATCCGCACCTGCGCGACATCCATCGCCAGGTCCTCGCCCGAGGTCAGCACGGTGACCGGATCGGCGGTGTCGAGAATGTATTCGATGCGCTCGGCCGGGTGGTCCGGGTCCAACGGCACGTACGCGGCGCCGGCGGCGGCCACCGCGTACATGCCGACCAGCAGGTCGACGGAGCGTCGCATGCCCAGGGCCACGAAGGAATCCGGGCCGACGCCCTCGCCGATCAGCCAGCGCGCCAGCTGCCGTACGCGCACGGCGAACTCGCTGTACGTCAGGCTCGCACCCTCGAAGGTGAGAGCGGTCGCGTCGGGAGTCCGGGCCACCTGGGTCTCGAACAGCGACACCAGCGTCGCGGCGTCGCCCGCGGGCAGGTCGAGCGCGGCGGCGGTGTCGTTCCACTCGTGCAGGATCCGGGTCCGCTCGGCGGCGTCGAGCAGGTCGATGTCCCCGACCCGCACTGTCGCGTCGGCGGCCACGGAGGCCAGCACCCGGCTCAGCCGCTCGGCGAGCGCGGCGGCGGTGCCGGCGTCGAACAGCTCGGTCGCGTAGCGCAGATTGCCGCTCAGGCCGGCCTGGTCGCCCAGCTCGCCGACCACCAGGTGCAGGTCGAATTTGACCGTGGGGTCGTCGATCTCGATCGGGGCTACGGTCAGGCCGGGCAGGGCGAAGTCCTGCGCGCCCTCCATGCGGGCCGCGTCGGTGAAGGTCAGCATCACCTGGGCCAGTGGCGGCGCCCCGGTGGTGCGGTCCACCGCCAGGGCGTCGACGATGCGCTCGAAGGGCAGTTCGGCGTGGGCGAAGGCGGCCAGGTCGGCGGTGCGCACCCGGCCCAGCAGGTCGGTGAAGGACAGGTCGGGCTCGACCTGGGTGCGCAGCACCAGGGTGTTGACGAACATGCCGATGAGGGCGTCGAGTTCGCGTTCGCCGCGGCCGCCGATCGGCGAGGCCACGGCCACGTCGGCGGTGCCGCTGCTGCGCGCCAGCAGGGCCGCGAAGGCGGCGTGCACGACCATGAACATGGTCACGCCGTGGGCCCGGGCCAGCTCGCGCAGGCCGGCGGCGACGGTCTCGTCCACCGAGAACGGCACGGACGCACCGGTATCGGCGGGCGTCGCGGGCCGGGGGCGGTCGGTCGGCAGCGCCAGCTGCGGGGGCAGGCCCGCCAGGGTCGCGCGCCAGAACTCGAGCTGCTGGTGCGCCACCGAGCCCGGTTCCCGGTCGTCGCCGAGCAATTCGTGCTGCCAGATGCTGTAGTCCGCGTACTGCACCGCCAGCGGCTCCCAGCCGGGTTCGGCGCCGGCGAGGCGGGCGGTGTAGGCGCGCATGAGATCGGTGATCAGCGGCGCCAGCGAGAGGGCGTCGGCGGCGATGTGGTGCACGACGACGGCCAGGACGTATTCCGGGGACCGGTCCTCGGTCTCCTCGTCGAGTACGAAAAGCCCGATGCGCGAAGGCAGTTCGCCGGTCACATCGAATCCGGCCGAGGCGAAGGCGGTGAGCGCGCCAGTGATCTCCGCGGCGGCGACCGGCACCGGGCTCAGGCTCAGTCCGATGTCCGCCACATCCAGAATGTGCTGGTAGGGGCCGGATTCCGAGTCCGGGTAGGTGGTGCGGAGGGACTCGTGGCGGGCCAGCACGTCCAGCGTGGCCTGTTCCAGCGCCGCGATGTTCAGCGCACCGCGCAGGCGCAGGACGATCGGCAGGTTGTAGACGCTGTGCTCGCCGTCCTCGCTCTCGATCCGGTTGAGGAACCACAGGCGCTGCTGGGCGGGCGAGAGCGGAATGCGGTCGGGGCGCGGGCGCGCGGCCAGCACCGGCCGGGCGGCGTCGGGGTTGGCGGCGACCAGCGCGGCCGCCAGGCCCTCGACGGTGGAGGCCTCGAAGAGCAGGCGCACCGGCACCCGGACGCCGAGCTCGGCGCCGATGCGGGAGGTCACCCGGGCGGCGTCGAGCGAGCTGCCGCCGAGGGCGAAGAAGTCGTCGTCCAGGCCGACCCGCTCGGCGGTCAGCACCTCGGCGAACACGGCCGCCACCAGACGCTGGGCGGCGTCGACGGGGGCGCGGAAGCTCTTGGCGCGCAACTCCGGAACGGGCAGCGCCTTGCGGTCCAGCTTGCCGCTGGAGTTGAGCGGCAGTTCGGGCAGCGCCATCAGGGCGGTCGGCACCATGTACGGCGGCAGCACCCGGGTCAGCCCGTCCCGCAGGGTCTCGGGATCCAGGTCGATGCCGGGGGCCGCGACCACGTAGCCCGCCAGGTAGTCGCCGGAGTCGGCGGTGATGAGCCGCACCGCGGCCTGCGCCACCGCGGGCGCCAGCAGCAGGGCGCTCTCGATCTCGGCCAGTTCGATGCGCTGGCCGCGGAACTTGATCTGGAAGTCGAGACGCTCGAGGTAGACCAGCTCGCCGTCCTCGGTCCACTTCACCAGATCGCCGGTGCGGTACATGCGCTCGCCCGGCCGGCCGAAGGGGTTGGCCACGAAGCGATCCGAGGTCAGGTCGACCCGGCCGTGGTAGCCGCGGGCCAGCTGCACACCGGCCAGATAGAGTTCGCCCGGCACCCCGATGGCCACCGGGTGCAGGCGCGAATCCAGCACGAATACCTGGGAATTCCACTCCGGTTCACCGATCGGCACGGTGAGGGTGTCGGAGCTGTGCGCCTCGCGGAAGGTGATGGACACCGCGGCCTCGGTGGGGCCGTAGAGGTTGTGCACCCCGGCGTCGCTGACGGCCCAGAAGGCGGTGACGGTCTCCGGCGGCAGCGCCTCGCCGATGACGAAGACCTCACGCAGCGAATCGAGTTCGCCCGCCTCGGCGTGCGCGGCGAACACCGCGAGCATGGAGGGCACGAAGTCGGTGAGCGTGACCCCGTGGCGGGCAATGGTTTCGGCGATGTAGCGGGGATCGCGGTGGCCGTCGGGGGTGGCGACCACCAGGGTCGCGCCCGCGCGCAGCGGCAGGAAGTAGCCCCACAGCGAGACGTCGAAGGTGGTGGCGGTCTTCTGCAGGTACACGTCCTGGCCGCGGACGCCGTACTCGGCCTGCATCCAGGCCAGCTGGTTGGCGATGGCGCGGTGGGTGACCGCGACGCCCTTGGGCTTGCCGGTGGAGCCGGAGGTGAACAGGACGTAGGCCGGGTGGTCCGGGTGCAGGACGGCGCGCCGCTCACGGTCGCCGATCTTGGCCGCGGAGTACTCCGCCAGCTCCAGCTCGTCGAGGTGATGCAGTGGCACGTCGACGGTTTCGGGCAGGGTGAAGCCGTCGCGGCGGGTGGTGAGCACGGCGTGCGGGCCGGCGGTGGTGAGGATGTGGCCGATGCGTTCGGCCGGGTGGGACGGGTCCACCGGCACGTACGCGCCGCCGGCGCGCAGCACGGCGTACATGGCGACCACCAGCTCCACCGAGCGGGCCATGGCCAGCACAACCAGCGATTCGGGCCCGACCCCGGCGGCGATGAGGTAGCGCGCCAGCCGGTTCGCGCGCTCGGAGAACTCCGCGTAGGTGAGTTCGATGTCGCCGAAGACCAGGGCGCGGGCGTGCGGGGAGCGGGCCGCCTGCGCGTCGAAACCCTGGTGCAGGAACTGATCCGGGACGCGGGAGCCGGTGGCGTTCCAGCTGGAGGTGACGTAGTCGCGCTCGCCGGCGTCGAGCAGTTCGATATCGCCCACCGGCACCGCGGCGTCGGCGGTGGCGGCGCTCAGCAGGCGGGTGAACTTGGCGGCGAACTCGCGCACCGTGTGATCGTCGAAAAGGTCGGTGGCGTAGGTGTACTGGACCCGGTAGCGGTCGCCGTCGGAGACGACGGTCAGCTGCAGGTCGAACTTGGCGATGCCCGGATCGAAGTCCAGCTCCTCGGCGGTCAGTCCCGGCAGCGCGGCGGTGAGGTCGCCGAGGTTCTGCATGAACAGCGCGACCTGGAACAGCGGGTGGCGGTTGCGGGCGCGCGCCGGATTGAGCACCTCCACCAGGCGCTCGAAGGGCACGTCGCGATGGGCGAAGGCGCGCAGATCCCGGTCGCGCACATGGGCGATCAGGTCGGCGAAGGAGTCCGCGCCGCGCACCTCGGCGCGCAGCACCAGGGTGTTGACGAACATGCCGACCAGGTCGTCGAGGGCCTGGTCGCCGCGTCCGGCGACCGGGGTGCCGATGGCGATGTCGCCGGTGCCCGAGAGCCGGGCCAGCACCGCGGCCAGCGCGGCGTGCAGCACCATGAACGGGGTGGCGCGGTGGTCGGCGGCCACCCGGTCGACCGCGGCGCGCAGGTCGGCATCCAGCACGGTCTCGAACGAGGTGCCGCGGAAGGTGGACACGGCCGGACGCGGGCGGTCCGCGGGCAGGTCGAGCTGGGCGGGCAGATCCGCGAGTTCGCCTGCCCAGAAGGCGATCTGGCGGGACGCCACCGAGTCCGGATCGGATTCGTCGCCCATCCAGGCCCGCTGCCACAGCGCGTAGTCGGCGTACTGCACGGCCAGCGGCTCGTAGGACGGCCGCTGACCCGCCTGCCGCGCCACGTACGCCAGCACCAGGTCGCGCACCAGCGGTCCGATGGAGGCGCCATCGGCGGCGATGTGGTGGGCCACCACCACCAGCGTGTGGTCGCCGGGACCCGACCGCAGCAGCCGGGCGCGCAGCGGCACCTCGGCGGTGACGTCGAATCCCTGTGCGGCCAGCGCCAATACGGTCGCGGCCAGCTGGTCCTCGGGCACCTCGCGCGGGGTCAGGTCCACCGCGGCGGCGGGCAGCACCACCTGGGCGGGGCCCTGGTCGGCGGCCGGGTAGTAGGTGCGCAGCGACTCGTGGCGTTCGATGACGTCGGCGAAGGCGGCGGCCAGCGCCGCGGTGTCGAGCTCGCCGCGCAGGCGCAGCGCGAACGGCATGTTGTCCACCGCCGACGGATCGAAATCATCGGCGGCCGGGTCGTATTCGCTGCGCGCGAAGTGGTTCAGGAACCACATGCGCTGCTGGGCGGGCGAGAGCGGAATGTGGTCCGGGCGCGGCCCGGCGGTCAGCGGCGGCCGGGCCCCCGGGCCCGCGCCGTCGCCCAGCGCCGCCAGCGCGGACACGGTCGGGCGCTCGAAGAAGGCGCGCACGTCCACGGTGACGCCGAGCGACTCCCGGATCCGGGCGATGGCGCGGGTGGCGATCAGGGAGTTGCCGCCCAGGGTGAAGAAGTCGTCGTCCGCGCCGACCACCGTGAGGTCCAGCAGATCGGCGAAGATGGCCGCGACCGCCTCCTCGGCGGGGGTGGCCGGGGCGCGATAGGCGGTGGCGGTGTCGGCGAAGACCGGGTCGGGCAGGGCGCGCCGGTCCAGCTTGCCGTTCACGTTCATCGGCATCTCGGGCAGAACCACCAGCAGCGACGGCACCATGTACTCGGGCACGTGCGCCCGTGCGGTGGAAAGCACCGCGGCACTGTCGATTTCGCCCCCGTCGGCCGCGACGACATAACCGACCAGTGCCTGCTCGCCGTTCGGGCGGGTGTGCATGAGCACGGCCGCCTGCGCGACCGCGGCGGCGCGGCGCAGCGCGGACTCCACCTCGCCGAGCTCGATGCGCAGGCCGCGCATCTTCACCTGGAAGTCGCTGCGGCCCACGTATTCCAGCTCGTCCGGGCCGCCGTCCACACCGGAGACCCAGCGCACCAGATCACCGGTGCGGTACATGCGATCGCCGGACGGGCCCTCGGGGTTGGGCACGAACCGTTCGGCGGTCAGACCCGAGCGGCCCACATAGCCACGGGCCAGCTGGGTGCCGGCGATGTACAACTCGCCGACCACGCCGACCGGCACCGGGCGCAGATCCGTGTCGAGGACCAGCAGTTCGACATCGTCGCCGGGGCTGCCGATCGGAATGGTGTCGACATCGGCCGCGGTGACCTCGTGGGCGGTGGCCACCACGGTGGACTCGGTGGGACCGTACACGTCGAACAGGGTCGCGCCGCTGACGCTGCGGAAGTCAGCGGCGGTTCCGACGGGGACGGTCTCGCCACCGGTGAGCAGATAGCGCAGGGAATCGGGCAGGTCCTCGCCGCTGCGCATGACCTCGCCCACCAGCGCGGCCAGCATCGACGGCACGAAAAAGGCCGTGGTGACCCGTGATTCGCGAATGACGCGCACCAGGTAGGCAGGGTCCAGGTGACCGTCCGGGGTGGTGATGACCAGTCGCGCCCCGGTCTGCAGGGGCCAGAAGATCTCCCACACCGACGCGTCGAAGGTGGTGCTGGTCTTGAACAGCACCGCGTCGTCCTCGGTGATCCGGAACTGCCGCTGCTGCCACCGCAGGAAGGCGACGACCGCGCGGTGCGGGATGGCCACGCCCTTGGGGCGGCCGGTGGAGCCCGAGGTGAAGATGACGTAGGCCAGGTTGTCCGGGCCCGGCTGGGGCAGCTCGGGATCGTCGGCCGGGGACAGCAGCCGATCACCGTCGATGCCGTATTCCCGTGCGTTGCGCTCGAATTCGTCGATGCGCAGCACCGGGGCCTCGACGGCGAAGGCGGGCTGGTCGGCGGTGGTGGTGAGCACCACCGCGGGCTGCGCCACCTCGAGCACGTAGGAGATGCGCTCGGCCGGGTGATCCGGATCGAGGGGCACGTACGCGCCACCGGCTTCGAGGATGGCGAACATGCCGACCATCAGCTCGAAGGAGCGGCGCACCGACAGGCCCACCAGGACATCGGGGCCGACGCCCAGGCCGCGCAGATGCCGCGCGAGAACCGTGACGCGGGTGGCGAATTCGGCGTAGGTGAGCGTCGCGCCCTCGAATTCCATCGCCACCGCGTCGGGGGTGCGCTGCACCTGGGCGCGGAACTGCGTGCTCAGGGTCTCGACCGGGGCCAGCTTGGGGTCGAGGACGTCGGAGGCGGCCAGCACGGCGTCGTCGACCAGCGCCTCCAACGCCGCGGTGAGGCCGCCGGCCTCGCCGCTCATCAGTCCGGGGAGCTGCCCGGACACCACCACCTGCATGAGCGCCTCGGGCTCCAGCGCGCCGCCCATGGCCTCGCTGAGCATGGCGATCTCGGTGGCCAGGGCGCCGTAGGCGACAGTGTCGCCGGCGTCCCGCAGGGCTATGCGGTCGGCGTCCAGCTCGGCCACGACAGCGATCAGACATGGTAGGTCGCCCACGCCGTAGGCTCGGCGCAAGGCCGTGGCCCGTCCGTTCCGGCTGGTGGCGATCGACTCTGCGTAGTGCATCAGAGGCTTCCTTCCGACATGCTCTCCGAGCGAAGAACCAGGGCCTGCGCGTCCGCGGTGAGCGTGCTCAGGGCCTGATGGAGTCCGGCCGCGCCGAGAGCGGCCAGAATGCCGGGTACCAATCCGGCGAGTGCCACGTTCACCAGCGCCTCCGGCTTCGCGGCGGCGCCCATGGCGCGGGCGGTGACGGCGATCTTCTCGGCAAGATCCCGATAGGTGACGGTGTGCTCGCCGTGGGTGAGGGCGACCACCTCGGGGGCGGCCGCCGCCGCGGCGGCGAGCAGGGCGGGCAGGTCGGCCGGCTGCTGCGGCGCTGCCGCCGCATTCGTGTGCGACACCGCCGCAGTGACCTTGACCGGGGTGCCACCGGGGCGGCGGGTGCGTTCCGCCTCGGTGCGAATGTCGATGTCGCGCACCGGCGCTTCCGGATCGGCCACCACGGTGTCCAGCACCAGCAGCAGCCGCTGCGCCAGCAGGCGCACGCTGTCCGCACCGAAAATGTCGGTGGCGTACCCGAATCGCATGTCCAGGCCCACCACCCGGCCGGCCTCGTCGTGCCGCTCGATGCCGGTGAGCTGGAGGTCGAACTTGGCCTCGGTGAGCTCGGGGTCGAGCGCCTCGACGGTGAGTCCGGGCAGTGCCGCCGACACCGGCGACATGTTCTGGAAGGCGAAGGCCACCTGGAACAGCGGGCTCACCGACGCCGAACGGGCCCGGCCGGTGGCGGCCAGCACGGCCTCCACCACGCGCTCGAACGGCACGTCGGCCTGGGCGAACGCCGCCAGGTCGCGGTCGCGCACCTGCCGCAGCAGATCGGTGAAGGCGAGCTTGCCGTCCACCTCGGCGCGCAGCACCACGGTATTGACGAACATGCCGATCAGGTCGTCCAGCGCCCGCTCGCCGCGACCGGCGAGCGGGACGCCGATCGAGATGTCGCGCTGGCCGGACAGTTTGGCCAGCAGCACCGCGAAGGCGGCGTGCACGACCCCGAACAGGGTGGCCCCGTGCGCCCGGGCCAGGGCCGAGAGCCGCTCGACGGTCTCCGCGTCGACCGCGAAATCGACCGTCTCGCCGAGCATCTCGCGCCGCGCCGGCCGGGGGCGGTCGGTGGGCAGCGCCAGCTGCTCGGGCGCGGAGGACAGCTCGTCCACCCAGAAGCGCAGCTGCCGCGACAGCAGGCTGTCCGGATCGGCGTCCGAACCGAGCACGCGGCGCTGCCAGGCGGCGAAGTCGCCGTACTGGATCTCCAGCGGCGCCCAGGCGGGCGCGTCCCCGGCCAGGCGGGAGGTGTAGGCCAGCACCAGATCCCGGGTCATGGGCAGTACCGAGTAGCCGTCGGCGCTGATGTGGTGCAGCACCACCAGCAGGACATGGTCGGCCGGGCCGAGTTCGAACAGCGTCACCCGTACCGGCGGCGCGACGGTGACATCGAAACCGGCCGTGGCCGTCTCGACCAGGCGGGCCTGAATCTCGTTCTCGGACACCTGGACCGGGGTGAGCTCGCCCTGGAGTTCGCCCAGCTCCAGCACCACCTGCACGGGCTCGCCGTCCACCTCGGGATAGCGGGTGCGCAGAATCTCGTGGCGCTCCAGCACATCCCGCAGGGCCGCGGTGAGCGCGGCCTTGTCGAGCGCGCCGAAGCGCGGGTCTACGGAGCGTAGCCGGACGGCGGCGGGCACGTTGTAGGCGCCCGACTCCGGGTGCAGGCGGTTGAGCACCCACATGCGCTGCTGGGCCAGCGACAGCGGGGCCGGGCCCGAGTCGGTACGGCGGGTCAGCGCGGGCAGCAGCTCGGCCGGATCGGCGGTGGCGATCCAGCCCGCCAGCCCGGCCACGGTCGGGGCCTCGAACAGGGCCGAGACCGGCACCCGCACACCGAGATCCGAGCCGAGCCGGGCGGCCAGGCGGGTCGCCATGAGCGAATTGCCGCCCAGTGCGAAGAAGTCCGCATCCAGGCCGATCGGGGTGGCCTCGGCCGCGCCGATGACCTCCGCGAAGCCCGCGGCGACGGCCTGCTCGAGCGCGGTCACCGGCTCGCGGTAGGCCGCCACGGCGAAGACCGGTTCGGGCAGCCGCGCCCGGTCGACCTTGCCGTTGGCGTTCAGCGGCAGGGCGTCCAGCACGACCAGCGCGGCCGGGACCATGTACGTCGGCAGCTCCGCGGCGAGCGCGGCGCGCAGGGCGGCCGACACTTCGTCGCGGCGTTCCCCGGAGGTGCCGGGGACCGCGGCGTAGGCGACCAGCCGGGCGCCCGCGTCGGCGGTGCTGCGAGCGACGGCGACCGCGGCGCTCACGCCGGGCTGCCGGTACAGCGCGGTCTCCACCTCACCGAGCTCGATGCGGAAACCACCGATCTTGACCTGGAAGTCGACGCGATCGATGTACTCGAGCGCGCCGTCCGCGCGCCAGCGGACGATATCGCCGGTGCGGTACATGCGGCCGCCGGCGAAGGGGTCCGCCACGAAGCGGTCGGCGGTCAGGGCCGGGCGGCCGTGGTAGCCGCGCGCCAGCTGCGCGCCGGACAGGTACAGCTCGCCGGGCACGCCGATCGGGACCGGGGACAGGCGGGCGTCGAGCACGTAGACCCGGCTGTTCCAGGCGGGCGAGCCGATCGGCACCGCCTGCCGGTGCCGCTCGCGCACCTCGTAGGAGGTGATGGAGACCGCCGCCTCGGTGGGGCCATAGAGGTTGAACAGCCGTGCGCCCTCGGCATTCTCGCTGTCGGGGTGCTGGTCGAGGAACTCCGCGGCCGTCGCGGCCGGCAGCGCCTCGCCGATGGCCAGCACCGCACGCACCGAGGCAGGGAGCGGACCGCCCGCCAGCAGCATGCCGAGCAGCGAGGGCACCGGGTGCAGGATCGTGACGGCGTGCGTCTCGATCAGGGCGCGCAGGCGGTCGGGATCGCGTTCGTCGCCCGCGGCGGACACCACCAGGCTGCCGCCGGTGGTCAGCGCGGACCAGAACTCCCACACCGACAGGTCGAAGGTGGCGGGGGTCTTCAGCAGCGCGCGGTCGCCCGCGTCCAGCTCGAAGGTGGCGCGCAGCCAGCGCAACTGGTTGACGATGGCCGCGTGCGGCACCGTCACGCCCTTGGGCAGGCCGGTCGAACCCGAGGTGAAGATGACGTAGGCCGGGTGCTGCGGGCGCAGCGAGCGCACCCGCTCACCGTCGGTGATCGGCGCCGCGGACAGGCCGGACAGCTCCAGCCGGTCCACCTCAAGCACCGGGACCGCGGCCTCGAAGGGCACGCCGTCGGCCGACGTGCTGAGAACCACTGCCGGAGCGGCGGTTTCGACAATGTAGGCGATGCGGTCGGCCGGGTGGTCCGGGTCGATCGGCACATAGGCACCGCCCGCCTTGACCACCGCGTACATGGCGACCACCAGGTCGATGCCACGGCGCATGGCGAGCACCACGCCGGTCTCGGGGCCGACGCCCGCGGCGATGAGCCGCCGGGCCAGGCGGTTGACCCGGGCATCGAATTCCGCATAGCTGAGCGATGTTCCGGCGTCCAGCAGGGCGACCGCGGCGGGGTTCGTCGCCACCCGGGCGTCGACCAGATCGGCCAGGGTGGCCGGCGCGAGCTGGTGCGCGGTGGCGTTCCAGTCGTGCAGGATGCGCTGGCGCATACCCGCACCCAGCAGGTCGATATCGCCGATGACGGTGTCCGGCTGCGCCGCAACGGTTTCCAGCAGCCGCGCCAGCGCGGCGGTGAACCGCTGCGCGGTGCCCTCCGTGAACAGGTCGTGCGCATAGCCGAGGGTCAGCTCCAGCCCGGCGGGCGCGCCGGTCTCGGTGTAGTGGTCCACCGCGAACAGGTGCAGATCGAATTGCGCCACGTGGGTGTCGAATTCGACCTCCGACACGGTCAGGCCGGGCAGCTGCAGCTCGGCGCGCTCGTGGTTCTGGAAGGACAGGCCCACCTGGACCAGCGGGTGCCGGGCGGTGGAGCGGGCCGGGTTGAGCACCTCCACCAGGCGTTCGAAGGGCACGTCGGCATTGCCGAAGGCGGCGATGTCGCCCGAGCGCACGCGGGCCAGCAGGTCGGTGAACGGTTCGCCGCCGTCGGTGCGGGTGCGCAGCACCAGCGTGTTGACGAACATGCCGATCACGTCGTCGAGGGCGGCGTCGCCGCGGCCGGCGATCGGGGTGCCGACCGCGATGTCGCTGGTGCCCGAGAGCCGCGACAGCAGGGCCGCGAAGGCGGCGTGCACCACCATGAACAGGGTCGCGCCGCGACGGCGGCCCAGCTCGGTCAGACCGGCGTGCAGGTCGGCGTCGAGCGGGAGCCGGATGTAGCTGCCGCGCAGGCTCTGCCGCGCGGGGCGCGGATGGTCGGCCGGCAGGTCCAGCTGATCGGGCAGACCCGCCAGGGTCTCGCGCCAGAAGGCGAGCTGGCCCGCGGCCACCGAGGCGGGATCGTCCTCGGCGCCGAGCAGGGCGCGCTGCCACAGCGCGTAGTCGGCGTACTGCACGGCCAGCGGGGTCCACGACGGCCGGGAGCCGGCCAGGTGGGCGTCGTAGGCGACCATCAGGTCGCGCACGAACGGGACCACCGAAGAGCCGTCGGCCGAGATGTGGTGCAGCACACCGGCGAGCACGTGATCGCCGGTGGGCGCGCCGTCGGCGTCGACCACCCGCAGCAGCAGCACACGCACCGGCACGTCGACGGTCACGTCGAAGGTGGTGGTGGCGAATTCGGTGACCCGGGCCACCAGCTCGGCCTCGGTCACGTCGACCGGCTTCAGCTCCGAAACCACCTGCGCGGCAGGCAGGATCACCTGCGCGGGCCCGTCCGCGGTCTCCGGGTAGACGGTGCGCAGGGTCTCGTGGCGTTCCACCACGGCGGCGAAGGCGGCCTCGAGCGCGGGGGCGTCCAGCTCACCGGCGAGGCGCAGGGCGAGCGGGATGTTGTAGGCCGTGGACGCGCGATCGAAGCGGTTGAGGAACCACATGCGCTGCTGGGCGGGCGAGAGCGGCAGGTGCTCGGGCCGGGCGCCGGCGACCAGCACCGGACGCTTCGGCCCGCCGGCCTCGGCCTGCACGCGGGCGGCCAGGGCGGTCACGGTGGGCGCCTCGAACAGGGCGCGCACGCCGACCGTGGTGTCGAACAGGGCGCCGATGCGGGCGACCGCCTTGGCCGCGAGCAGCGAGGAGCCGCCCAGGGCGAAGAAGTCGTCGTCCGCGCCCACCCGCTCGATGCCCAGCAGGTCGGCGTAGACGTTGGCGATGAGCTCTTCGGCGACGGTGGCCGGCTGCCGGTACTCGGTGCCCTCGAAGACCGGGGCGGGCAGCGCCGCGCGGTCGAGTTTGCCGTTGACGGTCAACGGGATCCGGTCCACGATCACCACCGCGGCGGGCACCATGTGCTCGGGCAGCTCCCGGGCGACGAAGGCACGCAGGTCGGTGGTGGACGGCGCGGTGTCCGCGGCCGGGACCACGTAGCCGACAATGCGGGAGGCGTCCACGGCGGCATCGTGGCGCACGATGACCGCGGCCTCGCGCACCTGCGGATCCCGCAGCAGCGCGGCCTCGATCTCGCCGAGCTCGACCCGGAAGCCGTGCAGGTTCACCTGCTGGTCGATACGGCCCAGGTACTCGAGGTCGCCGGTGGCGGTCCAGCGCGCCAGATCGCCGGTGCGGTAGGCGGATTCGCCGGGACCGCCGTAGGGATCGGCCACGAAGCGACCGGCGGTGAGCGCCGGGCGGTTCAGGTAACCGCGCGCCAACTGCCCACCGGAGACATAGATTTCGCCGGGGACGCCGACCGGAACCGGACGCAGTCGCGAATCCAGCACGCGCATGGTCAGACCCGGCAGCGCGCCGCCGATCACGCTGGCGGAGCCGGTGTCCGGGGTGATCGGGCGGTAGGACACGTGCACCGTGGTCTCGGTGATGCCGTACATGTTGATCAGCGCCGGGCCCTGCGGGTGCCGGGCGAACCAGCCCGCGAGCCGCTGCGGTTCCAGCGCCTCGCCGCCGAAGATCACATACCGCAGCGCGAGCTCGGTATCGGACTCGGTGTCGGCGGTGATCAGCTGGTAGAACGCCGACGGAGTCTGGTTGAGCACGGTCACGCCCGCGGTGGCGAGCAGTTCTCGGAACTGCTGCGGCGACCGCGAGGTGAAGTAGTCGACCACCACCACGCTGCCGCCGTACAGCAGCGCGCCCCACAGCTCCCAGACCGAGAAGTCGAAGGCGTAGGAGTGGAACATGGTCCACACGTCGGCGGGCCCGAAACCGTAGTGTCCCTGCGCATTGTCGAACAGGCGGATCACATTGCGGTGCGGGATCACCACGCCCTTGGGGCGGCCGGTGGAACCCGAGGTGTAGATGACGTAGGCGGTGTCGGCCGGGCGCAGCGGCGCGCGCCGGTCGCGGTCGGCGACCGGGTCTGCGGCATAGCCGTCGAGGTCGATGGTGTCCAGGCAGACGACCGGTCCGCCGAACCAGCCGGCCGGCAGCTGCGCGTCACCGCTGCTGATCGCGCACACCGGGCGGGCGTCGTCGATCACGTACTCGATGCGGTCGGCCGGGTAGTTCGGGTCGATCGGCAGGTAGCCGCCGCCGGCCTTCACCACGGCCAGCAGCGCCACGGCCAGCTCCGCGGTGCGCGGCAGCGCCACGGCCACCAGCGATTCCGGTCCGACACCGGCCGCGATGAGGCAGCGGGCCAGGCGGTTGGAGCGGGCGTCGAGCTCGGCGTAGGTGAGGGTCACGTCCCCGGCGCGGACGGCCGGGGCCGCCGGGTCGAGGGCGGCGGCGGTCGCGAATCGATCGGCGAGAGTGGTGAATTCGGCGACATCGGGACCGGTGGCGGACCACTCGCGCAGTACGCGGGCGCTCTCCTCGCTGCTCAGCAGCTGGATATCGCCGACCACCACGGTGTGGTCGGCGGCCACCGCCGCCAGCACCCGGCCGAAGCGGCCGGCCAGCGCCGCGATGGTGACGGCGTCGAAAAGCTCACTGGCATAGGTGATCTCGATGTCCATGCCACCGGCGCGGCCATCCTCGGCGTGGGTCTCGAGCACGGTGAACTGGAGATCGAACTTGGACACTCCGGCGTCCAGGGTCTCCGGGTGCACCCGCAGCTCGGGCAGCTCCACCGTGGGCAGCGCGTAGTTGTGGAAGGTCAGGGCCACCTGGAACAGCGGGTGCCGGGCCTGCGAGCGGGCCGGGGACAGCACCTCGACCAGGCGCTCGAAGGGCACCTCCGCGTGCGAGAGCGCGGCGATGTCGTCCTCGCGCACCGCGTCCAGCACGGTGTCGAAGCGGGCCCGCGGGTCGATCTCGCTGCGCAGCACCAGGGTGTTGACGAACATGCCGACCAGGCCGTCGAGAGCCTGCTCGCCGCGGCCCGCGACCGGGGTGCCGATCGCGATGTCGGTGCTGTTCGACACCCGCGCCAGCAGCACCGCCAGCGCCGCGTGCACGGTGCTGAACAGGGTGGTGTCGTGCTTGCGCGCCAATTCGCCCAGCTGACCGTGCAGATCGGAGTCGATGCTCAGGCGGTGGGTGCCGCCGCGCAGCGAGGCGACCGCCGGACGCGGCCGGTCCGCGGGCAGTTCCAGCTGCTCGGGCAGCCCGGCCAGGCGCTGCCGCCAGAACTCCAGCTGCCGGTGCGCCAGGGACCGCGCATCGGATTCGTCGCCGCGACGCTCGGCCTGCCACAGCGTGTAGTCGGCGTACTGCACGGGCAGCGGGGCCCACGCGGGGGCCACGCCGGAGCGGCGGGCCTGGTAGGCCGTCATGAAGTCGGTGGCCAGCGGGCCCAGCGAGAATCCGTCCGCGCTGATGTGGTGGACCACCAGCACCAGCACGTGATCGGTCTCCGAAACGCTGAACAGCGCTGCGCGCAACGGGGTTTCGCGGGTCAGGTCGAAGGCGTGGCCGATGATCCCGGCCACCCGGCCGGGGACCTCGTCCGCGGTGACGCGGGCGGTGAGCAGCTCGGCGTCGGCCGCCGCCAGCACCTGCTGCTCGGGGCCGTCCGGGCCGTCGGGGTAGACGGTGCGCAGGGTCTCGTGGCGCGAAACCACGTCCCGCAGTGCGGCATCGAGCACCTCGGCGTCCAGCACGCCGGACACCCGCAGCACGAGCGGGATATTGTCCGAGGCCGCGCCGGGGCCCGTGCCGATCACATCGGCGTGGTAGCGGTTGAGGAACCACATGCGGCGCTGGGCATCCGACAGCGGCACCCGCTCCGGGCGGGGCCGCACGGTCAGCGGCAGCTGGGTTCCGGTGCCCGCCCTGGCCTCCGCGATGGCCGCCAGGCCGGCGACGGTCGGGGCGTCGAACAGGTCGCGCACCGACAGCTCGGCGTCCAGGGCCGCGCCCACCCGGGCCACGGCGCGGGCCGCGAGCAGCGAGCTGCCGCCGCGGGCGAAGAAGTCGTCGTACGCGCCGACCCGCTCCACCCCGAGCAGGTCCGCGAAGACACCGGCCACGACCTCCTCGGCCACCGTCTCCGGCGCCCGGTAGACCGCGGTCTCGAAGACGGGGGCCGGCAGGGCGGTGCGGTCCAGCTTGCCGGAGGCATTGAGCGGGAAGGCATCCAGCACCACCAGCGCGGCCGGGACCATGTAGCCCGGGAGCGTGGCGGCCAGGGCGGTCTTGATCGCGTCCAGGTCGACCACGGCCTCGGGTTCGCGGACCACGTATCCGGCCAGCTGGTCACCGGCGTGCGCGTCGGCGTGCACCACCACGACCGACTGCGCGACGCCCGGCTGCGCCAGCAGCGCGGCCTCGATCTCACCCAGCTCGATGCGCAGACCGCGCAGCTTCACCTGGAAGTCGGTGCGGCCCAGGTAGTTCAGCTCCCCCTCGGGGGTCCAGGTGACCAGGTCACCGGTGCGGTACATGCGCTCGCCGGTGCCGAAGGGGTTGGCCACGAAGCGATCCGCCGACAGATCCGCCCGGCCCAGGTAGCCCCGGGCCAGCTGGTCGCCCGCCAGATAGAGCTCACCCGCGACACCCGGCGCGACCGGGTTCATGCGCCCGTCCAGCACGTAGGTGCGGGTGTTCCACACCGGGCGGCCGATCGGCACGAAGGCAGTATCCGCGTCGGCCACCTCGTGATAGGTGACATCGATCGCGGCCTCGGTCGGCCCGTACAGATTGTGCAGCCGCGCACCGGTGAGTTCGCGCAGCTTCTGCGCGGTCGGCGCGGGCAGCGCCTCACCGGAGGCGAACACCTGCCGCAGGCCGAGGCACAGCGCAGCGGCCGGTTCGGCCACGAAGACGGCCAGCATGGACGGCACGAAGTGGGCGACCGTGACGCCGCTGCGGGCGATGGTGCCGGCGAGGTAGGCCGGATCGCGGTGGCCGTCGGGCGCGGCCACCACCAGCTTGGCGCCGATCTGCAAGGGCCAGAAGAACTCCCACACCGACACGTCGAAGGTGTAGGGCGTCTTCTGGAGGACGACATCCGCGGCGGTCAGGCCGTACTCGGCCTGCATCCACACCAGGCGGTTGACGATGGCCGAGTGCGGCACGGCCACGCCCTTCGGGCGGCCGGTCGACCCCGAGGTGAAGATCACGTAGGCGGTGTTCGAATCACGGAGCGGCACAGTGCGATCCGCATCCGTGAGCGGGGCGCTCGAGTAGTCGCCGAGGTCGAGGGCGTCCACGGCCAGCACCGGCAGGTCGCGATCGGTGGTGAAACCGTCCCGCACGGTGGTGAGCACGGCCACCGGAGCGGCGGCGTCGAGCACATAGTCGATGCGCAGGCGCGGCTGGTCCGGGTCCACCGGCACGTACGCGCCGCCCGCGGCGAGCACGGCGTACATGGCCACGACCATGTCGTCCGACCGCCGCATGGCCAGGGCCACCCGGGATTCCGCGCTCACCCCGGAGTCGGCGAGCTTGCGGGCCAGGCGGTGCACCCGGGCGGCGAACTCGCCGTAGGACAGAGTTGTAGCCGGTTGGGAGGTATCGGCGTGCTCGAATTCCACAGCGGGGGCATCGGGGCAGGTCAGCGCCCTGGCCTCGAACAGGTCGACCAGGGTGGCGGCGCCGGAACCGGTGGCGGGCAGCAGCTCTCGCGTATCGCGGGTGGTGTCGTTCCAGGACATCAGCACCCGGGAGCGCTCGTCGCCGATGAGCAGGTCGATCTCGCCGACCAGCCGGTCCGGCTCGTCGGTCACGGCCTCGAGCACCACGTCCAGCCGCCGCGCGAAGGCCGCCACGGTGGCCTCGTCGAAAATGTCGGTGGCATAGGTGAACTGGGCGCTCAGCTCGCCGGTCGCGGCGTCGTCGCCCACCGACAGCTGCAGGTCGAACTTGGCGGCACCGGGATCCAGATCGATGCGCGAGACCGTCAGCCCGTCCAGCTCCAGCGTGGGCTGGGTGACATTGGCCAGGTCCAGGGCCACCTGGAACAGCGGGTGGCGGGCCTGCGAGCGCATCGGGGCGATCACCTCGACCAGCCGCTCGAAGGGCACGTCGGCGTGGGCGAAGGCGCGCAGATCGGCCTCGCGCACCCGGGCCAGCAGCTCCCGGAACGAGCGGTGCGGGGTGACCTCGGTGCGCAGCACCAGGGTGTTGACGAACATGCCGACCAGGTCGTCGAGCGCCTGCTCGCCACGGCCCGCGACCGGCGAGCCGATCGAAATGTCCGCGGTGCCGGAGAGTTTCGCGAGCAGCGTGGCGAACGCCGCGTGCAGCACCATGAACACCGTGGCGTGATCACGCTCGGCCAGCTCGCGCAGGCGGCGGTGCCGCTCGGCGGAGATGACGAAGCGGTACTGCGCGCCGCGGCGGGTGGCGACCGCCGGGCGGGGCCGGTCGCTGGGCAGCTCCAGGGTGTCGGGCTGACCGGACAGTTCGGCGCGCCAGAAGCGAATCTGCTCCGCCAGCAGCGATTCCGGATCGTCCTCGTCGCCCAGCACCGCGCGCTGCCACAGCGTGTAGTCGGCGTACTGCACCGGCAGCGGCGTCCACTGCGGCGCGGCGCCGGCGCGACGGGCGGTGTAGGCCACCATGAGATCCCGGGTCAGCGGGGCGATCGACCAGCCGTCGGCGCTGATGTGGTGCACGGCGACCACCAGCACGTGGGTCTGCGGCGCCAGGCGCAGCAGGGTCAGCCGCGCCGGCGGCTGCTCGTCCACCGCGAAGGGCAGCACGGCCAGCTCGATGATGCGCGATTCCAGCGCGTCCTGGCTCACCTGCTCTGGCGCCAGGGCGATGCCGGCCGCCTCCGCGGACAGCACCAGCTGGCGGCCGACGCCGTCCACGGCCGGGTACACCGTGCGCAGCGTCTCGTGCCGGGACACCACATCGGTGACCGCCGCGGCCAGCGCGTCCGCGTCCAGCGGGCCGTCCAGCCGGATGGCCGCGACCAGGTTGTCCGCGATCGAGCTGTTGTCGAAGCGGTTGAGGAACCACATGCGCTGCTGGGCGTAGGACAGCGGCACCACCTCGGGCCGCTCCCCCGCCACCAGCGGTGCGCGGGAACCGGATCCGGCCAGCTCGGCCACCCGAGCGGCCAGCTCGGCCACGCTGGAGGCCTCGAAGACCAGCCGCACCGGGATCTGGGTGTCGAGGGCGGCGCCCAGGCGGGCGGTCACCTGGGTGGCGATCAGCGAATTGCCGCCCAGCTCGAAGAAGTCGTCGTCCGCGCCGACCGCGTGGGCGGCCTCGCCGGCGTCGGCGGCATCGGCCGAGGTCGGCCGGGGACGCGGCGGCACGGTCTCGACGGCGGTCTCCGCGACGGCCGGGACCAGGCCCAGCACCTCGGCGAAGACATCGGCGACCAGCTGCTCGACCGGGGTGGCGGGCGCGCGGAATTCGCGCTTGGGGAAGACCGGCGCGGGCAGCGCGCGGTAGTCCAGCTTGCCGTTGATGGTCATCGGCAGGGCGTCGAGCACCATGAAGGAGGCCGGAATCATGTACGCGGACAGTCGATTCGCCAGCCCGGCCTTCAGCTCGGGCAGGTCGAGGCCCGCGGACTCGGGCACCAGGTAGGCGACGATCTGATCCCCGCGCACGGCGTCGCGGTGCACGATCACCGCGGCGCTGCGCACCTGCGGATGCGCCGCCACGGCGGACTCGATCTCGCCCAGCTCGATCCGGAAGCCGCGCACCTTGACCTGGGAGTCGTTGCGCCCCAGGTAATCCACGGTGCCGTCGGCTGTCCAGCGCACCAGGTCGCCGGTGCGGTACATGCGTTCACCGGGCGCCCACGGGCAGGCCACGAAACGGTCGGCGGTGAGGGCGGCGCGGCCGCGGTAGCCGCGGGCCAGCTGCGGGCCGGCCACGTACAGTTCGCCGATCATGCCCACCGGCACCGGCCGCAGCCGGGCGTCGAGCACCCATTCCCGCACCCCGGCCAGCGGACGGCCGATGGTCACCGGACCGTTGGCCGGCAGTGGCGCACTGGCATTCACGACGACCGTGGTCTCGGTGGGCCCGTAGGCGTCGACCAGGGTGCGCCCGGCCTCGGCCCAGCGCCGCACCAGCTCCGCCGGGACGGCCTCGCCGCCGACCGCGATGTGGCGTAGGCCGGGCACGTCGGCGGGATCGATGGTGCCGATCGCCGAGGGCGTCATCAGCACGTGCGTCACCTGTTGCGCGCGAATCACTTCCGCCAGCTCCGGGCCCACGGTGGCCCCGGGCGGCGCGATCACCAGCGTGCCGGCCGACTCGACGGCCATCAGCAGTTCGGCGACCGAGATGTCGAAGTTCGGGGTGGAGCCCTGCAGCACCCGCGCCGACGGCGAACCGACGTAGCGCTCGTACTGCGAGGCGGCCAGGCCGGGCACGCCCGCGTGCGTGACCAGCACACCCTTGGGCACACCGGTCGAGCCGGAGGTGTAGATGGTGTAGGCGACATTCCCGGCGCGCAGCGGGCGCACCCGGTCCGCGTCGCCGACCGGATCGGCGGCGAATCCGGCCCAGTCGGCACGGAATCCGGGCTCGTCGAGCACCAGCCAGGGCAGCACCTCCGGCAGCCCGTCGACCACGGCGGAACCGGTCACGCCGAGGACCGCGCCCGAGTCGCGCACCATGTGCGCGATGCGCTCGGCCGGGAATGCGGGATCCACCGGCAGCCAGGCGGCGCCGGTCTTCACGATCGCCCACACCGCGACAACGGCTTCCAGCGACCGCGGCAGGCCGACGGCCACCAGATCGTCCGGGCCGATGCCGCGATCGATCAGCAGGCGGGCCAGGCGGCTGGTGGTCGCGTCGAGTTCGCCGTAGCTGAGCGTGGTCTCGCCGGAGATCAGCGCCGCGCGGTCCGGGCCGACGGCCACGGCGCGCGCCATCATGTCCGGCAGCAGCCGGGTGGCCCGCACCGGGCCGCCCGAACGGGTTGTCAGATCGGTGTATTCGGCGGGGGCCAGCAGCGGCAGCGCGTCCACGATCACGGTGGGATCGGTGGTGACGGCCTCGAGCAGGCGCACGAAACGGTGTGCGAAGACCTCGATGGTGGTGGGGTCGAACAGATCCACCGCGAACTCGAACTCCGCGTGGATCCCCGCCGGTGCCGGACCTTCCCCGGGACCGGCACCGGCGAAGCTTTCGGTGACCGCTACCGAGAGGTCGAACTTGGTCACCTCGGTGTCCAGGGTACCCGTCGTGGCAAGCAATCCGGGCAGTTCGAGGCTGATGTCTCCGGTCGCGGTGAAGGACAGCGCCACCTGGAACAGCGGATGGCGCGACTGCGAGCGGGCCGGATTCAGTGCCTCGACAAGCTGTTCGAAGGGCACGTCCGCGTGCGCGAAGGCCGCGAGATCGGTGTCGCGAACCCGGTGCGCGAGTTCCCGGAAGCTCAGCGCGCCGTCGACGTCGGTGCGCAGCGGCAGCGTATTGACGAACATGCCGATCAGGTCGTCGAGTTCGCGCGCGCCGCGGCCGCCCACCGGGGTGCCGATGACGATGTCCGACTCGCCGGACAGGCGGGAGAGCAGCACCGCCAGCGCGGCGTGCATGAGCATGAAGGTCGAAACGCCCTCGGCCCGAGCGGTTTCCGAGATACGCGCGTGCAACTCGGCGGGCAGTTCGACGGCCAGCTTGGCGCCGCGGCCGGTGGCGGCCACCGGACGCGGGCGATCGGCCGGGAGCTCCAGCAGGTCCGGGGCACCCGCCAGGGTCTGCCGCCAGAAGTCCAGCTGCCGCGACAGCAGCGAGTCCGGATCGTCGGCCGCGCCGAGGCGATCGCGCTGCCACAGCGTGTAATCCGCGTACTGCACGGCCAGCGGCTGCCAGGCCGGGGCCTGTCCCTGGGACCGCGCCAGGTAGGCGGTGATCAGGTCGCGGGCCAGGACCGGGAGCGACAGGCCGTCGGCGGCGATGTGGTGCAGCACGATGGCGATGGCGTACTCGGGCACGTCCAGATCGGCGGCGTCCACCAGGACCGGACCGCCCAGTCCGCAGTCCGAGGCGACCGCGCCGGTGACGGTGAACAGTCGTGCACGGAACGGGATCTCGCGTTCCAGGTCGAAGCCCTGCGCCGCGAACTCGCGCAAACGCGCGTCCAGTTCGTCGGCGTCACAGGTCTCGTGCGCCACCGGCTCCGCCGCCGCGGCGACCGTCAGCACCTGTTGAACCGCGAAACCCGAAGCCGTCGAAGGGAATACGGTGCGCAGCACCTCGTGCCGGTCCAGCACGTCCATCAGCGCGTCCCGCATGGCCGCCTCGTCGGCCTCGCCGCGCAGGCGCACCACGAACGGCATATTGTAGCCCGCGCTGCCGGTGTCGAAACGGTTCAGGAACCAGATGCGCTGCTGCGCCGGGGACAGCGGCAGCGCCTCGGGGCGCTCGCGCCGCACCAGGGCGACCGCGTTGCCCGCCTCCGCGTCGGCGTCCAGGAACTGGTCGTCGATCGCCGCCGCCAGCTCGGATACGCCGGTGGCGGAGAACATCTCGCGCACGGTGAGCCGGCAACCCAGCTCGGCGTTCAGCCGCGCCGCCACCTGAGTGGCGATCAGGCTGTTGCCGCCCAGGGCGAAGAAATCGTCGGTGCGGCCGACCTCGGTCGCACCCAGCACCTCGCCGAAGACCCGCGCCACTGCCTGCTCGGTCACGGTGACCGGCGCCTCGTGCCGCACCGCCACCCGAACCGGCTCGGGCAGCGCGGCCCGATCCAGCTTGCCGGAGGCGTTGACCGGCAGGGCATCCAGCACCACGTAGGCGTTCGGCACCATGTAGCCCGGCAGCGCCCGCGCCGCCGCGGCCTTCAACCGGGTGGCGTCCACCTCGGCGGGCGCGACCACGTAGGCCACCAGCTGATCGTCACGCACGATCACCACCGCGCGGGACACGCCGTCCACGGCCACCAGCACCGACTCGATCTCGCCGAGCTCGATGCGCAGGCCGCGCACCTTCACCTGGAAATCGGTGCGGCCCAGGTACTCCAGCTCACCATTGTCGGTCCAGCTGACCAGGTCGCCGGTCCGGTACATGAGCTCTGCGGACTCCCCGGCGAACGGATCGGCGACGAAGCGCTCGGCCGTCAGGCCCGGACGCGCCACGTAGCCCCGGGCGAGCTGAACCCCCGACAGATACAGCTCACCCGGGGTCCCGACGGGGACCGGCCGCAGACGTGCGTCGAGCACGTACAGCCGGGTATTGAACACCGGTGCGCCGATCGGCACGGAAACGGTGTCCGCGGCCGTCACCTCATGGAAGGTGACATCGACCGCAGCTTCGGTGGGACCGTAGAGATTGTGCAGCTCGGCGCCGGTCAGCGCGCGCAACCGCTGGGCGGTCCGGCCCGGCAGCGCCTCACCGGAAGCGAACACCTGACGCAGTGCGCCGCGGGCCTGCTCGTCCTGGTGGATCTCGAGTTCGGTCACGTACGCGTCCAGCATGGACGGCACGAAATGTGCGGTGGTGACGCCGTATTCGGCGATCACGGCACGCAGGTAGGCGGGGTCACGGTGGCCGTCGGGCTGCGCCAGCACCAGGGTCGCGCCGATCTGCAACGGCCAGAAGAACTCCCACACCGACACGTCGAAGGTGGCGGGCGTCTTCTGCAGCACCACATCGGCATCGGAGAGCCGGTAGGTCTGCTGCATCCACACCAGGCGGTTCACGATCGCCGCGTGGGTCACCGCCACGCCCTTGGGGCGGCCGGTGGAACCCGAGGTGAAGATGACGTAGGCGGTGTTCGCGGGCCGCAGCGGCGCACGGCGCTCGGCATCGGTCACCGGCGCGGCCGAGTATCCGGCCAGGGCGTCGCCGCCCAGCTGGTCCAGATCCAGTGCGGTGACATCGGTTTCGGGGCGATCGGCCGAGGTGGTCAGCACCAGCGCGGGCGCGGCCGTCCTCAGGATGTGCGTGGTGCGCTCGGCCGGGTGGTCCGGATCCAGCGGCACGTAGGCCGCACCGGCGGCCTGCACGGCGTACATGGCCACCACCAGCTCCGGCGACCGGCGCAGGTGCAGCGCGACCAGCGACTCCGGGCCGACGCCCAGCGAGATCAGGTGGCGGGCAAGGCGATTCACGCGCTCGGCCAGCGCGCCATAGCCGAGATCGCGGGCGGGCTCACCGGCGAAACGCACCGCCGGGGCCGACGGCGTGCGGGCCGCCTGCGCGTCGAACATCGACACCAGCGTCGCCCGGCCGTCCACCGGATACGCGGTGTCGTTCCACAGCCGCAGCACCACATCGCGTTCCAGCTCGGTGCAGACGTCCACGCCCGCGAGCCGCTCATCCGACTCCAGGCCGACCAGCCGCTCCAGGAAGGTCAGGAAGCGCCGGTGGTGGCGGACGTTCTCCGCGCTGGTGTACAGGTTCGGGTTCACCTCGAGATCGAGGTGGATCCGGTCGTTTTCCCCGTAGAAGAGATTGAGGCTCATGTCCTCGATCGGGCTGGAGGACAACAGGTGCAGGCGCGCCTGGATATCCCCGAACTCCAGCTGGGGATGGAACAGCATGACATTGACCATCGGGCCGAACAGCGCGCGCGAGGCCGGGCTGCCCTGCTGTTCGGCGTCGCGGTGGATGTCCTCGTGACGGTAGCGCTGGTGGCGCAGCGCGCCCGAGATCTCCACCCGCGCCGAGGTGAGCAGCTCACCCCAGGTGGTCTCGTCCCGGACCGGAATCCGCAGCGGCACGATATTGGACAGCATGCCCGTCGAGCGCCGCATCACCGCGGTGGTGCGGGCCGTCACCGGCAGGCTCAGCACCGCCTCGTCCTTGCCGGTGAGCCGGGCCATATAGGCCGCGAAGGCCGCGATGATCACCCCGGGCAGACCGGAATCGTGCTGCTCGCCGCACTTTTCGATGCGCCGCTGCAGCTCCTCGGGCAGGATCTGGCCGTAGCGCATATTGCCCGCGCGCGGCGGCGCGGAACGGCCCTTGAGAGTGGTGCCGCCCTCCAGGCCGGCGGTGCGTGCGGCCCAGTGCGCGCGGTCGGTGCGGAACCGGCTGCTCTCGCGGTAGGCCAGCTCGGACTCGACCAGCTCCTGCTGCGTGCCGACCTGCACCGTCTCCGGTTCCAGGCCGCGCTTCAGGGCGGTGTAGCGCCGAGCCGTCCACTGCATGGTGTTCATGGCGGCGTAGCCGTCGCCCACGATGTGATGGCCGACCACGAACCAGAACCAGCGCTGATCGGCGACCCGGATCAGCGCGGGCGCGAAGAGCCGCTCGGCATCGGTGAGGACGTTCACCGGCTGGACGATCTGGGTGCGCATCCATTCATGCGCCGCCGCAATGGGATCGGCCTCCGACCGCAGGTCCATGACGCGGGTGTTGTGGCCGGCGGACTCGTCGATGTACTGGAAGGGCTGTCCGTCGATCTCGGTGAAGCGCAGCTGGGAGGAGCGCCAGATCGGCACGCCGTCCTGGGACACCCGCAGGAGCAGGTCGGCATCGAAATCGCCTTGGATATCGACGTACTGGGCCATGCTGCACGGCACGTCGGGGTTCAGCAGCTGGGCGTACCAGACGCCGATCTGTGCGGGTCCGAGGGGAAAAGGCGCTGAGACATCCGACGTCGGAACTTCACTCGGTCCGAGACCACTCGAGTCCGTACCCTGCACCAGAGCCTCCCTTGTCATGGCGAATTGCTATGTCGACCAACGGTTTTCGGGCATCGCGAAATAGACCTGGGTGCGCTCGGCTGACGAGGGCGCACCCAGGTCGCGAAAAATCGCACCGCCCTGGGTGATTCGACGAATGCGCGGCGAAGTCCGCGCGTGATCCAACTAGTGCTCGAAGCGGCCGGGCCTGCTGGCTCTCCGGCCTGGATGCGAGTGCCTCCGGGTCATCGCATCCGGGGTGTCCTGCTGCCGATCTCCTCCAACTGTCACCTGCATCACAGGGATGCCGTTCATGCATGTGGACACTAGGCGTTTACACAATAAAAAGGAACTTTTTCCCGAAAAAAAGTTGGACGAGCGTCTAGTTGGCCGACGGCATCGCGCTGAGAACGCGATCAATGTGGGTACGACCACATGACAAGGCGGCGGTGTGACCGACCGCACTTTCGGATGTGGAGACTATGAGTCGAAACGTTGCAACTGCGTTGCATCGGCGCCCATGCGCCGATCCAGCACGCGAATCTTGGCCTCGATCTGCGCATACAGCGGAGACTCACGATCGACGGTGGCGCGATAGGCCGCCCACGCGGCCGCATCGTCACGGCCCTCGGCACCGGATGTCCACCGACTCAAGACCGAAGCGTCGCCGGAACGTAATACAGCGGTGCGCAGACGCACTCGCAATTCATCGCGAATGTCTATAACTCCAGGCGCCGTGGAACGCGGCAGCACCGGACCCGCGTAAAGCCGGACCGCCGAATCCACATCCCCGGAATCCAGCGCGGCGCGCAGCGCCTCCACATCCGTGGCGATCGGCACACGCAGCCGATAGGGACGCGAGCCGAACACATTCGACCCGACCACCGAACGCAAACGCGACATGGCCGCGCGAATGGTGGCGTTGTCCAGATCGGCATCGTCCAGCAGCAGCGCCAGGTGATCGGCCGACAGGCCCTCGGTGTGCTCGGCCAGCAGCAGCAGGATCTCGGCATGCCGCTGCGACAGGGGGACTCGCTCCCCCGCCACCGTCAGCTGCGGCTGGCCCAGCCCGAGCACCTCCAGGCCCAGCCGCTCGGGCGCCGGCGCATCGGCGTTCGAACGGCGATCCTGACCCGAACGGACCGCGGCCAGCAGCAGATCCATCTCCGCGGCGGTCGCGGCCGCCTTCACCAGCGCCAGGATCTCCGGGCGCGCCACCCGCACCCCGCCGGCAATCATCAGCACGCCCACCAGGCGGCCGTCGGGATCGTGCACCGGCGCCGCGGCTCCGGTGATCTGGTGCATGCGATGCAGGAAATGCTCAGGCCCATGGATCCAGGCCGCGCGGCCGGTGCGTACCACCAGGCCCACCGCATTGGTGCCCACCCGGCGCTCGCTCAGGTCATTGCCCTCGCGCAGGCCCGCCTCCGCGGCCGCCTGCACCCGATCGGCATTGCCGTGCACCGAGAGCACGCGGCCGAACTGGTCGGCCACCACCACGATCAATCCGGTGCTGGTCGCGTCGCGCAGTAGCAGCTTGTCCACCAACGGCATGACCGAGGCGATCGGATGCGCGTCACGGTAGCGCTCGAGGTCGGTGCCGCGCAGGCCACGACCGTCTCCGTCGTCCATCGGATCGACGCCGCCGCGCAGACTGCGCAGCCATGACTCGAGCACCATCGGCCGCAGCAGGCCGGGCAACTGCCCCAGTTGATCCCCGCCCACACTGAGATATCCGTGCGCCTGGGCGGCATATGTTTCGAGCGCCCCGAGTTGACTGCCCGGTTCGACGCCGTGGTTGGGTTGCCCACCACCTGCGAGATTGCTGACCATTTGCCTTTCTTTCCGCCCCCGAAGAGTACCCGCGCACCGAGAACCTCAAGGCGGAAGCCGGACGTTTGTCCGGCAGGTCACACGCCAACAGGCGCCCAACAAAATGTGAGCTACACAGCATTTTGTTAAACACGGCGTGTTCAATGCTGGCGCGGCACCCGCGCGTCGCCCCTCGCCCGGGAGGGTTGCGGTGGCGCTGCGGACCGGGTCACGGCCGCTCGCCGAGGCTCGAATCCCTTGCGGTGAGCAGGATTTCACGGCTGTGCGGTGCATCGAATGTACCGCCCCGCTCCCGGGCACTGTGCCGGGGTGGGTCTGTGGAGGACATCGACCCGACCGACCTCGAACGCCTCGCGCACGGCTTCCCGCACGCGGTCTTCGATCATCTCCGCCGGGAGCAGTGTTGAATTCAGCTCGTCGGCAGGGTCGGCTTCAGCGCCGCCGCGCTGCGAATGCGGGCCGCACCCCACCATAGACCCGTCCCGTAGGCGACATCGTCCAGCCGCCGGCACAGCACATACCGGACCGGGTCCAGGCTGCCCGGCTCCCGGTGGGTGAACCAGTCCGCCAGGCCCTCGGCCATGGCCAGGGTGAACGCGATATGACGGACCCGCCGCGAGCACAGCATGCCCAGCAGCGTGATCGGCCAGTAGTGCCGGCACATGGCCGTGGCCAGCCGCCACACGCCGCCGGTGAAACCGCGCGTCAGATAGATGGCAGCCACCCGGGTTGGATTGTCCAGTCCGGCGAAGACCCGGCGTAGCCGGACCAGGGTGGCGCCCAGCGTCAGCAGACCGCCGAACACGCCCCAGCGCGACATCGTGCTCAACAACACCGCGGACACCGCGGTCCAGATCGGTAGCGACAGCGGCGCGGCCAGGCCGGGATGCCGCTGGGCCAGCGGCGCGACACCGGTCCCGTGGGTGACCTTGTGGGCGAACCACTTTCGCAGTGACACCGGATTGCTGTGCGCCACCCGGGCGGCCGGTTCGTAGCGCAGCCGCCAGCCCGCGCGGTCCAGCCGCCAGCACAGGTCGACATCGCCGCCCGCCGCCATGGTCTCGTCGAACCCGCCCTCGCCGAGTAGCGCCAGCCGGCGCACCAGCACCGCCGAACTCGGCACGTACGGCACCGGGCCGTGCGCGTGCACCGCCGACTCGCGGCGGCCGCGATGCACCGAGCCGCGGGTGTGCTCGTAGCGGGCCAGCAGGGTGGAGTCCGGATCCATGGCCAGGATGCGCGGGGCCACCAGCGCCACCTTGGGATCGCTGAAGTGCCCGAGCATGACTTCCAGCCAGCCGGTGCGGGGCACCACCTCCGGGTCCAGGAAGGCCACGAATTCGGTTGCCGCGGCCCGTAATCCGAAATTGCGGGCGGCGGCCGCCCCGTACCGGCGGTCGCGGCGCAGCACGGTGATCCGGCAGCGGCTTCTGGCATCCGGAATCTGCACCGGCTGATCGGAGCCGTCATCCACCACGATCACCGTGTGGCCGCGCAGCGCCGACAGCAGCCGGGACAGCTCGGGAGCATTGTTGTGCACCGGGACGATCACGGTGACGTCCTCCAGCGACGGCAGCAGCCGCGGGCGCGGATTCGCGACGCCGGAATCGAGAAGACGTCTGGCAACCCGAGCCGACGCGGGGTCGGTCACCTCGAGGTACCCGTCACCGATCAAGGCCGCAGCTTCCGGGGCGAGCCGCAGCAACCTCGTCGGCGTGCCGCCGACCAGGAGCCGTCCACCGGAATAAGTGCGCACCCTGGGATCGATTCGCACCCCGAAACCATCGGGAAGGCGATCATGGCGCATTCCCGAATGCTAAGTCAGCCAACCACTGGCAATGATGATTGGCGCGCTGGCTCTGTCTAATTTGCCCCTCCGCTTCGCTCCGGGGCGGGTTCGCGGCCCCGAGGTCTCGATTCTTCCCTCCTCCGCTCCTCCGCTTCGCTCCCCCGCTCCGTCAGTCCAGAATCGAGACGGCCGCGAACCTCCGGGGAGCTTCTGACAGGTACTCGAGAAATGGAGGATCTCGGCTCGGGATTCAGCCTTGTCCACGCATCGGACCGTAGCTCGACAGCCGGAGTCCGGCGCGCTCTACACTGCGGGAGGAAAATCGGCAGTTGAACAGGTAGGGGACGGAAATCCGTGCCCGTGGTGGTCGAGGCGGTATGGGAGTCGGGCGCATGCAGACAGGCGGGGGCGGTAACACCCTCTCGGAATCCGAGATCGTCGAGGCCGCCCTGCGGGTGGTCCGGCAGGACGGTGTGGAGAAGCTGTCCATGCGACGGCTCTCCCGCGAACTCGGAGTTTCGCCGATGGCCCCCTATTACTACGTCGCCGACAAGCGCGAGCTACTCGATCTGGTCGCCACCGCCGCCCTCACCGGCGTGCGCAAGCCGCCACCCGAATTCGGCACGTGGCAAATGCGATTGCGGGATCTGATCGACCAGATCGACGAGAAATTGCGCAAGCACCCGGGTCTCGGCGACGTGTTGATCGAGCAGATGCTCGGCAAACAGCTGGACCTGATCGCCGCCGTCATGGAAATCCTCTTCGACGCCGGTTTCGACGAGCGCAATGTGCTCTCCGCCTATGCCACCATCCACACCTATCTGTTCGGGCGTTCGAAGGTGAACCCGCGCGATCGGGCGGGCCTGCTGGACCGGGTGCTTCCGGAGGCGGTGGAACGCGCCACCAAACACCTGGCGGATCTCCGCGGCAAGTACTCCTACGACTTCTCGATGGACGTGCTGATCGCGGGCCTGGAAGCTCAGCTTGTCCGGCAGCGGGACGGCCACGTATAGTCAAACTAGAACACGTTCTAGTTTAGGTAGACTGCACCGGCTGCCCAGCACCGCCGGGTTCGAGAGGACACTATGACCACCGTCGACGTACCGCACAGCTCGCGATCGGCCGTGCTGCGGGTCTCCGCGGTCATCAACGAGACGGCCGACTCCTGCTCGCTGGTATTCGACGTGCCCGAGGACCTGCGTGAGCGCTTCACCTACCAGCCGGGCCAGTTCCTGACCCTGCGCATCCCCAGCGACCTCACCGGGTCCGTCGCCCGCTGCTACTCGCTGGCCAGCTCGCCGCACACCGACGACAAGCCCAAGGTGACCATCAAGCGCACCGTCGACGGGTACGCGTCGAACTGGGTGTGCGACAACGTGAAAGCGGGCGACTCGCTCGAGGTGCTGCCGCCCTCGGGCGTCTTCACCCCCAAGAACCTCGACGAGGACCTGCTGCTGTTCGCGGCCGGCAGCGGCATCACCCCGGTGATGTCCATCCTCAAGTCGGCGCTGGCCCGCGGCAACGGCCGCATCGTGGTCGTCTACGCCAACCGCGACCACGACTCGGTCATCTTCGCCCGGGAACTGCGCGAGCTGGCCGACAAGCACCCGCAGCGGCTGGTCGTGATCCACTGGCTCGAGCACCTGCAGGGCCTGCCCACCACCGACGCCTTCGCCACCCTGGTCGCGCCCTACGTCGCGCACGAGGCGTTCATGTGCGGCCCCAAGCCGTTCATGGACCGCGTCCACGACGCCCTCGGCCAGCTCGGCATGCCGCGCAACCGCACCCACGCCGAGGTCTTCAACTCGCTCTCCGGCGACCCCTTCGCGGAGGTCGCACCGAGCGAGATCACCGCCGAGGAGGCCGCCGACGCCGCCAGCGTCGAGGTCGAACTCGACGGCGAAACCCACGAGATGACCTGGCCCCGCAGCCAGACCCTGGTCGACATCATGCTCGCCAAGGGCCTCGACGTCCCGTACTCCTGCCTCGAAGGCGAATGCGGCTCCTGCGCCTGCACCGTCCTCGAAGGCGCAGTGGAAATGGAGAACGCCGAAATCCTCGACCCCGAGGACATCGCCAACGGCTACATCCTCGGCTGCCAGGCCCGTCCGGTGACGGATCACCTGAAGATCCAGTTCTGACGAGCCCGCGAAAAGCGAAATGTGGCCGCCGCGTCGAAAACGCGGCGGCCACATTCTTATTCGAGGGGTGCGGCGTTGAACCCCGGAGAGCAACCGAAAAGTCGGTGCTGCCTAGTACGCCGAGAAGACGTTGTCGATGGAGCCGTAGCGGTGCGCCGCGTAGTTGCAGGCGGCGGTGATGTTGGCGACCGGGTCGTAGATGTCCCAGGACGTTCCGTCGACGTGGTACGCCTGGAAGGTGGGATCGATCACCTGCATCAGGCCCTTGGACGGGATGCCCGCGGCAGCGTTGGAGTCGTACAGGTTGATGGCCTGCGGGTTGCCACCCGACTCACGCTGGATGTTGCGGAAGATGCCGTCGTAGCTGCCGGGGATGCCGTGCTGGCCCATGACGAAGAGGGCATTCTGGATCCAGCCGTTCAGGTCGTTGCCGAAGGCCGGGGGGAGGACCTGGTTGAACGGGGCCGGGAGGCCCTGGACGGCCTGACGGACCTGGTCCTGCTGCGCAGCGGGGAGGCCCTTGTCGAGCTGGGTGGCCTGCTGCTGGACCTGCTGAGCGGTGGCCTGGAACTCGGGCGGGACGCCGTTGATGTCGGCGGCGGCCGGACCGGCGGCGATCACGGCCGAGACGGCCAGGGCCGCGGCGGCTGCGCCGGTGATGGTCTTGACGGGCTGGGCGAACAGGTTTCGTTTCATGGTGGTAACAGGCGCAGAGCTCACCACGGCGGGCACCCGGAGGGACTCGCCGATGCACTGCATGGATTGTGATGTGCAAGTGGCGGAACGAGATCTGGGATATTTCCCAGCTATCAACGTTCAGTCACGCTCCCGCCGAAGGCGGCGGTCTCTGCGTGGTAGTCACCGGCTCATTTCGAGCTGGTATCGGCCTTCACCGACTGATCACAGACTGATCTCGCTAAGTAAACGTAATCTGAACACAGGATGAACACTCGATGCGAACTGGCCGAGTGGTTCGTCACAGCAATCTGACAGCGTCATCCGCCGGGCGCGTTTCGCCCGCGGATCACCGCTGCGCGCGGTACTTCGCCCGCTGTTCGGGAGCGAGATGCTCGGTCGCGTAACTCAGTGCGGTACGGCCCATATCCGCCGCGTGCGCGTCCAGAAATCCGGTGAGAATCGCGGAATCCACCCGCTTGCCGATCTCCCGCAGCATCCAGCCCATCGCCTTCTGGATCAGATCGCGGCGATCGGAGAGCAGGCGTTCGCACAGCTCGAGCGTGGTCGCGGTATCACCCTGCTTGATGAACGCGAATGTCGTCAGCAAGGCCACCCGCCGCTCCCAGAGCGAATCCCCCGATGCGAATTCGTCGAGCAGGTCCCGGGGACGTTCCAACAGCCACGGGCCGAGAATGAACTCGGCCGAGGAATCCACCAGATCCCAGTTGTTCACCCGGCCGCGGCGCACGGCCGCCACATACAGATCGACGATCTCCCGTTGTTGCGCCGCATCACCGCTGCGATTGTGTGTCCCGCCCCCGCGTTTGCGTGTCGCCCTGGCCATTTCGCCGTTCAGAATCACCAATCCGGCCAGCCGGTGCTCGTGCACCGGACTGTCGAGCAACAGATCGATCTCCGAAAGCGGCAGGCCGGCAAATTGTTTCACCGCCTTCCGGGTCTGCGGAACCCGGACGCCGATGAATACATCCCCTTCCCCGTACTCACCCGGCCCGGTTTTGAAGAACCGCTGCAGATTCACCGCGTCGGCCGGATCGGCGAAGGCCGCCAATTCCGCCCGCACCGCGGCCGCCGTCAGGGTTTTCGACGGCACGCCGGTTCCGCTCATCGCGCCTCCTGCGTCCGTGGGCCGGAGAGACTGTCGATCGAATCCTAGATCTCTATCAAGCGGTTTCAGCCGCGGCCTGTAACAGCACCTCGCCGAATTTCCGCATGTGATCCGCTCCGCCGTACCAGGCCGCCACCAATTCCACGGCCGCGGTGCGGGTGCGCCGCGCGACGTCGGCCAGTTCGGCAACGGTGATCTCGCCGGATTCGACCGCCGCCGCGGCCACGTCCAGATCGTGGCTGGCCACCAGCAGCCGCATGATGTGGTGCAGATCGATGGTGGCGTCACCGGTCCGGAACTCGGCGCCGGCCCTGGTCGCGGCCGTGGTCGAATCCTGCTGCGCCACAGCGGGCTCCGGAGCGGCACGCCGCCGGGACTTGACGCTCGCCGGACGCTCGGGCTCGGCGGGCGAAGCGGGTGCGCTCTCCCGCAGCGAGGCCGCGACGGCCTCCAGGTCCTCCATGCGGGCGGGGGTCTCCATGCGGGCGGGGCTCTCCAGCCGAGCCGGCGGCTCGGGGTCCGGCGCGTGCCGGCGACCGGTGGGAGCCTCGAGATCGGCGGGCCGGCTCGCCGCGAATACATCCTCGTGCACACCGGAATGGGCCGCGAACGGCGAGCCATTGGCCGCGGGGCGCACGGCGATCGTCTCGTTGTCCGCCACGGGCGCCGCCGCGTAGGGCTCGCTGTCGAGGGCGGCACTGGTGAACGATCCGCTGTCGGACACAGATCGGGCGTAGGGCGACCCGTTGGTGGCGGGTCGTACGGCGAAGGGCTCGCCATTGGTGGCGGGCATCGCGAGCGGTTCGCTGTCGGTGGTGATCCGAGCCGAGAACGGCTCGCTGTCGGCGGCGAGCCGGGCGGCCACCGCCTCCGGGTCCGCGGTGCGCTGCGGCAGATCGGGGGCGATCCGGCGCGGCAGCGCATCGGGTTCCGGTGTGGCGCGCAGGGTTACGGGCGCGGTCGACCACTGCACGGCCTGCTCCTGGCCATTTCGGCCCGGGCCGGCGTAGCTGCCGGTGTCGATGCCGGTCAGCACCGGGTTCGGCGACGTGCCCGGTGACTGGGTATCGGGATGGGTGAGTCGGTAGCCCGGCTGGCGCGCGGGGCGCGAATCCCCCGGGCCGGTGGTGAAATCGGCATCCATGGCCGACATTCTTACCGGCCCGCGGGAAGGGGTGCGACTCGGGCTGGGGCCGGGGCGTGCGCATGGTCACCGCGAAACCGGCTCACGATCAACAGTATTGGGGTGTTGACGCCGCTCAGCAATTGCTCGGAGCGGGTTCGCCGCGCAACCGCGCGTCGATCCACCACAGTGCGGCGGGCAGTCCCAGCACCGCCGCCGACAGATGTTCCGGAGACGGATTCATATCCATATCCAGCCGCACCCCGGCCGCGCAATAGCGATGATCGGTATTCACGATGGCGTCCACCGGAATCAGCGGATCACTCGGCGAATGCCATTCGAAGATGGGTGTATTCGGCACCCCGCCGTACAGTTCGGTCCGGATACTCCCGCTCCAATCCGATGGCCGCCGCCATCGCCAGCCCGAACGCCGGATGCGGTTGCAGGCCAGGGGCGTTCACCATCTTCACCAGATTCATCGGCACGCCGCCCGTGGCCGCGCCCGCGATCTCCAACTCCGGCGTATAGCGGGGCGCGAGCGCCGCCGCCCACGCGGTCGCCATGCCGCCGCCGGAATATCCGGCCATCGCCACCCGGCTGTTCGCCACCGCCAATTCCGGTAGCCGCTTCGCCGCGCGAATACCGTCCAGGGTGATCATCCCGCCCAATCTGGCCGCACCGTAGGCGGAATTCGGGCCCAGATGATCCGGCAGCGCCACCGACCAGCCGCGCCGCAGCGCCACATTCAGCGCGACCGCCTCGCGCACCTGCAGATTCGGGTCGTTGGTGTACAGCACCCGCGACACCGCGCATTCGGAGCCCAGGCCGTTGATGATGTGCTGATACGACAGCAGCGGCCCGTCCGGCTGACGCTCGCGCGGGGTGAGCACCGTGGTGACCGCCGCGATCGGAGCGCCCTCGGAGCTGGTGGACCGGAATTTCACCATCGTGACCGTGGTCTCGGGAAATATCAGCAGCGGCGGCATCGGCCGCACCGCCAGCACGTCGCCCGGATCATGGTCGGCGATGTCGGCCGGTTGCGCGTAGAAGGGGTCCGGGTCGGGCGCAGGATAGATCGGATCCGCGGGCGCCGCGGATGTCACGCCCGCGAGCGCCAGGCCCGTCGCCAGGATCCCGAAACCACGCAGCAACAACTTGGCATTCATCAGGTCCTCCACGAACTTCGCAGTGGAAATCAGACGATTACCCCACAACGAGTGTGGTTCGGGAGTTCTTCGGAAGAAACAGCGACACGCCAGCAAACCTTCTGCGGTCGCTCCGGGTTCCCGCCGGCTCAACCCAGATGGGTCATGCCCGCCGCCACCACCTGCGCCACATTCAGAATCTCGTCGGCCGTCGGCAGCGGCACCCCGTCCAGGGCGTGCAACCGATCCGTACTCGCGATGGCCAGCATCGCCGACACCCACGCCGCCGCACACGCCCGCAATGTCCCCGGCTGCACCGGGGCCGGCGCGCTCGCCGCCAGCACCCGTGCCGTCGCGTCCAGCAGCTGATCCCGCATGCGGCGCAATTGTTTCCGCACATCCGGGTGGGTATCGGCCTCGCGCCACATGATCACCCGCAGCACCGAGGAGTTGTTCTCGCGCAGATTCAGCGCGGCATCCATATTGACCAGGCTCTTGGCCGGATCACCCGGCACCACCACCGACTCGATATCGTCCAGCGGCTGCGAGGGGACCCGCTCGGCCATGAGCGCCGACAGAATGGCGCCCTTGGTCGGGAAGTAGTAGAAGACCAGGCCCTTGGGCACCCCGGCCTCCTCGGCGATGGACGCCGTGGGAGTCGCGTCGAATCCATTGGCCGCGAAAAGCCTTTCGGCGGCATCCAGGATGAGCTGGCGAGCGTCACCGTCGACCTTCTTGCTGCGGCGACGGCCCACCCGGCGGGGCGCGGGTCCCACATTGCGCAGCAGTTCAGACTCTGCTGTGCGCGGCGAATCCGATTCCGCCTTGCGTGATGTGGGCACTGCTCGACTTCCTCCTCACGCTTCGACGCGGAGGCGGCCGCCACCGGTCGGCGGACGTAGACGACAAGCATAACGCGCGGACGCGCCGACCTCGCTGCGTCTCCCAAGATCACGCGGGCTGTGCACCCGCGATCACGGAGAGCCGAGGCCGGCGCGCCGCGAATCGGTCAGTGATGCGCCGCTGCGCCGAAGCGGCCCGACACCTCGGGCATCTCCGCCAGCGCGACCACGACCGTCAACACACCCACGATCCACGCGACCCAGGATGCGCCGCTGTAGGAGTGGAAGTTCATCACCCACGGGGAGATGAACATCAGGATGCCCAGCACGCCGAGCGCGTAGCCGACCATGCCGGTCGCCATTTCCGCGATCTGCGCCAGGCCCGCGAGTGCGACCAGCACGCCGAGCACCACAAGGGTCCACAGTGCGCGGTTGCTGTGCGCCACCCAGATCGGGGACAGCGCGGCGATTGCGCCGAGCACGACCGTCATAGCCTGCTCCGCGCGACTCACGGTGAACATGGAATGCCTCCTTTGAAAGGCCAGGGAATATGTTCTGATCCCGTTGTATTCCTGATTGACCGCCCGATCAATAAATGCCCGGATACGATTGGGCCGCATCTCGGGTGTGACGGTCGACACGTCGGCGCGTGACCTCGGGAACCGCTATGGTTGGCGCATGTCGCAAGCGGTAGAACACGTTCTAATTGTCGGCGCGGGCCTCGCGGGACTGCGCACGGCCGAAGAGCTGCGACGTGGGGGTTACACCGGCGAACTCACCCTGCTGGGCGACGAGAACCGCGCGCCCTACGACCGGCCGCCGCTGTCCAAACAGTACGTGCGCGGCGAAACCGACGACACCGCCCTGCGGCCCGCGGAATTCTTCACCGAGCAGCACATCCGGCTGCGGCTGGGAGTCGCCGCCACCGGCGTCGACACCGCCGCCCGGCGGGTCCGGCTCTCCAACGGCAGCGAAGCCGGATACGACGCCCTCGTGATCGCCACGGGTTTGCGGCCGCGGCGAATCCCGGGTCTGCCCGAGGTCTCCGGCGTCCACGTGCTCCGCTCGCACTCCGACGCCCACGCCCTGCGCGAACACCTCGGCAGCGCACGCAAGGCCGTCATTGTCGGCGCGGGCTTCATCGGCTGCGAACTGGCCGCCAGCTTCCGGTCCCGCGGCCTCGCGGTGACCATCGTCGAACCCCAGCCCACTCCCCTGTTCGCCGCACTCGGCGAACAGGTCGGCGCGCTGGTGGCACGGCTCCACGAAACCGAGGGCGTCGAACTGCGGTGCGGGATCGGCGTGGAATCGCTTGTCACCGAAGACGACTCGGCGCTTGCCAACGACGGCGACAGGGTCCGCGGCGTGCGGCTGACCGACGGCAGCGTGATCGACGCCGACCTGGTGGTCATCGGCATCGGATCGGTGCCCGTCACCGGCTGGCTGGACGACTCCGGCATCCCGCTGGCCGCGCCCGCCGAGGGCGGCGGCGTCCTCACCGACGACAGCGGACGCACCAGCGTCCCGGGCGTCTGGGCGGTCGGCGACGTGGCCGCCTGGCCGCACGCGAGCGGTCGCAACAAGCGCGTCGAACACTGGACCAATGCCGGGGAGCAGGCCCAGGTGCTGGCCGCCGCGCTGCTGGGCGCCGACCGGTCCACAGAGGTGCAGGTGCCCTACGTGTGGAGCGACCAGTACGACATGAAGATCCAGGTGCTCGGCATCCCGGCGCTCGCCGACGAGGTGCAGATCGTCGAGGACAAGGGGCGGAAGTTCCTCGCCCACTACCTGCGCGGCGGCGAACTCGTCGCGGTCGTCGGCGCGAGCATGGCCGGCAGGGTCATGAAGGCCCGCGCCCAGCTCGCCGCGGCCCTGCGCCCCTCGGCGGCGGTCGGCTGAGCCTCTCTACGGCGGTCGGCTGAGGCTCTCCGCCGCGGTCGGCTGCGCCACGCCCACGCGGTCTTTCGACCCGCGGTTCGCGGCGGAGGCGGTTCCTTCACTACCGTGCAGGGTGTGATCGTCGCGCTCATCGACTCCGGACTGGGGCTGCTCCCCACGGCCGCCTGGTTGCGGAAGCTGCGGCCCGATCTCGACCTGCTGCTGCTCAACGACCCCGACGGCGCGCCGTGGGGACCCAAGCCCGAGCAGTGGGTCATCGACCGGGTACTGGACACCGCGCGCCTCGCCCTGGGCGAGGGCGCGGAAGTCATTGTGCTGCCCTGCAATACCGCCAGCGTGCAGGCCCTCGAACACGTCCGCACCATGGTCGGCCCCGGCGTGCCGGTCATCGGCACCGTGCCCGCCATCAAACCCGCCGCCGCGGCCTGCCGGAAGGTGGCGGTCTGGGCGACCGCGGCCACCACCGCCAGCGCCTACCAGGCCGACCTCATCGCCCGCTTCGGCGGCGACGCCGACATCACCGGCGTCGCCTGCCACGGCCTGGCCGACGCCATCGACCGTGGCGACCTCCCCGTCATCGCGGACGCCATCGCCGACGCCGCCGCCCGCACCCCCGCCGACACCGAGGGCATCGTCCTCGGCTGCACCCACTACCCCCTCGTCCTGGACGACATCCTCACCGCCCTCCCCCCGGGCGTCCGCGTCTTCGACAGTGCCGAAGCCGTCGCCGGCCAAACCCTCCGCCGCATGGACGCCCTCGACCGCCCCACCGCGGGCGCCGGCACCGCCCGCGTTCTCGCGTCCGGCCGCACCGCCCAACTCCCCACCGCCGCAGCCGCTTTCGAGTCCGGCCGCCTCCTCGGCGCGACCGCCTCGCAGGCGCAGGTCTGCTGACGGAAGTCAGAAACTGTTGGCCAGCAGTGCATATTGCGCGGCGGCGCGCCGCCTGGCTTCGGCCTGATCCTTGTCGTTGACGGCCGCGAGATAGCGCCCGTAGGCGAGATAACACTTGCCGTCCTGCACATCCGCGGACGGGACATCGGGTTTGGGGACCAGGCAGTGCACATCGAGCACGTGCGCGGGCGGGTCGGCGTCGACGTATTCGTCGTGACGTTTGGCCACGAGCGTATCCATCAGTGCACGAGCCGATTTCGCGTCGCGCGCACGAATCAGGGTGTCGCGGTCCAGGTATGCGAGCAGATCGGCGCCGGCGTCCCCATAGGCCCGGGACCAGAATCCGGCGTCCGCGCTACCCATCACGATCGCGTTCGGGCTCAGCACGGCAAAGCTCTCCACATTGGGCGCACGCTGGTCGCGATCGCGAGTCATCATCCGCGCCAGCATGCTTTCGGCATCGACCCGGAGATTCGGCAGGTCCCGTTCCGGCGTGAGCCGGAACCTGTCCAGGGCCGGGATCTGCACATCGAACACCTTGTGCAACCAGGCCAGCAGGTCGCTTTCATCGGCACTCGGGCGGTGTGCGAAGACCCACAGCACGAAATCACCGTGCGCCAGGAAAGCCCCCGCCGTAGGCACACCGGGTTGCCAATGGATATGCGCCGCACCGTAATCCGCGAGCAGCAGCCGGCGGTTCAGCGCCGGGGCCACATCGAAATCGGCGGCCTCCAGCTCGGTCGCGGCCCGGGTGGCGGTATCGGCATCCGGGAAGCGCAACAGGGCCGTGGTGATCACCGTCGCGGTCGGGCTGGTGGTGGCATCGGATTTCGGCCGAGGCTGATCGGCGGCGGTTGCCGTGTAGCCCGCCAGCATGCGATCTCGTTCCAGCACGGGGCGCGTGGCATCGGCCAAGCCGCCCAGACGAACCGCATCATGGACATCGGCCAGCACGTGGCCACCACGGCCCGCGGTGAGCATGGGATCGAGCTGCAGCCCTGTAGCCATGGCCCCCGACATCCGCATGCCCTCGACCAGGCCGCCATAGGTACCCGCGGGCCGGTCGTAGGTCACCCGATTCAGCGGGTACGTGCCGACATCCAATGCCCTGACGTCGATTCGGGCCGGGGCCGGCGTACCCCGCACACCCGCGCAACCGGCCAGCAGTGCGACCACCACGAAACACACTGCCGCACAGGACATTCGAGCTCGACCGGCCATGATCACCCCCGGATCCGCCAGGCCCGTCGTTCGAGGCTACTACTGGATCGCGTGGTGCACCGGGTGAACCGGAGCGCGGAAACACGAACGGCGCCGCTCCTTTCGGAGCGACGCCGTTCGTCAGCGATTCAGAGAATCACCAGTGATTTCGGAAAATCACTTGATGATCTTGGTGACGCGACCGGCACCGACGGTGCGGCCACCCTCACGGATCGCGAAACGCAGGCCCTCGTCCATGGCGACCGGCTGGATGAGCTTGACGCTCATCTCGGTGTTGTCGCCCGGCATGACCATCTCGGTGCCCTCGGGGAGGGTCACGACGCCGGTCACGTCGGTGGTACGGAAGTAGAACTGCGGGCGGTAGTTGTTGAAGAACGGGGTGTGGCGGCCACCCTCGTCCTTCGACAGGATGTACGCCTGGCCCTCGAACTCGGTGTGCGGGGTGGTGGTGCCCGGCTTGATGACGACCTGGCCGCGCTCCACGTCCTCGCGCTTGATACCACGGACCAGCAGACCGACGTTGTCGCCCGCCTGGCCGTTGTCGAGCAGCTTGCGGAACATCTCGATGCCCGTGATGGTGGTCTTGGTGACCTTCTCGCGGATGCCGACGATCTCGACTTCCTCGTTCACGTTCACGATGCCACGCTCGATACGACCGGTGACGACGGTGCCACGACCGGTGATCGTGAAGACGTCCTCGATCGGCATCAGGAACGGCTTGTCGGTCTCACGGACCGGGTCCGGGATCGACTCGTCGACGGCGTTCATCAGCTCGACGATCGACTCGGTCCACTTCGGGTCGCCCTCGAGCGCCTTCAGACCGGAGACCCGCACGACCGGCGCGTCCTCGTCGAACTCCTGCGAAGCCAGCAGCTCGCGGACCTCCATCTCGACGAGCTCGAGGATTTCCTCGTCGTCGACCATGTCGGACTTGTTCAGCGCGACAAGGATGTAGGGCACGCCGACCTGGCGGGCGAGCAGCACGTGCTCGCGGGTCTGCGGCATCGGGCCGTCGGTGGCGGCCACGACCAGGATCGCGCCGTCCATCTGGGCGGCACCGGTGATCATGTTCTTGATGTAGTCCGCGTGACCCGGGGCGTCGACGTGCGCGTAGTGGCGCTTCTCCGTCTGGTACTCGACGTGGGAGATGTTGATCGTGATACCACGAGCCTTCTCCTCCGGCGCCTTGTCGATCTGGTCGAACGCGAAGGCCGCGTTCAGGTCCGGGTACTTGTCAGCCAGCACCTTGGTGATCGCCGCGGTCAGCGTGGTCTTGCCGTGGTCGACGTGACCAATGGTGCCGATGTTGACGTGGGGCTTCGTCCGCTCGAACTTCGCCTTCGCCACTGTTGTCCTCCTGGACTAGTTAGTGCGTGCTTTTTGCAGCAGTGCGGTTTGTATTACAGGTGGGTCGTTCAGCCGACCGACTCGGGACGGATTCTCGCAAACCCGTCCCGGTAGCGAACTACTCGCCGGTCGCCTTGGCGATGATCTCCTTCGACACGTTGGCCGGAACCTCCGCGTACGAATCGAACACCATCGAGAAGTTCGCTCGGCCCTGGGTCTTCGACCGCAGGTCACCGATGTAACCGAACATCTCCGAGAGCGGAACCAGCGCCTTGACGACACGGGCACCACTGCGTTCCTCCATGGCCTGGATCTGGCCACGGCGGGAGTTCAGGTCGCCGATCACTTCGCCCATGTAATCCTCGGGCGTGGTGACCTCGACAGCCATGAGCGGCTCGAGGATCACCGGACCGGCCTTGCGGGCCGCTTCCTTGAGGGCCATCGCGCCGGCGATCTTGAACGCCATTTCCGAGGAGTCGACCTCGTGGTAGGCGCCGTCGAGCAGCGAGACCTTCATGTTGACCAGCGGGAATCCGGCGAGGACACCGTACTGCATGGCATCCTGCGCACCGGCGTCGACCGACGGGATGTACTCACGCGGAACGCGGCCACCGGTGACCTTGTTCTCGAACTCGTACGTCGCGCCGTCCTCGCCGACGAAGGGCTCCAGGCCGATGATCACGCGGGCGAACTGACCCGAGCCACCGGTCTGCTTCTTGTGGGTGTACTCGAGCTTCTCGACCTTCTTGGTGATGGTCTCGCGGTACGCCACCTGCGGCTTGCCGATGTTGGCCTCGACCTTGAACTCGCGCTTCATGCGGTCCACGTAGATGTCGAGCTGCAGCTCGCCCATACCGCCGATGACGGTCTGGCCGGTCTCCTGGTCCAGCTTCACGTTGAAGGTGGGGTCCTCTTCCGCGAACTTCTGGATCGCGACGCCCAGCTTCTCCTGGTCGGCCTTGGTCTTCGGCTCGATGGCCACCTCGATGACCGGGTCCGGGAAGGTCATGGACTCGAGCACGATCTGGTTCTGCGGATCGCACAGGGTGTCACCCGTGGTGGTGTCCTTCAGGCCGATGACCGCGTAGATGTGGCCGGCCACACCCTCGGAAACCGGGTTCTCCTTGTTGGAGTGCATCTGGAACAGCTTGCCCAGACGCTCCTTCTTGCCCTTGGTCGCGTTGATGACCTGGGCGCCGGAGTCGACCTTGCCCGAGTACACGCGGACGTAGGTCAGCTTGCCGAAGAACGGGTGGGTGGCGATCTTGAACGCCAGCGCCGCGAACGGCTCGTCCGAGCTCGGCTTGCGGGTGAGGACCTCGTCCTCCTTGCCCGGCACGTGACCGTGCACGGACTCGACGTCCAGCGGGGACGGCAGGTAGTCGATGACGGCGTCGAGCATGGGCTGCACGCCCTTGTTCTTGAACGCCGAACCGCAGAGCACGGGGTAGAGCTCCGAGTTCACGGTCATCTTGCGGATGGCGCCCTTGATCTCCTCGACCGAGAGCTCCTCGCCGCCGAAGAACTTCTCCAGCAGGGCCTCATCGGACTCGGCGACGGTCTCGAGCAGCTCCTGGCGGTACTGCTCGGCGCGGTCCTTCAGATCGGCCGGGATCTCGACGACCTCGTACTGCTCACCGAGCTTGGTCTCGCCCCGCCAGACCTTGGCATTGTTCTCGACCAGGTCGACGATGCCCTCGAAGGTGTCCTCGGCGCCGATCGGCAGCTGGATGACCAGCGGCTTCGCGCCCAGGCGGTCCTTGATGGTCTGGACGGTGAAGTAGAAGTCGGCGCCCAGCTTGTCCATCTTGTTGACGAAGCAGATGCGCGGGACGTCGTACTTGTCGGCCTGGCGCCACACCTGCTCGGACTGCGGCTCGACGCCTTCCTTGCCATCGAACACCGCGACGGCGCCGTCGAGGACGCGCAGCGAGCGCTCGACCTCGACCGTGAAGTCCACGTGGCCGGGGGTGTCGATGATGTTGATCTGGTTGTCTTTCCAGAAACAGGTCGTCGCGGCCGACGTGATGGTGATGCCGCGTTCCTGCTCCTGCGCCATCCAGTCCATGGTGGCGGCGCCGTCGTGCACCTCACCGATCTTGTAGGTGATACCGGTGTAGAAGAGGATGCGTTCGGTAGTCGTCGTCTTACCGGCATCGATGTGGGCCATGATGCCGATGTTGCGGACCTTGTGCAGGTCGGTGAGCACGTCCTGTGCCACGGAAATCTTCCCCGCTCGTAGCTAGTTGGGATTCAACGGGATAGGCCTCGAGTTCTCCGAAGCCCTCGGTGTCAACGTCGGGCGCGACGCGTGGGTGCCTCGCTTGAAACAGCTCAGCTGTCGCGCCCGACATGTGACTCGTCTCCCGGCACTTCCGAACGGAGGGCCGGGCCACAGGTCACCAGCGGTAGTGCGCGAAGGCCCGGTTGGACTCGGCCATCTTGTGGGTGTCCTCGCGACGCTTCACCGAAGCGCCCAGGCCGTTGCTGGCGTCCAGCAGCTCGTTGGCCAGACGCTCGATCATGGTCTTCTCGCGACGAGCGCGGGAGTAGTTGACCAGCCAGCGCAGCGCCAGGGTGTTGGCGCGGCCGGGACGAACCTCGACCGGCACCTGGTAGGTGGCGCCACCGACGCGGCGGGGCTTCACCTCGAGGGCGGGCTTGACGTTGTCGAGCGCGCGCTTGAGGGTGACGACCGGGTCGGTGCCGGTCTTCTCACGAGCCTGCTCGAGGGCGCCGTAGACGATGCGCTCGGCGGTGGACTTCTTGCCGTCCAGCAGGATCTTGTTGACCAGCTGCGTCACCAGGGGCGAGCCGTAGACCGGGTCGTTGATCAGGGGACGCTTGGGAGCGGGACCCTTACGCGGCATTAGCTCTTCTCCTTCTTGGCGCCGTAGCGGCTGCGGGCCTGCTTGCGGTTCTTGACACCCTGGGTGTCGAGCGAGCCGCGGATGATCTTGTAGCGCACACCCGGGAGGTCCTTCACACGACCGCCGCGGACGAGCACCATCGAGTGCTCCTGCAGGTTGTGGCCCTCACCAGGGATGTAAGCCGTGACCTCGACCGCGCTGGTCAGGCGAACACGCGCGACCTTACGCAGCGCGGAGTTCGGCTTCTTCGGGGTCGTGGTGTACACGCGGGTGCACACGCCACGACGCTGCGGGCTCCCCTTGAGGGCCGCAGTCTTGGTCTTGGCGACCTTGTCGCGGCGACCCTTGCGGACCAGCTGGTTGATGGTTGGCATAGACCGGCTTTCCTTTTAGTAACCAGGTGTCTGGAACTTCATGTCTTTGTCATTCGAGCTTTCCGCCCTGTTCTCATGGCATTTCGTCTCCACGAGGTCGGGCGTGTCGTGCACAGTTCAGAGGCCTTTTTCAAGGCATGCTGAAACGGTCAGCCGCTCTCGCTGGCCTACGTACTGCACATCAACTTGCCCGCATGCTCCGGGCACAGCGGTCCACGATACTCGTCGGCTCTTTCAGGGGCAAAAGAGGGTCCCCCCACCGGGGCTGGTAGAGCCGTTATCGAGCCAGATTCAACGTCAACTCGACGAGCTTGCGCGCCGCGTCGCAGGGGTCCGCATGCTGAGATCCGCTGCGGTAGTTGACCCACCAGCCGACGATGCCGGTATCCGCGGCCGGCGCGCTCACGCCGCAGGAGTCCGGATCGTTCGGGCGACGGGTTTCCACCGACCGGCGGCCCTGCACGGTTATGTCGTTGGTCACATACTTCAGGCGGTCGTTGTTCTGCTTCTCGTTGTTGAGCGAGCCCAGCTCGTACCAGCTGAGGGTGACCATGCCGCTGCCGGCGGTGCCGCCGGTGAGGTTCCACATGCAGACCGCGCCATTGAAGGACGGCTCCACATACATGTTGTCGCCCACCGATTTCGCGATGTCGTCCTGGGCGACCACCTGGCATTCGCGCAGCAGCTTGTCGAAATTGGTGTTGATGCGCGAGGTTCCGCCGGTGCCGGTGCCGGTGGTGCCGCCCGCGGGCAGCGCGCTGCCGGGGACGGTCTTGCCGCAGCCGCCCAGCGCGGCGGTCAGGGCCAGCACCGAGAGGGCGATCGCGCCGCGCACCCGCCTGGATCGACCTGACATTCCGGTCCCCCTCATGCGAGCCGCTGCACGGTCAGTTCGGCCATCTTGCGGGTGCGGTCACACGGGTTGCCGAGGTTGCCGCTGCTGAATACGCCGTAGGAGATGGACCATTCGAAGAAGTCGTCGTCCAGCTGCACCGCGAGATCGCAGACGGCGTTGCTGGGGTCGAGGGCCTGGAAGCCCTTCTTCCCGCCCACCTCGATGGTGTCCGGGGTGCGGCCCACGCTGGCGACCCACGCCTTCTCGCGATCGATGGGGCTGCCGCGGTAGGAGGCGAAAGTGACGCTGGAGGAACTGATTCCGCCAGCCTGCCAGTTGCAGCCGGTCGAGTTCTTGAAGACGGTGGTGAGGGTGCCGAGCCCACCCAGGTCGCGTACCTCGTCGTCGGTGAGGTGGCCGCACTCCCCGACGAACGGGCCCAGCGCCGCCACCTTCTGCGGCGGGTGGAACCCCGGTTCGTCGCCGGAATCGCTCTTCCCCCCACACGCCGACACCAGCAGCGCGAGGCTCAACCCCGTGACAACCGCGGACGCCATTCGCATGGACCCGACTCTACTGTGCGCAGCCAGGAGCAGCCGTTGCGCGGATAGCGAAACCCCATGGTTCGCGGCGCGTCTCGTTCTGGACTGAGCGGAGGGAGAGAAGAACGAGACCTCCAGCGCCGCGAACCCGCCCGGAGCGAAGCGGAGGGCAAATTGGGCACAGCTCAGAGGTTTCCGCGTGCCTCTTGTTCCCGCTCGATGGCCTGGAAGAGCGCCTTGAAATTGCCCTTGCCGAAACCGAGGGAGCCGTGGCGTTCGATCAGCTCGAAGAAGACGGTGGGCCGGTCGGTGATGGGCTTGCAGAAGATCTGCAGCAGGTAGCCGTCCTCGTCGCGGTCGACCAGGATGCCGCGGCGCTGCAGTTCGGCGACCGGGACGCGGACGTGGCCGATGCGGGCCCGCAGTTCCGGGTCCTCGTAGTAGCTGTCGGGGGTGTCGAGGAATTCGATGCCCTCCCGGCGCAGCACGTCGACGGCGGCGAGGATGTCGCCGGTCGCCAGCGCGATGTGCTGGACACCGGGTCCGCGGTAGAACTCGAGGTACTCGTCGATCTGGGAGCGCTTGCGGCTGGGGGCGGGTTCGTTGAGCGGGAACTTGACCCGGTGGTTGCCGTTGGCGACCACCTTGCTCATCAGGGCGGAGTACTCGGTGGCGATGTCGTCGCCGACGAATTCGGCCATGTTCTCGAAACCCATGACGCGCCGGTAGAACTCGACCCATTCGTCCATGCGCCCGAGTTCCACATTGCCGACCACGTGGTCGATGGCCTGGAAGATGCGCCGGGGTTGCCCGGCCCGCGGGGCGTAGGCGGAGCGGCGCGGGGCGTAGCCGGGCAGGTACGGGCCGTAGTAGCGGGAGCGGTCGACGAGGGTGTGCCGGGTGTCGCCGTAGGTGGCGATGGCGGCGGTGCGGACGGTGCCGTAGTCGTCGATCTCGTCGTGCGGTTCGACCAGCACGGTGGCGCCCTGGGCGCGGGCGCGGCGGATGCAGCGGTCCACGTCCGGGACCTCGAGCGCGATGTCGACCACCCCGTCGCCGTGCAGATCGTGGTGTGCGACAAGCGGACTGGCCGGATCCACCGCACCCTTGACGACGAATCGGGCGCCGGCGCTGCGCAGCACGAACGCCTTGTGGTCACGATTGCCGGTTTCGGGACCCGAGTAGGCCTCCAGCCGCATGCCGAAGGCCGACTGGAGGTAGTGCGCGGTCTGGGTGGCATTGCCGACCACCCAGACGATGGCGTCCCAGCCCAGCACCGGGAACGGGTCGGCGGCGGCATCGTGGTCCACCAGGCCGACGAGACGGCGGAGTTCGTCGTCGCCGGGCAGGTCGCCGGATCGGGCCCGAGCGAACCCGGGGCGGGCGTGGGCGCTGCCGTGGTGTCCTGCGTCGATGCTCATGTGCCCAGGAAAGGCCCAGCGGCGCGACTAGGCAATATCGCCGAATTCCACTGGACACTCTGGTGAATTGCACCACCATCTGCCGCCGGGTGCTGGACAATTTGAATAGCAGCGAACTCACGAGCGGAGGTTCCGCCATGTCCCGCACGCCCGCCCGGCTGGATGAGCTGGATCTGGCCATCCTCACCGCCATGCACGAGTACCAGAAGGCGGGCATTCTGGAACTCTCCCGCCGCACCCGGGTCGCCCGGGCCACCGTGCAGTCGCGCATCGCGCGCATGGAGGAGGCGGGGGTGATCTCCTCCTACGATCCGCAGATCGATGTCACCGCGGCCGGTTTCGATGTGCAGGCGTTCGTGACGCTGGAGATCGCGCAGGGCGCGCTGGAAGCGGTCGCCACCGACCTCGACGCCATCCCCGGGGTGCTGGAGGCCTATGCCACCACCGGTTCCGGGGATGTGCTGTGCCGGATCGGCGCGGATTCGCACGCCGGCTTGCAGGCGGTCCTGCTGAGCATCGACCGGACCAGCTCGGTGGTGCGGTCGCACAGCGTGGTGGTGTTGTCCACCGTCGTCCCGCAGCGCGCCCTGCCACTGCTGCGCACGCTCACCCCGTCCGGGTCGAGCAAGGCGCCGGCATACCGCGCCGCGCACTGAGAATCCGGAACGCGTCCATGGTCAGAGGCGCAGGTCCGCTCCGGGATCGAGGATTTCGACGACGGGCTTGCGGTCCGGTTCCGAGAAGGACAGCAGGGCAGCGGCTTCCGCCTCCACCGCGGCGCGGTCGGCGCGGGACCACCTGGCGTGCGGGCTGATCCGCAGCGACGCGGTGTCGCCCTTGGCGAACACCTTGTAGACGCCCGACAGGAAGCCGTCGATCAGGATCGGGGAGACCTGGTTGGCGAAGGCGCGCAGGGGCGGGGCATTGCCGTCGGGGACGATGCGGGTGCGGTCCTGGTGGGACAGGATGGCGTTGTCGTACCAGCCGAGCAGGCGGACGGGGGCGGGCAGATCCGGGTCGGCGAGAGTGGCGTCGGCGGCGTCGTAGAGGGTGCGGCCGCGGTCGTCGGTGTAGGTGCGGACCCGGTCGCCGAGCTTCTCGACGGCCTTCTTCATACCGGTGAGCTTGGACCAGGTCTGCATGTCCATGGTGGTGGCGGGACCGAAGGCGCGCAGATAGCGCAGCAGCAGTTCCTCCAGCGGGTAGCCGGGGTCGAGGGATGCGCCGAGCCAGGGTCGCACGCGGGACCAGACCGGGCGGCTGCTGTCGCCCCACCGGCCGCGCGGCGGGGTCTGCAGGACGGGGAGCTGGTAGAGCCAGGCCTGCACGATCGCGCCGGGATCGCGGTCCGGGTACCGGGCGGCAGCGTGTTCGCGCAGCGTCGCGGCGGGGGTCGGCTCGTCGCCGAGTACCTCTTCCCCCTGCGCGCGCACCTCCTCGGGATCCAGGCCGACCAGCGCGCCGAAGTTGAAACCCTTGCGGAAGGGGATCTTTTCGAGTTCCGGGTGGATGTGCGGGGCGATGCGCAGCGCGTCGGGCGGGGTGACCAGGTGAATGGTGCCGCGCATCAGGGTGATTCGCACCAGCGACCGGTCGTCGAGGGCCTTCGACACCATCTCGGGATCGAAATCGGCTGTGCGGCTCCACAATGCGACGAACGGCGGCAGCATGTCCTGCGCCTGCAGGCCGACGAGGTGGTCGCACAGCTCGTGCACGCCGAGCCCGGACCGCTCGAGCAGATGCTGACGCGCGAGCAGGGTCCGGTTCAGCACCCGGTTGGACAGCTTCACGATCGGTGACGCTACGTGAGCCGCACCCGGTTCGCGCGCGATCGCACCGGGTCAGCGGAGGGTGACGACGACCTTGCCGGTGGCGGTGCGCTTGTCGAGGGCGGAGACCGCCTCGGCGGTGTGCGCGAGGGCGTAGAGGACGGGCTCCGGCGGGGTGATCTTGCCGTTCGCGAGCAGCGGTTCCACCTCGGCCCACTGTTCCTGCAGGTAGCCCGGGTGGGACATGACCCACTCGCCCCAGGCCGCGCCGACCACCTCGACGTTCTTGAGCAGCAGGCGGTTCACCTTGACGGTGGGGATGTCGCCCGCGGTGAAGCCGACCACCAGCAGCCGACCGGCCGAAGCCAGCGAGCGAATGCTGTCGGTGAAGCGGTCACCGCCGACCGGGTCGAGCACGATGTCGACGCCGCGGCCGCCGGTGAGTTCCTTGACCGCGGCCAGCCAGCCGTCGGTGAGCACCACGTCGGTGGCCCCGTTGGCCCGGGCGACTTCGGCCTTCTCCTCCGTGCTGACCACGGCGATGACGCGCCCAGCGCCCAGCGCCTGCGCCATGCGCAGCGTGGAGGTGCCGATGCCGCCGGCGGCGCCGTGCACCAGCACGGTCTCCCCCGGGGCCAGGCGGCCGCGGTTGCGGAGGCAGAAGTGCACGGTCAGGTCGTTGAACAGCACGCCCGCCCCGGACTCCAGCGAGACATTGTCGGGCAGTTTGAAGACCATTTCCGCCGGCGCCACCGCGACTTCCGCGGCCGCGTTGCCGAGCAGGGTCAGCGCGACCACCCGGTCGCCGGGCCGCACGTGCGAGCCCTCCGGCGCCTCGCGCACGATGCCGCCGACCTCGCAGCCGACGACGTACGGCAGCGGCGGCTTCATCTGGTACAGGCCGCGGGTCATGAGTACATCCGGGAAGGCGATCCCGGCCGCGTGCACGTCGATGACGACGCCGCCCGGATACCCCGCCGGCTCGGGAATCTCGAGAACCTCGATGGCCTCCGGGCCTTCCAGCTTGCTCACCACGGCTGCGCGCATTCTCGATCAACTCCGATCAATCCACCGGCGGATACCAGCCGAACGTAGCACCCCCCGCCTCCCCGTGTGCCTTCAGCGGACGGCTGAGAGCCGTTGCCGGTTTCGTACCCGTGCCTGCGGGTGGTGCCGGAACAATTCCGGGCGTACCCGTCGAGTTACCCCGAACATTCCGAAACCAGTTGCCGCCTTGGGAGTCGGAGAGCAACAACATCATTCGGCGGGCACGAAGGAATTCGGTCGCCGAGGCTCAGCGATGGGCGTATTCGATCATGGACTCATTGGCCGCGACCTGACCGCCGGTGGTGATGACCAGGCTGTAGGCGGTGATCCGGTACTGCGTGCCGTCGGTGGGATTGGTGACCGTGTAACCGCCGGTGCCGTCGGGCACCGGGTCGTCGAGCTGGATGCCCGCATTGTCGCTGATGCGGACGCCCTTGTAGTAGAAACGGCCGGTCGCGGTACGGCAAACCACCAGGCGCGACTTGTCGGTGCGGCCGATGGCCATGGCCGGGTCGTCGGCATTGCAGCGCGGCGGCTGTGCGGTGAAACCCTGTGTGTCCGTACCGGATACGGTGCCGGAGAGTGGGACCAGGGTGGTGGTCGGGGCGGTCGTGCGGGCGGTGGTCACGGAGGTGTATGCGGCGGTGGTCTGCGCCGGACCGGTGACCGTCGTGACGCCGCCGGCACCGTTGCCACCGGTCTTGCCGGACAGCAGTGCCCACGCGAGCACCGCGCCCAGCACCAGGACCACCCCGATGAGCGCGCCCACCAGCAGCGGCAGGTTGTTGCGCTGCCTGGGCGGCAACGGCAGCGGCGCGGAGGGGTGCTCGCGGGGCAGGGCCGGGTGTTCGTAGGGCGCCGCTGCGGGGTTTACCGCATAGGACGCTGCCGGGTTCTCGTACGGCGCGTGACCGGGCAGGTACCCGGCCTGCCCGGCGGGAATCGGGCGCAGCACGGTCGGTTGGTTGTTGCCCGGCCCCGTGTGCGGGCCGGAAATCTGGCCGCCGCGGGGGTAATCCACCGGGCCCGAGGGATGAGCGCCCCCGGGGACATTGCCGGACCCGGACGGGTGACCCGGACGCGGGTATTCGACGGAGCCCGACGGCTGGTCGAGGTAATTCGGCCCGGAGTGCCCGGGCGGGACGGCCGGGGAGCCGACGGTCGGCGGGGCGGGCGGCACGGTGGTGCGGGTGGGCTCGCCGTGGCCGGCCCGCATCAGCGCGGCCCTGGCGGCGCGGGCGAGCTGCCCGGCGGTGGCGTAGCGCCGGGTCGGATCCTTGGCCATACCGATGGCGACCACCTGGTCCAGGCCGACCGGGACCCCGGCGCGGACGCTGGGCCGCGGCGGGGGCGTGAGCATGTGGGCGCGGATGGTGGCGAGATTGCCCTCCACCCGGAACGGCGGCCCGCCGGTGAGGCATTCGTAGAGCACGCAGGCCAGCGCGTAGATGTCGGCGCCGGGCGAGACCGAGGCATTGTGCTCGAAGCGTTCCGGGGCCATGTAGGCGAAGGAGCCGATGGCATTGCCGGTCTGGGTGAGCTGGACGTCGGACTCGGTGTGCGCGATGCCGAAATCCACCAGGTAGGCGAAGGTTTCGCCGGTGAGCAGGATATTGGCGGGTTTGACGTCGCGGTGCACGAGTCCGCTCTCGTGGGCGGCGTCGAGTGCGGCGGCCACCTGCTCCACCACGGTGACGGCCTGCTCGGGCGCCATCGGGCCCTCGTCGTGCAGGTAGGCCTTGAGGTCGCGGCCGCGCACCAGCCGCATGTCGATGAACAGGACGCCGTCCACCTCACCCCAGTCGTGCACCGGAATGACGTGCGGTTCCTGGAGTTTGGCGGCGGTGCGGGATTCGCGGCGGAAGCGCTCGACGTAGGTGGGCTGCCGCGCCAGATCGACATCCAGCAGTTTCACCGCGACCACCCGGTCGCGCACCGTGTCGTAGGCCTCGTAGACCTCGCCCATGCCGCCGACCCCGAGCAGCCGCCGCAACTCGTACTGCCCGAACCGCGAACCGGCCCTCGCCCCTGCGGCCACCCTGCGTCGTCCTCCCTGCCGCTGGATATACAACAGGAAAGGCTACGGGCCGTATGACGCACTGTCATTCCCTCGATAGCGGCACAGTCCTTCCGCCGATGACGGCCACAGTGCGCGACGACCCCGTCAAGCCCCGAACAGTGCCGTTTCCCATTCGGCTGGACTGATCTCCGCAGCCGAGAAACACTGTCGTTCCCCGAACAGAAGTACAGGTGACTCGACGTGAGTGTGTCCCGCACGCCCCGTAGAGTCATGTCACGGACTTCGGTCAGTAGGCACCTCACCGGTGCTTTTGGAAAGACATGCGGCACACCGTGCAGCGCGAGGAGCACCAGTGTCACTCGATGAGCCACTCGCCCCGCTTCCCCAGGAGGGCATGGGCTTCGCTTCCGCGTGGCCCGTCCGAGCCGGCGACGTGGATCCCTATCAACGGCTGCGATTCGATGCCGTGGCCCGCTACCTCCAGGACATCGCCTGGGAGGAAATGCAATCCGGATTCTTCCATCGGACGGATCCGGCCTGGATCGTGCGGCGCACCGTGGTGGACGTGGTGCGGCCCATTCACTGGCCGGACCGGGTGGAACTACGGCGCTGGTGTTCGGCCATGTCGACGCGGTGGACCAATATGCGGGTGCGGATCACCAGCGAGAACGGCGGTCTGATCGAGACCGAAGGGTTCTGGATCAATATCAACGAGTTCACCAATATGCCGACCCGGATCAGCGACGAGGGCCTGGCCGAACTCGCCCGCACTACCGATCAGCACCGGCTGCGCTGGCGGCCCTGGCTGACCGACCCCACGCCGCCGGAATCGGATGTGGATCTGCCGTTCCCGGTGCGCGCCACCGATATCGACCAGTACAACCACGTGAACAACGCGGCCTACTGGCAGGCGGTGGAGCAGTACCTGGTCGACTACCCGAAGCTGGTGGCCGGGCCGCATCGCGCGGTCATCGAGTACGTGGCGCCGGTGCTGGCGCGCCAGCACGTCAGCGTGCGCAGCCGGTACGAGCCGGGCGATCGGACCGGGCATCCGGCGGCGCTGCGGCTGTGGTTCGTGGTGGGCGGGGTGACGACCACGGCGGTGCGCATCGGGCCGCTGCCCAGCTGAATTCGATACTGCCCAACTGAATCCGATACCGCCCAACTGAATTCGATACTGCCGAGCCGAATCGGATGCTGCTCAGTTGAGCCGGTGGCGCAACTGCGAAAGCGGAGGGATTACCGGCGCCGATGGCCAGGGCGCCGATGTCATCGCCTACGCCAACCAGGCGGGCATCCCCGGCTGCACCGAGGCCATCACCGTCGCCACCGCCTACGTCCAGCAGGTCAGCGACACCGACGTCGCCACCATCAACGGCTGGTCCTGCAACGCCCAGCCCGACCCCGCCGTCCCCTCCCTGTGCACCAAGGACGGCCTCCTCATCAACCTCGGCGCGAGCTGACTCCCCGACGCCAAAATGGCTGTGGCCCAACCCATTACAGGTGGGGCCACAGCCGTTGGGGGGGGGTGATCAGCCCCACCCCCCGGGCGCCGATGTCCCTGGGAGTCCGGGGCATGGCCCCGACGCCCCTCGGGGCGCGGGGGCTGAGCCCCGACATCCCTCGGGGTGCGAGGAGAGCCCCCGATGTCCCTGGCGGTTCGGGGGCGAAGCCCCTGAGAGTCCCGAGAGTTGGGTTTACCCCTTGGCGGCCTTGAGGAGGTTCTCGACGCTGGTGAACTTCACGCGCGGGCGGCCCGCGGACTTGCCCGCGGTCTTCTCGGCGGCGTCGATGGCCTTCCAGCCGTCCCGGCCGATCTGGTCGGGCTGGCGCTCGGAGAGCAGGGCCTCCAGCCCGGCGCGACCGGCTTGCGGGGCAGCGAGCTTGCCCTGGGTGAAGTCCTCGATGAGCTGGTCGACGGTCTCCTGCGAGTCCATGCGGTTGGAGCCGATGACGCCGCGCGGGCCGCGCTTGATCCAGCCGGAGACGTACACGCCCGCAACGGGGTTGCCGGCGGCCAGGACTCGGCCCTTGTCATTGGGGATGACGCCGGCGGACTCGTCGAACGGCACGTCCGCGACGGGCTCGCCCTTGTAGCCGATGGAGCGCAGCACCAGCGACGCCTCGACGGTGCCGGTGCGGTCCGAGGCGCGGGCCACGGTGCGGCCGTTCTCCTCGACCAGCTCGTTGTGCACGTACTCGACCGCCTCGGCCCTGCCATCGCCGGTGATGGCGGTGGGAGAGACCAGGTAGCGGAACACGATTCGCTTGTTGTCCGGGTTGCGGGAACCGGCGGCGTATTCCTGGGCGAGGGTGTACTTGAGCTGCAGCGAGGGCTCGACCTCCGGATCGTCCAGCTCGGCCTGCGAGGCCGGGTCCAGGACCAGGTCCTCGGGGTCGACGATGATGTCGACGCCCTTCAGGTGCGTGAGCGCCAGGAACTCCGGCGAGGTGTAGGCGGCCTGCAGCGGACCGCGGCGGCCCAGCACCACGACCTCTTTGATGTTGCTGCGGCGCAGCGCATCCAGGGCGTGGTCGGCGATATCGGTCTTGGCCAGCTCGTCCGGGTCGACGGTGAGCACGCGGGCCACGTCGAGCGCCACATTGCCGTTGCCGACGATGACGGCGCGCTCGCCGGAGAGGTCGAATTCGCGGTCGGCGAAGTCCGGGTGGCCGTTGTACCAGGCCACGAACTCGGTGGCGGAGTGGCTGCCGGGCAGGTCCTCGCCGGGGATGCCGAGGTGGCGGTCGGTGGCCGCGCCGACGGCGTAGATGACGGCGTGGTGGTGGGCGAGCAGCTCTTCGTGCGAGATGTGCTTGCCGACTTCGACATTCAACCGGTACTGCAGCGCCTCGCGCCGGAAGGCCGACTCGAACAGGCCGGCCACCGACTTGGTGCCCGGGTGGTCGGGGGCGACGCCCGCGCGCACCAGGCCGTACGGGGTGGGCAGCCGGTCGAACAGCTCCACCTCGACATCGGCGCGGCGCAGCAGCTCTTCGGCGGCGTAGCAGGCGGCCGGGCCCGCGCCGACGATGGCGACCCGCAGCGTGCCCAGTTCCTTGGGCGCCCGCGACGGCGCGACCAGCGGCTCGAAGTTCGACTCCAGCGGATGCCGTTGGAAGTAGGCGGCATTGATATCGCTGAAGCGCGCCAGCGAGGCGAGTAGATCGTCCTCGGAGAAGATCGCGTCGACCGGGCAGGCGTCGACGCAGGCGCCGCAGTCGATGCAGGTGTCCGGGTCGATGTAGAGCTGCTCGGTGGTGGCGAACTCGCGTTGCTCGGGCGTGGGACGAATGCAATCGACCGGACACTCGGGTACGCAGCTGGCGTCGTTGCAACAACGCTGCGTGATCACATAGGCCATATCTCGCAGATCCTCGAAACTGTCGCGTGTAATACTCCGCTCGGGGTCGAGCAGGGTCGGTAGAACACGTTCTAATATAGGCGGCGTTCCATCGGGTGTCGGCACTGCGATGTGTCGCCACCTTCAGTGTGCCTCGAGTGTGAGCACTGTCTCACGTCGGCACCGGCGTGCACCGCTGTGAGACCGGTCTCCCGGGCGCACTCGAGGCCCCCTACCGTAATGCCTATGGTGCGGACTCTCATCCTGATGCGGCACGGCAAATCCGGATACCCCGAGGGCGTGCAGGACCACGAGCGACCCCTGGCCCCGCGCGGGCGGCGCGAGGCGGCACTGGCGGGTGACTGGCTGCGCGCCACCCAGCCGGAGATCGACGCCGTCCTCTGTTCCACTTCGACGCGAACGCGGGAGACCTTGGCGGCCACCGGCATCACCGCGCCGGTGACGTTCGAGAGCTCGATCTACGAGGCGTCCCCGCACATCATCATCGAGATGCTGCAACTCACCGACGATGCCGTGGAAACCCTGCTGGTCATCGGCCACTCCCCCGGAATGCCCTGGACGGCCTGGGAATTGGCGGCCAACCGGCATTCGGGCCCGGCCGAGGAGATGAGCGCGAAATTCCCCACCTCGGCGCTGGCCGTCATCGAGTTCGACCGCCCATGGGCAGCAGCCGACCCGGGCACGGGTGAACTGGTGCGATTCCACGTGCCGCGATAGGCCCGGCGACCTCGGAAGGGCCGGGCTCAGCCGAGTAGCTTGCCCTTCCACACCACGACACCACCGAAGATCAGCAGGAGCAGCAACGCCGGCCAGAAGCCGAGCAGCCACCACACCACGCCCAGCACCGCCACCACGGGCAGCGCGGCAATGGCCGTGATCACCGGTTGTTCCTTGGCCGTCTCCAGGGCCGAGCGGGCCCTGATCCGATCCACGTCTTTTCCAGCCATGACCCCAGAGTAGGCGCGAAACGGGCCGGTCGAGCCGCACATCGAAACTTCGCGCACCCACGCCCTCGACGTCGCACGCCCGTAGGCTTGCTTGGAGTGCACTCCAACCCACTAACGTCGTGGATGGTTCGGCAGGAAGGGGCGAGACCGATGAGCGCAGCACCGGTACAACAGCGCAATCCGGCACCGCAGGACACCGTGGAGCGCGAACGGCCGCGATATTCGATCGGCGAGGTCTCCGATCGCTGCGGCCTGACCCGGGACACCCTGCGCTGGTACGAGCGCATCGGCCTGATGGACTACGTGGGCCGCGACCACTCCGGCCAGCGCCGGTTCAGCGACCGGGATCTGGACTGGCTGGGGTTCATCGGGAAACTGCGGCGCACGGGCATGTCGGTAGCCGACATGGTCAAGTACGCGGAGCTGGTGCGGGCCGGGGAGCACACCTATCCGGAGCGGCTCGAGATGTTCCGGCGGACCCGCGCCGAAGTCCTCGCCCAGATCGAGGAACTGCAGTCCACCCTGGTGGTCCTCGACTACAAGATCGAGCTCTACGGCGGCGGGCAGACGTGTGATCCGCCGGTCGGGTCGTACGGCGCTGCCCGGGTCGGGCCGAACGACGCTGCCCGCCAGGGGAACTGAGCGCAGGCTCCGCCCGGATCAGCCGATCTGGATGGAGCGTTTGGCCATTCCGTACCAGAAGCCGTCGATGGCGGTATGCTGCGTGGCCAGTTCGTCCGCGCCCGCGCCGAGGGTCACGAACAGCGGCGCGAAATGCTCGGTGCGCGGGTGGGCGCGGCGAGCGTCGGGGGCGGCGTGCTCGAAGTCCAGCAGGGCGTCGATGTCACCGGCGGCCAGTGCCTCATCACCCCAGTGATCGAATTCCCGGGACCAGCCGGGCGCGAAGTCGGCCGGCATGGAGAAGTTCGCCTCGCGCAGGTTGTGCGTGAAGAAGCCGCTGCCGAGGATGAGGACGCCCTCGTCGCGCAGTGGGGCGAGACGGCGGCCCAGGTCGTAGAGGCCGACCGGGTCGAGGGTCGGCAGGGACAGTTGCAGGACCGGGATGTCGGCATCGGGGTACATCTCGACGAGCGGCACGTACGCGCCGTGGTCGAGGCCGCGGGTCGGCGCCTCGTGCACCGGCCGGCCCGGACTGCCCAGCAGCGCACGGACTTTCGCGGCCAGGTCCGGAGCGCCGGGGGCGGCGTAGCGGACCCGGTAGTAGTGCTCGGGGAAGCCCCAGAAGTCGTAGAGCAGCGGCACTGTGGTGGTCGCGCCGAGGGTGACGGGCGCGTCCTCCCAGTGCGCGGAGACCACCAGAATGGCGGTGGGCCTGGGCAGTTCGGCCGACCAGGCGGCGAGCTGGCCGGGCCAGATCGGGTCGTCGGCCAGGGGCGGTGCGCCGTGGCTCAGGTAGAGCACCGGCATGCGGTCCGTCCGCTCGTGAGTCACGGCCTGGGACATGGGATTTCCTCTCGATCTCAGCCACGGAGCTGGATGGTCGGCTCAGCCACGGAACTCGATGGTCGGCTCGGCCACAGAACTCGATGGTCGGCTCAGCCACGGAGCTGGATGGTCGGCTCAGCCGACGAGCCGGATGGTGTGCCCGGTGTGCTCGGCCTTGGCGCGCAGGTAGCGCAGGTTGTCGGGGGTGGCGTGGACGCCGGTGGGGACGGTGTCGCGCACCGTCACGCCGAGCGCGGTCAGCTGGCGGACCTTGTCGGGATTGTTGGTGAGCAGGTCGAGTTCGCCGACGCCGAGGGCGGTCAGCATCTGGGCGGCCGCGGTGTAGTCGCGGGCGTCCTCGTCGAAGCCGAGTTCGGTATTGGCCTGGTAGGTGTCCAGGCCCGAGTCCTGCAGCGCGTAGGCGTCGAGCTTGTTGTAGAGGCCGATGTCGCGGCCCTCCTGGCGCAGGTAGAGCAGGATGCCGCCGGTGCCGGAGATGAGCTCGACGGCCTCGCGCAGCTGCGGTCCGCAGTCGCAGCGGGCGGAGCCGAAGACGTCGCCGGTGAGGCATTCGGAGTGCAGCCGCACCAGCGGCGTGGCCGGCCCGTCCGGGCCGAGGTCGGTTTCACCGAGGACGAGGGCGACGTGCTCGCGGCCGTCGGCGAGGCCGTCGAAGGTGACCGCCTGCGCGGTCGTCGAGTAGCCGTCGGCGAAGGTCAGCGGAATCCGCACGCGGGTGCGGACGCTTGCGCCGACGAAGGTGCTGCTCATGAGGATTCTCCTGAGGCCAGGGACCAATTCTTTGAATGGGGCACAGTGTTCAAATTTGAACCGCAAGGGCCCGGAGGTTATTCCAACCCGAACAACCGGCTGTAACCTGGGCAGATGAGTCCACGCTGGCTGAACGAGGAGGAACGGGCGGCCTGGTTGGCCTTCCTGAGCGCCTCCAGCCTGCTGGAACGCCGACTCGGCAGACAGCTCGAGCGGGACTCCGGACTCTCCCACCTGCAATACGAGATCCTGGTCCGCCTCGCCGCCGCCCCCGACGGCGAACTGCGCATGACCGAACTGGCCTCGACACTGCTCAACTCCAAGAGCAAGCTCACCTACCAGGTCGACCAGCTGGAGAAGGCGGGCCTGGTGACCCGCCGCAACTGCCGCACCGATCTACGCGCGGTCTACGCCCGCCTCACCGACTCCGGACGCGAGCGCCTCGAACAGGCCGCCCCGGGCCACGTCGAGACGGTGCGTGAATTCTTCGTCGACGCCTTCACTCCGGAGCAATTGGCCGCTGTGGCAGCGGGTTTCACCGAGGTCAATCGCCGCCTTCGGGAAGAAACCGCCTGATCGTTCCGAGCCGGCTCAGGACGCCTCGGCCACACCGGGATTCGGGTCGTAGGGCGCGGCCAGGACCGCGTCCTGCTGCCGGGCCAGCAGCATACGGCGCTGGGTCAGCTCGGCGATCTGGTCGTCGAGGCGATCCAGGCCGTCGCTCACCACCTGCCGGGAGTGATCGCAGTGCTGGAAGCCGGATTCGGTGGCGCAGGGCAGCAGTTCCCGGATATCGCGGGTGGGCAGTCCGGCGTCGAGAAGTTCGCGGATGCGGGCGACCCGATCCGGGGCGGTGGCGGGGTAGCTGCGGTAGCCGTTCGAATCCCGGTGCGGGACAAGCAGTCCCTGCTCCTCGTAGTAGCGCAGCAACCGGGCGGGCACCCCGGTGGCCCGGGACAGTTCGCCGATCAGCACTGTGACCTCCCGCACATCGCGTTGACCTTCACACCCATGTGAATCCCTAACGTCGCCGCCATGACGAACATTTCTCCCGAAAGCCCGGTCCTCACCACCCAGGTCTCCGGTTCCGGCCCCACCATCGTGCTGGCCCACGGCGGAGGCGGCGGCATCGACGCCAACTTCGGCGGCTTGATCCCCCTGCTCGCCACCGATCACCTGGTCATCGGGTCCGATTACCCGGCCGACGACACTCCGCTCACCCTGGACTCGCTCGCCGACGCCCTGATCGCCGAGGCGGTGGCTCGCGGGGCCGAGACCTTGTCGATCGTCGCCTTCTCCCTCGGCACCGCGGTGGCGATCCGGGCGGCGGTGCGGCATCCGGAGCGGGTGCGCGGGCTGGTGCTCACCGGCGGCTTCGCCAGGCCCGACAATCGGTCGCGACTGAACATCCAACTGTGGCAGCGCGCCCTGGCGGCCGGGGACCGCGAATCCTTCGCACGGTTCGCCCTGCTCGCCGGGTTCAGCGCGGACTTCGTGAATGCCCTTCCCGAAGAGCAGCTTTCGGAGATCCTGGCGCAGACCGCGGCGAACATCCCGGGCGGCACGGCCGCGCAGGCGGCGCTGATCGAGCACACGGACGTGCGCGCCGACCTGCCGCAGGTGGCGGTGCCGACGCTGGTCATCGGGCTCGCCGGCGACCTGCTCTGCGATCCGGCCAACGCCCGCGAACAGGCCGCCGGGATTCCGGGGGCCGAGTACACCGAGCTCCCGGGCGGGCACGTCGTCATGGTGGAGCAGCCCGATGCCTGGCACGCGGCCGTGCTCGACTTCTTCGCCCGGCAGCGGGCGGCCGCGGCACGCTGAGTTCACGCGGAAGACCCCGGTGAGTTCACCCGGAAGACCTCGGTCTGAAACACCAATTTTCAGACCAGAAGGCACGGTTCACATTCTCGGCTTACGATGCAGCCACTATGCAGTCGCCTGTAACTCACGACCGGGTGTGGATCGACAAGCAGACGCCCGAGGTCTTCCGCGAACTCAACAGCGTCGCGTTCGCCGTGCGGAACGCCGCCGCGGCCGCCGATCTGGACCGCGCGGTCATGGAATTGGTGAATGTCCGCGTCTCCCAGCTCACCGGTTGCCCGTTCTGCCTGGACCTGCATTCCCGGTACGCCCGCGAAGCCGGTGTCACCCAGCAGCAATTGGATGTCCTGACCACCTGGCACCGCAGTCCGTACCTGTTCACAGAACTGCAGCAGGCCGCACTCTCGGTGGCCGAGACGGTCACTTCATTGCCGGATGAGGAGACCATGCAGCGTGAGTATGCTGCTGCGCGGCAACATTTGTCGGATGACCAGATGTCCGTTCTCATCTGGGCTGCGACCACTATCGGCGCGTTCAATCGCGTGTCGATTATGAGCAGACATCCGGTGCGGGTGCGGAAGGAGAACTGAACAATGAGCGAACAGGCCGTGACGGCCGCAGTCGTTCGTAACGACGCGCAACACCGGTACGAGGTGTGGTACGGGAATTCGCTCGCCGGGTTCAGCGAGTACCGCGAGCGCGACGACAACGACACCACCTTCATTCATACCGAGGTGGATCAGGAATTCAGCGGCAAGGGCCTGGCGAATCTGCTCGCGCAGGAGGCGATCAAGGATGTGATCGCCCGCGGCCGCGTCATCGTGGCACGCTGCCCGTTCATCAAGGGCTGGTTGGACAAGCACCCGGAATACGACGAATACGTGGTGGGCAAGGGCATCAAGAGGTGAGCAGGGAGGAGCGGGCATGAGTGATCTGGAGCCGCGGCCGGAAGAGGCGCTGTGCGAATCGTCCGGGCGCCCCGGGCCACGCGCCGAGTTCTTCCCGGCCCGCGAGGTGCCGCTGGGTGGCGTGCGCGGGGTGACCGTCTTCCGCTCGCTGCCGCAGCGGGACCTGCCGACGGTCGGCGCATGGTGCTTCCTGGACCATTTCGACGGTGGCTCGCCCGCCAACCCGGAGGGGCACGACATCGACCCGCATCCGCATATCGGATTGCAGACGGTCACGTGGCCGCTGGACGGGCGGATCCGTCACCGCGACAGTGTGGGCTCGGATGTGGAGATCGCACCCGGGCAGCTGAACCTCATGACCTCCGGACGCGGCATCGCGCACTCGGAATATCGAGTGCCGGGCCACATCTCGGGTCATGGGCTCCAGCTGTGGGTGGCACTGCCGGACGAATCCCGGGATATCGCACCGCATTTCGAGCAGCATCGGGACCTGCCCGAGTTCACGCTGCCGGGGCTGCACGGCGTCGTCCTGATGGGCTCGCTCGGCGGGGCCACCTCCCCGGCGCGGGCCTACACCCCGATCGTCGGCGCCGATCTGCGGCTCGAGGCGGGCGCGGCGGTGACGCTGCCGCTGAATCCGGACTTCGAGCACGCGGTGCTGGTGATCACGGGCGGGCTCCGCGTCGACGACACCGACGTCGCGCCCGGCAGCCTGTTCTACCTGGGCAGCGACCGGGAGTCCCTCCGGCTGCACGAATCCACGGGCGGCGCGCATCTGCTGCTGCTCGGCGGTGAACCGTTCGGCGAGGATCTGGTCATGTGGTGGAACTTCGTGGCCCGCAGCCACGAGGAGATCGAACAGGCCCGCAACGACTGGGAGAAGCACGATGTCGGCCGCTTCGCCGATATCGCCGGGCACACGCCGGACCAGCGGATCCCGGCGCCGCCGCTGCCGGGGCTGCATCTGAAGCCGCGCAAGCGCCGCTGCGGCGTGCCGCACGAGTGACAAGGTCGGCCCCGAACCGCACTGGTTCGGGGCCGATTTCGTTGCGGCCGGCAGTCAGCGGCTGGTCATCGACTGAGTTCCGATGACCCGCAACAGATCCAGCTTCTCCTGGGTGTCGGTGCCGGGCGCGGGGTAGTAGATCAGCACGTGCCGGGTGGCGCTGGGGGTGAGCAGCGGTTCGCAGATCAGCTCCAGCACACCGACTTCCGGGTGGACCATGCGCTTGATGTGGCCGGTTCCGGTACCCACCTCGTGCTCGTTCCACAGCCGCTCGAACTCCGGGCTGGCGGCCCGCAACCGGGCCACCAGCTCGGTCACGTCGGCGTCGCCGGCGCGGCGGGCGGAGACCGCGCGCAGATCGGCGACATGCTTGTGGCTCATGGCTTCCCAGTCCTCCGGCGGGAAGATGGCGCGGGAGCCCGGTTCGGTGAACCAGCGCCACGGGATGCATCGTTCCAGCCCGCGCCGCTGCGAGTAGTCCCCGGACAGCAGGGTGTGCATACGGTTCTGCACCAGCACCTCACCCAGGTCCGAGATGACCACGGCCGGGGTGTCGTCCAGCTTCGAGAGCAGGTGCAGCAGGCCCGGTCCCACGTGGCTGTCGCCGCCGCGCGCGGGGGCCTGGTGGCCGGACAGGTGGTAGACGTGGTCGCGCTCGCTGTCGGTCAGTCGCAGCGCCCGCGCCAGCGACGCCAGCACCTGCACGGACGGGCGCGGGCCGCGCGCCTGCTCCAGCCGGGTGTAGTAGTCGGTCGACATGCCCGCGAGCATGGCGACCTCGTCGCGGCGCAGGCCGGGGGTGCGGCGGCGCGCGCCCGGCGGCAACCCGACGGTGGCGGGTTGCAGCTGCTCACGGCGGCGGCGCAGGAAGTCGGCCAGCTCGGTTCGATCCACCTCACCACTGTCCCCCGTCCCGGGCCCGCTAGCCAGGTACCGGCGATCCCAGTCTGCGCCGCGCGAATTCCGCCCCAGCCGTCCACCGGCGGTAACCAGGGATCGCCGATCCCTGGATGAACGCTCCTCTCCCGGACCCCGCCGCGGAGGCGCAGTGTTATCGGCATGACCACGAACCTCAGCACCGTTCAGCTCGGCAAGACCGGGCCCGCCGTCTCCCGCCCGGCCCTCGGGGCCATGGGTATGTCCGGCATGTACGGCACGGCCGACGACGCCGTCTCGATCGCCACCGTGCACGCCGCCCTCGACTCGGGCGCGAACCTCATCGACACCGGCGACTTCTACGGCATGGGCCACAACGAACTGCTGATCCGGCAGGCGCTGGCCGACCGCAAACGCGAGGACATCCTGCTCAGCGTGAAGTACGGCGCGCTGCGCGGACCCGACAACAGCTTCGGCGGCGTCGACACCCGGCCCGCAGCCACCAAGAACTTCCTCGCCTACTCCCTGCAGCGACTGGGCACCGACTACGTCGACATCTACCGGCCCGCCCGGCTGGACCCGAACATTCCGATCGAGGAGACCATCGGCGGCCTGGCGGAGCTGGTGCAGGCCGGCTACATCCGCCACATCGGCCTGTCGGAGGTGGGCGCGGAGACGCTGCGCCGCGCGGCGGCCGTGCACCCGATCGTGGACCTGCAGATCGAATACTCCCTGGTCTCGCGCGGCATCGAGGCCGAAATCCTGCCCGTCGCACGGGAACTCGGCATCGGCATCACCGCGTACGGGGTGCTCTCCCGCGGCCTGCTGAGCGATTCGCTGCGGCCCGGGCAGCAGTTCGCACCCTCCGATTTCCGGGCGCACAGCCCGCGTTTCCAGGGCGAGAACCTCGACGCCAACCTGCGCCTGGTCGACGCGCTGGCGAAGATCGCGGCCGAACACCAGGTGAGCGTGGCCCAGCTGGCCATTGCCTGGGTGCTGTCGCGGGGCACGGACATCGTGCCGCTGATCGGCGCGCGGCGTCCGGAACGCTGGGCGGAAGCCGTTGCGGCGGTGGACATTCGGCTGTCCGAGGCCGAGCTGGCCACCATCGAGGCGGCCGTGCCCGCCGACCAGGTGGCGGGCGGCCGCTACGCGCCCGCGCAGATGGCCATGCTCGACAGCGAGCGCTGAGTCACCTCGCTGGAGCCGGAATCACTTCCGGCGCGGCCGGATCACCGCGGTGAAGGCGGCGCGGGCCACGGGTTTGCCGGTGACGTCGGCGATCGTCACCGGCACCTCGAGCTCGATCTCGGTGCCGGATTCGATGTTCGCGCGGGTCTCGGCGATGGTCTCCGGCGTCAGCTCTGCGGTGGCGCTGAACGGGCCCGCCTCGCCCTTGGCGCGGGCCAGGTATTCGATGCGGCCGTTGCGGGCGACGATGAAGGTGTCGCCGAGCAGGTCCACGATGCCGGAGATGGACGCGCCCATGGCGGCCGTCTCGGCCAGGCCGAACAGCAGGGCGGCGTGGATATCGCCATTGTGGTTGAAGTGCTCGGGGCGCGCGGCCATGCGGACCACATTGCGGCCCGGGGCGTAGTGCACGCCCTCGATGCCGGTGAACTGGATGAAGCCGAGCTTCTGGAAGCCCGCCATCACCATCTCACCCATGGCGGCGTTCGCCTCGTCCTTGGTAGCGCTGTCCATCGCCTCTCCTACCCGGCCAGAAATTGAAACCTGTTCCAATTTCATACCGGGCCGGGCGCGGCTTTGTCCACGGCAGCTTCCTGCCACGGATCCACGGCAGCTGCCCGCCGGATCAGCCCACCACCCGGCCGGCCAGCCCCAGCGCCTCCGCGGTCCGGGCCATGGTCTGGCGCGCCAGCCGGGGATCCTTGGCCAGGCTCTGCCCCAGTGTCGGCATGAGCTCGCGCAACCGCGGCTCCCAGAGCCGGGAGTAGCGCGGGAAGCAGCGCTCCAGCACCTCCAGCAGGATCACCGGGGCGGTCGACGCACCCGGTGTCGCGCCCAGCACCGCGGCGATCGAACCATCCTGCGCGGCAACGACTTCCGTCCCGAACTCCAGCACCCCGCCCTGCTCCGGATCCGGCTTCACCAGCTGGGCGCGCTGACCCGCGGTGATCAGGGTCCAGTCCTCGGCGCGCGCCTCGGGGACGAATTCCCGCAGGGCGGCGAGCCTCCTCTTGCGGGTCGATGCCAGCTGCGTCACCAGCAGCCGCATAAGCTCGGGATTCGACTTCAGCATGGCCGCGATCGCACCCGCATTGCCCGGCCGCACCGACCCCGCGGCGTCGAAGAGCGAACCCCGTTTCAGGAAACGCGGATTCGCCCCCGCGTACGGACCGAACAGCAGCGCGCGATCGCCGTTCACCACCCGGGTATCCAAGTGCGGCATGGCAATCGACGGCGCACCCGAGGGCGCACTGCCGTAGACCTTCCCGTCGTGCTCGGCCACCACGGCGGGATTGTCGCAGCGCAGGAATCGACCACTGACCGGCAGCAGACTGTAACCGCGCACTTCCGGAACACCGGCCCGCTGCAGGATTTTCAGCGCCCAGCCGCCCGCGCCCGCGAATACGAAGCGGGCGTCCACCTTTCGCGTGAGGCGGTCGTTGTCGGTGCGCCAGTCGACCCGCAACTGCCAGGTGCCGTCATTGTTGCGGCGCAGTCCGCGCACCTCGCAATTGCGGTGGATCTCGACATCCTGCCAGCGCAGCCAATGGAACAGCTGGCCGGTCAGTTCGCCGAAATCCACATCGCTACCGGTGATATCGCGGGTCGCGGCGATCGGCTCGGAGGCGTCACGGCCCCGGGTGATCAGCGGAGCCCAGTCGGCAATGACCTCCGGGTCGTCGCTGAATCGCATATTCGCGAAAAGGTGGTGCGCGGACATGGTTTCGTGGCGGCGACGCAGGAAATCCACTTCCCGCTGCCCGCGCGCCAGCGTCAGGTGCGGGACTGGATTGATGAAGGTCTCCGGCTTGCGCAGCACCCCGGATTCCACCAGCGACGCCCACAGCTGCCGGGTGAGCTGGAACTGCTCATTGAGCTCCAGCGCCGGCTCGATATCGATACTGCCGTCGGGATTCTCGGTGGTGTAATCGAGTTCGCACAGTCCGGCATGGCCGGTGCCCGAATTGTTCCAGGCCGCCGACGCTTCGGAACCCACCTCGGGCAATCGCTCGTACACGCCGATGGTCCAGCTGGGTTCCAGATGCTTGATCAGCATCGCGAGCGTTGCGCTCATGATGCCGCCGCCGATCAGCACGACATCGTAGGGCCGCAGCGGCAGTTGTGTTCTCATCGTCATTACCTGGAAAACCCCGATTGAACTCGTACAGCGTACGGGCACGCTAGCACCATCCACCGGCCCGCCAGGGCGGCGCAGCCACACTATCGCCGAACCCCGCCCCGCGCACCCGGAGCTACCGGCCGGGTTGCGACATTGTTCGAAAGCGTCCTATATTGGCCACAATCCAAGAGATGCTCTCCAGAAGTTGTGCCGCAGAATGAGAGCATCCGCCTCCGGAGAGGCGCGGAGTGGGCGGCAGTGCAGTTGTGCCCACTCATCTCTCCATGGAGGTCATCCCCATGCACATCGGTCTCGGACTTCCCATTTCCGATCCCCACGCCCTGCTCGACTGGGCGCGCCGCGCCGACGCCGGCCCCTTCTCCACCCTCGGCCTGCTCGACCGGCTGGTCTACGACAATCCCGAACCGCTGGTCACCCTCGGCGTGCTCGCCGGCGCGACCAGCCGCGTCAAGCTGCAGACCGAGGTCCTCATCGCACCCCTGCGTGATCCCGCACTGCTCGCCAAACAGGCCGCCACCCTGGATGTGCTGTCCGGCGGGCGCTTCGTGCTCGGGCTCGGCGTGGGCGGGCGCGCCGACGACCACGAGGCCTCCGGCACCGACCTGCACACTCGCGGCCGCCGCCTCGATCAGCAGATCGGCCTCATGCGCGACCTCTGGGCGGGCAAACCGTTCAGTTCCACCTGCGGGCCCATCGGCCCCGCACCGAGCTCGCTCCCCGGCCCGGAACTGCTCTTCGGCGGCTTCCAGCCCGCGGCGCTGGAACGCGTCGGCCGCTGGGGCGGCGGCTTCCTCGCGGCCGCCGCGCCCTCCTGGGCGGGCGGGCTCTTCGACACCGTCCGCCGTTCCTGGCGCGACCACGGCCGCGCCGGCGCGCCCCGCATCGTGGCCCAGGTCAATGTCGCGCTCGGCCCGGCCGCCGTGCTCGACGACGCCCGCGCGTCCATGGGCGCGTACTACGAATTCTCCGGCCGCGCCGACTTCATGGTCGACGGCATGCTGACCACGCCCGGCGAAATCCGCGACGCCATCCGGCAATTCGGCGATCTCGGGGCGGACGAGGTGATGCTGTACTGCTACGGCCGCGACGCCGATCAGGTGGATCGGCTCGCCGACGTGATCAGCTGATCGTCCCGCGGGCTCAGCCGACCATCTTGCGAGCCCGGTAGGCCGCGACCGCATTGCGGTTGGTGCAGGCCGTGGAGCAGTAGCGGCGGGAACGGTTGCGGGACAGGTCCAGCACGATGCCCGCGCAGGTCTCGTCGGCGCAGATGGCCAGCCGGGACAGCTCGTCGGCGCGGATCAGGTCGATCATGGCCATGGCGGTCTCGACGGCCATGCGGACATCCAGCGGAGCCTCGGGCGGCACCGCGTGGATGTGGTAGTCGAGGCCGTCGTGGCGGACCAGCCGCGGCACCGCGCGATGCTCGGCCAGGATGGCATTCACCAGGTCGACCGCGATGTTGCGGTCGGCGGTGAGCAAGCGGCGCAGCGGGGCGCGCTGGGCGCGGACGGCCGTCAGCTCCGCCCGGGTGCGGGCATGGACGCCGGTGTAGCCGTGCTTGACGAAAAACTCGTCCAGCTGGGCGATCTCGGTCAGGGTGTCCGGGTCCTCGGCCGAGTTCACCAGTTCCACCGCCGCCGCCATGGCCGCCACTGTGTCATCAGCGAAAATCACTTTGACAGATTACACCCGGGCCGCTTAGCGTCATTTGTCATGGCGACTTTGACTCATGACAGGGCGGCGGTGTCGCAGCGGCTGCGCTCCGGACTGCTCTGCGCCGCGCTGTCGGCGTCCGCATTCGGGCTCTCCGGCCCGCTGGCCCGCGGGCTCATCGACGCCGGCTGGAGTCCGGCCGCCGTGGTCATCGTGCGGGTGCTACTCGGCGCGCTGGTGCTGCTGCCCGTGGCCGTGCGGCAGCTGCGCGGCGACTGGAACCTGCTGCGCCGCAATGCCGCCCTGCTCGCGGGCTACGGCCTGCTGGCCGTCGCCACCGCGCAGCTGGCCTACTTCAATGCCGTCGCGCACATGGATGTCGCGGTGGCACTGCTCATCGAATACACCGCACCCATCGCGGTGGTGGTGTGGCTGTGGCTGCGGCACAGCCAGAAGCCCGGTCGCGCAACCGTTCTCGGCGCGATCATCGGCGTGACCGGCTTGATCCTGGTGCTCGACCCGAACTCCGGGACGGCCACCAGCTGGGTCGGCATCACCTGGGCGCTGGGCGCGATGGTCGGCGCGGCAGCGTATTTCATCCTGTCGGCGCACGCCGGGGATCAGGTACCCGGCACCGTGCTGGCCACCGGCGGACTGCTGGTCGGCGGGCTCGGCATTCTGGCGGCCGGGCTGATCGGCATCGTGCCGCTGCACGCCACCACGGCGTCCGTAGCGTTCCAGGGCTTCACGGTGGACTGGTGGGCGCCGCTGCTCGCGCTCGGCGTGATCACCGCCGCCGTCTCGTACGTGACCGGCATTGCCGCCACCCGGCTGCTCGGCTCCCGGCTGGCGTCCTTCGCGGCGCTCGGCGAGGTGCTGGCCGCCATTCTGTTCTCCTGGGCGCTGCTCGGTCAGGCGCCGGCGCCGATCCAATTGCTCGGTGGCGCATTGATTCTCATCGGCGTGGTGGTGGTCCGGCTGGGCGAGCCCGCGGACGACCCACTCGCGACCGGCACGCCCCACTCCTGACACCGGCGCTGACCTGCCGATTCCATGTGTCGATTGCACTTGTGCGCCACAACCCTTCACATCTCGAGTTGATAACGGTAGTTTGTCGCAAATGTCGGGGAACCAGTCCGCAACTCGAGGAAAACCACGATGGCTATAACCAAATACATTGCGCCCGCCCTGCTTTGCCTGACCGCGACCACGGTCGCGGGCACCGCAACCGCCGAACCGGCGCAGGCTCCGGAGCAACCCGCCCTGCAGATCAAGGGCACCGATCACAACATTGGCTATGACGTGGCCCTCACCGCCGACCATCGCGCCGCCGTCAGCACCCTGCAGGCCGGGCACTTCCTCGCCACCTGGGACGGCGACGCCGTCATCGTGACCAACGACGACGGCGTCCTGGTCTCCACGGTCCCCCTGAAGTACGACATCGACGGCAAGACAGCCGAATTCACCCCGACGATCGACCAGGACAACCGCCGGCTGACCCTCACCCCCATCGCGGAATCCGACACCCCGGTCCGCGAGGTCGACGCCCAGCAGCACTTCTTCGACGTCGTCCAGGCCAACCTCCCCGCCGTAGCCACCGGCGCGGCCATCGGCGCCACCATCGGCTTCATCGCGGGCTTCCCCGTCGGCCTGTTCGTCCTCGACTTCATCACCGCTCCCCTGCTCGCCGTGGTCGGCGGCGTGGTCGGCGGCGCCATCGGGCTCCAGATGTCCGGCGGCCAGCAGGCCACCGACGCGGCCCTCAGCTACGTCGACACCCTCGCCCCCGGCACCGGCAACCTCTTCCGCCCGGTCTTCGCCGCCCTCCCCGCCGCCCCCCAACCGGCGAACTGACCCGCCCCGCAGCACAATTCGGCCCGCGCTCCTCGTCAGAGCGCGGGCCGTTCGCATTCCCGATTCACTCGAGCATTCCCGATTCACTCGAGGAAGATCATCGAGTCCACGGGCATGCTGCTGTCCCAGTGGTACCACCACACGTTCATCTCACCGGCGAGGTTGAACCGGAAGGTGTGCCCGCTGCCGGGCCCGTCGGTGATCGTCCACAACGCATTGGGCTGGGCGATCACCGTGCTGAAACTGCCGTCGGCCCAGGCGAATTGGCCCATGGACGGCGCGTCGAGACTGTTGAACGGCAATTCGGCGCTGAAATGCCCCGCCACGATGCCGGGCAGCAACGGACTGGAGCATCCCCACAGATCCGCCTCCCGCCGCACGCTCTGGCCGGCGCTGCCGGTACCGGAAATCCTGGTGCCGCTGAGCACTCCACCATGCTGACAGCCGCCCGGCCCGCCGCCCGGATCGGCCGCGGCCTGCGGCGCCCACAGGGACAGCACCGCCACCCCGAAGACCGCCGCGAAGACGCCATGACGAACACGACCAACGGACATGCCAGCTCCTCCACCGGGGGATGGGCCAAATCGCCGCAACCAGCATAAACCCGCGATACGCACCCGGACGTGAAAAGAGTTCGGCCCCCGCTCCGATCGGAGCGGGGGCCGAATTCCATTGACTGCCTACAAGGCTCAGCGGTAGTCGCTGAAGCCGTAGTCGTCCAGCGGGACCGCGGCACCGGTGGAGGTGCCGAAGCCGTCCGGGCTGTAGTAGCTCTCGTCGTAGGACGGGACAGCGTACGCGGCCTGGCGGGCCTCTTCGGTGGGCTGAACCTGGATGTTGCGGTACCGGTTGATGCCGGTACCGGCCGGGATCAGCTTACCGATGATCACGTTCTCCTTCAGGCCGATCAGCTTGTCGGAGCGGCAGTTGATCGCGGCGTCCGTGAGCACGCGGGTGGTCTCCTGGAAGGAGGCCGCCGACAGCCACGAATCGGTCGCGAGCGACGCCTTGGTGATACCCATCAGCACCGGGCGACCCGAGGCGGGCTCGCCACCCTCCGCGACCACGCGGCGGTTGGCGGACTCGAACTCGGCGCGCTCCACCAGCGAACCCGGGAGGAACTCGGTCGCACCCGAATCGATGATGGTGACGCGGCGCAGCATCTGGCGGACGATCACCTCGATGTGCTTGTCGTGGATGGACACACCCTGCGAGCGGTACACCTCCTGGACCTCGTGGACCAGGTGGACCTGCACCTGACGCGGACCCATCACGCGCAGCACCTCGTGCGGATCGGCCGAGCCCTCGAGCAGCTGCTGACCGACCTCGACGTGGTCACCGTCGGCCAGGAGACGCTCGGAGCCGTCCTCGTGCTTGAACACCCGCAGACGCTGACGCTTCGACAGCTTGTCGTACAGGACCTCGTCCGACCCGTCGTCCGGGATGATCGTGATCTTGTAGAAGCGGTCGTCGTCCTCGAGCCGCACGCGACCCGACACCTCGGCAATGGGGGCCTTGCCCTTGGGCACACGAGCCTCGAAGAGCTCCTGCACTCGGGGCAGACCACCCGTGATGTCGTCACCCGCGACACCACCCTGGTGGAAGGTACGCATGGTCAGCTGGGTACCGGGCTCACCGATGGACTGGGCGGCGACGATACCGACGGCCTCGCCGATGTCCACCAGCTTGCCGGTCGCCATCGAGCGGCCGTAGCAGGTGGCACACACGCCGGTGCCGGTGGTGCAGGTCAGCACGGAGCGGACCTTCACCTCGGTGATGCCGGCCTCGAGCAGTGCCTCCAGGGCGGGATCGCCCAGGTCGTGGCCCTTCTCGACGACGACATTGCCGTTCGCGTCCACCGCGTCGGTGGCCAGCGTACGAGCGTAGGTGCTGGTCTCCACGTGGGCGTCCCGGATGAGCGAGCCGTCGGCCTGCTTCTCCGCGATCGGCACCACGATGCCGCGCTCGGTGCCACAGTCGGTCTCGCGCACGATGACGTCCTGCGACACGTCCACCAGACGACGGGTCAGGTAACCCGAGTCGGCGGTACGAAGCGCGGTGTCGGCCAGACCCTTTCGCGCACCGTGGGTGTTGATGAAGTACTCCAGAACCGTCAAACCCTCACGGAAGGAGGACTTGATCGGCCGCGGGATGAACTCACCCTTCGGGTTGGTAACCAGACCCTTCATACCGGCGAGGGTACGAGTCTGGGTGAAGTTACCGGTCGCGCCCGAGTCGACGATCGTGATGATCGGGTTGTCGGCCGGGTAGTGCGCGCGCAGCGCCTTACCGACCTCTTCGGTCGCTTCCTGCCAGATCTTGACCAGGGCGTTGTTGCGCTCCTGGTGATCGAGCGCACCACGCTGGTACTTCTTCTCGATCTGATCCGACTGCGCCTCGTAGCGCTCCATGATCTCCGCCTTCTCCGGCGGAACGAGCACGTCCGACATGGAGACGGTGACACCGGAGCGGGTGGCCCAGTAGAAGCCGGAGTCCTTCAGCTTGTCGACAGTCTGCGCCACGACGATCATCGGGTAGCGCTCGGCGAGATCGTTGATGATCGCCGCCTGACGCTTCTTCGGCATCGGCTCGTCGATGAACGCGTAGTCCGCCGGGAGCAGGTCGTTGAAGATGACGCGGCCCAGCGTGGTCTTGGTGATCCACGCGTCGCCCCGCCGCCAGCCGTCCGGGAACAGCTCGGCCTCGACGTCCTTCGGCGGACGCTGCTCGGTCAGACGAATCTTGATCAGCGAACGCACGGTCAGCTCACCGCGGTCGACGGCCATCTGCGCCTCGGCGGGCGAGGAGTAGACGCCGAACTCGGCCTCGTCCTTGGTGGCCGCGCGGTACTCGCCCTTCGCGCCCTCTTCCAGGCGAGTCAGGTAGTACAGACCGGTCACCATGTCCAGACGCGGCATGGCGAGCGGACGACCCGACGCCGGCGACAGGATGTTGTTCGAGGACAGCATCAGGATGCGGGCCTCGGCCTGCGCCTCCGCCGACAGCGGCAGGTGCACGGCCATCTGGTCACCGTCGAAGTCGGCGTTGAACGCCTCACACACCAGCGGGTGCAGCTGGATGGCCTTACCTTCGACCAGCAGCGGCTCGAAGGCCTGGATACCCAGGCGGTGCAGGGTGGGCGCACGGTTCAGCAGCACCGGGTGCTCGGAGATGACCTCTTCGAGGACATCCCACACCTGGGGACGCTGACGCTCGACCATCCGCTTGGCGGACTTGATGTTCTGCGCGTGGTTCAGGTCGACCAGACGCTTCATGACGAACGGCTTGAACAGCTCGAGCGCCATCAGCTTGGGCAGACCACACTGGTGCAGCTTCAGCTGCGGACCGACGACGATGACCGAACGGCCGGAGTAGTCGACACGCTTACCGAGCAGGTTCTGACGGAAACGACCCTGCTTGCCCTTGAGCAGATCGCTCAGCGACTTCAGCGGGCGGTTACCCGGACCGGTGACCGGACGGCCACGACGGCCGTTGTCGAACAGCGCGTCCACCGACTCCTGAAGCATGCGCTTCTCGTTGTTGACGATGATCTCGGGCGCACCCAGATCGATCAGTCGCTTCAGCCGGTTGTTGCGGTTGATGACGCGGCGGTACAGGTCGTTCAGGTCGGAGGTCGCGAAGCGGCCACCGTCCAGCTGCACCATCGGGCGCAGCTCCGGCGGGATCACCGGCACGGCGTCGAGGACCATGCCCATCGGCGAGTTGCCGTTGGTCTGGAACGCGGCCACGACCTTCAGACGCTTCAGCGCGCGCAGCTTCTTCTGGCCCTTGCCCGTGCGAATGGTCTCGCGCAGGTTCTCGGCCTCGGCGGCGATGTCGAAGGTCTCCATGAGCTTCTGGATCGCCTCGGCACCCATGGCACCGGTGAAGTACTCGCCGTAGCGGTCCTGCAGCTCGCGGTAGATCACCTCGTCGATGATCAGCTGCTTCTTGGCCAGCTTGGTGAAGGTGGTCCAGATCTCGTCGAGCCGGTCCAGCTCACGCTGGGAGCGGTCGCGCAGCTGACGCATCTCGCGCTCGCCGCCGTCCTTGACCTTGCGGCGGACGTCGGACTTGGCGCCCTCGGCCTCCAGCTCGGCCAGGTCGGCTTCCAGCTTCTGGGCGCGGGCCTCGAGGTCGGCGTCGCGCTGATCGGCGACCGACTTCTTCTCGACCTCCATCTCCGCCTCGAGCGTGGACAGCTCGTTGTGGCGCAGCTCGTCGTCGACCGAGGTGATCACGTACGCGGCGAAGTAGATGATCTTTTCCAGATCCTTCGGCGCGAGGTCGAGCAGGTAGCCCAGGCGCGACGGCACACCCTTGAAGTACCAGATGTGGGTGACCGGGGCGGCCAGCTCGATGTGGCCCATGCGCTCACGACGCACCTTGGCACGAGTCACCTCGACACCACAGCGCTCACAGATGATGCCCTTGAAGCGGACACGCTTGTACTTACCGCAGTAGCACTCCCAGTCCCGGGTGGGACCGAAGATCTTCTCGCAGAAGAGGCCGTCCTTCTCCGGCTTCAGCGTGCGGTAGTTGATGGTCTCCGGCTTCTTGACCTCGCCGAAAGACCAGTTGCGAATGTCTTCGGCGGTCGCCAGGCCGATCCGGAGTTCATCGAAGAAGTTGACGTCTAGCACGTAACTTCCTTTCCCCTGTTCGGGTTGAGAATGAGCAAAAGTTCAAATCCGTTGCCCTGGAGCGCCTCCCGGCGCTCCAGGACCGTTCGCTCACTGCGCCAGGTCGTCGACCGTCGCAGCCTCGTTGCGGGACAGGTTGATACCCAGATTCGCCGCGGCGCGCTCCAGGTCCTCGTCGTCGCCGTCGCGCATCTCGATGGCGGCACCGTCCGAGGACAGCACCTCCACGTTCAGGCACAGCGACTGGAGCTCCTTGAGCAGAACCTTGAACGACTCCGGGATACCCGGCTCCGGAATGTTCTCGCCCTTGACGATCGCCTCGTACACCTTCACGCGGCCGACAACGTCGTCCGACTTGATGGTGAGGAGTTCCTGCAGGGTGTAGGCCGCGCCGTACGCCTGCATGGCCCAACATTCCATTTCACCGAAGCGCTGACCACCGAACTGCGCCTTACCACCCAGCGGCTGCTGCGTGATCATCGAGTACGGACCGGTCGAACGCGCGTGGATCTTGTCGTCGACCAGGTGGTGCAGCTTCAGGATGTACATGTAACCGACCGAGACCGGGTACGGGAACGGCTCGCCGGAGCGGCCGTCCAGCAGGATGGCCTTGCCGTCGTCGTTGATCATCTTCTCGCCGTCGCGGTTCGGCAGCGTCGAACCGAGCAGGCCGGTCAGCTCTTCCTCACGCGCACCGTCGAACACCGGGGTGGCGATGTTCGTGTCGGCGGGCTGGCCGATCATTTCCTCGGGCAGGTTCTTCGCCCAGTCCGGGGAACCGTCGACCTGCCAACCGGTCTTGGCGATGTAACCCAGATGGGTCTCCAGCACCTGGCCGATGTTCATACGACGCGGCACACCGTGGGTGTTCAGGATGATGTCGACCGGCGTGCCGTCGGGCAGGAACGGCATGTCCTCCTGCGGGAGGATCTTGCCGATGACACCCTTGTTGCCGTGGCGGCCGGCCAGCTTGTCGCCGTCCTGGATCTTGCGCTTCTGCGCGACGTAAACACGCACCAGCTCGTTCACGCCCGGGGGCAGATCGTCATCGTCGTCACGCGAGAACACGCGCACACCGATGACCTTGCCCGACTCACCGTGGGGCACCTTCAGCGAGGTGTCACGCACCTCACGCGCCTTCTCACCGAAGATCGCGCGCAGCAGCCGCTCCTCCGGCGTCAGCTCGGTCTCACCCTTCGGGGTGACCTTGCCGACCAGGATGTCGCCGTCACGAACCTCGGCACCGATACGCACGATGCCACGCTCGTCCAGGTCGGCCAGGACCTCGTCGGAGACGTTCGGGATGTCGCGGGTGATCTCCTCGGCACCGAGCTTGGTGTCACGAGCATCGATCTCGTGCTCCTCGATGTGGATCGAGGTCAGCACGTCGTCCTCCACGAGGCGCTGCGACAGGATGATCGCGTCCTCGTAGTTGTGACCCTCCCACGGCATGATCGCCACGAGCAGGTTCTTGCCCAGCGCCATCTCACCGTTCTCGGTGCACGGACCGTCGGCGAGCACATGCCCGGCCTCCACCCGCATACCCTCGTCCACGATCGGACGCTGGTTGGCGCAGGTGCCCTGGTTCGAACGCTCGAACTTACGCAGCCGGTACGAACGGCGAGTGCCGTCGTCGTGCATCACGGTGATGAAGTCGGCCGAAACCTCTTCCACCACACCGGCCTTCTGGTTCACGACCACGTCGCCGGCGTCGACGGCGGCGCGCAGCTCCATGCCGGTGCCGACCAGCGGCGACTCGGAACGGATCAGCGGCACGGCCTGACGCTGCATGTTCGCGCCCATGAGGGCACGGTTGGCGTCGTCGTGCTCGAGGAACGGAATCATGGCGGTCGCGACCGACACCATCTGGCGCGGCGAGACGTCCATGAAGGTCACCTCGGTCGGCGCGACGTACTCCATCTCCTCGTTGCCGCGGCGCGCGAGCACCTTGTCGTCGAGGAAGTTGCCGTCGGCGTCGACCGGAGAGTTGGCCTGCGCACGAACGTGGCGGTCCTCCTCGTCGGCGGTCAGGTACTTGACCTCATCGGTGACCCGGCCGTTCACGACCTTGCGGTACGGGGTCTCGATGAAACCGAACGGGTTGACCCGCGCGTACACCGACAGCGAGCCGATCAGGCCGATGTTCGGGCCTTCCGGGGTCTCGATCGGGCACATGCGGCCGTAGTGCGACGGGTGGACGTCACGAACTTCCAGGCCGGCGCGCTCACGGGACAGACCACCCGGGCCCAGCGCCGACAGACGACGCTTGTGGGTCAGACCCGACAGCGGGTTGTTCTGGTCCATGAACTGCGACAGCTGCGAGGTGCCGAAGAACTCCTTGATCGCCGCCACGACCGGGCGGATGTTGATCAGGGTCTGCGGGGTGATCGCCTCGACGTCCTGGGTGGTCATGCGCTCACGCACGACGCGCTCCATGCGGGACAGACCGACGCGGATCTGGTTCTGGATCAGCTCGCCAACCGTCCGCAGACGACGGTTGCCGAAGTGGTCGATGTCGTCGACGTCGACCGGGACCTCGGAGCCGCCGGGGGCCGTCATCAGACGATCGCCCTGGTGCAGGCGGACCAGGTACTCGATCGTCGCGACGATGTCTTCCTTGGTCAGCGTCGAACCGGTGACCGGCTTGTCCAGGTTCAGGCCGAGCTTCTTGTTGATCTTGTAGCGACCGACGCGAGCCAGGTCGTAGCGCTTCTCCTTGAAGAACAGGTTCTCCAGCAGGGTCTGCGCGGACTCCTTGGTCGGCGGCTCGCCCGGACGCAGCTTGCGGTAGATGTCGAGCAGCGCCTCGTCCTGACCCGGGGTGGAGTCCTTCTCGAGGGTGGACATCATGATCTCGGAGAAGCCGAAGCGCTCGGTGATCTCCTCGGTCGTCATACCCAGCGCCTTGAGCAGCACGGTGACCGGCTGACGACGCTTGCGGTCGATGCGGACGCCGACGGTGTCGCGCTTGTCCACGTCGAACTCCAGCCACGCACCGCGCGACGGGATGACACGCACGGAGTGCAGCGTCTTCTCGGTGGACTTGTCGATCGACTCGTCGAAGTACACACCCGGGGAACGGACCAGCTGCGACACGACGACGCGCTCGGTGCCGTTGATGATGAACGTGCCCTTGTCGGTCATCATCGGGAAGTCACCCATGAAGACCGTCTGAGACTTGATCTCACCGGTGTTGTTGTTGATGAACTCCGCGGTCACGAACAGCGGCGCCGCGTAGGTCATGTCCTTGTCCTTGCACTCCTCGATGGAGGCCTTGACCTCTTCGAAGCGTGGGTCGGAGAAGGACAGCGACATGGAGCCGGAGAAGTCCTCGATCGGAGACAGCTCCTCGAGCACCTCCTCGAGGCCCCCGACGGGATTTGTGACGTCGCCGCGCGCGATGGCACGCTCACGCCAGTCTGCTGAACCGACCAGCCAGGCGAACGATTCGGTTTGTAGATCGAGAAGTCCGGGAACCTCCAGGGGCTCACGAATCTTCGCGAAAGACACCCGCTTCGGGGCTCCGGGGATACCGGCCTTGGTCTGGGTGGAGACTGCCAAGATGCGTCCTTCCAGCACCTCACGCGCGTCGCGTGGTGGTCCGCGACCGTCGCTTGTCTGCTACGAATTCCGCTGGTTACGACCCGAACGAAACCCGAACAGCAAACAGCGGAAGTAACACCGGAAGGTGGAACTTTCGTGATGCGATCGAGGTATGGACAGGAGGCAGCCAGCGCAACGTCCAAAACTACACCCAAACCTACGGGGGTGTCAAAGTACCACCCGTGGCGATCCGCGGGCGGCAACTTCGCCCCGGTGTGTCCGTGTCGATATCCGGCGATCAGAACGCCGATATCACCACAGTCGAGTGACGGTCTCCACACGGTTTTCCGGCCGGGCCGCAAGTCCGCTGGCTGCGTTCGCAAGGCCCTCGCCGGCGTTCTGTCCCCTGTGACAGCCGCCGCTGTTGTGAATAGCGTGACGGGTCGGACGAAACTCGTCAAGTGGCGGCCCGAGTTGACAAATCGCGAGATCGCCTGTCCCCCTACAAGATCACCTTCCGACGTCGTGCGATGCCGGAAAGACACCGGCATGCGACGGTGGGGAGGCGCTTACTTGTCGGTGATCTCGGCGGCCAGCCAGTGACCGCCGACCTTCTGCATGCGCAGCACGATCGGACCCGAGGCGAGGGGTTCGGGCTTGCCGTCCTTGACCGCGGAGATGTTCAGATTGACCAGGAGCTCGGCACGGTCGCCCGTGAGAAGGGTCACGCCGATCGGATCGGTTTTGACGTCGGTGTCGGTCTGGGTCTGCTTGATGGTCTCGACCGTGGTGTCGACGTACTTGGCGAAGTCCTTCTGCATCTTGTCGGTGAGCACCGAGTTGACCGAGGCCTTCCACTTGTCGATCTCGGCGGCCTTGTAGCCGTAGAGCGTGGTCAGCGCGTGGTCGCCGGCGGCCTTCACCTCGTCGGTGGCCTTGTTGTCGACGTAGGCCAGATTGCCCGAGTCCGAATCGGGCTTGCTCACCCAGTGGTGCACGGCACCGGTGATCGCGAAGGCCAGCAGTAGCGCGGAGAGCGCTGCGCACACCGTGGCGACACCCCAGTTACGCCAAAATCCGCCCTGGCCGGTCGGCTTGGAATACTGTTGCGGGGCACTGTCTTTGGACAGACCCGGACCGCGCGGCGGGGTGGTGCGCGACGCGGTCCGATCCGAACGCTCGGAGGTGGACCGGGCGCTCGTGGTCTTCCGCTCGGTGCTCCCGGCCTGGACGTCGGCGGCGGTGGTGCGCGACGCGGTGCCGCGCTGGGCGGCCGGGCGGCGCGGGGTGACGCGGTTGACGGGTCGTTTCCGGTTGGCCATGGTCACTCCCTCCTAGTTGCCCGGCTTGGGGGTGGGCTGGGTCGAAGTCGGCTGCTGGGGCGCGTCCTGCTGCGGCGCGGCCGAGCCCAGGGGCACCGGCTCGCCGAGGTTCTGTGCCTTCTCGGCCTTCCAGGTGCTGCCGACCTTGACCAGGTCGAGGGTCCACAGCTGGCGGAAGGACGCGGGCTGGCCACCGGGCCAGCTGCGGGTGATCTTCAGGACCGCGAAGGCGGAGGCATGGTCGAGCTCGCTGTTGAGCGCGGTGACCGTGATGCCCTCGACGGTGGCCCCGATGCGGGTCTTGGAGTCCTGGGCGGTCTGCTTGAGCTGGTCCTGCCCGTCCTCCTGCTGCTTGAGCAGCTCGCCGGTCATGGATGACCGGATGTTCGCCAGCGACCCGTCGATATCGTCCGGGTTGATGGACATGAGGTTGACGGCGGCCTGGCGGGCGTCGGTCAGGACGGCGTCGCGGGCATCGGCCCGGGAGCTGTCCTTGGCGTCACCGAACCAGATGAATCCGACCACGGCGGCGGCGATCACGGACACCACCAGCAGGGCGGCCGCGCCGACGGTGACGAGCTTCCGCGGGTCCGAGCCGGCGGCACCGGGCGTCGGCGGCAGCTCGGCGACCTGCTCAGCGGGCTCGTCCGGCACAGCGGCCGGCTCAGTAGGTTCGTCCGGCGCAGTGGGCTCGTCCGGCACGGTGGTGGATTCGGCCGACTCCGGTACGGCGGTCGACTCGGCCGACTCCGTCTCGGATGCGGCCGGCTCCGGCGCGACGTCCGCCAAGGACGCGTCCGGGGTTGTTTCGGGAACCGGCGGGGTTGCCGGCTTCTCGAGGTTCGCCCCCGATTCGCTGTCCTTGTGCTGACTCACGCCGCCACCATACTTTCCTCTCTTCGCGCCCTGGTCGGGACTGTGTGCCATCTCGCTGCCCGGAGCGTGCCGGGCAGCTCGGTCAGTGCTTGGGCGTGACGCCCATGAGCGTGGCCAGCTGGGTGGCCACCGGGTTCAGGTTGAGCTTGTCCGGGTCGTACTTCGGCTTGTCGTCCCAGGGCTGCCCGACGCTGGGGTCGGCCAGCTCCGCGCGACTCGCGCCGCGGACGTCGGTCTCGCTGCCCTGCGGCACCGTGCACCCGGCTTGGGTATTGAGCGGGAAGTCGTCGCGGGTGTCGTCGAAGTTGGGGTTCTGGGCCTTCATCTGGTCCAGAATCCGTTGTGTGCCTTCGTATCCCACCGTGCAGGCGGGCGGGTTGTTGGTCTCCAGCACCAGGCCGAAGTGGGTGGTGCCGTCACCGGGTGCGGTGGACGAGCCACCCAGCGGCAGCAGCGGCAGCATCTGCAGCACCGGGCCGAGGGCGTAGAACTTCGGCGAGATGGCCAGCAGCAGGGTGCGCAGGTTGGTGAGGTCCTTGGTCAGGGCCGGGCCGCTCTCCTGCAGCAGGCGCTGGATCGCGGAGCCCGCGTCGGTACCGGTGCCGATGAGGCGGCGGATATCCGGGTCGTTGGACTTCAGCTGCGCGGTGAGCTTGTCGAGGCCGTCGCTGAACTGCAGGATCGCCGGGGACTGCTCGGCCTGGGTGCCCAGTACGGTGTGGGCCGAGCGGATCAGGGCCAGGGTCTGCTGCAGGTTGTCACCGCTGGCGGTGGCGCTGAACTTGTTGAGCGAGTCGACCAGGATCTTGAGGTCGTCGCCCTTGCCGTCGAACGCCTTGCCCAGCTCGGTGATGGTGGTGGACAGCGCCTTCAGGTCGGTGGTGCTGGCGAAGTGGTCCACGCTGGTGAGCAGCTCCTCGACGTGGACGGGCAGCTGCGCGCCGACGATGACCGAGCCGTCCTTCAGGTACGGCCCGCCGTCGCTGGTGGGCTGCAGGTCCACGTACTGCTCACCGATGGCGGAGCGGTCGGCCACCACCGCCTTGGCATTGGCCGGGACCTTGGGCTTGCCGGAGTTCATCTCCAGGGTGATGAGCACGCCGTCGGGGGTGACGTCGAGGTCGCCGACCCGGCCCACGGGGACACCGCGGTAGGTGACCTCCGCGCCCTTGGACAGGTTGCCGGTTTCGGCGGCCTCCACTTTCACCTTGTACAGCCCGAAGCCGAGCATATTGTCCAGCCGCACGTACTTGGCGCCGACGAACACGACGCCGAGCACCGCGATGACCGCGAAGGCGATCAGCTGATTACGCACCAGACGAGTCATCGCGGACCACCCACTCCCAGCTGCTCGAGAATCGATCCCAGCGGATCGGTCGGTCCCGGCTGCCCGATCGGCCGCGCCACGGTGGGCGGCAGCGGCAGCAGCGAGACGGTCGGCCAGCCGCCGCGCGGCCCGTTGCCGTTGTAGTACGGGTTGGTCGGATCCACGTTGACCTGGCGGCCCGCGGGCGGCAGGTACTGCGGATCCTGTTTGCCCACACCGAGATTCGACAGCAGGGTGCCGATCTGCAGGTCCACCGAGAGCCAGGTGTTGACCTGGCCGCCGAACGCGGACTTGATGGCCTCGTCCGGGAACGGGTAGGTCGGGATGAGCGGGAACGCGGTCACCAGGTCACCCGCCGACGAGCCCAGCGCCTGCAGCGTGGGCCGCAGCGAGGACAGGTCGGTGATCAGGTTGTCCTTGGACTTGTTCAGCACGTCGAATCCGGCCTGCCCCACCCGATCCAGCTGGCCCAGCAGCTGAATCAGCTGTGGCCGTTGCTCGTTGAGGATCTTGATGCCGCCGGGCAGCTCGTCGAGGATCTTGGAGATCTGGGTGGTCTGCTGCCCCACCCGGCTGGTCAGCGTGTCGAGGCTGTCCAGCGCGCGGGTGATGTTGTCGACCTGGTCGTCGAGGCCCTTGATCAGGGTGTTGGCCTGGCTCAGCAGGTCCCGGACCTTGCCTTCGCGGCCGCCCAGAGTCTTGTTGAGCTCCACCACGATCGGCTGCAGCTGCGCCACGCCGCCGCCATTGAGCAGCAGCGACAGCGCGCCCAGCACCTGCTCCACCTCGGTGGCGGTGCGGGTGTTCTCGACCGGGATCTTGGCGCCGTCCTTCAGCCGCGCGGAATCGGCATCCTTTGCGGGAGCGGACAGTTCGATGTACTTCTCACCCAGCAGGTTGGTCTGCTTGACCTCGGCGTGGGCATTGGCGGGCAGGTTCACCCTGTCGTCGACGAGCACCTGCACGCTGGCTTCCCAGGCGTTGTCGGGGGCGATGCGGATCTTGTCGACCCGGCCCACCGCGACACCGTCCACCTTCACCGACGACTGCGGGACCAGGTCCAGCACGTCGGAGAAGCGGATGTCGAGGTGCAGCGGGTGCTTGCCGATGCTCGGGCCGCCGGGCAGCGGAATGCTGTCCGCGCCGCAGCCGGCCGCCATCAGCGTCACCGCGCCCAGCGAGGTGGCCAGGAGGGCGATGCGCCGGACCCGGCCGCCGCGAATCCGGTTGGCGCTCATCGCTGCCCACCTTCCTGCTGCGACGGCGGCAGCTGGTCGGACGGAGTGCCGGGGACGGTGCCGGGGACCGGGTTGTGCTGCTCGTTCTCGCCGCTGAGGATGCCGAAGGGCAACACCAGCGAGGGTGTCTTCACGCCCGCGGTGAGCTGATCGGTGATCATCTTGCAGTTGTTCAGGATCGGCTGCAGCTGACGCGAGATGGCGTCGAACTTGGGGTCGCCGGGACGCAGCTTGCCCAGGTCCAGCATCTTGCAGATGACGCCGAACGGATCCTGCAGGTCGGTGAAGTTGGGACGCATGTCGAGCGTGCCGGTCTCACCGTTGTGCACGTTGATCAGGTTGCTCAGCGCGGTCGGGATGAGCGGCAGCGCCTTGGCCAGATCGTCGCGCTGGTCGGCGAGGGTCTGGGTGAGCTTGGTCAGCGCATCGGCATTGGACTGCACCAGGTCCCGGTTGTTGTCGATGAACCGGGCCACGTCGCCGAGCGCGACCGACAACAGGTTCAGCGCCTGGCCGAGGGTCTGGCGCTCGTCGGACAGGAACCCGGCCAGCGAGGCCAGCTGGGTGTTGAAGGTCCGCACCTGCGCGTCGTTGTCGGCCAGCGTCTGCACGAAGGTCTGCAGGTTCTTGACCGTGTCGAAAATGTCGGTGCGCGAATCGGAGAGCACGTGCGCGGCCTTGGACAGCTGGGTGAAGCTGTTGCCCAGCGCGTCGCCGTTGCCGGCGAGGTTCGCCGCGCCGGTGCGCACCAGCTGGTTCAGTGCGCCTTCACCGGTGGCGCCGTCGGGCTTGTTGGCGCCCTCCGGGCCGAGTGCCTTCGACAGTTCGGTGATGCTGTTGTAGAGCCGGTCCACCTCGACCGGGGTCGCGGTGCGATCCTTCGGAATGGTGGCGTTGCGGGCCATCTTCGGTCCGCCCTTGTAGGCGGGCGCGAGCTGGATGTACCGGTCCGACACCACCGAGGGGGTGATCTGGGCGGCCTTGGCGTCGGCGGGGATGTCGTAGCTGCGGTCGACCTTCATGACGACCTTGACCACGTCGCCCTGCGGGTCCACCGAATCCACCCGGCCCACCGGCACGCCCAGGACGCGCACGTCGGAACCCTTGTAGATGCCGATGGACTTGTCGAAGTACGCGGTGATGGTGGTGGTGTTGAGCCGATCGAAGCTCCACCACGCGACGCCCGCGAGCACCACCGCCAGGACGGTCACTCCGGCGATGATCTTGCTCTTGGTGCTGGTGCCACGCAGGGCGGTCAGCGGGTTGCTCGCCACGAGTTAACCTCCCATCTTTCGGATCGGCTGGCGGTCACCCGGGATGTCCGGCAGCGCGGGCGGAATCAGGTTCGTGATGACCGCGTCGAACCAGCGGCCGTTGCCCAGCACGTTGGAGTAGAGCCCGTAGAAGGGCGCGGCCAGCGTGAGGGTCTTGGACAGGTCGGCCTGGTGATCGTTGAGCAGGTCGATGGTCTTGTTGAGGTTGGTCAGCGCCGGGCCGATCTGGGCCTCGTTGTCCTTGACCAGCGCGGTCAGTTCCGCCGCAACGGTTTTCGCGCCGGTGAGCAGCTGGTGGATGGCCTGCTGGCGCACGTTCAGCTCGGCCAGCAGCTCGCCGCCGTTGGAGATGAGCCGCTCGAACTCCTGGTTGCGGTCGGCCAGCACCTTGGTGGTGGTCTTGGTGGCCGCGAACAGCTTCTTGAGCTGATCGTCACGCTTGGCCAGCGTCTCCGAGAGCCGGGCGACGCCGTCGATGGAGCTGCGCAGTTCCGGCGGGGTGGCCGAGAAGGCGTCCGACAGCACGGTGAAGCTCTTCGCCAGCTGCGCGGTGTCGGTCTGCTCGATGTTCTTGGCGGCGTCGCTGAACGCGTCCACCACGTCGTAGGGAGACACGGTGCGCGAGAGCGGGATCCGGTCCGAGGGGTTCAGGACCTTGGTGCCCTTGGGATCCAGCGCCAGGTACTTCTGCCCGAGCAGGGTCTTGATCTGGATCGAGGCGGTGGACTCGTCCCCGATCCAGGCGTCCTGGGTGCGGAAGTCCACCAGCACCTTGTCGCCGTCGAGGCGGACATCGGACACCGCGCCGACCTTGACGCCGGCGATGCGCACCTCGTTGCCCTTCTTCAGGCCCGCGGCCTCGGAGAACTCGGCGGTGTACTTGATGCCGGCGCCGATGATCGGCAGTTTGTCGAGGTTGAACGCGGACAGGGTCACCAGCAGCACCAGGATCAGGCCCAGCCCACCCATGAACGCCGGACTGCGCTTGCCCAATACAGCGCGGTCGTCCATCAGCGGCCTCCCTTCCCATGGCAGCGCGGGGCCGGATTCGTGTAGATCGGCTGGTTCACAGTCGGCATGTTCTGCAGTGCGGGCGGGAAGTTCAGCTGCGGCGCGTCCTTGGTGCCCGGTCCGGCGACGATGTCGATGCCGCACAAATAGAACTGGAACCAGGAGCCGTAGGACGCCGCGCGACCGAGCTTCTCCATCTTGATGGGCAGGTTGGTCAGGCCCTCGTCGACCTCGTCCTTGCGGTCGTTGAGAGTGCCGGTGAGCTGGTTCAGACCGGCGATGGCGCCCTGCAGGTTCGGCCGCACCGGGACCAGCAGGTCGGCGGTGGCCGAGGCCAGGTTGCCGAGCGAGGTGACCGCCGAGCCGATGGTGCCGCGATCGGCGTTCAGCCCGGTGACCAGCGCCTCGGTATTGACGATCAGCTGGTCGAGCTGGTCGCCGCGCGAATTGATGCTGTCCAGCACGGCATTCAGGTTCTTGATCAGCTCACCGATCACCGCGTCCTTGTCGGCCACCTTGTTGGTGAGGGAGGCGGTATTGGCCACCAGGTCCGCGATGGTGCCGGATTCGCCCTGGAAGACCTGGATGATCTCGGACGACAGCTTGTTGACGTCCTCGGGGGTGAGCGTCTGGAACAGCGGTCGGAAGCCGTTGAACAGCTCGGTCAGGTTGACCGCCGGCTTGGTGCGCTCCAGCGGGATGGTCGAGCCCTTGTTCATCTTGCGGCCCTGCTGCCCGGTGCCCTGCTCCAGCGCAATGTAGCGCTGGCCCACCAGGTTCCGGTACTTGATGGTCGCGGTGGTGGAGGCGGGCAGCCAATCCCGGTCGGTCAGTTCGAATTCCACATTGGCCAGGCGCTTGTCCACGATGGACACATTGGTCACCTTGCCCACCCGGACACCGGCCACACGTACCTCGTCGCCTTTGTTCAGGGAGGTCACATCGGTGAACCGGGCATTGAACTTGGTACCGCCGCCACCGTAGTTGGCGATGGTCAGCGCCAGCACACCCGTCAGGAAGACCGTGACGAGAATGAAGGCGATCAATTTGGTCAGCGTCGGCCCGAGGCCGCGCAGCAGATCCTTCACTTGACGCTCACCTCACTGCCACGGAAGGCCGGGGCGGCGATCTTGGTCACCCAGGTGGGCACCTGTTCGGGCGAAACTCCGTGTGCCGCACCGTAGATCGCGCCCAGGGCCTGGGCCTCCTGCGGCGAGTAGGCGGTGGTCGGCGCCTGCGGGCCGTACACCTTGTACTGCGGCTCCGGCATGCGGCCGATGTTCTGGTCACCCGGATTACGGCTCGGCGGCTGGTAGGAACCGTCATTGGCGGAACCGTCGGTGTACTGGCCCGGGTCGGTGAACGGCGGGTACATGGGAACACACAGCGGCCCACGCGGATCGAACCAGCGCGGCTCGTCCTGGTTGGGCACGTAGCGGCCGCGCGGATTCACGATCTGGATGGTCACGCGCGAGCCCGGCAGGTTGGTGCCCTTGCCGAAGATCTGGTCGATGCGCGGCTTCAGCTCCGCGAAACCGGCCAGCGCGCAGCTGTAGCTGGGCGAGTACTTGGCCAGCGCCTCCAGCGCGGGCCGCGAGTCCGCCGCCACGTCGATGATGTTGTCGCGGTTGGCCACCAGGAAGTCGGCGGTGGTCGAGGCGCTCGGGGTCAGCGTCGCCAGCAGGGTGTCGACCTGCGAACGCTTCTGCACGATGGTGGCATTGGTGGTGCGCAGGTTGTCCAGCGCGGACACCAGCTCGGGCGCGGCATCGGCGTAGGTGGTCGCCACGTCGGCCAGGCTCTTCAGATCCTGTTGCAGCGTCGGCATTTCACCGTTGACCTGGGTGACGATGTCGTCGAGCCGGTCGATGGTCCTGCCCAGCTCCTCGCCCTGCCCCTGCAGCGCATTGGACAGCGCGCCCAGCGTGGAGGACAGGTACTGCGGCGGAATCGCCTGCAGCAGCGGCAGGATGTGGTCCAGCAGCTGGCTCACCTCGACGGCGTTGCCGCTGGTGTCCTGGTGCAGGGTCACGCCCGCGGTGAGATGGCCCTGCGGGCTCTCCGGCCACACCAGGTCGATGTAGCGCTCACCGAACAGCGTCTTGGGCAGCAGGCGGGCCGTCACATTGGACGGAATCCTGTCGGCCTTGCCCGGATCGATGGCCAGATCCAGCGTGACGTTCTTGCCGTCGTAGGAGCTCGACCGCAGCTCGCCGACCGTGACGCCGCGGACCTTCACATCCGCGTTGCGGGTCAGCGCGTTTCCGACGGTGTCGGTGATCAGGTTGACCCGGACGGTGTCCACGAACTGCTTGTTGTAGATGGCGATGGTGGTCCACAGGAACAGCGCCACCAGCACGAAGAACAGCACGCCGAGGGTACGGCTGCGCAGTTTCTCGGTGGAACGCCAGAACTGCACGCGCTGCGGGTCGCTCATCCGGCCACCCGCACCGTCGTGGTCGTGCCCCAGATCGCCAGGGACAGGAAGAAATCGAGCACGTTGATCAGCACGATGGCGGCGCGCACCGCGCGGCCCACGGCCACACCCACGCCCGCAGGACCGCCGCTGGCGTTGTAACCGTAGTAGCAGTGCACCAGGATGATCACGAACGCGAAGATGAGCACCTTCACGAAGGAATAGAGCACGTCCTCCGGTGGCAGGAACAGACTGAAGTAGTGGTCATAGGAACCACTGGACTGCCCGTTGAAGTAGATGCTGATCATCCGCGAGGCCAGGTAGGTGCCCAGCAGGCCGACCACGTACAGCGGAATCACGGCGAGGAAGCCGGCGATGGCGCGCGTGGTCACCAGGAAGGGCACCGACGGCACCGCCATCACCTCGAGCGCGTCGATCTCCTCGGAGATCCGCATGGCGCCCAGCTGCGCGGTGAAACCACAGCCGACCGTCGCCGACAGTGCCAGTGCCGCGACCAGTGGCGCGAGCTCGCGGGTATTGATGTACCCGGTCAGGAAGCCGGTGAGGACACCGGAGCCCAGGGCGTCGAGGGCCTTGAAGCCCTGCAGGCCGACGACCACACCGACCGAGGCCGACATGAACACGATGACGCCGATGGTGCCGCCGATGACCGCGAGGGCGCCCGATCCGAAGGTCACCTCGGCCAGCAGCCGCATGACCTCCTTGCGGAAGTGCACGATCGTCTTCGGGATCGCGCCGATCGCCCGGGAGTAGAACGACATCTGATCGCCGGCCTTGTCGACCAGGTCGACCGGCGCCATGAGCACGGGTCTGACCCGGCGCGCCGACCGGGAGAAGACGGTGGTGCGCTGCGAAACAACCATGGATCACGCGCCCTTTGCGGGGACGACCTGAAGGTAGATCAGGGTGAGGATCAGATTCAGGAAGAACAGAACGAGGAACGTGATCACCACGGATTGGTTCACCGCGTCACCCACTCCTTTCGGTCCCCCCTTCGGATGCAGGCCCTTGTAGGCGGCGATCACGCCCGCCACCACGCCGAAGATCAGGGCCTTGATCTCGCCGATGACCAGGTCGGGGATCTGCGCGAGGGCGGAGAAGGACGCGAGGTACGCGCCCGGGGTGCCGCCCTGCAGCCCGACGTTGAAGAAGTAGCCGCCGCAGATGCCGACGACCGAGACCAGGCCGTTGAGCAGGAAGGCCACCAGCATCATGCCCAGCACACGCGGAACCACGAGGCGCTGGATGGGATCGATGCCGAGGACCTCCATGGCGTCGATCTCCTCGCGAATGGTGCGCGAGCCGAGATCGGCGGCCACGGCCGAGCCGGCGGCGCCGGCGATGATCAGCGCGGTGACGACCGGTGCAGCCTGCTGCACGGTGGCCAGCACACTGGTCGCGCCGGTGAAGTTCTCCGCCCCCAGCTGCTTGATGAGCGAGCCGGTCTGCAGGGCCACCACGGCGCCGAACGGGATTGCCACCAGAGCGGCGGGGAGGATCGAGACACTCGCGATGAACCACGACTGTTCGATGAACTCCCGCCACTGGAAGGGCCGGCGGAACGTCTTCCGGAACACGTCCAGGAAGAGTGCGAATATGTTGCCGGCCTGGGCAAGTCCCGACTCGACCGGGGTGCGCAGTCGTGTCAGGGTGGGATTCACGCCGCGTATGTTACCCGTTAGTCAGGTTCTGTCGAACCGTGGAGTCGTACCCGCCTTGATATGCGGGCATCACCTGTGTATCGGAATCATCGCCGTTCCCCGCCATGGACTCTCGGATGGCTTCCTGAGCGGCCGGGGGCAGCGTGTGCATGATCTGACGGACCCGCTCGCGCCGCCGGTGCACGGCGCCACGGATCGGCATGCCCGGCGTGGCGCGCATCTGCGGGATGATGCCCTCGATCTCCTCCGCGCCACCCGCGTGGTGACCCGAGTCGAACATGGCCTGCTCGCGGGCCATCTGGGCTTCGTCCTTCTCCTCGGACATACCGATCGGGCCCTGCATACGGCCGTTGAGGAACTGCTTGACCACCGGCTCCTCCGAGGTGAGCAGCACCTCGCGGGGGCCGAACATGACCAGGTTGCGGCGGAACAGCATGCCGATGTTGTCCGGCACGCTACGGGCCAGGTTGATGTTGTGCGTGACGATCAGGATCGTCGCGTCGATCTGCGCGTTGATATCGATCAACAGCTGCGAAAGATAGGTGGTGCGAACCGGATCCAGACCCGAGTCCGGCTCGTCGACCAGGATGATCTGCGGGTCCAGCACCAGCGCGCGGGCCAGGCCGGCACGCTTGCGCATACCACCGGAGATCTCACCGGGCAGCTTGCCCTCGGCGCCGAGCAGACCGGTCAGCTCGAGCTTCTCCATGACGATCTTCTTGATCTCGGATTCGCTCTTCTTGGTGTGCTCGCGCAACGGGAAGGCCGTGTTGTCGAACAGGTTCATCGACCCGAACAGCGCGCCGTCCTGGAACAGGACACCGAACAGCTTGCGGATCTCGTAGAGATCCTTGTTCGAGCAGGTGGTGATGTCGGTGCCGTCGATGTAGATCGAGCCCTTCTCCGGGCGCAGCAGACCGATCAACGACTTCAGGAAGACCGACTTACCGGTACCGGACGGGCCGAGCAATGCGCTGACTTCCCCCGGCGGCAGCGTCAGCGTGACGTCCTGCCAAATACGCTGCGAACCGAACGACTTCGTGATGCCTTCGGTTCTGACCTCGACGCCCACGCCAACCTCCACTTTCTCCGACGAGCGCACTACGTGTGACTACGGGCCACAAAATTCGCGCGGTGTGGCGCATCACAGTAGGTCCGGTCACTGTATCGCATATACACCGTCTCGGACACTGGGACCTGACTGGTCGGTAGCAACATTCGTATCGAATTATCGATTACGCGCCAATCACGACGGCACAATACGCGAAAAGGGCGGTCCCCCAATGGGAACCACCCTTTTCACAATCAACGCGGCACGGGGCTGTGCCCCGCCACAGGTCCGTCTTACTTGACGGAAACCTTGGCGCCGGCCTCTTCCAGCTTCGCCTTGGCGGCCTCGGCGGCGTCCTTGGCGACCTTCTCCAGGATCGGCTTCGGGGCACCCTCGACCAGGTCCTTGGCTTCCTTCAGGCCCAGGCCGGAGACGATCTCACGCACGACCTTGATGACCTGGATCTTCTTGTCGCCGGCACCCTCGAGGATGACGTCGAACTCGTCCTGCTCCTCGGCGGCCTCGGCCGGAGCAGCGGCGCCACCGGCGACGGCGACGGCGACCGGAGCGGCAGCGGTGACCTCGAACTTGTCCTCGAACGCCTTCACGAACTCGGACAGCTCCAGCAGGGTCATGCCGGCGAAGGTCTCGAGCAGCTCATCAACGTTGGCCATTGATATTTCCTTTCGGTAGTTCCGTCACCGCGCGAACGGCGACGAAGAGGTTTGGGGTAGTGACTTATTCGGCGTCTGCGGCCGGAGCTTCGGCGGCGCCACCCTCGGCGCGCTTCTTCTCCTCCAGGGCCGCGGCCAGGCGAGCGATCTGCGAGGCCGGGGCGGCGAACAGCCCGGCAGCCTTCGACAGGTTGCCCTTCATCGCGCCGGCCAGCTTGGCCAGCAGCACCTCGCGCGACTCCAGGTCGGCAATGCGCTCGACCTCGGACACGGACAGCGCGGCGCCGTCCATGTAGCCGCCCTTGATGATGAGCGCCTTGTTGTCCTTGGCGAACGCCTTCAGCGCCTTCGCGGCGTCGACCGGCTCACCCGTAATGAAGGTGATGGCGGTCGGACCGACGAACAAGTCATCCAGGCCTTCCACGCCCGCCTCGGCGGCAGCGCGCTTGACCAGGGTGTTCTTGGCGACGGAGTAGGTAGCGTTCGCGCCGAGGGCACGACGCAGCTCAGTGATCTTGCCGACGGACAGGCCACGGTATTCCGTGACGACAGTCGCGGTGGACGACTTGAACTGCTCGGTGATCTCCGCAACCGCGGTGACCTTCTCAGCCTTTGCCATACTTCGCCTCCTCTCTGGATGGTCGGATCTCGTATGAACTACCGAGTTCCGCCACAGGGGCCGGCGACAAAGCAAACGCCCCGGACGCAAGGTGGTCCCGGGGCGCACAAGAAACAGTCGCGATTTCTCGCGGGTTTCCCGACCTCGGCTCTCCCTGCGTGGGCCGCCGGCAATATCGCCGGACCTTCAGCCGCCTGACGGCAGCAACCAACGGTCTTCGGTAGAACGATTTGGGGGTGATCACCGAACGGGCCGGTGACCGTCGTCCAATATAGCGGACCAGCATCGATACGCCAAAACGGGGGTGACACCCCCGCCCGTCCGCTGTTGTTCTTCTTCGCAAAAGCGAAGGGCCGGTACGAGATTCGTACCGGCCCTTCGGGCTTCATGCGTTGCTACGCGTTACCGCGGCGAGGAATCAGTCTTCCTCGGCGAAGTTACGGGTGCGATTCGGATCCACCGGGATGCCCGGTCCGGTGTTGGTCGAGAACGTCACCTTCTTGACGTAGCGGCCCTTCGCGGTGGAGGGCTTGACACGCAGGATCTCGTCGAGCGCGGCGCCGTAGTTCTCGGCCAGCTTCTTCTCGTCGAAGGAAGCCTTGCCGATCACGAAGTGCAGGTTGGCCTGCTTGTCGACGCGGAAGTTGATCTTGCCGCCCTTGATGTCGTTGACGGCCTTGGTCACATCGGGGGTGACGGTGCCGGTCTTCGGGTTCGGCATCAGGCCACGCGGGCCCAGCACGCGAGCGATACGACCGACCTTGGCCATCTGGTCCGGGGTGGCGATCGCGGCGTCGAAGTCCAGCCAGCCGCCCTGGATGCGCTCGATCAGGTCCTCGGCGCCCACGGCGTCCGCACCGGCGGCCTCGGCCTCGGCGGCCTTGTCGCCGACCGCGAACACGATGACGCGGGCGGTCTTACCGGTGCCGTGCGGCAGGTTGACGGTGCCACGGACCATCTGGTCGGCCTTGCGGGGGTCGACGCCCAGACGGACGGCGACCTCGACGGTCGCGTCGGTCTTGGTGGTCGCGGTCTCCTTCGCCAGGCGCGCGGCGGCCAGCGGAGCGTAGAGCGCGGCGCGGTCGACCTTGGCGGCCGCCTCGAGATAAGCCTTGCTTCGTTTTGCCATGATTCTCTGTCCTTGTCTAAGTCAGAAGTGGTGCGGGACAGGCGGTCCCTTCCACAAGAGCTCGAAAGCCCTACTCCGCGATGGTGATACCCATCGAGCGGGCGGTACCAGCGATGATCTTCGCCGCGGCGTCGATGTCGTTGGCGTTCAGGTCTTCCTGCTTGGTCTTGGCGATCTCACGGACCTGGTCCATGGTGATCTGCGCGACCTTGTTGCGGTGCGGCTCGGCGGAGCCCTTCTGGATCCCGGCGGCCTTCAGCAGCAGACGCGCGGCGGGCGGCGTCTTCAGCTTGAAGTCGAACGAGCGGTCTTCGTAGACCGTGATCTCGACCGGGATGACGTTGCCACGCTGCGACTCGGTCGCCGCGTTGTACGCCTTGCAGAACTCCATGATGTTGACGCCGTGCTGACCCAGCGCCGGACCGACCGGCGGAGCCGGGTTGGCGGCACCGGCCTGGATCTGGAGCTTGATGAGCCCAGCGACCTTCTTCTTCTTCGGGGGCATCTTTCTTCCTTGGGTTAGGTTCCTTACGGATTCCCGTAAGCCTTCTCCGGACCATGCCCCGGACAGCATCGCCCGAGGCACAACCCGTCAAGTCTATGCGAACGCGAAAAAGGCGGTGACACCGGCCCGAAGCGGACCGGGCCACCGCCCTGACGCATTTAAATCTTGGCGACCTGCGTGAAGGCCAGCTCGACCGGAGTCTCGCGGCCGAAGATCGAGACCAGCACCTTGAGCTTCTGCTGCTCGGCATTGACCTCGGAGATGCTGGCCGGGAGGGTGGCGAAGGGGCCGTCCATGACGGTCACCGACTCGCCGACCTCGAAGTCGACCTCGATGACCGGCTTCACGATCGGGGTCTCGCCGGCGGCCGCGGCGGCGGCAGCAGCGGCGGCCGGGGCGGCCTTCTTCTGCTGCGCGGCCGGGACCAGGAACTTCACCACTTCGGGAATGGTGAGCGGAGAGGGCCGCGAGGTGGCGCCGACGAAACCGGTGACACCGGGGGTGTTGCGCACCGCGCCCCAGGACTCGTCGTTCAGCTCCATGCGGACCAGGATGTAGCCCGGCAGCACCTTGCGGTTGACGTTCTTCTTCTGGCCGTTCTTGATCTCGGTGACCTCTTCGGTCGGCACCTCGACCTGGAAGATGTAGTCCTCGAGACCGAGGTTCTGCACGCGGGTCTCGAGATTGGTCTTCACCTTGTTCTCGTAGCCGGCGTAGGAGTGGACGACGTACCAGTCACCGGGCGCGCGCCGGAGCGCGGCGGTCATCTCGGCGACCGGGTCGGCCGGCTCATCGGAGAGCTCGGCGGCGGGGCGGGCGGGCTCGTCCTCCTCGGCGTCGGCGGCGAACTCGCCGGCCTCCGCGTCGGCGGCGAAAGTCTCGGCCTCGTCGGCGAAGCCCTCAGCGTCGTCTTCGACGTCCGCGGTGGTCTCTTCGATCACCGCATCATCCACCGGGAATTCCTCGGTTGTGCCGTTCTCCGGGGTGCTCACTGGGGCACTCGCTTCCTTAGTCGTCACGTAATCCTCTGCGCGCCGGGACAAAACGCCCGGCGGATGGTCCCGCTCCCCGCCTCTGCCCGGGGGCCGGTCACCGGCCGCGACGGTCAGACGCGGTCATCGTGCCGCCTAGCCGAAGAGCCAGCTGACACCCTTGATGAACGCCAGATCCAACCCGCTGATGTACGCGACGATGAAAATCACGAACACCAGGACAACGCTCGTATAGGTGACCATCTGCTTGCGGTTGGGCCAGATGACCTTGCGAAGTTCCGCGATGACTTCCTTGAGGAACTTCACCAGGCGCTTGAACGGATTGCCCGTTCCGCCTCGCCCGGCCTTCTTGTCCTTGCCGGACTGCTTGGTGGTTGCCTTGGCCGAGTCCGACGGTCGATCGATCGTCGCGACGGCGCTGGACGACGCGGCGCGCGTGCGCCGGGCGGACCGCTTGCCGCTCGGCCGAGCCACCGCGGCGGTGTCATCGCCATCTTCGTGGCGAGTGTCCCGCTCGTCGCTCACGTCGATCCTCTCTACGTCGGCATCCAGGGCAGGGGCGACAGGACTTGAACCTGCAACCTGCGGTTTTGGAGACCGCTGCTCTGCCAGTTGAGCTACGCCCCTTCGGCTGGACGGGGTAACGAGTCCAGCCACTGTTCTATTCAGTTGTACACGGGTTTTCACACAACACGCGCGCCGCTCCTCGGAGCAGCGCGCATCGGCTGGTAACCCCAGATTCCCGAGTGTACGTTACCCCGCGTGGCGATCGCCAATCGGGGTGTCGCAGCGTACCTCGGGTCGAAGGTCAGGAGAGCTGCACCGTTGCGGTGGCGCGGCCGAAGATCTTGCGCCCCTCGGACTTCGCCACGATGGCGACGACGGCGGTGCGGGTCTCCGGGTCCACGGACTTGACCTTGCCGGTGTACTCGATCTCCGCGGGACGGTCGACCGGAACGTAGACGGGGCTGGTGAAGCGGACGTTGTACTCCTTGACCGCACCGGGGTCGCCGAGCCAGGAGGTGACGAAGCCGCCACCCAGGCCCATGGTCAGCATGCCGTGCGCCACAATGTTTTCCAGGCCGACCAGCTTCACGACATCGTCGCTCCAGTGGATCGGGTTGGCGTCGCCGGAAACGCCGGCGTAGTTCACCAGATCACCACGGGTGAGACGAACCACGCGCGGGGGCAGTTCGGCGCCGACGATCACATCCTCGAAGCGGCGGACGTGCTTGCTCGCGACGATCGTCCCGGTGGCCGCGATCTTGACCGCCGGCGGGGGCGGCGGCACGTCGGCGCTGCCCGAGTGGTGCTCCGGACGCTCCTCCGGGCCGACGCCGTGCATGAGCACGTTGCGCACGGCGTCACCGATATTGGGATCGATGTCACCGCCGCTGCGGCCGATGAGGGTGGTGTAGGTGGTGAGGACCAGCTCGTCGTTCTGGTCGACCACGTCGTTGCGGGTGACGATGATGTCGCCGCCGAAGGCCTGCCGGAAGGAGTGCAGGTAGACGATGCAGGACAGCTGGTCGCCGGCCCGGATGGGCCGGTGGAACTCCAGGATCTGGTCGGTCTGCATGATCTGGCTCAGGTCGTAGCCGGTGATCATCTGCTCGAAGAGCCTGCGCTGGGCCAGGATTCCGACCAGGGAGATGAAGGTGAGGGGGGCGACCAGCCCGTCGTGACCGTAACTCCGGGCGATGTCCTCGTCCCAGTGGACCGGGTGGTAGTCCTGCACCGCGCGGGCGTACTCGCGCACCTTCTCGCGGCCGACCTCGTAGTGGTCGTCGACGCGGTAGTGGTGGCCGACCATGGAGGCGGCGTGTGCGGCGGGGTCGAAGACCTCGCTGGAATCGACCATGTCGGCCTCGGTGTCAATGTCGATGTTGATCGTCACGGCAGGAAGTCCCTATCTGATCCCCGGTACGGGATCGGGCGAGAGCGCTGAACCACCGCTATATACGCCAAATGCCGGACCGGCGCCACCGTCTCTTTCTAAGAGACTAGGTGACCTGCCGATCCGGCACTGTCATCCACGCGGTAGATCGCGCGGGTTTAAGTTAGCGAGACTCGCGGTGCGCCCGGTGGGTACCGCAGTTCGGGCAGAACTTCTTCAGCTCGAGGCGGTCCGGGTCATTGCGCCGGTTCTTCTTGGTGATGTAGTTGCGGTGCTTGCACTGCTCGCAGGCCAAGGTGATCTTTGGCCGGATATCAGTGGACTTCGCGGCCACGATTGCCTTCTTTCCGGTCAGCCTGATTGGGATATCAGTATGTAGCGATGGCCGGACTTGAACCGGCGACACAACGATTATGAGTCGTTTGCTCTACCGACTGAGCTACACCGCCATCTGTTGTCGGTACTGACGGCGGGAAGGTCCCGGGTCCTGCAACGAGAAGCCGAGTCGGTCACCACCGGCAATCCGGCGAGCCCCCTAACGGAATCGAACCGTTGACCTTTTCCTTACCATGGAAACGCTCTGCCGACTGAGCTAAGGGGGCGTGTCTATCTTGCTCCGGTCTCGGCCGGGGCGCTGACGACTTGAACGAGATTACACACATCCTAGCCGACTATCCAAACCGGCTGGTCAACGCGGGTTTCGCGGCTATTCGAGCGGGGTAACCCAGACGTCGGTGCCCGCGTCGGCCGGAGCAGGGCTCGGGACAACCGGCCGGCGTGGCCCGAAATACCAAGAGCCCCGTGGACACTGGGTCCACGGGGCTCTCTGGTGGCGGATGAAGGATTTGAACCTCCGAAGCATTACGCGGCTGATTTACAGTCAGCTCCCTTTGGCCGCTCGGGCAATCCGCCGGGGTACGCCTTGCAGCGCTCCAGCAGAATACAACGAACACACGCCCGGAATGCAAACCGGCTGGATACAGCCGTGCCGAAGGGGCTAGCGTCGGCGTGGAACATCCCGAATATCCGAGTCTCGGACAGGAGAAGAGTGTGGCGGATTCGTCGTTCGATGTCGTCAGCAAGATCGATCGCCAGGAGGTGGACAACGCCCTGAACCAGGCCGCCAAGGAGCTGAGCCAGCGCTACGACTTCCGGGGCACCGGGGCGAGCATCGAATGGTCGGGCGAGGAGAAGATCATCCTCAGCGCCGAGTCGGAGGATCGCGTCAAGGCCGCCCTGGATGTGTTCAAGGAGAAGCTGATTCGCCGCGACATCTCGCTCAAGGCGTTCGACGCGGGTGATCCGCAGGCCTCCGGCAAGGTGTACAAGATCACAGGAACCCTGGTGCAGGGCATCACCACGGAGAATGCGAAGAAGATCGCCAAGAAGATCCGTGACGAAGGTCCCAAGGGCGTCAAGGCGCAGATCCAGGGCGAGGAGCTGCGGGTCAGCAGCAAGAGCCGCGACGATCTGCAGGCGGTCATCTCGCTGCTGAAGGGCGGCGACTTCGATATCGCCCTGCAGTTCGTGAACTACCGCTAGTAATTGCGGTTTCCACCAGCCATCTCCTCGAGGCGGGCGATACGGTCCGCCATCGGGGGGTGGGTGGAGAACCAGCGGGCCATCCGATCGCCGTTGCGGAACGGGTTGGCGATCATCAGGTGCGACTGAGCGGTCAGCTGCGGCTCGGGGGGCAGCGGGGCGGCCTGGGTACCGCGTTCCAGCTTGCGCAGGGCAGATGCGAGGGCCAAGGGGTCGCCGGTGAGTTCGGCGCCGTCCTGGTCGGCCTGGTACTCCCGGGAGCGGGAGACGGCCAGTTTGATGAGCGAGGCCGCGATCGGGCCCAGCAGCGAAACCAGCAGGATGCCAATGATATTCGGGCCCTCGCCGTCCCGGCTGCCGCCGAAGGCGCCGGCGAAGAAGGCCAGGTTCGCCAGGCCGGAGATGACCGAGGCGAGCGCGCCGGCCACCGACGAGATCAGGATGTCGCGGTTGTAGACGTGCGAGAGTTCGTGGCCCAGCACCGCGCGCAGTTCCCGCTCGTCGAGGATCTGCAGGATGCCGGTGGTGCAGCAGACCGCGGCATTGCGCGGATTGCGGCCGGTGGCAAAGGCATTCGGCGCATTGGTGGGGCTGATGTAGAGGCGCGGCATGGGTTGCCGTGCGGCCGTGGCCAACTCGCGCACGATGCGATACATGGCCGGGGCTTCCAGCTCCGTCACCGGCTGCGCGTGCATGGCCCGCAACGCCAGCTTGTCGCTGTTGAAGTAGGCGTAGGCGTTCATGCCCACGGCCAGCATGATCGACAGGATCAGGATCGTGGGACTGCGGAACATCGCTCCCGCGAACACGATCAGCGCCGACATCCCTACCAGCAGCCCGAATGTCTTCAACCCGTTCGCGTACCCGTGCCCATGCATGCTTACCCGCCTCTCCGCGACTTTTGCCGGCAGTTGGGTGCCTTACACCAGGTCAACGAACTCGAGCCGGGTTGAAGTTCCCAGTTGTTCGACTGATCGGTTTCGGATCAGCCGACGCGTTCGATGGTGTAGCGGACCAGGTGTTCCAGGGCCTCGTTGGCCGGGCCGGCGGGCAGGGCGGAGAGTTCGGCGTGGGCGATGTCGGCGTAGCCGTGCAGCTTCTCCTTGGCCAGCACCAGGCCCCGGGAGCGGGACAGCAGGTACAGGGCCTCGTCGACCTCGGTGTCGGTCTCCAGCGGGCGGGCCAGCAGCTTGCGCAGGCGGTCGCCCTCGGCGCCCTCGTCACGCAGGGCGTAGAGGACCGGCAGGGTGTGGACGCCCTCGCGCAGGTCGGTGCCGGGGGTCTTGCCGGACTGCTCGGACACCGAGGAGATGTCGATGATGTCGTCGGCGATCTGGAAGGCGGTGCCCACGGCGTCGCCGAGGCGGGCCAGCCGCTCCACATGGTCGCGATCCGCACCGGAGAAGGTGCCGCCGAAGCGGCCGGCGGCGGCGATCAGCGAACCGGTCTTCTCCCACACCACGCGCAGGTAGTGCTCAACCGGGTCCTGGGACTGCCGGGCGCCGATGGTCTCGCGCATCTGGCCGGTGACCAGCTCGGCGAAGGTCTCGGCGATGATGCGGACCGCGTCCGGGCCGAGGGTGGAGACCAGTCGCGAGGCGTGGGCGAACAGGTAGTCGCCGGCCAGGATGGCGACGCTGTTGCCCCAGCGCGAGTTCACGCTGGGCGCGCCGCGGCGCATCGAGGCCTCGTCCATGACGTCGTCGTGGTACAGGGTGGCGAGGTGCACGAGCTCCACCACGGTGCCGGCGGTGACCAGGTCGGGGCTGGTCGGGTCGGGGCCCAGCTGACCGGTCAGGATGGTGAACAGGGGACGAAACCGCTTGCCGCCGGCCTTGGCCAGGTGCAGCGCCGCCTCCTGCAGGAACTCCTCGCCGTCGGACAGCTCGGTGATCAGCAGATCCTCGACCTCGATCAGGCCCTTGCGCACGGTCGCCGCGAGCTCGGGATCGCCCAGATCCACCCCCGCGACCACGGTGCTCTCCTCGCTCACAGCTGATGCGCTCATTTCATCTCCCAATGCCGCGTCCGACCCCACGCCAAAGAACCTAGCGTGTGGACCGATCACCCCCTATGGACACCACCGTAGTGCGACGCACGAAACACTCGCCACGCGAAACGAAACGCCCGCTATGAAGCGCAGGGCAAATATGCGCGCCCGGTGATGTGCTGCAAGTATTGATCGCATGGGTTCACCGGAACACGCGCCCGAGCAGGGGAAATCATCGGATGTTCTGCCGGCGCACGCCGAGGTCCTGGTAGTCGGGGCGGGTCCTGCCGGGTCCGCGGCGGCCGCCTGGGCCGCGCGCATGGGTCGGGATGTGCTGCTGACCGATTCGGCGGTGTTCCCGCGCGACAAGACCTGCGGTGACGGACTGACGCCGCGCGCCGCCGCCGAACTCGAGCATCTCGGGCTCGGCGACTGGGTGCGGGCGCACACGGTCAATCGCGGCCTGCGGATGGCCGGGTTCGGGCGGGAGGCGCTGCTGCCCTGGCCGGACGGGTCGTTCCCCGCCTACGGAAGCGCCGTTCCGCGAACCGAACTCGACGACAAGCTGCGCGAGACGGCGATCAAGTCGGGCGTGCGGATGGTGGACGGGGCCAAGGTGGTGGAGGTGGCCCGCGAGGGCGACCGGGTCACCGGGGTGACGGTCAAGACCGACGCCGGCCTGCGCGCGGTGTCGTGCGACATCCTGATCGTGGCCGACGGCGTGCGCTCCCCCGTCGGAAAGCTGCTGGGCCGCACCTGGCATCGCCAGTACGCGTACGGGACCGCGGCGCGGGCCTACATCAGGTCCGAGCGCAGTGACGACGAGTGGATCACCTCGCATCTCGAATTGCGGGATGCGAACGGGGAATTGATTCCCGGATACGGCTGGGTTTTCCCGCTCGGCAATGGCGAGGTGAATATCGGCGTCGGCTCGCTGGCCACCGAAAGGCGTCCGTCGCATATCGCTTTGAAACCGCTACTGCAGCACTATGTTTCGGAGCGCCGCGCGGAGTGGGGATTCGAGGGCGAGGCGCGGGCGGTGGCGTCGGCGCTGCTGCCCATGGGCGGCGCGGTGTCGAATCTGGCCGGGCGCAACTGGGCGCTGGTGGGCGACGCGGCCGGGTGCGTGAACCCGCTCAACGGCGAGGGCATCGACTACGGCCTGGAGGGCGGGCACATGCTCGCCGGGATCCTGGACCAGCCCGATCTGACCCATATCTGGCCGGAGCTGCTGCGGGAACGCTACGGCCGCACCTATTCGGTGGCCCGGCGGCTGGCGGGGCTGGCCACCCACCCGCGCACCGTGCCGCTGGGCGGGCCGCCGATGATGCGATCGAAGCTGTTGCAGCGCACCGCGGTCCGGGTGATGGGCAATCTGGTCACCGACGAGGACGTGGACCTGACCGCCCGGCTGTGGCGGGGCGCGGGCCGGGCCTCCCTGCGTTTCGACAAGATCCAGCCGTTCTCGTGAACGCCCGGCCGGTTCCCGAGGAGCTGCTGCCGCATCTGCGGCGAGCACGGGATCTGGCCGACCGGCACTACGCGGAGCCCTTGGACCTGGACAGTCTGGCGGCGGCCGCGGGGGTGTCGAAGTATCACTTCCTGCGGTGTTTCGCGGCGACGTACGGCAAGACGCCCGCGGTGTATCTGGCCGAGCGCCGGATCGAGCGGGCCCAGGATCTGTTGCGCGCCACCAATGTGACGGTGACCGAGGCCTGCATGCTCGTCGGCTACAGCAGTCTCGGGTCGTTCAGCAGCAAATTCACCGAGCTGGTGGGGATGTCGCCCTCGGAGTATCAAGCGAAGTTCGCGGCCGAGGGCGCACCCCATATCCCGGGTTGCTACGTCTTCATGCACGGCCTCTCGGATCGGAAACGCACACAATGACGCGAATTCGTTCGGGCCACAGCCTCATCGGGACGGCAGGACGTGAATGCCGGTCTTGTCCGTCGAGAGTGCGAGCGAGCTGATGTACTGGATCTCGCCCTCGGGTCCCGGGACCGCCGAGGCGATCATGTCCGGGCGCTCGAATTCCATGCCGGTGACAGCGCAGGTGAGGGTCTCCCCCGACGGGTTGCCGTGCTCGTCGAACATGGGCAGCTCGATGCCGTCGTGGTCGCGGCGCAGGTAGTACCTGCCCTTGGTGAGGATCGCGGTCAGCGGGGTCGCCAGGAACGAAACCACCACGGCCACAATGGGCGAGTACGGCTTCAGGGTCTCACCGAAGATGCCGAAGAAGGTCATGATCGACAGCACCGCCGACAGGCCGAAGCCGACCAGGCCGACCGGGTTGAAGTCGTGGAGCATGCCGCGCCGGAACTCCGGCTCCTTGGGCGAGATCTTCAGCACGTACTTGTTGATCGCGATATCCGTTGCGACGGTGACGATCCAGGCGATGCCGCAGTTGGCGTAGAAGCCGAGGATGTTGTTGAGGAAGTCGAACATGTTGGCTTCCATCAGGATCAGCGCGATGGCCAGGTTCAGGCCGAGGAAGACGATGCGGCCCGGGTAGGTCTTGGTGACGCGGGTGAAGGAGTTGGTCCACGCCAGCGAGCCCGAATACGCATTGGTCACATTGATCTTGATCTGGCTGATGACGACCAGCGCCACGGCCAGGGTCATGGCCAGCCAGGACGGCATCATGTCGCGGTAGATCTCGAGGAACTGGTGCACCGGCTGGTTGGCGATGTCCTGCGCGCCGGGCAGATTCGCGATCAGGTAGACCGCCAGGAACAGGCCGACCACCTGCTTGATGGCGCCGAAGAGCACCCAGCCCGGTCCGGCCAGCAGCATCCAGCCCCACCACTTGCGGGCGTTCTCCGGGGTCCGGGGCGGCATGAAGCGCAGGTAGTCGATCTGCTCGGCGATCTGGGCGATGAGCGAGAGGCAGACACCGGCGGCGAGCAGCGCGCCGGACAGGCTCACGCCCTTGCCGTCCTGGCCGCCGTAGGACAGGAAGGTGCCGACCGAGTCCGGGTGGCGGACCAGCAGGAAGCCGAACGGCAGCACCATCAGGATCAGCCACAGCGGGGTGGTCCACACCTGCAGCTTGGACAGGGTGTTCATGCCGTAGATGACCAGCGGGAAGATCATCACCGTGGACACCAGGTAGCCGACCGGCAGCGGCGCGTGCAGGCCGAGTTTCAGGCCCTGCGCCATGATCGAGCCCTCGAGGGCGAAGAAGATGAAGGTGAAGGAGGCGAACACGATGTTCGTCACCACCGACCCGTAGTACCCGAAGCCGCTGCCGCGGGTGATCAGGTCCAGGTCGATGTTGTAGCGCGCCGCGTAGTAGGCCAGCGGGAAACCCGTGAGCATGACCACGATGGCGAAGATGCCGATGCCCAGCAGAGCGTTGCCGGTGCCGTTGGCGATGCCGATGTTCGCGCCGATGGAGAAGTCGGCCAGGTAGGCGATGCCGCCCAGCGCCGAGACGCCGACCACCGCCGGACTCCATTTGCGGTAGCCGCGGGGCGCGAACCGCAGCGTGTAATCCTCCAGCGTCTCCTTGGACGCGGCGACCGCATTGGCCGCGGGTGTTTCGACCTGAACCACCGGCACTCCTCGTTCGGGCTCGTCACGAGCTTTTTCCGATTCGAGGGTGGTCACCGAATATTGATCTCGGCTTTCCGCTCCATTGCGCGGCTGTTACGGCAGGCTCACCGAGGTTCCGAGTGTGTGAACTCGGCTATCCGGACGCGAATCCGTCCGGCGCGGAAACGCGCAATTTCGGAGAAGCCCGCGCGGGCCCGCCGTCCATAGGCTCGGGGCATGACGATCATCACCAATGTCTCGCTCGTGACCGTGTACGTGACCGATCAGACCGCCGCGAAGCAGTGGTACATCGAGAAGCTGGGTTTCGTGGAGGCCAGCGATGTGACCATGGGCGACAACGGCTTCCGCTGGGTGACCGTGGTGCACCCGAACCATCCGGAGCTGGAGGTCACGCTGATGATCCCGGGTCCCCCGCTGGACGACAATCTGGCCGAGGCCATCCGGCGGTCCATGGCCAATGGCACGCACGGCGCGCTGGGCCTGCGAACCGACAACTGCCAGAAGGCCTTCGAGGAACTCACCGCCAAGGACGTGGAGTTCGTGCAGCCGCCGTCGGAACGCCCCTACGGCGTCGAGGCCATCGTCCGCGACAACTCCGGCAACTGGCTGGTCCTGGTCGAACCCCGCGAATTCGATCCGGCCACGGCCCAGTTCGGCCCGGAGTAAGCACAAGCCACCGTGGATGCGGGACCACCCCCGCATCCACGGTTTACCGAGATCAGGCGGTCTGCGCGGCGAACCAGGATTCGACGGACTTGCGCTCACTGTTCATGACCCGCTTGAGCAGGTTCTCGACCAGTGGTTCGATGGCCCCGCCGACCAGCGGGACCTTCACGTCGACCGTGCCGGTGGCCTCGATCTCGGAACCTTCGGCGGTGGGCCGCAATTCGAACGCGCCCGCCATCTCGGTGGTGATGCCGCTGGAGCGGCCGCTGAAGCCGCCCTTGGCGACGCCGTCGGTGAGCGCTCCCCAGGTGTCGGTGCGCTCGAGCATGAGCTCGCTCTTGAGGACCTTCTTGACGATGCCGGGAATCTGGTCCTCGGGCGCCTTCTCGGTCATGTGGATCTGGATGGTGCCGGGGCCGTCCGGGTGGGTGAGCTCGAGTGTGGCGGTGGTCGCCCCGGCGAAGCGGGCCTGCCACATTTCGTCATTGGTCAGTGCCCGGTGAAGCTCTTCGACCGGAACGCTGTACTGCACGGTGAAGCTGAATTTTCGGGACATGGCGAAGACCGTAGCCCAGCGATGGAATAGCCTGCTGAAGTGTCGGAAACTAGCCAGTCTGATAGCGGAGCGCAGCGGAGCGACGATCGGACACAGCGCGCTGAACAGCGGCGGGCGGTTCGGTTGCGGCGGGCTCGGATCGGGGTCGTGATCGCCGCGGCCACGGTCAGCTTCCTGGCCGTGCTGCTGGTGCTGGCGGCCTGGCGCGACGACCACCTGATCAACTCCGACAAGGGCGTGACCAGCGCCGAAGTCCTCTCGGCCGGCACGCTGCGATCCGCGGTCATCTTCGTGACGCCCGACGGCGAGACGCACAATCCGAAGACCGGGGTGCTGTACCCCACCAGACTGACCGTCGGCGAACGCATCAATGTCGAATACCGGCGCAGTGATCCCGATCTCGTACGCGTGGCGGGTCGCGATGCGCGTGTCGCGATCATCCCGGCGCTGTCGGTCATCGTGGTCTCCTGGGCCGTCGCCATCCCCGCGGTGTGGTTCCTCGGCTCACCCCCGAGCCGGTGGCTGGGCGCGCTCCGAGCAAAACTGCGAACTAAGCTGCGGCGGTAGAAGAACCCGGCCACCACCCACAGGTTCGCGGCCCGTCTCGATTCTGGACTGACGGAGCGGGGGAGCGAAGCGGAGGAGCGGAGGAGGGAAGAATCGAGACCTCCGGGGCCGCGAACCCGCCCGGAGCGAAGCGGAGGGCAAAATTAACAGAGCATCGTTTCGGGCCCAGCTGGACAAGCAGCCGCGCGACGTCGCGTCCATGTTCGACGGTGTCGCCAAGCGGTACGACCTGACCAATTCGGTGATCTCCGTTGGCCAGGACAGGTATTGGCGCTGGGTGACGCGCAAGGCACTGGGCCTGCGACCCGGCGAGCGAGTGCTGGATCTGGCGGCGGGAACCGGTGTCTCCACCGTGGACCTGGCCAAATCGGGCGCGTGGGTGCTGGCCGCGGACTTCTCCCAGGGCATGCTGTCGGCCGGACGGCACCGCAATGTGCCCATGGTCGCCGCCGACGCCATGGCGCTGCCCTTCGCCGACGACTCCTTCGACGCGGTGACCATCGCCTACGGCCTGCGCAATGTGGCCGACCCGGATCTGGCGCTGCGCGAGATGCTGCGCGTCACCAAGCCGGGCGGGCGGTTGGTGGTGGCCGAGTTCTCGACGCCGACCTGGGAACCCTTCCGGACCATCTACATGGAGTACCTGATGCGGGCGCTGCCGCCGCTGGCGCGCGCGGTCTCCAGTAATCCGGACGCCTATGTGTATCTGGCCGAGTCGATTCGGGAGTGGCCGAACCAGCCGCAGCTGGCGCTGCGGATCGCCGACGCCGGATGGTCCTCGGTGCAGTGGCGCAATCTCTCGGGCGGGGCCGTGGCCCTGCACCGGGCGTACAAGCTGGGCTGAGCGGAGAACGAGTCCGGAGCGGCTGACCTGTGGCGTTGCTCACGGCAGCGTCCCGACCTGGGCCTCACACTCCCGGAAAACGGCTGTGAGGTGGATTGTCATCTGGCGATAACGTTCGGTAAATCCACCGCAACCCGGGGTGGCTTAACTCGGAACCATGCCGGAACAGCCCACGCCCCCGACGAGCGCCCGGACCGCGTGCTCGTACTGCGGGGTGGGCTGCGGCATCACCGTCGAAACCAAGCCCGGCGCACGCGGACTGCCCGTGATCGCCAAGGTGAAGGGCGACAAGGACCACCCGGTCAATGCCGGGCGGCTGTGCACCAAGGGCAATACGCACGCCGAACTGATGGCCGCGCCCGGCCGCATGGAGACCGCCTACCGCCGGCCCGAACGCGGCCAGCCGCCGGTGCCCATGCCCGTCGACGAGGCGATTCACGAAGCCGCACAGCGTCTTCGCGTGATTCTCGACACAGATGGACCGGACGCCATCGCCCTCTACGTGTCCGGCCAGCTGTCGATCGAGGCCCAGTACCTGGCCACCAAGCTCGCCAAGGGCCACCTGCGCACCGTGCACATGGAGGCCAATTCGCGGCTGTGCATGGCCAGCGCGGCCAGCGGGTACAAGTTGTCGCTGGGCGCGGACGGGCCGCCCGGGTCCTACGACGACCTCGATCACGCCGACCTGTTCTTCGTCATCGGCGCGAACATGGCCGACTGCCACCCCATCCTGTTCCTGCGCATGGCCGACCGGCTCAAGGCGGGCGCCAAGCTGATCGTGGTGGATCCGCGGCGCACCGACACCGCGGCGCGCGCCGACCTGTTCCTGCAGATCAAGCCGGGCACGGATCTGGCGCTGCTGAACGGGCTGCTGCACCTGCTGGTCGAGAACGGCGACATCGACGCCGAATTCATCGCCGAGCACACCGAGAACTGGGCGGGCATGCCCGAGTTCCTGGCCGCCTACACCCCGTCGATGGTGTCCGAGGAGACCGGTATTCCCGAGGCCGACATCCGCACCGCCGCGGCCTGGATCGGCGCCGCGGGCGAATGGATGTCGCTGTGGACCATGGGCATCAACCAGTCCACGCACGGCACCTGGGCCAGTAACGCCATCATCAACCTGCACCTGGCCACCGGCGCCATCTGCCGCACCGGCAGCGGGCCGTTCTCGCTCACCGGGCAGCCCAATGCCATGGGCGGGCGCGAAATGGGTTACATGGGACCGGGATTGCCGGGTCAGCGCAGCGTGCTCGCCGACGCCGACCGGGCCTTCGTGGAGGCCGAATGGGGGCTGGCGCCGGGCACCATTCGCGCCGAGGCCGGGCCCGGCTCCATCGAGATGTTCCGCGGACTGGCCGACGGAGAGATCAAAGCCTGCTGGATCATGTGCAGCAATCCCGTTGCCTCCATGGCGAATCGGCGCACCGTCATCGCCGGGCTGGAGGCCGCCGAGCTGGTGATCGCCCAGGACGTGTTCACCGACACCGCCACCAATGCCTACGCCGACCTGCTGCTGCCCGCCACCCTGTGGGCCGAGGCCGATGGGGTACAGGTGAACTCGGAACGCAATCTGACCCTGCTGCAGCAGTCGTTGGAACCGATCGGCGACGCGCGCCCGGACTGGCAGCTCATCGCGCAGGTCGCGACGGCCCTCGGCTTCCCCGGGTTCGAGTACACCTCCAGCGCCGAGATCTTCGACGAGATCCGGCGATTCGCCAATCCTGCCACCGGCTACGACCTGCGCGGCATCGACTACGACGCGCTGCGGGCCGGGCCCGCGCAGTGGCCGTGCCCCGATCCGGCCCAGCGCCGCAACCCGATTCGCTATCTCAACGACGGGGTCAGCCAGACCCTGCACACCGACGAACACGGGCACGCCCCGCGACTGGCCTTCGCCACGCCCAGCCGCAAGGCCGTGTTCTGGGCGCGCCCGCACCTGCTGCCCGACGAGATGCCGGACGAGGATCACCCCTTCGTGCTCAATACCGGTCGCCTGCAACACCAGTGGCACACCATGACCAAGACCGGGAAGGTGGCGAAACTGACCAAGCTCAATGGCAAGCCCTTCCTGGAAATCCACCCCGAGGACGCCGCCCGCCTCGAGGTGCGCGCGGACGACCAGCTCGAAATCACCTCCCGCCGCGGCCGCGCCGTGCTGCCCGTCCAGGTGAGCGACCGCGTCCTCCCCGGCACCTGCTTCGCCCCGTTCCACTGGAACGACGAGCAGGGCGAATACCTGACCATCAATGCCGTCACCAACGACGCGGTCGACCCGATCTCCCTGCAACCCGAGTTCAAGGCCTGCGCGGTCCGGCTGCGGAAGGTGGCGGCCCTGAGCGCCACCGCTCCGACCGGCACCGGCAGTGCAGCCGATCAGACCGGCCACGCCGACCCGTTGTCCGCGGACCGCTATCCGGCCGGGGCGGGCGGTGGTCCGGACCGGACCGCGAGCGGACTGCATCCCTTGGCGCTCATGCTCGGGTTGGAGACCGGTGTCGCACCGATGCTGACCGAGACCGAGCGCATCTATCTCGGTGGATATCTGGCGGCGCTGCAGAGCCTGCCGGTCAGCGGCGTCCCGGTGCTGCCCGCGACCGCGCCGATCTCGGAGCGCAGCCGGGTGTGGATCGACGGGCTGCTGGGCGGGATGTATTCGCGTGGGGCGCAGCACTACTCACCGGCGCTCGACAGCGCCGTGCGCAGCAGCGCGTCGCACGGCCCGTCGGACACCACGCCTGCGGCGACGCGCACGGTGACCGTGCTGTGGGCGTCGCAGACCGGGACGGCGGAGGAACTGGCCGCCGCCCTGGCGACCTATCTGGCCGATTCGGGATTCGCGCCGCACCTGCTGGACATGGATTCCGCCGAATTGTCCGACCTGACAGGTGATGTGCTGGTCATCAGCAGCACCTTCGGCGACGGCGGCCCGCCCGACAATGGCGCGGACTTCTGGGAACGTCTGAACGACAGCGCGATCCGGCTGACCGGGATGCGGTACGCGGTCTTCGCGCTGGGCGATTCCTCGTACGACGACTTCTGTGGCCACGGCCGCAAGCTGGACGAACTGTTCGAGAAACGCGGAGCCACGCGCCTGTTGCCGCGCGTCGACAGCGAACCCGATCACGAGGACCTGTCCGCGGCCTGGTTCGACGCCGTGGCCGACGGCCTCGCCCAGATCGCGGACCACGCCGCCACGTCGGCTGGTTCGGGACCGGACGACCGTTCCGCCGGTGGAGCCGGTGCCATACCGGGCCGCGGCAGCAATCTCGACCGGTCGGGCGGCGTCACTGGGTTCGGCGGGCCCGCAGCGGGTGCCCCGGGTTCGGATGGTTCGGCCGCCAGGCCCGGCGATGTGCCGCCGGGTTGGGGTTCCCCGGGCTTCGGCCCGAATTCCACTCCCATGGGCGGTGATGACCAACACGGCGCGGCCGGGTCGGCGCGGCCGCACCGGTCCGATGCAATCACGCCAGGGTCCGCCGCACCGCGGGCCGGATCCGGCACTATCACCGGCCTCGCGCCGGGGCGGCGGATACGCGCGACCGCCGCCGCGCCTTTCACACGGAATTCGCCGGTGCTGGCGAAATTGGTCCGCAATGAACTGCTTTCGCGGGACGGTTCCGGAAAAGAGGTGCGGCAGTTCGGTTTCGATCTGAGTGATCCCGAGGCCACCTACGAGGTCGGGGACTCGCTCGGGGTGCGGCCCGCGAATTGTGAAGCGCTGGTGGCGGAGTGGCTGGCGGTGACCGGACTGGAGGGGCGGCGGCTGATCGACGTCGAGGACGGCGAGCTGGCGCTGGCGGAGGCGCTGCGGACGCACTACGACATCACGCGGGTGAGCGCCGATCTGCTGTCGTTCGTGGCCGAGCACAATGCCAGCCCGCGGCTGGCCAAGCTGCTGCGCCGGGACAATCGCAATGAGCTGGACGGGTATCTGTGGGATCGGCAGGCGGTGGACGTGCTGCGCGACTTCCCGGTGCGGGCCGATCTGGTGGAGTGGCTGGGCACGCTGAAAAAGCTGCAGCCGCGCCAGTATTCGATCTCGTCGAGCCCGCTGGTGAGTCCGCGCGAGGTGCAGCTGACGGTCGGCGTGGTGCGCTACGGCGATCCGGCGGCCATCGGTTCGGCGGCCCGGCGCGGCGGGGTGAGCTCGACGTTCCTGGCCGATCGTGCCCACGCGGAGGTGCCGATCTTCCTGCAGCGGGCGCCGCATTTCCGGCCGCCGCTGGATCCGAACGCGCCGATGATCATGGTGGGTCCGGGTACCGGCATCGCGCCGTTCCGCGGTTTCCTCCAGGAGCGCCGTGCCCTCGGCTGCCGGGGCCGCAATTGGCTGTTCTTCGGCGATCAGCACGCCAAGGACAATTTCTATTACCGCGCCGAACTCGAGGACATGTTCCGTTCGGGATTCCTGACCCGGCTGGATCTGGCGTTCTCCCGGGATCAGCGCGAGCGGATCTATGTGCAGCACCGGATGATCGAGCACGGCGCGGAATTGTGGGCATGGTTGCGTGAGGGCGGTCATTTCTATGTGTGCGGTGACGCCGCGCGCATGGCCAAGGATGTGGACGACACCCTGCTGAAGATTGCCCGCATTCACGGCAAGCTGAGCGAGGACGGCGCGCTGGCGTTCAAGAAGCAGCTGGTGGCCGAGAAGCGCTACGTGCGCGACGTGTACTGATCCGGTCGTCCGCTCGCGGCGTCGGTCCGCCGATTCCGGCCTCCACAAATGTGAAACTGTGGTATTTGTAACTCGCCTGTCCAGGCTCATGCGGATGGGCGGGCCGTCACCGGGGCGGCTGCCAGGAACGCTGAGGGCAGGTGCCTTGAACCGTCGGATCAGTCGAGTCACCGGACGATTGACGGTGGCGGTGCTCGCGACCGTCGCCGCACTGGGCCTGTCGGGCGCCGTGCCCGCCGGCGCGGACGATCCCACCGCACCCGGCGTCTCGGTCCCGGACATGAAGACCGACGACGGCTCCTTCATCAAGAGCGTGGGCGTCACCGACGACCGCCACGTCACCTTCACCGTCTACTCCGCCGCCATGAACCAGACCTTCCCGGTCGACGTGCTGCGCCCGGCGGACACCTCCGAGCCGCGCCCCACCCTCTACCTCCTCAATGGCGCCGGCGGCGGCGAGGACGCCGCCACCTGGCAACTGCGCACCGACGCACTGGATTTCCTGAGCGACAAGAACATCAATGTCGTGCAGATCATCGGCGGCAGATTCAGCTGGTACACCGACTGGCTCCAGCCCGACCGCGCGCTGGGGGTCAACAAATGGTCCACCTATCTGGGCAAGGAACTGCCGCCGTTGATGACGGCCGCACTGACCAGCAGTGGCAACAATGCCATCGCCGGTATCTCGATGGCCGGTCTGCCCGTACTGAATTCGGTCATCTTCAATCCCGGGCTGTTCCGTAGCGCGGCCGTGTACAGCGGTTTCTTCCAGACCATCACGCCGATGGCCCGGGAGGCCATCAAGATGGTCACCGAGCTCTACGGCGGCGGCAAGGTCGAGAACATGTGGGGCCCCGAGGGCGGTCCACTGTGGGTGGCCAACGACCCCACCCTCAATGCCGAGAAACTGCGCGGCACCAACCTTTTCATCTCCACCGGCAACGGCATTCCGGGCGCCTTCGACATGCCCGGCGCGCGCGGCCGGATGGAAGCGCCCGCGGACACTCCCAAGACCGTGGCGCTGGGCTCCCTCATCGAGGCGAATTGCGAACTGTCCACGGCGATTCTGCAGAAACGCCTGGAATCCCTGAACATTCCGGCGACATTCGAGTTCCGCAGCAGCGGCACCCACATCTGGGGCTACTGGCAGGACGACCTGAAGACCTCGTGGCCGGTGCTCGCGCAGGGACTCTTCCCGAACCCGTGAACCCTTACACCGCCGGCGGATTGAGCCGGGCGAAGTCCGGCAGCCGGTAGTACGGGTAATAGGGATAGGGCGGGGTCACCGCGCTCGCCTTGTCCAGCCGGGCGAGCTGGTCGGCATCGAGACTCCAGCCGACCGCGCCGAGATTCTGGCGCAGCTGTTCCTCGTTGCGCGCGCCCACGATGACCGTGGCCACGCTCGGCCGGCGCAGCAGCCAGTTCAGGGCGATCTGCGGGACCGTGCGGCCGGTTTCGGCAGCGATCTCGTCGAGGACGTCCACGACGTCGTAGAGCAGTTCGTCGCGCACCGGCGGGCCCGCCTCGGCGGTGGTGTGCAGGCGGCTGCCGGCCGGAAGCGGTTGTCCGCGACGGATTCTGCCGGTGAGGCGGCCCCAGCCGAGCGGGCTCCAGACCACCGCGCCCACCCCCTGATCCAGGCCGAGCGGCATCAGTTCCCACTCGTAATCGCGGCCGACCAGGGAGTAGTAGACCTGGTGCGCGACATAGCGCGGGAAGCCGTACCGGTCCGCGGCGGCAAGGGATTTCATGAGCTGCCAGCCCGCGAAATTGGAGGCGCCGACATAGCGGATCTTGCCGGCGCGCACCAGCTCGTCGAGCGCCGCCAGCACCTCCTCGACCGGCGTGCCCGCGTCGAAGGCGTGCAGCTGGAACAGGTCGAGGTGGTCGGTGCCGAGCCGCCGCAGTGAGCCCTCGACCGCCGAGATCAGCCGGGCGCGACCGGATCCGGCGTCGAACGGGCCGGGACCGGTGGGCAGCGAGGCCTTGGTGGAGAGCAGCAGCTGCTCGCGGCGGCCCCGGATCGCCTCGCCCAGCACCTCTTCCGAGGCGCCGTCGGAGTAGACGTCGGCGGTGTCGAAGAGGGTGACGCCCGCGTCCAGGCTGATGTCCACCAGGCGGCGGGCCTGCCGGGCGTCGGTATCGCCCCAGGCGGAGAAGAGTTCGCCGCGACCGCCGAAGGTGCCCGCGCCGAAGCTCAATGCCGGAACCAGCAGACCCGAGGCGCCGAGCCGACGATATTCCATGATCACCACTCCTAACGGAACTGCAGTTTCATTAACTCGCCCGACGCTACACTCGTCTCGCCGCAAATGGAACTGGAGAACCGTTATGAGCCGCGACATACGCGCAGAGGGCAGCGAGACGCACGCAGCGGACCATGCCGATCCGACCCCCGGCTCGGTCCGCCCGGGCGGGCGCACCGCCCGCGTCCGCGAGTCCGTACTGCGCGCCGCCGGCGACCTGCTCGCCGAACGCGGCTTCGCCACCCTCGACCTGGCCGAGGTGGCCGCACTCGCCGAAGTCGGCAAGACCACCGTCTACCGCCGCTGGCGCACCCCGGCGGGACTGGTCGCCGACCTGCTGGCCGACATGGCCGAAACCTCACTCCCCCACAGCGATACCGGCAGCCTGCGCGGGGACCTGCTCGCCAATGCGCGGCTGGTCGGGAAGACGCTCACCGATGCCCGGCAGGGCCGCCTCTTCCGGGCCGTCATCGCCGCCGCCACCAGCGACGACACCGCCGCCGCGGCCCTGCGCGCCTTCTACGACACCCGGCTGACGGAATGGTCCCCCTGCGTCGAGGCGGCCGTCGCGCGCGGCGAGGTCCCACCCGGAACCGACCCGCGCGCAGTGCTTTCCGCCGTCTCGGCCCCGCTCTACTACCGCCTGCTGGTCAGCGGGGATCCGGTCGACGAGAGGGCCGTCGACGCCGCCGCCGAGGCCGCCGCACTGGCCGCGGCGCAGGGCGTATTCGCTTCCGGCACAACCGAGCACGCGCACCGGATGCCTCGATAGCCATCCCACGGCCCACCCCGCGGCCACCCGCACGCACCACCCCTCCCCGTGCCTGCGGTCGCCGTTTCCAGCGTGGTCAGTCCGCCGTCCAGGCCGGATCGCGACCGGTCAGTCCGACCACGCGATCGATGAGCGGCGCCTCGGCCGGGATATCGACAACCGGCCCGAAGAGCCCGGGCACCCCTGCCCGCGGGGTGTCACGAAGGAAGCCGAGCAGCACCGCCAGATCCGGCTCCGCCGGGGCATAAGGCTGTCCGACCGCCCGGGCCAGGTCCCAGCCATGGATCACCAACTCGTCCAGAGCGAAGATCGCCATCTGCGGGGCGGGCGCGAGCACACCGCCGACCTCGGTGTCACCTACCCAGGCCGCCGGTTCGCGCCAGGCGGCCACGAGAGCCTTCAACTGCGTCGGAATGCGGTCGCGCCAATCCTCGGGGAGCGATCCGGTCCCCGGCGCCGGCGGCTGGGACCGGCCGATCATCTCCTTGGTCGCGCCCTGCCGGAAGCCCTCGGTGAAGCCCAGCACATGAACGAGCATGTCGCGCACGGTGATCTCGGACGGCGTGCGGCGGTCGAAGTCGGCCTCGGAGACAGCGGCGACGACCGCCTCCACCGCGCTCGCGGCGGCTTCGAGGTCGAATTCCGGTGTGGTCATGGTTCCTCCCGGGGACATGCCGAACCAACGGTGCGGCCCGGTCACCGATGGAGACGGGGCGGCCCGGCGGAATTCATCGCCGCGGCGCGCACGATGCCCGGCGAGCGCCCGGAATGTGCTTGCAGCGCTGCGCCGCAACCGGTTCGTTAGGCGGTATCAGCGGCGAAAGACCCTGGTAGGGAGGAGAATTGATAGATGAAAGGTGATCGCGTGGAGATCGTCGTCGACACCGGCGACGGGTCTCGGAACTACGAAATCATGGCGACCAGAGCGGGCCGCCGCATCGAGACCCGCATTGCGCGGGGAATCGTGGAGGTCAGCGAAGTGACTCGAACCGGCGGACCGGTCCGCACCGCCCGGTTCATGGCGGGCCGGGTACTGGCTCTCGTCGAGTACCCCGCGGACGACGCGGCGCTGCCCGGCGAGTGATGCCGGCCCGGTTGCCGGGCGGGATGAAGACGGGTTGCCGAGCTGGTGAAACGGGAGCATTCTCGAAGTGCCCGACTGCACGGCCCGCCCACCCCGGCAGAGAGGAGCAAGCGATGATCGATCGCATCGACGCAGTGCCCGAGGCCGACTATGTAGAGCAGAGCACCCCCGCCAATCCGCTGGACGAGGTGAACCCCGAGACGCTCGAATCGGACTCCGAGATCACATCGCTGCCCGCCGGAGACAGTGGCTGGACCGCCTCCGAGGGGGATCTGGTCGAGCAGGCGATCCCCGTTCCCATGGACGACGACTACGAATCGGACGCCGGCACCGAGTACTGACCGGCGGCGTTCGCGCCCAGGCTAATTCGACACGCCTGCCCGCATGGTGGCGTGCAGCTCCCGTAGGCTCGACCGCTCGGTCGCGACCTCGAGTACCCGAATGCCGTGTGCGCTGCTGGTCAGCTCGATGGCCAGCTGCCCGGGATCGACCTGGCGGTGCGGAACGCGGTAGGCGGCGCACAGCGCGGCCAGATCCATGCCGTGGGGGGTGCCGAAGACCCGCTCGAACACGCCCGCGTACTGCGGATCGCCCTGCTCGAGCAATTCGAAGATGCCGCCGCCGTCGTCATTGGCGACCACGATGGTGAGGTCCTGCGGTCGCGGCTCGCCCGTGCCGATGAGCAGGCCGGACGCGTCGTGCAGGAAGGTCAGGTCGCCCATGAGCGCGACGGTGCGGCCCGGATGGGTGAGGGCCGCGCCGACCGCCGCCGAGACGGTGCCGTCGATGCCGGCCACGCCGCGGTTGGACAGCACCCGCACGCCGGGCCGCGGCTCGGAGACCAGCGCGGCGTCACGCACCGGGTTCGAGGCGCCGAGCAGCAGCTGGTCGCCGTCGTGCAGGGCGTCCATCACCACGGACGCGACATGCAAACCGGTCGGCTTCGGGTGTCCGGCCAGCTTCGCGCGCACCACGGTGACGGCCTTCTCGTTCAGATCCCGGCACAGCTCCAGCCACTCCGGCCGCGGCGCGCCATGGGTGACCGCGCGGGTACCGGTGCCCACCACATTGCCGGACACATCGGGCCAGCGCGGGCCGGTGGTCAGCGCGTACACCGTGATCTCCGGGTCCGACAGCACCCGCGACACCTGCCGGTGCAGGGTGGGCCGGCCGGTGATGATCGCCTGCCGGGGCTGCAGCAGCGGCAGCGCCAGCGGATGCAGCGCCGGGCCGTGCATGGGCGCGGTGGGTTCGGCGACCGTGGGCAGGGCCGCGAGTTCGGGGCGATGGCCCGCGCCGTGACCGGAGATGACCACGGTGTCCGGGGTCAGGTCGATATCCAGGGGGACGTCGAGGGTCGCGTATTGCGTTGCGGTCCAGGGCTCTTCGTCTATCCGTCCCGGGGGCAGCAGATCACCGGCGGCCAGGTCCGGCACCAGCGGTTCGCGCAGCGGAATGTCGAAGTGCACCGGCCCGGCATTGCCGGAGCGGGAGCCGCGGGCGGCGGCCAGCACGCGGCAGACCGCGGAGCGCCACACGCTGTTCTGCTTCGAGTACAGATCGTCGCCGGGCTCGGACTCGGCCAGCCCCAGGCTGATGGCGGCGCGCACCTGGCTGCCGAAGAGACCGAACTGCTCGACGGTCTGGTTCGCCCCGGTGCCGAGCATCTCGTACGGGCGGTTGGCGCTCAGCACGATCAGCGGGATGCGGGCGTAGTTCGCTTCGAGGACGGCCGGGCCCAGATTGGCCACGGCGGTGCCGGAGGTCATGACGACGGGCACCGGGCGACCGCTGGCGGCGGCCAGGCCGACGGCCAGGAAGCCCGCGGAACGCTCGTCGATGCGCATGTGCAGCCGGATCCGCCCGGCCCGGTCGGCCGCCTGCAACGCGAAAGCCAGCGGCGCATTTCGCGAGCCGGGGCACAGGACGACATCCCGCACTCCGCCGCGCGCGAGCTCGTCGACGACGACGTGCGCCTGGGCTGTCGAAGGATTCACACCTCCAGCCTCTCAGACAGCCGCCCGCCCCGCTCCGTCGGCCCGCTCACACCTGTGTTATTAAGTTAGGGTTTGCTAACCTAAGCCAATGGCGAAGCGCAGCAAGCATGTCAAGCCCGAGCACCGCGAGATCCTCACCGCGGAGGTCCTGGCCAGCAAACGGATCAGCCCCCATTTCGTCCGCGTCACCCTCAGCGGCCCGGGCCTGGCCGGATTCACCGCCATGGGCTACGACCAGTGGTTCCGGCTGTTCATGCCCGGACGCGACGGCAACCTGCGGCTACCCACCTCCGCGAGCAACCTCGGCTGGTTCGCGCAGTACCTGATGATGGGCAAGGAACACCGTCCGCTGGCGCGCAACTACACGGTGCGGGATTACCGAGCGGCCGGTTTCGGGGAGTTCGGCATCACGGCCGAGATCGACATCGATTTCGTCTCACACGGTGACGACAGCCCCGCCTCCGCGTGGGCCAACAGCGCCACACCCGGCTGCCAGGTCGGACTGCTGGACGAGGGCATCACCTATCAGGCTCCCGACCACAGTGATTGGACACTGCTGGTGGGTGACGAGAGCGCGCTGCCCGGCATCGCGGGCGTGCTGCGGTCGCTGCCACGGGACGCCAGGGGCGCGGCGTATCTCGAGCTTCCGTCCGCCGAGGACCGGCAGGAACTGGGCGAACCCGAAGGCGTGCAGGTGAACTGGCTGGTCCGCACGGATCCGCACGCTGAGATCGGCGCACTGGCGGCGGAGGCCGTGCGCGGAGCGGACCTGCCCGGCGCGGGCGTCTACGCCTTCGTCGCGGGTGAGCAGAAGCTGGCCGCGGGAGTGCGGCGGCATCTGGCGCAGGAGCGCGAAATCGCCAAGGCGGACATCACTTTCACCGGCTACTGGCGGGTGGGCAAGTCCCAGGGCTGAACCGGCTCACGGAGCCGGAAAAAGGCGAGTGCCCCCGAACCACCTCGGCGGGCATTCGCTGTCCACGGGCGGCAGCACCGCGGACCGTTGACTGTTCGCGGCCCCTCGCCGGGCCGCGAACCGGTCGGCCTAATTAACCAGCGTGCTTCTGCACCAGGTCACCCAGGCGCGGAAGGGCCTCGGCGACATGCTTCTTCGCCGACGAACGCATGGAGTTGTAGACCTTGGTCAGCGCCGGGCGCGACGACGCCTCGGCCCGCGCGTCGGTCACCGACAGCAGCGCGTCGGCCACCTCGTCCTGCTTGGAGACCAGCAGATCGGCGAACGACCCGGCGCCACCGTTCTTGTACTCCGCCCAGAACGGCTCCAGCTGCTCGACGAACTTGGGCGCGAAGGACTCCAGCGCGTCACTCACGATCGAGGGGCTGACCTTCTTGATCGCGGCGTAGCCGCCCTTGACGACCAGGCCCGACGCGCCGCCCTTGTCCGACACCTCCTCGTCCAGAACCTTCTCCGCGTCGGCGATGAAGGCCGGACGCTTGGCGTCATCGAGCAGGGATTCAGACAGTGCTGCAACCACTTTCAGGTTCCTCCGGATAGTTTTTCGATGAACGAGCGCACGCAACTATACGCACCGGTGTCCCCGCACACACGATGCCAATGCGCTGCTACTGCCTCAGCAGCAACAGCACTGTAAGCCCTCCGCAATCGATTGGCAGCGTTTCACTTTCGGTTACCGATCGGTCGGAGTTCTCTCCGTACCAATAGCAAGCGTCCGATCGAGCCCCGGGCAACCCCGCCCGCTAACAATCAGCGCGCTTGTCGGATGGCCGAATTCCGCTGCCGGTAATCCGGAGCGACGCGCAGAACATGGCGCCGAACTGCGGTGGGTCTGCACCCGCCGGGAACCGGAACAGTATGTTCACTCCCGTGACCTTCAATGCGACGCTGTGGCGGCCCGTCCCGGGATTCGAGAACCTCACCGACATCACGTACCACCGGCACATCGAGCAGGGCACGGTCCGGATCGCCTTCGATCGCCCCGAGGTACGCAATGCCTTCCGCCCGCACACCGTCGACGAGCTGTACCGCGCGCTCGATCACGCCCGGATGAGCCCCGACGTCGGTGCGGTCCTGCTCACCGGGAACGGCCCCAGCCCCAAGGACGGCGGCTGGGCCTTCTGTTCCGGCGGCGACCAGCGCATCCGCGGGCGCAGCGGCTACCAGTACGCCTCCGGCGACACCGCCGACACCGTGGATGCGGCGCGTGCGGGGCGACTGCACATCCTCGAGGTGCAGCGGCTCATCCGCTTCATGCCCAAGGTGGTCATCGCGCTGGTCAACGGGTGGGCGGCCGGTGGCGGGCACAGCCTGCACGTCACCTGCGACCTGACCCTGGCCTCGCGCGAGCACGCGCGGTTCAAGCAGACCGACGCCGATGTGGGCAGCTTCGATGCCGGGTACGGCAGCGCCTATCTGGCGAAGATGGTGGGCCAGAAGTTCGCTCGCGAGATCTTCTTCCTGGGGCGGCCCTACACCGCGGCGGAGATGCATCAGATGGGTGCGGTCAACGCGGTCGTGGACCACGAGCAGCTCGAGGACGTCGCGCTGGAATGGACCGCCGACATCCTCGGCAAGTCGCCGCAGGCGATTCGAATGCTGAAGTACGCCTTCAATCTCACCGACGACGGACTGGTCGGCCAGCAACTGTTCGCCGGTGAAGCGACCCGCCTGGCCTACATGACCGACGAAGCGGTCGAGGGCCGCGACGCCTTCCTCGAGAAGCGCGAACCGGACTGGAAGCCCTACCCCTGGTACTTCTGAACCCGGACCGCAGCAAACGGCAAGCTGTCATGCTGCACTCATGGAGATACTGAGCAGTCGGGTAATCCTGCGACCGCGCGACTACGAGCGGACGGTCGAGTTCTATCGCGACGCGCTGGAACTGGCCATTGCCCGCGAGTATCCGGGTGGGACGGTCTTTTTCGCGGGGCAGTCACTGATCGAGGTGGCCGGCCACGGGCGCGCGGACGATGCTCCGAGCGGGTTCGCCGGCGCCATCTGGCTACAGGTCCGCGACTGCGACGACGCCGCCGCGGAACTCGCGCTGCGCGGGGTCATCATCGACCGCGCGCCCGAGCGCGAACCGTGGGGTCTGATCGAGATGTGGATCCGCGATCCCGAGGGGACGCCGCTGGTGCTCGTCGAGGTGCCGGCGAATCACCCGCTCCGGCGCGACACCCGGGGCGACTGAGCGCGCCGGACCGCCCCTTAGCACGGCGGTAACTGTGAAATGCGTCCGGGGGCACCGGTTAACGGAGCGTAAAGAGCATGACGCAAACTGATCGGTGTGTCTGCCGAACTGCTCGTTCTGCTGATCGTTGTTTGCACAGCCTTGGCATTCGACTTCACAAACGGATTTCACGACACCGCGAACGCGATGGCCACCTCCATCGCCACCGGTGCCCTCGCCCCGCGTACCGCCGTACTCCTGTCCGGAGCACTGAATCTGGTCGGTGCGTTCCTCAGCGTCGCCGTCGCCGCCACGGTCGCCGAGGGCATTGTCGACCTGTCGGAGGTGAGCGGCCGCGCCCTGCTGGACATCGTCTTCGCCGGACTGGTCGGCGGCATTCTGTGGAATCTGTTCACCTGGTTGTTGGGTTTGCCGTCGAGTTCCTCGCACGCGCTGTTCGGTGGTCTCATCGGCTCGACCATCGCAGCGCTGGGCCTGCACGGGGTGATCTGGACGGCGGGCAGCAAGGGTGTGCTCGCCAAGATCATCGTCCCGGCCCTGCTCTCCCCGATCGTGGCGGCGCTGGTGGCCTCCATCGCCTCCTGGGTGGTGTACCGGATCACCCGGGACAGCAACGAGCGGACCGTGACCCGCGGCTTCCGCTGGGGACAGATCGGCACCGCCTCCCTGGTCTCGCTGGCGCACGGCACCAATGACGCGCAGAAGACCATGGGCATCATCTTCCTGGCGCTCATCGCGCACGGCTCGGCCAAGGCCAGCGATCCGCTGCCGCTGTGGGTCATCGTGTCCTGCGCCATCGCCATGGCCGCCGGCACCTGCCTCGGCGGCTGGCGCATCATCCGCACCCTGGGCAAGGGCCTGGTCGACATCGTGCCGCCGCAGGGCTTCGCCGCCGAATCCACCAGTGCGGCGATCATTCTCACCTCGGCCCACTTCGGCCTGCCGCTGTCCACCACCCAGGTGGTGACCGGATCCATCCTCGGTTCCGGCATCGGACGCCCAGGCGCGGAGGTGCGCTGGGGCGTGCTCGGCCGCATGGTGGTGGCCTGGGTGCTGACCCTGCCGCTGGCCGGCGTGGCGGGCGCGATCTGCTGGGCCATCCTGCACGGCATCGGCGGCACGGCCGGCGTGCTGGTGGTGCTGGCGCTGCTGATCGCCATGGCCGCGTTCATCTGGCTCCGGTCCAAGCGCGCGGTGGTCAACTCGCACAACGTCACCGAGGAGTGGGGTGGCGCGGCGGACCCGGCCACCTCGAACGGTCGCAGTGCAAACTCCGCTGCTTCCCGCAATGACGACACCGTCGGAATCGGCTAGGAGACCGCGATGCACACCCTGCTGCACAACCTCTCCGACCTGTGGCGAGTCATGCTGGCCGCCTTGATCTTCGGGGCCGGGCTGCCGACCGTGTTCGCCGTCGGCATCCGCTTCCGCTCCCAGGTCGACGACGGTGCGACCGGAGCCACCCGGACCGCCGCGCTGGCCGCGTCCCTGCTCTGCTTCGCGGTGGTCATGATCGCGGTGGTCTCCGGTGTGCTCTTCATCGCACGCGGCTTCCTGGCCTCCCGACTCGGAATTCACCTGCTCGGCGCGTGACGCCGCCTCATCGAAAGGCACGCTCGTGAGCACCCCCGAACAAACGAACCAGGCGGCCGCCGAGCCGGCCCGCACCCCACCGCGCCAGAACGTGCTGCAGAAGGTGCTGGACTGGCTGAAAGCCGGATACCCGCAGGGCATTCCGCAGTCCGACTATGTGGCGCTGCTCGCGGTCCTGCACCGGCGGCTCACCGACTACGAGGTGCACCTGGTGGTGGAGGAGCTGATCCGCGAGCGGGTGGCCGCCTCCGATATCGAGCGCGCCGACATCGAGGCGGCGATCGCCCGAGTTGCCAAGGAGCAGCCCGGCGAGGACGATATCGCTCGGGTGGCCTCCAGGCTCGCAGCCGGTGGATGGCCGCCGGCGACACCGACGTCCGACTGACCGCACGAGACCCTGCAGCATCGACATCCGGCCGCCGACCCCGGCGCGCGCCGCCACCCCACGGAATGACACGATCGCGAACGTGAGCAATACCCTCCGAATCCTCCCCATGCCCACCGGCGCAGCGGTGGGCGATGTATTGCCGCATCTGCGAGAAGCCTTGGAGGGCAACGGCCCGGCCTGGCTTCCGGTTCCCACCACCGACCGCCGCGAGACCCAGCGCCTGAGCGGCAGCCTGCGCCCCGGCGAGGAGATCGACGACGACGTGGCCCTGGTGGTCACCACCTCCGGCACCACCGGAAATCCCAAGGGCGCCATGCTCACCGCGGCCAATCTGCGGGCCAGCGGCGACGCCACCCACGAGCGCCTGGGCGGCCCCGGACAGTGGCTGCTGGCCCTGCCGACACACCACATCGCGGGCATCCAGGTGCTGCTGCGCAGCATCCTGGCCGGGACCGAGCCCACCGTGCTGGACGTCTCCGGCGGCTTCCTGCCCGAGGCCCTGGTCGGCGCGATCGCGAGCATGCGCGGTCCGCGCCGCTACACCTCGCTGGTCCCCACCCAGCTGATCAAGGCCCTCGACGAGCCGGCCGCCACCGCGGCGCTGGCCGACCTGGACGGCGTGCTGGTCGGCGGCGCGGCCACCCCGAAGCCGGTGCTGGACCGGGCCCGCGCGGCGGGCATCAAGGTGTTCCGCACCTACGGCATGAGCGAGACCTGCGGCGGCTGTGTGTACGAGGGAGTACCGCTGACGGGCACCCGGGTACGCATCGAGGACGGGCGGGTGCTGCTCGGCGGCGAGACCATCGCCAAGGGCTACCGCAATATCCCCGACCACCCCGCCTTCGCCGAACCCGGCTGGTTCCGGACCGAGGACGCCGGCCACCTCGACAATGGCGTGCTGACCATCACCGGCCGCCTCGACGAGGCCATCATGACCGGTGGCCTGCTGGTCATCCCCCAGGTCGTCGAGGCCGTCCTCATCACCCACCCGGCCGTCTCCGAGTGCGTGGTGCTGGGCCTGCCCGACGACCGCCTCGGCCAGCGTGTGGCCGCCGCCATCGTTCCCGCCCCGGGCGCCACCGCGCCGAGCCTCGACGAACTGCGCGACCACGTGATCGCCGAACTCGACGCCATCGCCGCGCCGCGCGAACTGGCCGTGCTGGACGAACTTCCGCTGCGGGGCCCGGGCAAACCCGACCGCGCCAAACTGCGACAGCTGCTGCTGGCGGATTCCACGCACTGAACGCAGCGGCCCGGTCCGCGTGCACCACGCCGATGGCCGCTTGCGCCGAAGTGATGGCCGCTTGCGCCGAGGTGCTCACCTCTTGCGCGGGGCACGCAATCGCCGTGCAAGGGGGGTGCAAGGCAAGCCCCGCAGGGTGTAGCCATGACTTCTTACACACCTGCTGAGACTCTCGCCATCGAGGCGGACGGCTTGGTCAAGGTCTTCGGGGAGCAGCGGGCCGTCGACGGCGTGAGTCTCGCGGTGCCGCGGGGTGCCGTCTACGGCGTGCTGGGACCCAACGGGGCCGGCAAGACCACGACCATCCGCATGCTCGCGACCCTGCTCCGCCCGGACGGCGGCAGCGCCCGCATCTTCGGCCGCGACGTGGTCGCCGAGCCCACGGCGGTGCGGTCGCTGATCGGCGTCACCGGCCAGTACGCGTCCGTCGACGAAAAGCTCACGGCCACCGAGAATCTGGTGATCTTCTCGCGACTGCTGGGCCTGTCGAAGACCGAGTCGCGGCGCAAGTCGGCCGAGCTGCTCGAGGAATTCGGCCTGACCGAGGCCGCCGACAAGGCGCTGGAGAACTTCTCCGGCGGCATGCGGCGCCGCCTGGATCTGGCCGCCAGCCTGATCGCGCGGCCGCCGCTGCTGTTCCTGGACGAGCCGACCACCGGCCTGGACCCGCGCACCCGCGCCCAGATGTGGGACACCATCCGGCGGCTGGTGAGCGAGGGCTCGACCGTGCTGCTCACCACCCAGTACCTGGACGAGGCCGACCAGCTGGCCGACCGGATCGCGGTCATCGACCACGGCAAGGTCATCGCCGACGGCACTTCCGACGAACTCAAATCCTCGGTCGGGCTGTCCGCGCTGCAGCTGACGCTGACCGACCGCGACCGCATCGAAGCGGCCCGGATCGTGGTCGGCGAGGTCCTCTCCCGCGCGGCGGGCCGGATCGTCGAGGCCACCATCAGCCCGGAGGCCGGCCGTATCACCGCGCCCCTGCCCGACCCCAGCATCACCACCGACATCCTGATCCGGTTGCGCGAGAACGACATCCGGATCGACGAGATCAATGTCGCCAAGCCGAGCCTGGACGAAGTGTTCTTCGCACTCACCGGGCACGCCGCCGAGAACGACACCGACGACACCGAACGGAGCGCGGCATGACCACGACTCTCTCCGCCCCCGCCGGGCGGCACGCGGCCACGGTCGCACCGATTCCCGAAGTGAGCAACCATATTCCGTTCCGGCAGACCGTGGCGAACTCGTTCACCATGGCCTACCGCGGACTGCTGAAGATCAAGCACAATCCCGAACAGCTCTTCGACGTCACCGTCCAGCCCATCCTGTTCACGGCGCTCTTCGCCGGGATCTTCGGCGGGGCCATGGCGGGCAGCGTGAGCGCCTACCTGCCGACGCTGATCCCCGGCCTGCTGGTGCAGACGGTGGTGCTGACCTCGGTGGTCACCGGCACCCAGCTGCGCGAGGACATGGACAAGGGCGTCTTCGACCGCTTCAAATCCCTTCCCATCGCCCGCATTTCGGCGCTGTCGGGGGCGCTGCTCGCGGACATGGTCCGCTACGGCCTGGCCACGGTGCTGACAGTGGTCATGGGCATGATCCTCGGCTACCGCCCGCACGGCGGGTTCGTGGCCGTGGTGGTCGCCGGGCTGCTGGTGGTGTTCTGCTCCTTCGCGATCAGCTGGATCTGGGCGCTGATCGGCATCACCGGTAAGAGCGCGCCCGCGGTGCAGGGCATCTCGATGATGATCATGTTCCCGCTGACCTTCATGTCCGGTGCGTTCGCCCAGGTGTCCACCATGCCGGGCTGGCTGCAGGGCCTCAACAAGGCCAACCCGATCTACTACATGGTCAATGCGGCCCGAGAACTGATGAACAGCAATGTCTACAGCTCGAACGTGGCGTACTCGATCATCGGCTCCATCGTCGTGATCGCGATCTTCGCCCCGCTCGCGGTGAAGGCGTACATGCGCCGCGCCTGACGCGGCCGCTAGCCCCGCGGTTGGGACGCCCGTCCACAGGTCACCGGTGGGCGGGCGTTTCGCGTTGGGTGCCGCCGATCGCCCTCAGGTGAATCATGATCCGCTCGGCGGCCGTGCGACGCCCCAGTCCCGCAACCGAATTCAGCGCGGCGGCGATCCGCTCCTCCCCCACCGCGGCGCGGTGCAGGTCCAGGTGTCGCTGCCACTGCATCGACGGGTAGTCCTGGCGGCCGAACACCTTCGGCGTCAGGAGGATCAGGTCCAGACCGCGCTCGACGTGCTGCCCGGTGGCGAGCAGATAGGTGCCGATCGCACAGCTCATCGAGCCGATCTGCGGTAGATCCCAGAACTGGCCGCCGATCACGCGGACCGCGACATCGGCGAGTTCCACCGCGGTCCGGTGCACCTGCTCGACGCGGCCGGACAGCACGTGAGCATCGATGACGGCGGATACGAAGATCAGGGTCGCCGGTCCCGGCATTCCGACATTGTGCGGCCAGTCCATCAGCGCGGGCACCTGCCGGAAGCGACGCAGCCCGGTGTCGATATCCCCTTCGGCGAGTTCGATTTCCGCCAGTGCGGCCCCGACGGCGGCGATCCGATGGTTGGGCTTGGTCACCGGTGTGTCGAGGGGCGGGTCGCCGACCACCCCGAGGGCCGGTTCGAGGGCCTGCCGGGCCGCCGCGGGCTGCCCGGTGCCCGCCAGCGAGATGGCCAGCAGGCCGCGGACCTCCACGGCTTCGTCCCAGGCCCGCAGTTCCTCGAGCAGTTCGACGGCCCGCCGGTAATACCCGACCGCCTCGGTGTAGCGCGCCGACTGGCCGTGCATGCTGCCGAGGTGCTGCGTGGTCATGGCGGTGCCCCAGGTGTCCCGGTCACCGCTGATGCCCATGGCGATCTCGGCGTCCTTGATCGAGCGGTACGCCATGCCGTTGTTCTCGCACAGGTTCGCCCGCAGCAGCAGGGCCGCGAGCCGGATCTGTTCATCCGGCGACCGCACGCCCGCGCTCAATCTCCGGGCCAGCTGGGTGGTGGTGCGGGACCGGGTGATCAGTTCGCCGAGATACCGCGCGACCGGGCTCATCGGCGCGCCCGACGCCAGAATGCGCCGGATCGTGGTCCGCACCCGCCCCACCGCGCGCAGGTCGGAGGCGCCGAACATGAGGTGCATGGCGAGCATCAACTGGCCATGGATGTAGAGGTCGGTCTCCGCCGCGACCGTCGGAAAGGTCGTGGGCGGCAACGCGATGACGCGCGGCGACCAGCTGATCAGTTCGGCGTGCGCGCCGCGCAACACCCAGATTCCGGCCAGGGTCGGGAACACCGTGTGCACGGTGTCGGGATCGCGCCGCTCCAGCGCGTAGCGCAGCACGGCGATCAGGTTGTCCATGTCCGCGCCCAGGGCCAGGACCGCCGACACCTGTTCGGTGGTGTCGTACCGCTGTGCGGTGCCGACCGCGAAATCCCTGGCCCACTTCGACATTCGGTCCATGACCAGGCCGGCTTCGCCGGTGGAGGCCAGCTGCTCCTCACCGAACTCGCGGACGGTCTCCAGCATCCGATAGCGGGTGCCGCCCGCCTCATCCTCGAGCACCGTCAGCAGCGACTGGCTCACCAGACCATCGACGGCCATGGCGGGATCATCGATCTCCGGCCCGGCCAGCAGACATTCGGCGGCGGCCAGCGTGAATCCGGCGGGAAATCGGCACAGTCGGCGCAGCGCCACCCGCTGTGGCTCGTCGAGCAGGTTCCAGCTCCACTCGATCACCGCGTGCAATGTGCGATGCCGCTGCGGAGAACTGCGATCTCCGCTGCGCAGCAGGGCGAATCGATGGTCGAGGCGGGATTCGATCTCCTCGACGCTCATGGTGCGCACCCGCGCCGCCGCCAGTTCGATGGCCAGCGGCAGTCCGTCGAGGTTGCGGCAGAGCCGGGCCACCACCTCCGGATCCAGCCGCACCGACGGGCGCACCGCGCGGGCCCGCGCCTCGAACAGGTCGGTGGCCGGCGACCCGGCGGCGTCGATGGTCAACGGCGGCAACGGATACACCGCCTCGGCCGTGATCTCCAGCGGTGCGCGGCTGGTGGTGAGCACGGTCAGCTGATCGCTCACCCCGACCAGATCGGCGACCACCTCGGCCACCGGTTCTATGAGGTGTTCGCAGTTGTCGAGGATCAGCAGTACCGGGCGCGCCCCGAGGGCCTCCCGCAGTTTCTGCCGGATATCGCGGCCCCGCACCTGCCGCAGCACGTTCGTCTCCCACACGACATCGGCCACGCCGAGGGTGGTCGCGATGGCGACCTCGATCTCGTCGCGGGTTTCGGCCGCACCGTCGGATTCCGAACGCAGCGAGGCCAATTCCACCAGCATCACCGCGGTCTCGTGCGCTATCCGCGCACCCAGTTCGTTGGCGATCCGGGTCTTCCCGGTCCCGCCCGGTCCGAGCACGGTGACCACCCGCGAGGACCGCAGGATCTCCTCCAGCGCTGCCAGATCGGCCTCCCGGCCCAGCAGCGGATTCGGCGCGGCACGCAGTCCGATCGCGTTCTCGCCCGCCAGTTCTCGCGCCTCGGCCGCCCGGGTGGATCCCGCAGCACGGCCCACTGTGCGCGCGTGACCGGACGAACGGCCATCGATCGACGCCACCTGTCCGATCGCCGCGGAACCGTCACTGCCGAAGCCGATCCCACCGGCCACGCCGGGCACCACGGACAGTCTGTGCCCGGCGGCGCCGGCGGGCCCATCCGGCCGGACGCCGCTGTCGGCCGAGGGCGCGAAGGCGCTCGGCCGGACCACCCCGGATTCGGGCGCTGTCACCGAATATCCTTGCGCGCCAGCAGCACTGCCGATCGATGCCACCGGTTCACCGCGCAGGATCGCGGTATTCAGAGCGACCAGCGCCGGGCCCGGGTCGGCGCCGAGCTGGTCGACCAGCCGGGTACGCAGGGTGGCGAAGACGTCGAGGGCCTCGGTGGTGCGGCCCGCCGCGGCGAGCAGGCGCATGAGGGTGCCGTGGGCGGGCTCGTCCAGCGGGTCGGCGACCACGGCCTGCTGGGCCAGTTCGATGGCGGCGGGCAGGTCACCGACGGCTTCGCGGGCGGTCAGCTCCAGCGCGTCCAGCGCGCGGCGGCGGGTGGCCGCCAGGGTGGCGAGTTCCTCGGCGACGGGACCGGGCGGCAGGTCGGCGGCGGGTTCGCCGCGCCAGAGCGCGCGGGCCGCGGCCACCAGGTCCAGGCAGGCGAGGCCGTCGCCGGCGATATGGGCTTGGCGGGCTTGCCTTTCCAGCTGCTGGGCCAGCGACAGATCGACCTGCTCGGGTGCCAGGACCAGACGGTATCCGGCGGGACCGATTTCGAGCGCGCCCTCCGGCAGCGCCGAGCGCAGTCGCGAGACCTGGGTGTGCAGTGCGTTCATGGGCGCGCGCGGCGGGTCCTCGCCCCAGACCTCGTCGATGAGCGCCTGCGCGCTGCGACTGCGGCCGGGGTGCACGGCCAGTGCCGCCACCAGCAGCCGGGCCCGCGCACCGGGTACGGCGGTCAGCGCACCGTCGCGGCGCAGTGCGATCTCGCCCAGCAGGGCCACCAGGGTCGAGTCGCCCACGTTCGCCACCCGCGCGCTTCCCGTGCTGCTCGAACTGCCGTTGTGCGAATTCATTCCTTGCCAATCGTAGGTGAGCGGGCGGGCGGTCGCCGGATGCGCACGGCCGGTGCCGGGCCGTCACACGGGACCCGTGCTTACCCGACGCGCCGGGCCCGGCTCAACCGGTTTATCGACGGCGAGGCCCATTCGGGGTCGGCAGCGCTTACCCTCATGCCATGGCCGAATTCGACATTCGCCGGGAAACGGTCATCAAGGCCGATCCCGCACAGGTCCAGGCACTCGTCGACGACTTCCACCAGTGGCGCAAGTGGTCGCCGTGGGAGGACACCGATCCCGCCATGGAGCGCGTCTACAGCGGTGCCGATCGCGGCATCGGCGCCCGCTACTTCTGGAGCGGCAACCGCAAGGCCGGCCGCGGTGATATGGAGATCACCTCCGCCACCTCCGACGCCATCGGCATCAGGCTGCACTTCGAGAAGCCGTTCAAAGCGACCAACCAGGTCACCTTCGAATTCCGCCCGCAGGGCGACACCACCGCGGTGACCTGGCGCATGACCGGCACACAGAACGGCCCGATGGCCATCATCGGCAAGCTGTTCCCGATGGATCGCCTGGTCGGCAAGGACTTCGAGAAGGGGCTGGCCCAGCTCAAGGCCGCGGCCGAAAGCTGACCGGCGCCGGCGCCGGCATCCCCGGACACTCGGGCGGGCGCGGCCGCCGACTCTCGCACTAGGCTGCCAAGCATGGCTACAGCAGCACAGTGGATCGAGGGCGCTCGGCCGCGCACCCTCCCGAATGCCATCGCCCCGGTTCTGGCGGGCACGGGGGCGGCCGCCTCGATCGACGGGTTCGTGTGGTGGAAAGCGATACTGTGCCTGCTCCTTTCGGTGGCGCTGATCATCGGCGTCAACTACGCCAACGACTACTCCGACGGCATTCGCGGCACCGATGACGAGCGGGTCGGCCCGCTGCGGCTGGTCGGTTCCAAGCTGGCGGCTCCGGCCGCGGTGCGCAATGCCGCCATCGCCTGCCTCGCGGTCGGCGCGGTCATCGGCCTGGTGCTGGTGATCACCAGCGCCTGGTGGCTGCTGCTGGTGGGCGCGGCCTGCCTGGCGGGGGCGTGGTTCTACACCGGCGGCCGGAACCCGTACGGCTACAGCGGTTTCGGTGAGATCGCGGTGTTCGTGTTCTTCGGCCTGGTGGCGGTGCTGGGCACCGAATTCGTGCAGGCCGGGCGGGTGGACTGGGCGGGCCTGGTGTGCGCGGTGTCCGTCGGCGCGTTCTCCAGCGCGGTGCTGGTCACCAACAACCTGCGCGACATTCCCACCGATACCGAATCGGGCAAGCTCACCCTGGCGGTGCGGCTGGGCGACGCGCACACCCGCACCCTGCACATGGTGCTGATCCTGATCCCGTTCCTCGCACTCGCACTGCTGGTCTGGCGCAGCCCGTGGACCCTGGCCGCGCTGGTCGCGCTGCCGCTGGCGGTCCGCGCCAACGAGCCGGTGCGGACCGGCAAGAACGGTCCGGGATTGATTCCCGCCCTTGCCGGTACCGGTCAGGCGATGCTGGTCTGGTCGGCCGTGGTGGCCGTGGCGCTGGCCGTCGTCTGATCGACGGCCGGCCGGTCTCAGTCCTCGTCCGGGACCAGGACGCCGAGTACCCAGTTCACCAGCGAGATGATGACGCCGCCGAGCACGGCGGCCCAGAAGCCGTCCACGCGCAGGCCGTAATCCGTAGTGCCGGTGATCTTCGCGGTCAGCCACAGCATGAGCGCGTTGATCACCAGCAGGAACAGGCCCAGCGAGACCACGATGAAGGGGAACGAGAGCACCTTCACGATCGGTTTCACCAGCGTGTTCACCAGGGCGAACACCACCGTGATGGCCGCGATCACCAGGATCTTGCTCTGGGTGGTGTCCTCGGGGGTCTTGATCTCGATGCCGTTCACCCAGGCGGCGGCCAGCCAGATGGCCACCCCGTTGATCAGCAGACGTATCAGTAGCGTCATGCCCCGATCGTAGGGCGAGATCAACTCGCGGGCCGGACATCCGGGTAGGGCGGTCGCTACGCGGGCCGGATCAGGCCGCGCGGTCGAGATAGCCGGACACCGCGTCACGCAGGACGCGCATCGCCTCGTCGTCGCCGAGCAGGCGGCGGGTGACGGCATTGGGCGCGCGCAGCACGGCCAGCATCATGTGCCCGGCCTCGATGCGATTGTCCTTGCGCGACAACGCCTCACGCAGGGACAGCTCGATGACCTTCTTGGAGTCCTTGGTGAAGGGAATGTGGCCGCGCGGGCCGCCTTCCGCGCCCCAGTACTTGCCCCAGCGCGATTGCTCGGCGGGCACGGCCGCCTGATCGAGGGCGTTCTCGCCGAAGGTGGCCTCCAGGCTCTCGCGCACGGCGTCGAGGTCGATGCCGATGGAACGCAGAGCGGCCGCGTCCTCCGCACCGAGCGGCTCGCCGGTCCGCTTGCGGGCCACCGCGTCTCGCACGCCTTCGGCGGTGAGGCCGTGTGCCGCAAGGATTTCCCGCAGACCATGGTCTTGGCTGACGAGCAGACCCAGCAGCATGTGCTCGACCTCGATGGTCGACGAGCACAGGTCGCGAGCCTCCTCCTGGGCCATGACGACCGCGTATCTGGCTGCCTTGTCGAATCGTTCGAACATCAGCGGATACCGCCCTTCCGGTTGTACTTCTGGTGGACCGCCTGCCGGCTGACCTCGAGCGCGTCCGCGATGGCCTGCCAGGACCAGCCCTGCTTGCGGGCATTGCCGACCTGAATGGCCTCGAGCCGCTCGAGCAACCGACGCAGTGCCAGCACCGCGCGGAGCCCGACCTGGGGGTCGGGGCTGCCGGCGGCGGCCGCCAGAGTCGTTGCTTCACTCATGAGTGTCAATTTACGTTGACACTCGCCGCGCGTCAACGAAAATTGACACCAATCGGAAAGGTGTTCGCCGTCAGCTGACATCACGTGACGGCCGGGAACGGGGATCCCGAGAACGGAACCAGTTCGGTCCCACGGAATGAACGGCGCGCAGTCGCGCAACAGGCCGAAAGCCGCAGGCCCCCAGGCGTAGACGACCCCGCCCCGCACTTCTGATTTGTTGTTGCTTCAAACTATTGGAGCAGAACGGAAGGCCGCACCGCCCACACCCCGGGACCGTGCGGGTATCCGTCGGCAACCGCGCGTGTACCTGACGGCCATACGAGTAAGGTCTGCCTAAGTAAATGGATGGAGTTCCCACGTTCGGCGAATACATTCGCCAGCGCCGCACCACCGCGAATCTCACGCGTCCCCAACTGGCCTGGCCGGCCAACCTCTCGGTCCCCTACCTGACCAAGATCGAGGGCGGGGCCACTCCGTCCCGGCGCGTCATCGAATCCCTCTGCAGCGCACTGAAACTGCCGCCGGCCGAATTCGAGTATGCCCTGGCGCTGGCCGAGGGGCCGCTGCCGCGCCTCGAGGCCGACCACCCCACCCCCGCCGACCAGGAGTACCTGGATCTGCTCAACCCCGCCATCGGCGCGTACATCACCGAGCTCTGGGACATCGTCGCGGCCAATGCCGCACACCAGGAGTACTTTCCGGAACTCGTCCCCGGGATGAACTACCTGGAATGGCTGATCTTCAATCCGATCTCGCGCACCGTCATGGTGAACTGGGATACCGAAGTGCGAATGGCAGCCGGTCGGTTTCGTATGCAGCTGGCCCGCAGCGATGAAGACGAGCGCGGCCGCCAGATCCTCGAGAAGTGCCTCACCGATACGGACTTCACACTGCTGTGGCGCTCCGACACGATCGCCGTCGAGCGCACCGATCTCACCAAGCTGGTGCGCGAGCCGCGCACGCTGGCCATCACCGAGTTGCGCATCAATATGTGGCGCACCCAATCGAGCCTGCAATCGTGGCTCCTGGTGCTCGGCACCACGGTCGATCGACCGACCGCGGTGACCCGTCCGGTGGTCCGGCAACGCCCCGAAACGTCAAGGCCTATTAACGCCCCTGGAGGCCCTGCTACCCCGTCGAGACGCGCGAAAAACGCTGCGCCCGCTAACGATCCGAACCCAACCAAACCACTTCGGCAAATAAGTAGCAATCTTTCCGATGGGTGATCAACCGATATCAGCCGACCCGTCGTGCCGTGCGAAAACTATCCCGACCAAGTACCGGTGGCGATGAATTCGGTCAGCACCGCGGTGGGCTCGGTCAAGCTCAGCCCCTGGTCGGCAACCCATTCGTCATTGAAATAGGTTCCGGCATAACGGTCTCCGCCATCACAGAGCAACGTCACCACACTGCCGGTACGGTTCTCGGCGATCATGTCGGCAATCAGGGCAAAGGCCCCCCACAGATTGGTGCCCGTGGACCCGCCCACGCGCCGGCCCAGCACCGCGCTCGCGTGCCTGGCGGTCGCCACCGAGGCCGCGTCGGGCACCTCGATCATGCAGTCCACCACGCTCGGCACGAACGACGGCTCCACCCGCGGCCGCCCGATGCCCTCGATCCGGGACGGCATTCCGGTCTGATAGTCCAGGTCGTCGACCTCGTAGCCGCCGTAGAAGGCCGAGTTCTCCGGATCCACCACGGCCAGCCGGGTCGCGTGCCGCTTGTAGCGCAGGTAGCGGCCGATGGTCGCGCTGGTACCGCCGGTCCCCGCGCCCACCACGACCCACTCCGGCACCGGGTGTGCCTCCAGGGTCATCTGCTGGAAGATGGATTCGGCGATGTTGTTGTTACCTCGCCAGTCGGTGGCCCGCTCGGCATTGGTGAACTGGTCCATATAGTGGCCGCCGGTCTCGTCCGCCAGACGCGCTGCCTCCGTATAGATGTCGGGCGCGCGTTCGACCAGGTGACAGCGACCGCCCTGGGCCTCGATGAGCGCCAGCTTCTCCGGCGAGGTCCTGGCCGGGACCACGGCCACGAAGTCCAGGCCCAGCATCCTGGCGAAATACGCCTCGCTGATGGCCGTCGACCCCGAGGAAGCCTCCACCACGGTGGTGCCCTCGGTCACCCAGCCGTTGCAGATGGCGTACAGGAACAGCGATCTCGCCAGGCGGTGTTTGAGACTGCCGGTCGGATGGGTGGATTCGTCCTTCAGATAGAGCTGGACGCCCCACTCCGGCGGCAGGGGATAGCGCAGCAGATGGGTGTCCGCGCTGCGCTGGGTGTCGGCGTCGATGAGCCGGACCGCATTGTCGACCCACTCCCTGGGTGCGCTGCGATCGCAGCGTTTCACTGCTCGTCCTTGCCCTGCAGTCTCGACATCAGCTGGTCACGGTCCCGGCGGCGCTTGGCGTCCACCGCCGCGATGTCCTTGTTGACCTGGGTACGCAGCTTCTTGAACAGCAGCAGCGACAGCGGCATCGCGATGAGCAGCCCGAACAGCAGGGCCACGATGAGGGGGATGGCCACTTTCACCACGGCGGCGACGCCCATGATGATCGCGGTGATGACGGCGACCAGCCCGAGCCGGGCCACCGTGTAGATAGCCAAACTGCGTGCCAGGCGGCGGCCCGCACCTTCGGGCCGGGTTGCATCACTCACGCAGAACAGCCTAGGTGACGGCGGTTCGGGCGCCGCCGCGGCCCTCGCCCGGCCGGAAAATTAATCCGACCAGCCCGTATGTCGCTGGTAGTTCGCTGCATTAGAGCCAAAAGTGACCGTAAACACATAACGGATATCCGTTTTGTCTATTACTTCCCCTTTACCAAAGCGAGACCGTTCGAACACCCAGGGGGTCCAGTGCAACGATGTCGCTACTGATGAGGGATCTGTCGAAACGGAAAGGTTTGCGAATGACTGCGTTCACCGCGGCGAGCCGCGCATTGGGTTCCGTCAACGGCCAGGACACTCTGCTCACCCCAGGCCAGGTCGCTGCCCTGTTCCACGTCGATCCGAAGACCGTGACCCGCTGGGCTCACGCAGGTCGGCTCGGCTCCCTTCGGACTCCGGGCGGCCACCGCCGGTTCCGCGAATCAGAAGTTCTGCAACTCCTGCGGTCCCTCACCACCGAGGCCACCCGCGTGTAACACCTATTTCCCGCTTCAGGTGCCGCGGGTACGCACTCGGATTACCCTCGTTGTCAGGAGGTGAGCGACGTGACGTACCTGTTGGCACTCATCGCGGTCGTGGCCATTGCGATGCTGTGCTGGAAGGCTTTCGGACCCCAGCGATCGGCCGGCACCGGCCCAGCACCCACCCGGCGCAACCGCGTTATCGGTCCCGAAGATGATCCGGATTTCCTCGCCAAGCTCTCCCGGGAGCATCGTGACGGCGAATCCACCTGAATGACCGAAGCTCGCCAACCAGATAGCCATATAGACAGATGTGACCGTCCCCCGCGGATCCGCACCAGCGGACCCACGGGGGACGCGTCGTTTCACGCGAAGGCCACCTCGGGGATGGTGGCCATGAGCTCCTCCCATGCGGGATACATCTCGACCTTGCGCAGATGCAGCGCCTTGATCTTGTCGGACAGCTCCGGGTCCGGATCATCCGAAATATCCGGGCCGATCACCAGTTTCGCAAAATGCGGCGCGATCTCCGGATCCCCGGCCAGGTGCACCGGGTCGTGCAGATACCGCTCCAACGCGGCCAGATCCTCGATACCCACGCAGTAGGCATGCGTGAGGCCCTCGGCCGGATCCCCCAGGCTCTGCCCGACCGTCGCGAAACTCACCGACTCCACCGACGCGGTGCGACGCATGGCCGCGAGCACCTCACACAGGCCTGGGCGTAGCCGCGTCGCGCGAACACTGGAAGCGCGCTCGCGCCAGGGCAATCGGGCCGTCGCCGCGGCCGAACTCCAGGCCGTCGCCGACGCGGCCGTGGACACGTTCCTGCGCGCCTACCGCCCCTGAGCGCCCGGCGCGAACCGGTGGCGGACGAGATCCGTTGCGGCGCGCGCCATTCGATCGAAGGGCTCGATCTCGCCCGCGGCGCGGCAGAGCACGTGCGCGCCCTGCAGCAGGGTGAGCAGGGTGATCGCCAGGTCCGCGGCGGTGGCCGGGTCCGCGCCTGCGGCGGTCAGGCGCTCGGCGAGAGTGGTTGTCCAGGAATCGAATGCGGTGGCCGCCACGGTGCGCAGGTCGCCGCTGTCGGGGTCCACGGTGACGGCGGCGACGGCGCAGCCCGCGCCGTCGGCCGAGGCGGCCACTACCGGGCGGACCAGAGCGAGGAAGGACTCGACGAGAGTCACCGGATCGGGGGCCGGTAGCGCGGCCAGACGCTCGCGCACCTGATCGCCGTTGCGGGCGGCGGCCGTCGCCACCAATTCGGCCTTGCCGCCGGGGAAGTGGTGGTAGATCGCGCCGCGCGCGGCGCCGCTGGCGTCCAGGACCGCGGTGAAGGACATGCCCGCGACACCCTTCTTCTGCAGCGCGTCGATGGCCGCATCGATCATCCGATCCCGCGTGGTCGCCGCCATTCTTCCTCCCACCATTGACTAGTACGGCCATCCTAGTACACACTCGACTCGCTAGTACGTACGTACTAGCCCTTCGAGAACGGAGAGCCCAGTGCCCATCACCGTGACCGCACCGCGCGGCATCCTCACCGCCCGCGGCGAACGCGAGATCCTGCCCGCCCTCACCGCGGCCCTGGCCGAGGTCAGCGGCGGCGCCGGCAATGACTTCTTCACCGGAATCATCGGCGGCAGCGTGCACCTGCTGCCGCCGGAGGACATCTACGCGGGCGGCGAGAACCGGCCGATCGTCATGGTCGAACTCAAGCTGCCCAATATCGGCCTGCCCGACCCGACCGCCCGCGCGGCCTTCATCACCGCGGCCACCGACATCGTCGCGGGGCTCACCACCGCAGGCCATCGGCGCGAGGACATCTGGGTCAATATCCTCAATGCCCTCGACGGCGCCTGGGGTATCGGCGGCCGCGCCTACACCGGCGAGGCGCTGATCGCGGCGGTCACCGCGGCCGCCAACTGACGACGGTCCGGGTGGGCGCGCAGCACGCGCCCCACCCGGACCGTCCGGAACCCGATCCCCGTCAGTGACCGACGGCGTCCTCTTCCGCCTTGCGCCTGAGGTTTTCGGCGACCTCCGCCTGCCACGCCTCATTGGCCTTGGTGGTGTCGACCTCGAACTCGAAGCGCTGCACCGACTTCGGGTCGATGTCGGCGATGTCCACGTAGAACTGCTCGTACCAGCGACGCAGCTGGTAGACCGGCCCGTCCTCCTCGGTCAGCAGCGGATTCTCGATCTTGGACTTGTGCTTCCAGATCTCGACGTCCTGCAGGAAGCCCTCACCGATGCCGACGGTCATCTTCTTCGCGATCCGATCGGCCGAGGCATCGTCGACGCCCTGCGGCTTGCGCACCGACATGCCGTACTGCAGGACGAACGCGTCCTGCGAGATCGGGTAGTGGCAGTTGATCAGCACGGTCTCGAGCTCGAACCCGCTGTAGCTGTTGACCAGCGGATTGACCATGTAGGACGGCCCGAAGTACGAGGCCACCGACTTCAGCGTCGAGTTGCCGCCGTACTGCGTGGCCATGCCCTTGTCCGGGCGCGCCGTGGAGTCCAGGAACTGGGTGGCGACGTGGCCCTCGAAGACGTTCTTGAAGAACGTCGGATACGCGTAGTGGATGTAGAAGAAGTGGGCCATGTCCACGACGTTGTCGATGATCTCGCGGCAGTTGGAGCCCTCGATCACCATGGACTCCCAGGTCCACTCGGTCCAGCCGTCGGCGAGCCCCTCGGTGCCCTTACCCTCGGCATCGGTGTACGGGCCCTCGATGTAGGGGATCGTCACCTCGTCCGGCGGCGGGTTGCCCTCGTGGTCGTGCCACACGAAGAGCTGGCCGTTGCGCTCCAAGGTGATCCACGACCGCGTCCGCGCCAGCGGCGGCACCCGCCGCGCGTACGGAATCCCGGTGCACTTCCCATTGCCGCCCCAGCGCCAATCGTGGAACGGGCAGGCGATGGAATCACCTTTGATCTCACCCATGCTGAGGTCGCCGCCCAGGTGCCGGCAGTAGGAGTCGAGCGCGTGCAGCTCACCCTTACTGTCGGCGAAGACCACCAGCTTGGTCCCGAAGGCGGAGATCTGATGCGGCTTCCCGTCCCGGAACGACTTCGCGAGCCCGAGGCAATGCCATCCGCGTGCGTACCGCGTGGGCGCCTCGCCCACGTCGATCTCCCGCACCTTCCGAACCCGACCCTGCGGCGCCACTGCCATGACGAGCCCCTTCACTACTAAACACTAAAACTAGAACGTGTTCTAATCACGGTCGCTTAATACCGTACAGCCCCCGAGCACCGATCGGAAGTTCTCGGGAAAAGAAGAAGGCCCCGGCACTGAAACGTGCCGGGACCTTCCGAAACCCATTGGGCCAGTTCAGGAAGCCTGTCGGGTCAGTTCAGACCCGCGTACGAGTGCAGACCGCTGACCACGATATTGATGATGAAGAGGTTGAAGAGCATGGCCACGAAACCGGCGATGTTGATCCAGGCGGCCTTGGTGTCGCGCCAGCCGGAGGTGGCACGGGCGTGCAGGTAGGCGGCGTAGAGGACCCAGGCGATGAAGGAGCAGGTCTCCTTGGGGTCCCAGCCCCAGAAGCGGCCCCAGGCGGCCTCGGCCCAGATCGCGCCGAGGATGACGCCGGCGCCGAAGATCGGGAAGCCGATGATGGTGGTGCGGTAGGCGAGCCGGTCCAGCAGCTGGGCGTCGGGGAGGCGGCGGGCCAGCTGGCCGAAGATGGTGTCGGACTCCGCGCCCGCGGGCTGCCAGAGGCGGAACAGGAACAGCAGACTCGCGACGCCGGAGACCAGGAAGACGCCCGAGCCGATCGACACCACGGTGACGTGCACCGGCAGCCAGTAGGACTTGAGGGCCGGGACCACGGGGGCCGCGTCCACGTGCAGCTTGGTGCCCGCCAGGAACAGCAGGATCAGCACCGGCACCAGCAGGAACGACCACATGCCGCGATAGCGCTGGTCGCGCAGCAGGATCAGGCCGAGCAGCATGGCCGCGCCGGTGGCCATCGAGATGAACTCAAACATATTGCCCAGCGGGAAGCGGTGGGTCGCGAAGCCGCGCAGCACGATCGAGACCAGGTGCACGCCGAAGCCCACGAACAGCACCGCGAAGGCCATATTGCCCAGGCGCTCCGAGAAGGGGCGCTCGACCCCGCGCGGCTGCACCTTGCCGGGCACATTGGCGGGCGGCTCGTCGACGACGCCGGAACCGCCTCCGGCGATGACCAGCTGGCGGGCGGCGGCCGTCGGCACCGTGCGGGTGAGGGCGAACTGCCAGACCAGCATGATCCAGACCAGCGCGTAGATCACGATGGCCGACTTGAACGCGAGATCGCTGTAGGAGGCGATGTTCTCGTCGATCGGCATTACTTCTCTCCCGTCAGCAGCCGCTCACGCAGGCGGTCGAACTCGCCGCCCCACCCGGCCTGGTCGGTGCGGGCCAATCCGCCCATTTCTACTACGGTACGTCGTACCCCGTCGGTTTCGGTATCCGGGTACACCCGCAACCAGATGCGACGGCGCTTCACCAGCAGCGACACCAGCAGGCCCGCCATCATGGTCAGCGCCGACACCAGCACCCACTGCTGCGCCGGATCGTGCGAAACCTGCAGGTTCACAAACTCTTCCGCGCCGTCGAAGGTGACCTTGGTGCCGTCGGTCAGGGTCGCGGACTCACCCGGCTTCAGGTTCACCCGCTGTTCCTTCACCAGGCGGCCCTGCTTGATCATCTCCGGGTCGAGCGCGAACAGCGATTGCGCGCGGCCGGTGTCCAGGCCGGTATCACCCTGGTAGATGTCGATCGCCACCGCGGGATCCTTCATGGCCGGATACATGGAGGTCAGCAGCTGACCGTGCATGAGCGCGGTCGGCGCGAACAGGCCCTGGATCGCCACCTGATGCTTGCGGCGCTCCTCCTCGTTCGGATACATGCCGCCCGGCGGATCGATGCGCAGCACACCCGAGGACAGGAAGGTGGTGGCGTCGTCCGGCTTCCACTGGATGGCCTCGGTGCGGGTCTGGCCGTTCGGGAAGGTCACCGTGAACTTGGGCGCGAAACCGTGGCCCTGCAGGTAGACCCGGTCGCCGGCGACGCGCAGCGGATGGTTCACCTGGATGGTGGTGTCGCGCCAGGTGTCGGAGTTCAGATCCTTACCGGTCTGGTACTGGATGTTCGAGGTGAACATGGACGCCTGGCCGTTCTGCAGGTAGTCGGCCCGGAAGTCCTTGACCCGCACACACATCGGCGTCAGGCCGGTGCCGTCGTTCACATTGCCCGCGCGGAACGAGTCGAACACCGCGGGCGAGGTGGTGCAGAAACCCGGGCCGTCATTGGCGAGTACGACCACATTGCCCTCGTAGCCGAACAGCTTGCCGACCGCGATCGCCGCCAGCAGACCGACCAGCGCCAGGTGGAAGACCAGGTTTCCGAGCTCGCGGGTGTAACCCTTCTCCGCCGAGAGGGTCAGTTCCCCTGCGCGATCGCCGGGCTGCACGACCGTGCGCCAGCCGCGCATCTGACCGCGAGCCCGCTCGATCACCTGCTCCGGGGTGGCCGCGTCGGTCCCCGACCAGTGATGCGGCAGGCGAGACAGGTTGCGCGGCGCCTTGACCGGCGGTGTCCGCAGCGCACGGTAGTGGTCCACACAGCGCGGCAGGATGCAGCCCACCAGCGAAATGAACAGCAGCACATACACGGCCGTGAACCAGAAGCTGGAGAACACGTCGAACAGCTGCAGCCGGTCCATCCACGGGCCCAGGGTGGGCCGATTGCGGATGTAGTCGTCGACCTTGCCCGCGTTCAGACTGCGCTGTGGCAGCAGCGCACCCGGGATGGCGGCCAGGGCCAGCAGGAACAGCAGCATCAGCGCGGTGCGCATGCTGGTCAGTCCGCGCCAGGTATTGCGCAGGACGCCGAGTACGCGCCGCAGTGGCGACTGACGCGGCGGACGGACGGGGGCGCTGGGGGTTTCGATGGTGGCAGTCATGTCAGATCGGCAGGGTCACATTCGAGACGAAGGCGTCGCGGACCCAGGAGACGAACTGGTCCCACGCCCCGGTCACCAGGGCGATACCGACGGCCACCAACAGCAGACCGCCCATCACCTGAATGGTGCGGGAATTACGGCGCAACCAGCCGACGCCGCGCAACGCGGTCGCCGAGCCGAAGGCCAGGATCACGAAGGGCAGGCCCAGGCCCAGGCAGTAGGCCACGATGAGGGCCACGCCGCGGACCGCGGTGGTGCCCTCGGTGCCCGCCGACACCGCCATCACGCCCGACAGCGTCGGACCCAGGCACGGTGTCCAGCCGAGCGCGAAGACCGCGCCCAGCAGCGGAGCCCCGATGAGGCCGCTGAGCCGGCGCGGCTCCATGCGGGTGTCGCGCTGCAGCGCCGGAATGAGACCGATGAACGCCAGGCCCATCACGATGGTCACCACGCCGCCGATGCGCTGCAGCAGATCACGATTGACGTTCAGCACCTGGATCGCGCCGAACACCGTCGCCGAGGCCAGTACGAACACCACGGTGAAGCCCGCCACGAACAGGCCCGCCGCACCCGCCACCCGCAGGCGCGCGGAATTGCGGCTCGCCACCGCGGTTCTGGTGGTCTTGGCCGATTCCACCGTCACCGGCGGGGCCTCCGCGCCCACCACACCGGCCAGGTACGACAGGTAGCCGGGCACCAGCGGCACCACGCACGGCGAGGCGAACGACACCAGACCGGCCAGCATGCACGCGCCCAACGCCAGCAGCAGTGGTCCGGTGGCGGCGGTCTGCTGGAACGAATCCCCCACGCTCGCCAGGTAGGTCACGTGGTTCACGCCTGCTCCTGCGCGAGCTTGTCCACCACCGGCTGCAGGTCCTCGGCCAGCAGGGCGCGCAGGAACACCGCCGCCACCCGATGCTGCTTGTCCAGCACGATGGTGGTGGGAATGACGCTGGTGGGGAACTTGCCGCCGAGCGCGAGCAGGCTGCGCATGGACGGGTCGTAGATGGAGGGGTAACCGACCTTGTTGTCGGTCACGAAGTCCTGGGCCTTGTCCTTCTGGTTGTCGCGGACATTGATGCCGAGGAACGCGACACCCTTGTCCTTGCTCGCCTCGTAGACCTGTTCCAGCGCGGGCGCTTCCGCGCGGCACGGGCCACACCACTGGCCCCAGATATTGACGACCACGACCTTGCCGGGGAAATCGTCCACCGACGTGGTCTTGCCGTCGTGCAGCAGATCCGGGCCGGACAGCTTGCCGATGGTGCCGCGCGAGGACGGCGGATCGTAGAAGATCTCGGTCTTGCCGCCCGGCGAGACGAAGTCGAAGGTGCCGCCCTGGGCCACCGCGTCCTTGCCCGCCGTCGAACACCCGGCGAGCACGGCCACCACACTCACACCGGCCAGCAACGCCGCGACCCGGCGCAGCGGGCGGCGGGCGGGCCGGGACGCGATGGCGCGGCTCATGCCCCGGTCACCTTGGGATCCGAGGCGCCCGCCGGCTCCGAGTAGACGATGTCGATCAAGGTATCGCCCTGGTAGACAAGCGAAGTCAGCGAGGCGAGCGAGCACTGGCGGTGCCGCGGGTCATGCCACAGCCGCTGCCCCTGCAGGAAGCGGCGCAGCGTCCAGACCGGCAGCTGATGCGAGACCAGCACGGCCTCCCGGCCGGCGGCCTCCACCCGCGCCTTGTTCACCGCGGCCAGCATGCGGTGCGCGATCTGCAGGTACGGCTCACCCCAGGACGGCGTGAACGGGTCGCGCAGTTTCCACCAGTGCCGGGGCTTGCGCAGCGCGCCGTCCCCCGCCGAGACCCGCAGCCCCTCGAAGGTATTGCCGGCCTCGATCAGATTGTCGTCGGTCCGGATCACCAGACCGTGGCCCGCCGCAATGGGATCCGCGGTCTCCTGCGCCCGCTGCAGCGGCGACGCCACCACCAGCGCGATGTCATGATCCGCCAGCGACCGCGCCACGGCCTGCGCCTGCGCCCGTCCCGTCACCGACAGCTGGAACCCGGGCAACCGGCCGTACAGGATGCCCTTGGGATTGTGGACCTCGCCGTGCCGCATGACGTGCACGATCGTCTCGAGATCGGCCGCCACGTCACCCGGCAGGATCAACCCGCCCGTGGTGCCGGAGGCCGCGTCGGCACCGGCGGCAGCCGCATCCGAATCGCCCGCGGCCGCGGCCGCGAATACCGTGCCCGATTCACCGGATTCACCCGCATCGGGATCGATCTCGACCACGATCTCGGACGAGAACGACGCAACCGGAGCAGCGGATTCACCCGCATCGGAGTCATCCGGATCCGTTTCGGACCCGGCGGTTGCGCCGGAATTGTCGGATTCCATTGGGGCGGAAACGGGTTCGGCCGGGGAGACGGCGATGTGTTCGCCGGTTTCGGCCAGTTCCTCTTCGGCCTGACGGATCGAGTCCAGGAGGCGGGTGGCCTCGGCGGCGGAGAGGGGAACCTCGTGCTGGGTGGGTGCGGGTAGGCCGGAGTCGGGGTGGGCGGAGCTCACGCGGCGGATCCTTCGGGGGTGGCGGCCGCCGCGGCGCGCGCGGCGGCGGGGAGGGCGGCGGCGATGCGGTCGAACGCGTCCTCGTCGAGGGCGGCCGAGACGAACCAGGCTTCGAAGGCGCTCGGCGGCGCGTACACACCGGCATCCAGCAGCGCGTGGAAGAAGGCTGGGAAACGCCAGGTTTCGCTCGCCTTGGCGGCGGCGTAGTCGGTGACCGGGTTCTCGGCGAAGAACACGCTCACCATATTGCCCGCGAATTGCACCCGGTGCGGGACGCTCTCGGCGGTCAGCGCCTCGGTCATGAGCGCGCCCAGCCGCTCGGCGTTCTTGTTCAGCGTCGCGTACACCTGCTCGTCCGCGGCGCGCAGCGTGGCCAGACCCGCGGCCACCGCGACCGGGTTACCCGAGAGGGTGCCCGCCTGATAGACCGGACCCAGCGGCGCCAGGTGATTCATGATGTCGGCGCGCCCGCCGAACGCCGCGGCCGGCAGGCCACCGCTCATCACCTTGCCGAAGGTGTAGAGGTCACCGGCCACGCCGTCGATGCCGAACCAGCCCGAGTGGCTCACCCGGAACCCGGTCATGACCTCGTCCATGATGAGCAGCGCGCCGTGCTCGGTGGTGAGCCGGCGCAGCCCCTCGTTGAATCCGGCGACCGGCGCGACCGCGCCCATATTGCCCGCCGCGGCCTCGGTGATGACGCACGCGATCTCACCCGGGTAGGCGGCGAACGCGGCGGCCACCGCGTCGAGATCGTTGTAGGGCAGCACGAGGGTGTCGGCCGCCTGCGCACCGGTGACGCCCGGCGAGGTCGGCAGGCCCAGCGTGGCCACGCCCGATCCGGCGTCGGCCAGCAGCGCGTCCACGTGCCCGTGGTAGCAGCCGCTGAACTTGATGATCTTGCCGCGCCCGGTGAAACCGCGCGCCAGCCGGACCGCGCTCATGGTGGCCTCGGTGCCGGAGTTCACCAGCCGCACCCGATCCACCGGAGCGACCCGGCCCGCGATGGCCTCGGCGAGCTCGATTTCCGCCTCGGTCGGCGCGCCGAAGGACAGCCCGCCGGTGGCCGCCCGCTGCACCGCCTCGACCACTGCCGGGTGCGCGTGCCCGAGAATCATCGGGCCCCACGAGCACACCAGGTCGACGTAGTCGTTGCCGTCGGCGTCGGTCAGCGTGCAACCGCGCGCGGAGGCGATGAACCGCGGCGTGCCGCCCACGGAGTTGAACGCACGCACGGGCGAATTCACGCCACCCGGGATGACCGCCGCGGCGCGTTCGAAAAGTTGGGCTGAGACCGGGACCGACACCTGGCTCGCACGCGGAGAAGAACTCACGGCACCCAGTCTCTCAGCCGCCCCTGCCCTCGTCGACGACAGGGTGTAGTCGAGTGGCCCTTCCCACAGCCAACCCGCCATCCTCGCACCCCGATACGAACACCGCATCCCGAAGGCGGCCCGGCCGCCCACCCCGGCACCCGAGCCCTCGCTACCGATACCGCCTCCGCCGAACTCCCCGAGGCATCGGCCGAACGATGGGGCGACCCGAGCGCGACGATGGTGAACGGCCTGGTGCCGGGTCCGCGGGGTGCGGCGCGACCGTCAACCGCTACCCGGCACGCAACTACCTATGGCGGTTCAACCGCGAGCTGCCGGGCATTACATACCCGCGGGTCCTCTCCCAGCCCGCAGCCGCGGGACTCCGAATTGCAGTGCGCGGACTCCGATGTGGGCTCACTGGGACGGTGGGGCAACACGCCGGAGTCCAGTTTCGTACAACGTTATTCGCTACACGTTTGCTAGTGCGTAATGTCTCGAAGCAGGAGACGGCTTGGGAGAGAGGGCGGGACGTATGCGGGTCGTTCGAATCGGGGTTGGGATCGTCGCGGTGACGGCCGGGCTCGCCGCCGGGGCCGGCGTCGCGGCAGCGGCGGAGCCGGTGGTGCAGGTCGATCAGGGGCGGGTGGGGGTGACACTGTCCCACAGTGAGACCGCCGCGCTGGCCGATGGTCCCGTGCCCGCGGTGATCAGCATGGTCGTGCCGCTGAACCGGATGGGGGCGGGCCTGCGGCCCGACACCGGCATCTACAAGGACGACAAGGGTGGCGTGCACGCCTCGCTCCGGCAGGTGATCGCGGAGGCCGCCGATCATCCAGACGGCAACGTCGCGATCTTCCTCGATCTGCCGGGCAGCCGGAGCGGACGTGTGCTGGATATTTACCAGAACTGGGGCTGAGGCTTTCGCATCAGCGGGAGCCCAGCCCTCGCGTAACCGGGGCTGACACCTTTTTCCGCAGCGGAGACGGCGGCGCGGTCTGCGGTCGCGCCGCCGCGACCCGTTACGGGAGCGGAATCCCCAGGCAGAACGCCGCCCATCCGGTGGACAGCAGGCAACTCAGCTGGGGCGGTAGTAGTTCTTGCCAGGACAGCGCGACCGGGTGTGACCGGTAATCCGGGACGGCATCGACCGGAGCGGCGGCGGCCGGAGCCACCGCCACGACGCCGACGACCCCCGTGGCCAGCACCGCGGTGGCGATGCGTTTCACGAGATCTGTGCGCTTCATGCCCATGATTCTCCGCGACCGCCCGGACGCCTCCAAGGCGAATCCGGACTTCGCACCCCTCGAGCAGCGTGTCGCGAAAAGCTCAGCGCGCGAGCCGAACCGCCCGCGCCACCACGTCGATCAGCGCCAGCCCCGACATGATGGCCAGCACCGCGCACCCCGCCAGCCAGGGCCCGATGTACCGCGTCGCGGTGAACGCGGGTACCTCACCCTGCGGCTTGAAGACAGTGGTCCGAATCCCGTTGTGCCAGCACCACACCGCCGCCACCACCAGCACCGGCACCAGCACGAATTCGGCGAATACGGTCAGCCATCGCATCACAGCGCTTCCTTCCGCTCGTCGTCCGACCCGCGCTCGTCATCGGTTCCAGGCTCGTCATCGGTGCCGGGGTCGCCATCGGTACCGGGCGCCCGCTCCAGCGCGGCAGTCAGCTCGGCGCGCAGCGTGACGTGATCCCGCGCCCACGCCTGCACCAGCCGCCCGTCGGTCAGCTTCAGCCCGATTCCCTTGCGCCGCCGCGGTACTCCGGTCAGCTCGCCCAGCGCCCGCGCCGACTGCCAGTCCTCATACTCCCAGGACTCGTCGTCTTCCTCCGGCAGCACCTCGGCGATGTCGCGCAGCGGCACCACCTCCGTGCCCTCGCGCAGTTGCTCCGGCGTCAGCTCGACACTGATGTGCCGCTTGCCCGCCACCACCTGCAACCACACGAATCCGGCCAGCAGCACCGCGCAGAAGACCAGCCCGAACCAGTGGATGGCGCCGCCCCGGATCAGCTCGATGACCAGGATGATCGCGCACAGCGCGGGTCCGTAGGCGATGGTCCGCCAGCGCGCACCGGGCTCGGAGAACAGCACGGCCCCGGGGGTGTTGATGGCCTCACTCATAGGTCGAGCGTAAAGATCGTGGATTCGCTCAGCGGGCCAGGCCCGGAATCAACAGCACGGCGAGGGTGAGCAGCCCGAACAGAAACAGCAGACTCAGCACCAGCACATCGCGCCGCAGGCTGTGCGGCTGCTGGATCACCACTCGCATCGTTGCCTCCGCCTTCCCGGAGCCGAACGCGCCATAACACAACGTATGACGACCGGCACCCGGTTCCCGAATTCTCTGTGACTGCCCTCACCATACCCGCTAGTACGCTTGTCACAAACTCAGGCGTTCCTACTGCGGTCCTGGACGGAAGAAGGCCTCGGATTCGCTTCGATAGCACAGGAATACGGCCCCGCCCGCCAGCACCGCCGCCACGATTCCGGCCCCGCCGGCGACCAGCGCGGCCGCACCCTCCTTGATCCCGATGCCGAACAGCGTGCCCGCCGCGCCGAGCACCAGGAAGACGCCGAATCCGGTGAGAAGCCCTCGCGCCCAGGCCTTTCCGCGTCCCAGCTGGTACACCACGGCCACTCCGGCGCCGGTCAGCACCAGCCAGAACACGCCGACCAGGATGAACACGATCGCCATCCAGGCCTGCACCTGTGCCAGCGTCACGGTCGGCTGCTGCTCCTTGACCTGGTCGAACATTTGCTGCGCCAGATCCTGCCGCTGCCCGAACTGCGTCACCAGCGAGGCGATCAACTGCACCAGGCCGACAGCGAATGTGAGGTACCAGAGTTGGCAGGCGGTGCGCACGTCTTCCGGAGCCGGGCGCGAAATACCCGGCGGGACCATCGGATTCACGATCGGAGCTACTCGGCCACGCTCACGACAGCCAGTGCGCGGCCTCGGTGGCCCAGTAGGTCAGCACCATGTCCGCGCCCGCGCGCCGGATGCTGAGCAGCGACTCCAGCACCGCGCCCTTGCGATCGATCCAGCCGTGCTGGGCGGCCGCGGTGATCATGGCGTACTCACCGGAGATCTGATAGGCCGCCACCGGCACCGTGGAGCGGTCCGCGACCTCGCGCAGAATGTCCAGATACGACATGGCGGGCTTCACCATGACGATGTCCGCGCCCTCGAGCAGATCCAGCTCCAGCTCACGAATTGCCTCGCGGCGGTTCGCCGCATCCTGCTGATAGGTGCGCCGATCCCCCTGCAGCGAGGAGCCGACGGCCTCCCGGAAGGGACCGTAGAAGGCCGAGGCGTACTTGGCCGCGTAGGCGAGGATGCCGGTGTCGGAGTACCCGGCGTCGTCCAGGCCCGCACGGATCGCGGCCACCTGGCCATCCATCATGCCGCTGGTGCCGAGCAGGTCCGCGCCGGTTTCGGCCTGCGCCAACGCCATTTCGACGTAGCGGGTCAGCGTGGCGTCGTTGTCGACCGCGCCGCTGTCGTCGAGCACACCGCAGTGGCCGTGGTCGGTGAACTCGTCGAGGCAGGTGTCGGCCATGACCACGGTCGATCCGCCGACCTCGTGCACCAGCGCGCGCAGGCCGCGGTTCAGGATCCCGTCCGGATCGCTGGCTGCACTGCCCTGCGCGTCCTTGTCCTCCGGCTTGGGCACGCCGAACAGCATGAGCCCGCCCACGCCGGCGGCCACCGCCTCCACGGCCGCCTTCCGCAGCGAGTCCATCGAGTGCTGGAAAACGCCTGGCATGGAGGAGATCTCGTGCGGTTCGCCGATCCCGTCGGCGACGAACATGGGCAGAATCAGATGCCGCGGCTCCAGGCTGGTCTCGGCGACGAGCCGACGCATGGCGGGAGTACGGCGCAACCGCCGAGGGCGGTCCATTCCGGTCATGTTCGCATGATATGCCCGCCCTTCGACCCGGGTGCGCGCGCCTCCGCGGCCGGGCCGCGCCGCACCGTCACGGCCATCGGGTCGCATCGCCAAAGTCATTGTGAGCAGCCGATTTTGTCGGTGGGGACGAGTAGAATCGAAGATGTGTTCGAAGGAGTCGCGCCGCCGATGCGGGGTGCGGATCCGGATCGCGACGGGAGGAATGGTCGTGCTCGCAGCTGTTACCAGCATGTCCGACAAGGTGAACCGGGCCGGCGAAGTGCCGAAGAAGGGGGACGTGATCGATCACGCGTGGCGGCCGCTGTCCAAACAGCCGCTGCCCGCAGGGCGGCCGCGGTCGTGGTACATCTCGCACAATCGCAGGTTGAAGGCCATGCGGCTGGCCATCGCGCTACTGGACTCCGGATCCTTCAGCCCGGATCAGGCCACCAATGAAAACATCCGCCACACAGCGGAAGTCATCGGCGTGCACCGGCCCTCGGACGCCACCTGCCGCATGGTCCGCCGCCTGATGGCAGCGCAACGCTGACAACGGTGGAGGCTCTCCGAGGCCGCGCAAGAGACTTCGGAGAACCTCCGCCGCGCACGGCGGCAGCTAGGAGACCAGGCAGCCGGTGCCGGTGGTGCCCGGGGTACCCGAGCCGGTGGTCAGGCACTTCAGCAGGAATTGCAGCGTGTTCACGGCCGCGCTACCGGAGCTGGTGGCATCGATCGGTGCGACCGCGGTGGTCTGAACCGCGGCCGGGGCCTGCTCCAGCGGTACGGGCGCCGCCGACGCCGCGGCCGGGGACAGCACCGCGAGGGTGATCCCGGACATCGCGATCAGGCCGACTGCCGTGCGCTTCATAGACGTTCACCTTTCGAAGATCGAATGCTGAACGCAGCGTATGCATTTCGGGTCGAAATGAAACGCCAGCATTTTCATGGGCATACGCCCAGCGAACGCGAAATGCCACGGGCCCCGCATCATTGGATGCGGGGCCCGGTTCCGGCCGGCGAACACGGCGATACCGCCGGGCCCGGCCGCGAGCGCTAGCGGCTGCGGCGGCTCTTCTTGCGGGGCGGGGGCAGCAGGCCCTCGGCGCGCAGATGGGCGGCGTGCTCGGCGAGCGCCTCGACGAGCGGGCCGACCTGGGCGATTTCGGGCTGCACGTCCACGCGCAGGCCGAATTCGATTGCGGTCTCGGCCGTCTTGGGGCCGATGCAGGCCACGATGGTGCGGGCGTGCGGCTTGCCGGCGATGCCGACCAGGTTCCGGACGGTGGAGGACGAGGTGAACAGCACCGCGTCGAAACCGCCGGTCTTGATCATTTCGCGGGTCTCCGCGGGCGGCGGCGACGCACGCACGGTGCGGTAGGCGGTGACGTCGTCGATCTCCCAGCCGCGGTCGCGCAGGCCCTCGGCGAGGGTCTCGGTGGCGATGTCCGCGCGCGGCAGCAGCACCCGGTTGACCGGGTCGAAAACGTCGTCGTAGGGCGGGAAGTCGGCCAGCAGGCCCTCGGAGGACTGCTCACCGCTGGGCACCAGCTCCGGGTTGATGCCGAAGGAGCGCACCTTCTCCGCGGTGGCCTCACCGACGCAGGCGATCTTCACGCCGCTGAAAGCGCGGGCGTCCAGGCCGAATTCGCCGAACTTCTCCCACACCGCCCGCACCGCGTTGGTGGAGGTGAACACCACCCACTGGTAGCGGCCGTCGACCAGACCCTTGACCGCGCGCTCCATCTGCGCCGGACTGCGCGGCGGCTCGACCGCGATGGTCGGCACCTCCATCGGGATGGCACCGTGCATGACGAGCTTCTCGCTCATCTCACCGGCCTGCTCCTTGGTGCGCGGCACCAGCACGGTCCAGCCGTACAGGGCCCGCGACTCCCACCAGGAGGTCTTGGCGCGCTTCTCGACCTCCTTGCCGACCGTGACCACCAGCGGGCCGACCAGTTCGGAGGCGGCATTGTTCAGCGTCGCCAGCGTGGCGTCGATGGTGCGCTGCTGCCGGGTGGTGCCGCGCACGGTCACCGCGACCGGGGTCTGCGGCGCCATGCCGTGCTCGACCAGCGCCGACGCGGTCTCGGCCAGGTGCCCGGAGGTGGCGTGCAGCACCAGCGGACCCGGCGCGGCCGCCACGGCCGCCCAGTCCACCTCGCCGCGCACATCCACCTCGGTGTGGCTGGAACCGATTTCGATGCCCGCGTAGGCGGGGACGGTGGTGCCGGCCGAAAGCCCCGGCAGCACCTCGAAGTTCAGGTGCGAACGGGTGACGGCGTTGATTTCGTGGATGACCGAATCGGTGGTCATCGGGTCGCCGGAGACCAGCCGCACCACGTCGGAACCATTGCGCGCCTCGGCGATCAGCGTCTTGGCCACCTCGGCGGCGTCACCGAGCGCGGGACGCACGTCGACGGGACGGGTCCCGTCGGGGTTCTCCTCGACCGCGGTGCCGATCAGGGCGAGCACGCCCTTGTCGACATCGGGATCGGTGAACGCCAGCGTCGCCCGGCCGAGCACCTCGCGGGCCCGCACGGTGAGCAGCGCCGGGTCACCAGGCCCGGACCCCACGAAAAGGATCCGACCGGGATTCTTCTTCGTCACTCGGCTCATCGTTGGTTCTCCATTGGGCTGGGATTGCTGTCGTCGGTGAGCTCAGCGGGCTCCTCTGTGACGCTGAGCAGGTCGCGCGCCCCCAGCTCCAAGAGCTCGCGCGCCAGTGCCCGACCCAGGTCCGCGGCATCCGCGACCGAGCCGACCACTGAAGCCCGGATCACATCCGAGCCGTCGATCGCCGCCGCGCAGGCGCGCAGCGACAACTCCTCCACCACCCGGCCGTCGTCGTCGAGCGATTCGACGACCTCCGCCAGCGCACCGATCGGTGCGGTACAGCCGGCCTCCAGTTCGGCCAGCAATGCCCGCTCCGCGGTGATCGCGGCACGGGTGCCGAGATCGTCGAGAGCCGACAGGATGGTCACGAGTTCGGTATCGGCGCTGCGGCATTCGACCGCCAGCGCGCCCTGCGCCGGGGCCGGCAGCATCTGCACCGGTTCGAGCGATTCGGTGACGGCGTCGAGGCGGTCGATGCGGGCCAGCCCGGCCCGCGCCACCACGACGGCATCCAATTCACCGGAAGTAACTTTGGAGATGCGGGTGTCGAGATTGCCGCGCAACGGCACGATCTCGATGCCCAGGCCCAGCGCCTTCAACTGCGCGGACCGGCGCGGCGCGGAGGTGCCGACCTTCGCGCCCGCGGGCAGCTCACCGAGCACCAGGCCGTCACGCGCCACCAGCGCGTCGCGCGGATCCTGGCGGGCCGGGATGGCCGCGATGTCGAAGCGCGGATCCTGCGCGGTCGGCAGGTCCTTGTAGGAGTGCACCGCGATGTCGACCGTGCCCGCGGCCAATTCCTCGCGCAGCGCGGCGGTGAAGACACCCACCCCGATCTTCTGCACCGGATCGGTGGCGTTCTGGTCACCGGCGGTCTTCACGATGACCAGCTCGGCCTGCTGGCCGTTGGCGATCAGGGCGTCGCGCACATGCCCGGCCTGGGTGAGGGCCAGCAGACTGCCGCGGGTACCGATGCGCCAGGGCGCCTCGACGGTTCCGCGGCCAACAATCCGCTCCGTGGAGGGGACGGTTGTTTCGTTCTCGTGCACCATTGCTCCGGTCATGCGGTGTGCCCCTGTTCGTCGCCCGGGTGAGCGGCGGTGAAATCGTCGGCCAGTTCGCCCTGCAGGGCGGAAATCTCCATCGGCGCGGCAACCGCTTGTGCCGCACCGGGTTTCAGTTCGAAAAGCTCGCGCAGCGCCTCGGCGTAGCTGTCGCCGCCGGGCGTGGACGCCAGCTGTTTGACCCGCACCGTCGGCGCGTGCAGCAGCTTGTCGACCACCCGTCGCACGGTACGGGCCACCTCGTCGCGTTCGGTGGATTCGAGTCCCGGTAGTCGGGAATCCAGCCGGAGCAGCTCGGCCTCGACCACGTCGGCGGCCATCTGGCGCAGCGCGGCCACGGTCGGGGTGACCTCGGCCATGCGCTGTCCGGCAAGGTATTTCGCGAGTTCGTCGGCGACGATGGTGCGCGCGGCGGCGGTGTCGTCGGCGGCCGCGCCGGCCGACGGATCGCGCTGCAGCGTCTCCATGTCGATGACGGTCACACCCGGCAGCCCGGCCACCGCGTGGTCCACATCGCGGGGCAGGCCCAGATCGCAGATCACCAGCTCCTCCGAGCCGGTCTTGGCGGCCAGCGCGCGATGCACGTCCGCCAGCGTCACCACGGCGCCGACCGCGCCGGTACAGGTGACGACCACATCGGCGGCGGCCATCGCCTCGGTCAGCCGGTCCATCTCGATGGCCTCGGCCGCCACGCCGTGCATGGTGGTGGCCGTATTGGCCAGGCGCTGCGCCTTTTCCAGCGTCCGGTTCACCACCAGGATCTTCGCCGCCCCGCCGCGTGCCAGCTGCGCCACCGCGAGCCCGCCCATGGCGCCCGCACCCAGCACCAGCGCGGTGCGGCCCGCCAGCGGACCCAGCACCATGCGCGCGCGATCCAGCGCGACCGACACCACCGACGCGCCCGCGCGGTCGATCCCGGTCTCGGAGTGCACCCGCTTGCCCACCCGCAGCGCGTGCTGGGCCAGCTCGTGCAGGGTGCGCCCGGCGGCCTGCTGCGCGTCGGAGGCGGCGTAGGCGGCCCGGATCTGGCTCAGCACCTGCTGCTCGCCGACCACCATGGAGTCCAGGCCCGAGGCCACCGCGAACAGGTGCTCGGCCGCGGCCTCCGCGTAGCGCACGTACGCGTGCTTGGTGAGCTCCGGCAGCGGCAGACCCGAATGCTTGGTGAGCAATTCGCCGATCTCGCCCAGCGCCGGGTGGAAGGCGTCGACGACCGCGTAGACCTCGATGCGGTTACAGGTGGAGACGATCATCGCCTCGGAGACGTGGCTGGAGGCCAGCATCTTGTCGGTCAGCTTGGGCCGGTCGGTCTCCGTGATGGCGATCTTCTCGAGCACCGACACCGGTGCGCTGCGATGCGAGATCCCGACGAGAAGCACACTCATGGCTGGACCACCGCTCCCTTGCTGGTTGTCATCGGTACCCGGGGCATCAGGCTCCCGGCGGCCGCGCTCATCGCTTCCTCTGCGGCCGATTCCGCGCTGCGGGCCCGCTCGAACGACAGCAATTGCATCTCCACCGCGAGATCGACGCGCCGCACCTCGACGGTGGCGGGCGCCTCGAGCGCCAGGGCGGAGAAGCTCAGAATGCACTGCATGCCGGCCTCGACCAGCAGATCGCAGACGCCCTGCGCAGCCGCGTCCGGCACCGCGATGACGGCGATGGTGGGCTCCAGAGTGTCGACGGCATCGGCCATTTCGGTGACATCGCGAACGACCAGTCCGCACACCGTCGTGCCGATCACCGCCGGATCGTTGTCGAACAGCCCGACCATGGCGAACCCGCGGCGGCGGAAACCGCCGTAGCCGACCAGCGCCCGGCCCAGATGACCGGCTCCGACCAGCACCACCCGGTGCCCCTCGGACAGGCCGAGCACATCCTCGATGCGGTCGCGCAGCTTGATCACGTCATAGCCCACGCCGCGAACGCCATTGGGCCCCAGGAAGGAAAGATCCTTGCGTAACTTCGCCGAACCGACACCCGCCGCGACAGCCAGTTCCTCACTCGATACGATGGCTACACCGTCGTCGGCGAGTACGGCGAGCACGCGGAGATAGGTGGCCAGCCGGGCCACCGTGGCCTGCGGGATGTCCTTCTGCAGAGCCTTGGAGACGCCAGTCGGCGGCGTCTCGTGCTGCTCTGTCACGTCGCTTGCGCTCCTCGTCCGGCCGGGGGTGAGTGTCCGGGTTCTCTTGTCGACCCGACGCCGGGAGACCGTCGCGGTCCTTGCAGGCGAGGTCGAGTCAGGTTCAGGGGGTCGCTTCCGCTGCCCGAGAAGGCGGGTCGCGTGCCACCACCGTAACCGCTTGTGAAGCCCTGCACAAAGTCGGTGAATTCAGTCACTTTGCGGCGGGCTCCGGCCCCGGCTTCATTCAACCCTCATCAGCGCGAACCCGCTACGCAACACACCGGTGGGAAGGGGTGAAGGAGGCCCGCCGTCACGAACCCCCGAAAAGCCCCTATTGCGCCTTATTTCGCGAGGTCGGCACGCAGTCGCGGCTCGTCCACGTCGAAATAGCTGTGCTCGCGCCCATCCAGTAGCACGACCGGCAACCGGTCGCCGTATTCGGCGCGCAGGCCCGGATCGGTGGCGGCGGCCTCGTCCACGTCCACGGTCGCGACCTCGATGCCGAACTCGGCGCAGATCGGCCGCAATTGTTCCAGTGCCGTGTGGCACAGGCCGCAGCCGCTGCGGGTCAACAGAGTCACAGCATGTGTCGAATCGCTCATAGCCACCATCTAACAACTCTCCGATATGTCGTTCACCGTCTACGTTGCGGCCACCCCCGGGCGTTACTGTGGACTTGTTCGCGCTAACAGGCGGAGGTACTGGTGCCGGAACGTTCGAAAGAGCAGGGGACGGGCTTCATCGCGGGCCGCTTCGGTGAATTCCCGGCGCGCTGGGGTCAGGGCCTGCAGGACCTGCAGGATCAGTTCACCCGCATCACCCGCAGTCCGTTCGGTCCCAGCGAGGAAGAGGTCCGGGCCAACCTGGCCGGCGAGGCCAGCGCCGACGCCGCCATTGCCCTGCACGACGCCGAACTCGCGCTGCGGGACGACGGCATGCCGCCCCTCGCGGTCCCCCGTGACCTCACCGCCGCCGCCTTCTTCGATGTCGACAACACCATGGTGCAGGGCGCCTCCATCGTGCACTTCGCCCGCGGGCTGGCCGCACGCAAGTACTTCAAGACCTCCGACCTGGTCGATATGGCCTGGAAACAGGTCAAATTCCGGGTCACCGGCAAGGAGAGCCACCAGGATATGGCCTCCGGCAAGGAGAAGGCGCTCTCCTTCATCGCCGGCCGCCCCACCGCCGAACTCGCCGCGCTCGGCGAGGAGATCTACGACGAGATCATCGCCGACAAGATCTGGCCGGGCACCCGGGCGCTGGCCCAGATGCATCTCGACGCGGGCCAGCAGGTGTGGCTGGTCACCGCCACGCCGGTGGAGCTGGCGCAGGTCATCGCCAAGCGGCTGGGCCTGACCGGCGCGCTGGGCACGGTCGCCGAGAGCGAGGACGGCGTGTTCACCGGCCGCCTGGTCGGCGACATCCTGCACGGGCTGGGCAAGGCGCACGCGGTGCGCACCCTGGCCATTCGCGAGGGCCTGAACCTCAAGCGCTGCACCGCCTACAGCGACAGCCACAACGACGTGCCCATGCTCTCGCTGGTCGGCACCGCCGTGGCCATCAACCCGGACGCGGACCTGCGCGAGGTCGCCAAGAACCGCGGCTGGGAGATCCGCGATTTCCGCACCGGCCGCAAGGCCGCGAAAGTCGGTGTGCCCACCGCCCTCGCACTCGGCGCGGCGGGCGGCGCGGCCGCGGCCGTGCTCTCGCGTAAGCGGGAAGCCAAAGCGAGCTAGCTCTCGGGCAGTTTCGCCAGCACATAAAACGACCGGCCCGCTCCATTTCGGAGCGGGCCGGTCGCAAATATGTGCGAAAGAACTAGCCGGTGAACGGATTCCGGCGTTTGATCAGATTCTTGTACAGCGTCCCCTGAATGGTTTCGCGGACCTGATCGGTGACTTCGAACATCGTCATCGGATCATCCGCATCCGCCGGTTCGTATCCGGCGGTCGAAATCGGCTCGCCGAATTCGATGTACCACTTCGACGGGAAGGGAATGGCACCGAGCGGACCCAGATGCGGAAACAGCGGCGTCACCGGGAAATACGGGATACCGAGCAGGCGGGCCAGCGGCTTCAGATCGGCCAGTTTCGGATAGATCTCCTCCGAACCCACGATGGAGCACGGAATGATCGGCACGCCGGTGCGCACCGCCGCCGACACGAAACCGCCACGGCCGAAACGCTGCAGCTTGTACCGGTCCGAATACGGCTTGCCGATGCCCTTGTAGCCCTCGGGGAACACGCCCGCGACTTCGCCCGCGCGCAACAGCCTTTCGGCGTCCGCCGGGCAGGCCAGGGTGTGCCCGGCCTTGCGGGCCAGCCCGCCGACGATCGGCGTCTCGAAGATCAGATCGGCGGCCAGGATGCGCAGCGCCCGCTGCTTGGGGTGCCGGTCGTGCACGGCCAGCTGCAGCATCAGCCCGTCCAGCGGCACCGTGCCCGCGTGATTGGCCACGATGAGCGCGCCGCCCACCTCCGGAATGTTCTCGATGCCCGACACCTCGACCCGGAACCACAGGTCCGACAGCGGGCGCAGCATCGGGAGGATCACCGATTCGAGAAGGTGCTCGTCCAAACCGAATTCGTCGACCTGATAATCGCCGGTCAGGCGGCGGCGCGCGAAGTCGGCGGTGTAGCGGACCCCGTCCGCAACGGTCCCCCGGATCAGGTCGCCCAGCGACTTGGGCTGGCGCGCTTCGGCTTCGGCGAGCCGGTCGGTCAGCGAGGTCACCGGGGTGAGCGCCGGTTCCCCCACCGGCCACGCCCGGGACGGCCGGCTGTGCCGCGTCTCGAAGTCCACGTCGTGAAGTCGAATCACCTTCGCTACATCACTCATTGGTGTGCTCCCGTCCCGGCCCCGAGCAGGCCGAGAAGTTTGTTTTCTGCGGCGTCGATCCACGCAGGATCGATCACGGGCCGCAACGCTGCGCCCCCTATGAAGTCGTCGAACGCCTGCACCGTGGTCCAGCGCGGCTGGAAGCCCAGTTCGGTGCGCATCCGGGTGGTGTCCAGACCACACCCGAAATGGAAGTAGTCGATCTGCTCCGCGGTGAACTCCCGCATGACCGGGCCCATCACGGTCCGCCCGACGGTGCGGAAAACCGCGTACGGGACCGGCAATTCGACCCGCCCGGCCCGGCGGATCGCCTGCGACAGCGCCATCGCGCCGTCACCTGCCACATTGTAGGTCCCGCCCGGAGCCGTCATGGCCCCGTGGACGAGGGCGGCGATGCCGTCCTCCTCGTGCAGCAGCTGCATGCGCGGATCACGCCCGAGGATGGTCGGGGTGATCGGCGAACGGAAATACTGCACACCGCGTTTGGCCAGCTGCGGCCCCACGATCGGCGGAAAGCGCAGAATCGCCGCCGAGATATCCGGCCGCCGCCGGGCCAGCCCGCGGACGAAGCCCTCCACCTCGATCATGTCCCGGGCGAACCAGCCGCGCGGCGGCGTGCGCGCGCTCATTTCCTCGGTGAATTTCACCGGGTCCTTGGCGCTGCACCCGTAGACGGCGGAGGAGGACCGCACCACCACCCGCCGCACGCTGGAAGCCTTGCGGCACACCGCGAACAACTGCATGGCGCCGAGGACGTTCATGTCCTTCATGGCGGCCCGGCCGCCACCCGAGGGCGGGCGCGACAGTGCCGCGGGATGCACCACCGTATCCACCTGATTTCCGTCGATAACCTTGCGGATCAACGGATTACGAATATCGGCGCGCACGAATTCGGCGCGGCCCATACGGCGCAGCAGCTCCCGGCTGGGCTGTTTGGCGTCCACGGCGATGATGCGTTCGACGGCCGGGTCGGCCGCCAGCCGGGCCACCACATTGCCGCCGAAGAACCGGCTCGCACCGGTCACCATCACCACCCTGGGCGCCTGCCCGTCCCGAGTCCCTGCCACTCCGGATCCCACTCGCAGCCCCCATGTCTTGAAATATCGCCGCTGTGTTATTCCCGCGCTCCCAGAGTAACCGGCCAGTAGGGACCATCCGAAGGGTATTAACCAGGATCTAACGATGACTTCAATCACCTGTGAAAAACGAAAGCCCGTCACCTGAGGTGACGGGCTTCCAGCTACGACACAGCGGCTTACTTGCCGAGTTTGCGCCGCTGAACACGCGTGCGGCGAAGCAGCTTGCGGTGCTTCTTCTTCGACATGCGCTTGCGGCGCTTCTTGATCACAGAACCCATAGGGTTGTTCCTCGCGTTCTCTCGGGTCATCCCCGCTTCCGCGGGGTGCACACTGTCTGACCCTGCACAGTCCCTACCCGATACGGGCCGAATGGACCCGGCGGCACCACCGGCACGTACAGGATGCCGGTCCATGCTACCGGGCCACTCTCCGGCGAACGAAACGGGTGGCCGATCGGTTATCCGGGTGTACTACCCCGCGTCGAAGTAGGACGTCTCCAGATAGTCGTGCACCGCCTTGGCGTGTACCCGGAAGGAACGCCCCACCCGCACCGCGGGCAGCTCTCCCGAATGCACCAACCGGTACACCGTCATTTTGGATACCCGCATCAGATTCGCGACCTCGGCGACGGTGAGGAACTGAGTTCCTCCGCCGATGACGGATCCTGCATTGATTGGGCTGTTTCCGGACCTCGCTTGGCTGTTTCCAGACATCATTGCGCCACTGACCTCCGGCACGTCCGCGCCGCCGGCTTCCCCACCGGCGGAACAGACACGCACGTGCTCCTTGAAGCTTAGCGGGACCAGTGGGATTGCTGCGACGGGTGTGAGAAATCAGCCTTTGCTGTGGCGAGTCGGCCTTCGGCAGCAAACTAGCAACCGAGCAGTATTTGAATGCGGGGAGCGCACTCGCCGCACCATCAACGTTAGTCCGCGATCACGCCGAGTTCGGCGGAACGGCGTTTTGCGGCGTCCAATGCATCGTGGAAAGCCGAGCGCACCGCACCCCGCTCCAGCGCCCGCAGGCCCGCCGCGGTGGTGCCCGCGGGCGAGGTGACGGCCGCGCGCAATTCCGGAGCAGACTGCCCCGACTCCTCGAGCAGGGCCGCCGAACCGAGCATCGTCTGCGTCACCAGCTGGGCGGCCACATCGCGGCTCAGACCCAGGCCCACCGAGGCGTCGATCATGGCCTCGACGATCAGGAAGAAGTACGCCGGGCCCGAACCCGACACCGCGGTGACGGCATCCATCTGCGATTCGGCGACCGTCACCACCTTGCCCACCGACTCCAGCATCTCGGTGACCAGGGCCAGCTGCTCCTTGCGGGCGTAGCGGCCGGGCGCGATGGCGCTCATGCCCTGGCCCACCAGCATCGGCGTGTTCGACATGACCCGCACGACCGGGAAGCCGGCGGGCAGCCGGGACTCCATGCGCGCGGTCGGCACGCCGGCGGCCAGCGACACCAGCACCTGATCGTGGTCGTCGCCCAGTTCGGCCTTGCCCAGCTCGGCGACCACGGCGTCCACATCGTTCGGCTTCACCGCGATCACGATGAGATCCGCGGACTTGGCGGCATCGGCGATGTCGTCGGTGGCGCGAATCCCGAACCGGTCGGCCAGCATTTCGGCCCGCGCCGGCACCGGCTCCACCACGACCAGATCCTTGTTCGCCCGCCCGGACTCGAGCAGACCGGCGATCAACGCCTCCCCGATCCGACCCCCACCGATAACCGCAATCCTCGTCATGAGGATCAAGGCTAGCTGTCCCGCCTATCCGGGCCTTCAGCGCACAGCCGAGGAGCGTTGGCGTTGGGAACCCGTGCCGGCGGGGTCAGCGGGGTTGAGGGATGAGGGCTAGTTGGCGACTCTGGGCGACGATGGCGCCCGTCGAGTCGACGACGAGTTGGTCCTCGTCGAACATGCGGTTGCCGACCTCGCGGCTGTGGGCGATGACGCGGAGCCAGCCGGGGGCCGGGCGGCGGCGCAGGTAGGTGGTGAGCTGAATCGTGGGGGCCCAGCCGAAGTGGCCGAGGTTCATGGGGACCGGGGGGCTCATGTCGGCGGCCATCAGGGCGAAGAAGGCGGCGACGTCGGGGTCCTGTTCGTCGCCCTCGAAGGGGCGGATCCAGAGGCGCAGGCGCGGTTCGGATTTCTCGCCGGCGAGGAAGCGGGCCCAGGCCGGGTCGATGGCGACCGAGGAGCCCTGGGCGACGTGGACGATCTTGCCCATGGGGTTGCGCTCGTCGTAGGCGAGGGCGTCGGCGGGCGGTTCCGCGGGCATGTCGCCGGCGTGGTCGGCGGCGTACTGCGGGACGGCGTCGTCGAGGTGGCCGAAGGTGAAGGCGGTGTGGACCAGGGTGCGGCCGTCCTGGATCAGGCCGGCGTCGATGAGGGCGATCTGGCGGCCCAGCTTGCGGGTGCGGACCTCGTACTCGACCTCCCCGGGGACGGGTGCGCCGAGGAAATCGGTGCTGGCCGAGATGGGGAACATGGCGGCCTGCGTGGGCGCGGTGCGGCGCAGCCATTCGGTGGCGGCGGCCGCGCTGCCGGCGACCATGGTGCCGCCGTGCAGTTTGTCGCCGATGGTCCAGGTGGGTTCGATCAGGCCCGCGTAGCGGCCGAGCCCGGGAGTCTCCGCCTCGACCTCGGTCAGCGCGCAGACGCGGCTGAACGGCGCGTTCGCCAGTTCGCTCGCCGATTCGAGATCGACGGTCAACTCCGTTGTCATCCGCTGTCCTTCCACTGTCGCGGTTTGTACAGCGTAAACGGACGGTCGGATCTTTCCGCCCCAGCGGTGGGATGAATCACGCAACCCCCGCCGAGGCTCTCAGCCGCGGTGGGCGACGGTCGGTTCGGGGGTGGGGGCGGGGGTGAAGGGGTTGAGGTGGGTGCGGGCGAAGGTGAGCGCCCGGTTGAGCATGGCGGCCCGGTCCATGGTGGTGCGGGCCATCTGGGTGTTCACCTCGATGACGGCCTGGCCGTCGAAACCGTTGTGCACCAGCATGTCGCAGAGTTCGGCCACCGGCTGGGTGCCCTCGCCCGGGATCAGGTGCTCGTCGGTGGCGGCGCCGCGGCCGTCGGCCAGGTGCAGGTGGGTGAGACCGGAACCCATGCGGCCCGCCAGGACGCGCGGATCCATGCCCGCGGTGGCGGTGTGCGAGGTGTCGAGGGTGTAGTGCCGGAAGCCGACGTCGGTGGGGTCGAAGGAGGGGCTGAAGGTGGTGATGGAGGGGCCGGGGCCGCCGCGGCGCTGCAGCCGCTCGATCGAGCTGCCGCGGAACAGGGTGTCGGCGCGCATCGGGAACATGTTCTCCACGGCCACCGCGACCGGGCTCGAATTCTCCAGTTCGGCAACCTGTTTCGCGAAGCCGTCGGCGTAGCGGCGCTGCCAGCGGAAGGGCGGGTGCACCACCACCGTGGCCGCGCCCAGCGCCTCGGCGGTGTGCACGCTGCGAGTGAGTTTCGCGATCGGGTCCGACCCCCAGACCCGTTGCGAGATCAGCAGGCACGGCGCGTGCACGGCCAGCACCGGCACATCGTATTTGTGCGCGAAATGCTGCACGGTCGAAATGGACTGGCTGGCGGGCTCGGCCCACACCATGAGTTCCACGCCGTCGTATCCGAGTTCGGCCGCATAGCGGAAGGCGGCCTCGGTGTTCTCCGGATACACCGATGCGGTCGAGAGCCCGACCCGGACTTCCTTTCGCCCCGCCCGGTCCTCGGTGCTCGCCCCCTGCGCTTGCACGATGTTCCCCACTGCTGCTCCCTGCTCAGTTCGTACTGAGTAGAAAGGCTAGCGGTCCGAGCGTCACGAAGACGCCTACGACGACGGCAATCACAGTGCTGAAGATGTCATCGGTGCGGCGCAGCACCCGCACCAGGGCGACCAGGCCGAGAATCACGATCATGGCCAGGGCCAGGGCCACCCACGGGAGCATTTCCCACATGCGTTCGAAGCCCTTGAACAGCAACATGCCCGCGACCGCGGCGCCCACACTCTGGCCCGCGATCATCAGCCATTGCCGGCGGTGCTCGTCGTCGTCGGAGCGGGCCGCGGCACGCGAGCGGGCCGGGGCGCCGCGGGTGCTCCTGCTCTTGCTCTTGCGGGCGAAGGAGCCGGCCTTCTGCGTGAGCGCGGAAAGCCGTCCGCCCAGCGACGTCTCGGGCTCGTCGTCGTCATAGTCGTCGTAGTCGTCGAACGGCTCGTAGAAATCGGTGAGGTGGTCGTCGGGCTCCGGCTCGGGCGCCACCGCACGGCCGCGCCCGCCGCCGGGACGTTTGCCGGCATTTCGCGAATTCCGTTCCGCGCGTTGATCGTCGCGCTGCTGGGCGTCGCGGAGCAGATCACCTGCCACCGATTCCCCGGAGAGCAGCTGCTGATCGGAGTGGGCCAGCGACGACCACGCGGCGGTCGGCACCGCGGCCTGATCCTGGCGGTCGCGGACGGGATCGGCGTCGGGTCGTCGGTGCGCGGACCATTCCGGAAGTCCGTTGGCCGCGCCGTGGTCGACGCCGCCGCGGCGGTCGACGGCCGGGCCCTGGGGGGCATTCTGGACCTGCGATTCCGCGTGCCGGCGCGCCGAGCGCGACATGGGCGGCGCGGCGGGCGCGGCCTGCGGCGGCTCGAAGGGCGGCCGATCCTGCCCGGGGGTGCGCGGTAGCGGTTCGGGTCCCGGCACCGGCGACCACGCGGGGGCGGCCGGCTGGAACTGGGTGCGGGCCGGGTCACCGAAGGGCGGCTGATCGTCGTACGGCGGCCGGTCGTCGAAGGGCTGGCGGACCGCGGGATTGAACTGGGTGCGTGCGGCCCCGTCGGCGGGCTGGCCGGTGTCACCGCGGAACGGACGCACCTCGTCGGTGTTCTCGTCGTCCGGGTCGTAGCGGCGCCGGCGACCGCCCTCGCGCGGCGCGGCGGGCGGGGCGGGAGGTTCGATGCCCGGCAACCGGCCCAGCGCGACATCGGAGTCCAGCGGGTCCGGCTTGCGGCGGCGGCCGCCGCTCGGGCGGGCCTCCGGTAGCGGGTTCTCGGTCGGCGGCCAGTCCAGACCGGCGGACCAGTCCTGGGACGGCTCCGCTACGGACGGCGGCTGCGGGGCGGGGGCCAGCGGGTCGTAGTACGAGATCGGCCCGGAGAGCGGCGAATACGCGGGGTCCGGATCGGGTACCGCGTCGTACTGTGAATAGTCCGGCTTGCCCGATGCGGCGGCTACCAGGTCCGAATAATCCGGAAAGCTCGAATAATCAGGATGATTCGAGAAGTTCGAAGAGTTTGAATAGTCCGATTCGATCGGGGCGGGCTCGGCCACGTCCTCGTCCGGCACGGCGTGTGAGGACGATCCCGCGCTCACCACCGGAATATCACCGGTCAGTTCCGCGACGGAAATGCCACGGCCGCTTCGACGTCTGCGCCCGCCGCCGCCTGCGGGGGCCCCACTCTGCTGGCCGTTCCGCGCCAGTAGCTCGGCGACGGACAGCTGGCTTGAATCCTCGGTCATCGAGACACCGTTTCGATCGGGCCCGACAGGCCACTGTCGGGGCCGCCGGTAATCGGTTCGCTATCCAGGTCGGTATCCAGTTTGCGCAAGATCAATCCCTCTCGCAGTGCCCAGGGACAGATTTCGAGCGTGTCCAGGGACAGAGCCCGCATACTCGCCTCCGCGACCAGCGCACCGGCCACCAGTTGCTGTGACCGATCAGAACTTACGCCTTCCAATTCTGCCCGGTCGGCGGCCGTCATTCTCGATATGAACGCAATCAGCTGCCGCAGGCCGGAACTGGTGAGAGTACGCCGCACCCGGGGTCCCGCAACAGAGGGGGCGGCGCCGGTCAGCCGGGCCAGCGAGCGGAAGGTCTTGGAGGTGCCCACCGCCAGATCCGGGCGGCCCACCTCGAGCAGCTGCTTGCTGGGCAGCACGAGCTCGGCGTCGAGCCAGTCGCGCAGCACCGCGACCCGGCGCTTGCCCGGCGGATCGTGGCGCAGCCAGTCGCGGGTCAACCGGCCCGCGCCCAGTTGCAGCGAGAGCGCCACATCCGGCACCTCGTCCGCGCCGTTGCTCATCTCGAGCGAGCCGCCGCCGATGTCCAGATTCAGCATCCGCCCGGCGCTCCAGCCGTACCAGCGCCGCACGGCGAGAAAGGTGTGTCGAGCCTCATCGACACCGGTGAGCACCTTCAGATTGACTCCGGTCTCGCGCCGCACCCGGGCCAGCACCTCGTCGGAGTTGGTGGCCTCGCGGACTGCGGAGGTGGCGAACGCCATCAGCTCCACGCAGCCGGAAGTCTTTGCGATACTTGCGAATTCGGCTACCGTCGCGGTCAGCCGCGCGGCGCCCGCGGACGTGATCCGGCCCTGGTCGTCCATGTTCTCGGACAGCCGCAGCGCCGACTTCGTCGAACTCATAGGCATCGGGTGTCCACCACGATGCGCGTCCACCACGAGCAGGTGGACGGTATTGCTTCCCACATCGAGTACACCGAGACGCACAAGAACACGGTACTGGGTGCGTCAGGACTTCTGGCCAGGCGACTGAGCTGTTAGCGTTCCGCATTGTGACGGCAGGTGCATCGGCGAGCGGACCGACCGGGCTGCGACCAGCGGCGAAGATCGACCCGGCGCCCGAAGTTGAACTCGACTTCCCGCGGGAGTGGATCGAATTCGTCGATCCAGCAAATGATGAGCATTTGATCGCGGCCGATCTGACCTGGCTGCTCTCGCGCTGGACCTGCGTTTTCGGCACCCCGGCATGCCAGGGCATCATCGACGGCCGGGAGAACGACGGCTGCTGCTCGCACGGCGCGTTCCTCTCCGACGAGGAGGACGGCAAGAAGCTGCACCAGGCTGTGAAAATGCTCACACCCGAGGACTGGCAGCTGATGGACAAGGCCGTCGACGAGAAGGGCCGGGTCCGCAAGAAGCTGTATCTGGAAGAGGACGACCTCGACGACGAGCCCGCCCTGCGCACCCGGCGAGTGGACGGCGCCTGCATCTTCCTCAACCGGCCCGGCTTCGCCGAGGGCATCGGCTGCGCGCTGCACACCATGGCGCTGCGCAAGGGCCTGGAGCCGCTCACCGTGAAGCCGGAAGTGTGCTGGCAGCTGCCCATCCGCCGCACCCAGGAATGGGTGGACCGGCCGGACGGGGTGGAGATCCTGCGCACCGTGATCACCGAGTACGACCGCCGTGGCTGGGGGCCCGGCGGCCTGGATCTGAACTGGTACTGCACCGGTTCGCCGGATGCGCACGTCGGCACTCGCCCGGTGTGGGAGGCTTACGCGCCCGAGCTGATCGAGCTGATCGGCCAGCCCGCCTACGACGAGCTGGCGCAGCACTGCAAACGCCGTCAGGGCCTGGGCATCGTGGCGGTGCATCCGGCCACGGCCATCGCGGAGGAGAAGGCCGCCGAGGCCGCGAAGCGGGAGGCCGCGGCCGCGAAGAAGGCAGCCCGGAAGGCGAAGCCCGCGCAGCAATAGCGGAGAACTAGCCAGTAATTTTCTGAAATTACCCAATTTCACATTGCCCCTCCCTTACTGTGCGACGGACCCCTACCCACATGGGTCGCAGCACAGGAGTACGCATAGTGAGCAAAATCCGCTTGGGCGGCCGACATCTCGGTATCGGTCTCGCCGGGCTGGCCATCGCGACGGGCGCAGTCACCGTTCTGGCCACACACGAAGCCCCCGCCGCCCACGCCTCGGTCGACTCGGTCTCCATCTCGGGATCGAACTGGACCGTCGGCACCAGCTACACCCTCAGCGCCAACCTCTCCGGCGCCTCGGTCGGCCTGCTCGTCTACTGGAGTGACAACGGCAGCAGCCTGACCCCGGTCGGCAAGGTCCCGTGGCCCCCCGGCCACGCCAGCCTCGACTGGACCCCCAAGACCCCCGGGCAGCACGTCATCACGTGCTCACAGGGCAGCACCACCCAGACGCTGATCGTGAACGTCGGCGACGGCACCACCACCACGACCGTCCCGCCGACCACCACCACAACGGTCCCGCCGACCACCACGACCACGGTCCCGCCGACCACCACAACGGTGCCGCCGACCACGACCACCACGGTCCCGCCCACCACCACCACTGAACCGCCGACGACCACGACGGTGCCGCCGACCACCACGACCGAGCCGCCCACCACCACAACGGTTCCGCCGACCACCACGACCGAACCGCCCACCACCACAACGGTTCCGCCGACGACGACCACGGCACCGCCGACCACCACCACCGAACCGCCCACCACCACAACGGTTCCCCCGACCACCACGACCACCCCCGGCGGCGGTGGCAGCGGCGGCACCGGCAGCGCCAACGGGCTGCCCTTCGGTCTCTGATGGAGACCAATTCCCCTGAAATCCAGGAGTTTTCATGAGAATCACCCCCATGGGGCGCAGCCTCGGCGCGGGTCTGGCCGGGCTGGCCATCGCGACCGGCGCGGTCACCGTCCTGACCACCCATGAGGCCCCGGCCGCGCACGCCAGCGTCGACTCGGTCTCCATCTCGGGATCGAACTGGACCGTCGGCACCAGCTACACCCTCAGCGCCAACCTCTCCGGCGCGTCGATCGGCCTGCTCGTCTACTGGAGTGACAACGGCAGCAGCCTGACCCCGGTCGGCAAGGTCCCGTGGCCCCCCGGCCACGCCAGCCTCGACTGGACCCCGAGCACCCCGGGCCAGCACATCATCACCTGCTCGCAGGGCAGCACCACCCAGACCCTGATCGTGAACGTCGGCGACGGCACCACCACCACGACCACGGTGCCGCCGACCACCACGACCACGGTCCCGCCGACCACGACCACGACGGTCCCGCCCACCACCACGACCACGGTCCCGCCGACCACCACCACGACGGTGCCGCCCACCACGGTCCCGCCCACGACCACCACCACGGTCCCGCCGACCACCACGACGTCGCCGGGCAACAGCGGCAGCAGCGGTGGCGGCACCGGCAGTGCCAATGGCCTGCCCTTCGGGCTCTGATCCGATTCCCACCCCAATTCCTCTGGGGCACACCATGAGAAGCACAGGAGTACCCATGCGCAGCAAACCTTCGGGCCGCGTGATCGGGGCCGGGCTGGCCGGCGTCACGGTGGCGGCTGCCGCCGCGGTTGCGGTGGCCATGTCGCCGACCGCGAGCGCCACCGTCGACGTGATCACCATTTCCAGCGCCACGCCCACCGTCGGCGGCGACTACACCCTGCACGCGTCCCTGTCGGGCGCGTCGGTCGGCCTGCTCATCTACTGGAGCGACAACGGCGCCGGCCTGACTCCGGCCGGCAAGGTCCCGTGGCCGCCGGGTGAGGCCAGCCTCGACTGGTCGCCGTCCACCCCGGGCCAGCACATCATCACGGCCTCGCAGGGCAACAGCACCCAGACCCTGGTCGTGAATGTCGGCAGCGGTTCCGGTGGCACAACCACGACCACGCCGCCGACCACGACCACCACCACGCCGCCTACCAGCAACCCGACCACCACCACGCCGGGCAGCGGCGGCACTGGCAGCAATGGCACGGGCAGCGCGAGCGGCAGCGCGGGCACCCTGGTCGGCGGACTGCTGCGCGGGCTGTTCGGCAGCAGCTAGCAACCACCCGATTCGGGTACGGCGTGACGGGTTTTCCGGTGGGGCCCGTCACGCCCACCAGGACCAAGCGGACGCTTGCTTGATTATTTTTTCGAAATAGCCACGCTTCACACATTCGGTCACTTAGGGTGCGGAAGCCCGCACATCTCCCCGTGGGGCAGCACAGGAGAGCAACACATGCGCAACACACCACCGAGGATCCGCGCGCGCCGAGCCGGCGTGGGGATCACCGGCTTCGCCGCCCTCGCCGCCGCGGCCGTGGTCGCGGCCCCCGCGTCCCTGGCCGCGGTCGACACGGTCAGCATCGACCAGACGAACCCGGTGGTCGACAAGGCGTACACCATCTCGGCCACCCTCAGCGGCGCCTCGATCGGCCTGCTCGTGTACTTCAGCGACAACGGCAACGAGATCGGCCCGCCCAAGATCCCGTCCCCGCCCGGACACGCCTCGATCAGCTGGCGGCCCACCACCAGCGGACAGCACATCATCACCGCGTCCCAGGGCCCCAACAGCCAGTCGATCGTCGTGCAGGTGGCCGACGCGCCGCCCGGCTCGGGCTCCAGCAGCAGCGGCAGCGGTTTCGGGCCCGCCGGTCCGCTCGGCAGCGGCAGCAGCGGCACCACGCCGAACTAGTAAGCGAGACAGGACTTTCCGCATGAGCAGCATTCGCGCATCGAGATCAGCCCGCCGGATCGCCGCGGGCGTCGCGGGTCTCGCGACCACCGCCGCCGTGGCCGTGCTGGCCGCGCCGCAAGCCGCCGCCACAGTCGACTCGGTCGCCATCTCCGGCACGGCCCCGTACACGATCAACACCAGCTACACCCTCACCGCGAACCTCAGCGGCGCGGGGATCGGCCTGCTGGTCTACTGGTCGGACAACGGCGCCAGCCTCACCAATGGCGTGGGCATCGTGCCGTGGCCGGTCGGTTACTCCCACGTCGACTGGAAGCCCACCACCGCGGGCCAGCACATGATCACCGCCTCGCAGGGCGGCAACACCAAGACCATCATCGTGAACGTGACCGATCCGTCCCAGCCGGGCGGTGGCGGTGGCACCGGCGGTGGTGGCGGGACCGGCAGCGCGGGTTCGGCGCTGGGCGGCCTGCTCGGCGGGCTGACCGGCAGCGCCGGCTCGTAGCGCACCGGTTTCGTGCCCGCTGTCACATCGCGGCGGGCGCGAACGCCCCGAGCCCGGCCCGCGTCGTTATGTGACGCGATCGCGGGTGTCCGGGAGGTGAACAACCGGTGCGGCCCGGCGACAAACGAATCAGGCTGCGCAGAAGTATATTTCGCATCCCCTCCGGTCCGATGACCTCGGGATGTGAATAGCCCGAAGTATGCGCGACATTGTTCCGCTATTGCGAATTCACCGGAGCGTGTTAGACATCCTGGCCATGATCAAGAAAACTCTCGCCGTCACCGCGCTGGCCGCAGGTGCCGTTCTCGCCATCGCGCCGCAGGCCTTCGCCGACAACGCCGACCCCAATGCGTACAGCGATCGCACCGCCGACTTCGTCGCGTACAACGATCCCGCCGTCATGGGCGCCAAGGATGCCGGCAAGCAGATCATCGTCAGCCCGTACGGCACCAGCCACACCATCGCGTGCAAGGGCAATGGCGCCGACGTGCCGTGGTACGGCTGCATGCAGCAGGACAACCCGGGCCTGGGCTGGATCATTCTGGACAAGCAGGACCTGCCGGGCCTCGGCCCCGCGTGGGTCGACACGATGAAGAACGACCCCAACGCCTAAGCACCGAAGACTGCCGGGGGGCCGCACGAAGGACTTGGTCGGGAGTAAGCCGAACCCGCCCGCTTCGCGAATTCGAAGCGGGCGGGTTCTTTGTCGTCCGGGTGGGCTACGCCTCGAGCTTGTAGCCCAGGCCGCGCACGGTGACCAGGTGTTCCGGCTTGGCCGGGTCGGCCTCGATCTTCGAGCGCAGGCGCTTGACGTGCACGTCGAGGGTCTTGGTATCGCCGACGTAGTCGGCGCCCCAGACGCGGTCGATGAGCTGTCCGCGGGTGAGCACGCGACCCGAATTGCGCAGCAGGTATTCGAGCAGGTCGAACTCCTTGAGCGGCAGGGTCACCGCCTTGCCGTTCACCTGGACGGTGTGGCGGTCCACGTCCATGCGCACCGGGCCGGCCTCCAGCACGCTGGTCTCGCTGCCGTTGTCGGGTTCCTCGCCGGCGCCGCGGCGCAGCACGGCCCGGATGCGGGCGATCAGCTCGCGCGAGGAGTAGGGCTTGGTGACGTAGTCGTCGGCGCCCAGTTCCAGGCCGACCACCTTGTCGATCTCGCTGTCGCGCGCGGTCACCATGATCACCGGGACACTGCCGCGAGCGCGCAGTTGCTTGCACACGTCGGTGCCGCTCATGCCGGGGAGCATGAGATCGAGCAGGACGATGTCCGCGCCGGAACGGTCGAACTCGGCCAGGGCGGCCGGGCCGTCACCCACCACGGTGACCTCGAACCCCTCCTTGCGCAGCAGGAACGCGAGCGGATCGGCCAGCGACTCCTCGTCCTCGACGATCAGCACACTCGTCATCGGGTTGCCTCCACACCGTTGGTTCTGGCCCGCCCGAGGGGGCGCGAGCCGTTTTCCTTCTTGGCCACCGGAACACCGGTGGCAAGTCTCTTGTCGACCTGCCCGTTGGAATCGGCAGGGTGGGCCGGGATACGCAGGGTGAACGTCGATCCGGTGCCCAGTTTGCTCCACAGGGTGATCTCACCGTTGTGGTTGGCGGCCACATGCTTGACGATAGCCAGCCCGAGGCCGGTACCGCCGGTGGCACGCGAGCGCGCCTTGTCGGCCCGGAAGAAACGCTCGAAGACGCGCTCCTGGTCCTCCTTGGAGATGCCGATGCCGCGATCGGTGACCGCGATATTGACGTAGCCGCCGCGCAGCGCCCGGCTCACCGACACGTGCGAGCCGCGCGGCGAGTAGGCGATGGCGTTCTCGACCAGGTTGGACAGGGCGGTCACCAGCAGGGTCTGGTCGCCGAGCACCTCGAGGCCGCTGGTGGCGTCGGTGGAGACGGTGATGCCCGCGGCCTCGGCCACGTTGCGGGAGCGCTCGATGGCCTGGGTAACGACGGTGTCGACGTCGACGGCTTCCAGTTCCGGCAGCCGTTCCGCGCCCTGCAGGCGGGACAGTGCGATGAGCTCGGTCACCATCTTGCCCATGCGGCGGGCCTCGCCGTGCAGGCGTTCCCCGAAGTGCCGCACCGAGTCCGGATCGTCGGCGGATTCCAGCAACGCCTCGGCCAACAGGCTCATGGCGCCGACCGGGGTCTTGAGCTCATGGCTCACATTGGCGACGAAGTCGCGGCGGGTGGCCTCCATGCGGGCCTGCTCGGAGTCGTCGTCCGCGAACAGGACCACGAAGTTCGTGTTCTCCTGCGAGAGCGGCCGAGCAACCCCTCGGACAGCGAGGCGCGCGCGGCCCGGCATGGGGATCTTGGCGGTGAGTTCGAAATCGACGTCCTGGCCGCCGGCCAGCACCTGTTCCACCGCGGCCCAGGCGCGCTCGTCGAGCAGGCGGTCGTGGACGACGCCCAGCTCCTCGGCGCGCGGGTTCACCAGCACCACGTCCCGATACTGGTCCACCACGGCGATGCCGGACTCGGAGGCGAGCACGATCAGGTCCAGGACCTGGGACATGGTCAGCCCGGTGTCGGTGGCGGCGCGCAGGCGCTCCTGGCGAGCGTTCACATACGGAATGAGCAGTCCTCCGACGGCCAGTCCGACTACGGCCGCCAGGACTGCCAAAAGCACGGCCTGTGGAACGCTCACACTTTGAATCGTACGGTCGCCGACGCGTGGTCAAACCCCGGGTGCTGGAAGTTTCACGCAGGTCATGGGTACTTCCATCCTCGTTAGCCCGGCGTTTACGCAATGTTCGGTCAGCGTGTCTCGACCGCTGAGCGCCCTTGCGGCAACCACTTTCGCGATCGCGGATCAGTCCTCGGCGTCGCCGTAGAGGGCGGTGCGGACGGTGTCCCCGTGGCGGTCCGCCCACTCCCCCAGCGCGAAGATGGGGATGAGCAGATCCGCGCCCGCCGGAGTCAGCGAATACTCCACGCGCGGTGGGGCTTCCGCGTATCGGCGACGTGCCAGCAATCCCATCCGCTCCATGCGCCGCAGCGTCTGGGTGAGCATCTTCTGACTGATGCCGCCGATCGCCCGCCGCAACTCCACCGGCCGCATCGGGCCCTCGCGAAGTGTGTAAACGATCACAGTCAGCCACGAATTGCCGAACACGTCCACGGCGAGCCGCGCGGGGCAATCGGATTCGAGCCTGCCGTACTCCGCGAATTCCACCGGTTCGATGATCTCGGCCGTCATGAATCCAGCCTGCCACCGCCATTGGGCACCCGGGAGTGCGCATCGGAATCCCTAGCGTCGATTTCGCAAGCCAGACCAAGGAGTTCACATGCGAATCGGAATCATCGGAGCCGGACAGATGGCCCGCGCCCTCGGCGGCGGCTGGGCCGCGGCCGGACACGAAATCGCGCTCGGTGCACGCATTTCGGCCCGCGCCGACGAGGCAGTCGCTGTCATCGGCCACGGCGCACGAGCCACCACCATCGCCAACGCCGCTCGCTTCGGCGACATCACACTGCTCGCCGTCCCGGTCGACGCCCTCGCCGAGGTGCTCGCCGCGGCGAACTCGGAGGACGTGACGGGGGTGGGTGCGGCGGACGGAACCGACGGACGGCATGCCCTGGCGGGCCGCGCGCTGATCGACTGCACGAATGCCTTCGCGCCCGACAGCGGAGGGTTCACCCTTTCCGAACCCGCTGTCGCCGAACGGATCGCAGCCACTGTGCCCGGAGCCCGTGTGGTGAAGGCGTTCAATCTGCTTGCGGCCGAGGTCTGGGCGGGCCCGCACCGCGAGTTCGAGGGCCGCCCCCTGACCGTCCCGCTGTGCGGCGACGACCCGAACGCCATGGCGACGGTGGCCACCCTGGCCACGGACCTGAAGCTGCATCCGGTCCACGCGGGCGGCCTCACCCAGGCCCGATACCTCGAAGCCACTTCGGCTTTCGTCGTCGGTCTCTGGTTCGCGGGCCACGACGCCCGAGCCATGCTCCCGCCCTTGGAGTCCGCCTTCGCCGTTGCCGATTAGGCCCGTGGGCTTGCCGGGAGCCGCAGAGTGAGTGTACGGTCACTCACATGAACAGGCGCGGGATCGCACTCTCGACTTCGGACATTCGACGGGAAGCCGTGCTGGACGCGGCCATCACCGAATTCGCCAAGACCGGATTCCATGGGACCCCGATCAACACCGTCGCCGCGACGGCCGGGATCTCCCCCGCGTACGTGTTCAAACTGTTCCCCAGCAAGGTGGAGTTGTTCGTCGCCGCGCTGGACCGGTGTTTCGAGCGGGTCGAGGGGGCGCTGGCCACCGGAGCCGCCCGGACACCGGGCGGCGATCCGGAGCGGGTGCTGCACGAAATGGGCGGGGCCTACGCCGAATTGATCGCGGACAAGAGCCTGCTCATGCTGCAGGTGCACGCCCTGTCCGCGGCCGATACGCCCGATATCGCCGCGGCCATGCGCCGCGGCCTCCAGCGCATTACCGACTTCGCCGAAACCCGTTCCGGCGCAACGGGTGAGCAGGTGCAGCACTTCATGGCCTACGGACAGCTGTGCCACCTGATCACCACCCTCGGCCTGGACGCCGGCGAGGGCGCCTGGGCCGCCACCCTGACCGCGGGAATCCGCCACTTCAACTGAGCTTCACACGCCCTCCGACGAGGGCGTTTTCTTTCACCCACAGAGTGATTGACCAATCACACACCAGAGAGGGACAAACCGATGTCGAACATCATCGCCACCGAGGTAGTGCTGCCGGGACGCGTCGAGCCGGAGGGCCTGACCGTCACCGACCGCGAATTGCCGCCGCCGGGCACCGGCGAGGCGCTGATCCGCATGGAGGCGACGGGCGTGTCCTTCGCCGAACAGCAGATGCGGCGCGGCAAGTACTACGACCAGCCCGCGTTCCCGTTCGTGCCCGGCTACGACATCGTCGGTGAAGTACTGGCGGTGGGCACTGGGGTCGATCCGGCCCTCGTCGGCCGCCACGTCGCGGCGCTGACCAAGATCGGCGGCTGGAGCAGTCACCTCACGGTGCCCGCGGGCGATCTGGTGCCGGTACCCGACGGGCTGGCGGCGGATGCGGCGGAGACCTTCGTCGTCAATGGCATCACCGCCTGGCAGATGCTGCACCGGAAGGCGAAGGCCCGTGCGGGGCAGACGATTCTGGTGCACGGGGCGAACGGCGGCGTCGGCTCGACGCTGGTGCAGCTGGCGCGTGCCGCCGGAATCCGGGTGATCGGGACGGCGTCGGCACGCAATGCGGACGCGGTGGCCGCGCTCGGCGCACTACCGGTGGACTATCGCGGGGACGTGGCGGCCCAGGTGCGGGCGCTCGCGCCGAACGGGGTGGACGCCGTCTTCGATCATGTCGGCGGTCCCGGCATCGTGGACTCCTTCGCATTGCTGGCGCCCGGCGGCACCCTCGTCTCCTACGGCAGCGCGGCCACCAAGGACGAGGAGGGCGATTCCCGGCTGCCGGTGCTGAAGCTGTTCGCCCGGCTGCTGTGGTGGAACGCGCTGCCCAACGGGCGGCATGCGTCCTTCTACAACATCTGGGCCGGACGCCGCCGGCTCGCCCGGTTCCGGGCTCAGCTCGCCGCGGACCTCGGCGCGGTGCTCGATCTCGCGGAGCGCGGCGTGCTGCACCCCCAGATCGCGGCCCGAATCCCGTTGCGGGAGGCCGCACGGGCGCTCACCCTCGCCGAATCCGGCACCGTCACCGGCAAAGTCGTCATCGTCGGCGAAGCCTGAACCTCGGCACCGATGCGGGCGAAAAGCAAAACCCCGGGTGTGCACGCCGTTGTGCACACCCGGGGCTTCGATCCCGGAGGGACGGATTCACCAGCCGGTGTTACCGCGGACCGGGATGTTCACGAAGCTCGGACGGTCGGGGTCGAGCTGGAGGTGCTCGGGCTTCAGACCGGTGTCGATGAGCATCGGCAGGATGGGAAGGCCCTTGGGGAAGTTGCCGGCGAAGACGTCGACGCGCAGGCGGTGGCCCGGCTGCAGGACGGCCTGGGTGCCGCCGAGGGCGATGTCGAGGGTGGTGGCCTCGCCGGGGACGGTCTCCTCGCGCTTGTCCAGGGAGGTGAAGGCGCGCGGGTCGGTGTAGTCGCCGTTGGCGGAGCGGGTGCTGTCGGCCTCGTCGACCTGGCGCAGCGAGGCCATGAGCTCGCCGGAGGTCAGCACGGCCGACTGGCCGTCGGGCGCGACATCGTTCACGGTGACGGTCCAGTAGCCGTCGGCGGCGTCCTGAACGGTGTTGAGGTGCACCGCGATCGGGCCCGAGACGGTGGTGGCCTCGGCCACCGGCGCGCTGGTGAAGGTGAGCGCGTTGGTCTCGGCGATGCGGGAGTCCTTGGCGCAGGCGTCGACCAGGTTCAGGATGCCCGCGGTGGCCTGGGCCGCGTCATTGGAGCAGACGGTGGACAGGCCGGGCGCGACGGTGAGCCGATCGGTGTCGCCATTGGCGTCCGCGGTGAGCGAGCCGTCGTAGACACTGTTCGCGGTGCCGGAGCGCTGCGACGAGAGGTACATGCGGCGGTAGTCGGCGGCCTCGGAAACCGGTGCGGTGGACCCGAATCCGCCCTGGGTGGTCCAGCCGCCACCCTGCTGCTTGAGGGTCACCGGGCCGTACTGATCGATGCTGTTGTCGATGCCCTTGAGCCACTTGTCGAACCAGGCGCGCTGCAGCACGTCCAGGCGCGGCGGCGCCCCGACCCGGTTGACATCCGCACCCGAGGTGACGTGGTAGGTGTTGCCCATGAGCAGCTGCTTCTGGCCGGGCGGCAGCGGAATCTGGTTGTAGATCTTGGATTCCGAGTAGGTGAACAGGTCGTGCCAGCCGCCGGTCACGAAGGTCGGCACCTGAATCTTGGCCGGGTCGCCCAGCCACTCCTGGCGTTCCTGGCTGAAGCCGTTGAGCATGTCCTTGACGCGCGGGTCGATGCTGTTCATGTCCGTGCTGGTGTAGGCCGACATGAGCACGTCGAGGTAGCCGAAGGGATCGTTGACGCGGTCCTGCAGCCATTTGAAGTCGAAGGCGCCGTTGGCGATCGAGGCCAGGTCCGGCACCCACTTGAGGCCGTTGATGGCGCTCAGCCACAGCGGAATGAAGTTGACGCCGAAGCCGCCGCCGGGCGCGAGCACGTCGTCGATGAGGTCGCTGCCGGGCACGATGGGGAAGATGGCCTTCAGCGCGGGCGGCTGTTTCTCGGCGGCCTGCACCTGGTTGATGGCCGAGTAGGACAGGCCGTTCATACCGATGCGGCCATTGCTGAAGCCCTGTTTGGACGCCCAGTCGATGACCTCGACGGTGTCCTGCTGTTCGCGGCCGCGCAGCATGTCCCACTCGCCCTGCGAGAAGCCGGTGCCGCGCACGTCCACGACGACCTGCGTGTACCCGGACCTGATGAGCTGGCGGTCGACGGAGAAGTTGCGGAGTTCGCCGTTGCCCGCCGCGTTCAGCAGTTCACCGAAGCCGGTGAGCGGAGTGCCGTCGAGGTGGATGTTGCGGAAGACGTCGAGGAGCGCGTCGGACAGGCCGGGGATGGAGAAGGCGCTGTCGGCGACGTTCGACACCAGCTTGGTGTAGGGCGTCATATTGACGACGGTCGGCGTCGGGGCGTCGATGGGATGACCCGCGGCGTCGGCCGGGTGGTAGACATTGGCCTTCAGGACGGTGCCGTCACTCATGGTGATCGGGACGTCCCAGTCGATGAAGACGTTGGGGTACTGCTGCTGCCCGTCCTCGGTGGTGGTCCATTCGGCGCCCGCGGCACCGCCGTCGGGGCCGGTGGGGATGGAGGCATCGGCGGTGATGCCGGCAACAGGCAGGAGCAGAGCGGCCGCGGCGGCCGAGACCGTGGCCCGTAGCGCGTGCTTCATCGAACGTGATCTACCTCTCGCAAATGGTCGAACGCCCAGCAGCATATCTACTCCGAAGTAAGTTGCAAACCCCGGTTACAGACACCGATTTAAATTGGCAACGATTCGGCAAATTATTTTGCGAGACAGGGAAATACCCTACGGTCACGTAGTGAGACGCGGATCACAGTAGCGGATAAGGCATTCCGATCGAGGCTTCGACGCGAAAAATTCGCCGGAAATGAAAAACGCGCTGTGACCGGATAATTCGGTCACAGCGCGAGTTTCGTTTCGAATTACTTGCCGCCCTGGCTGGCCACGGCGGCGGCGCCCGCCGCGGCGGCCTCGGGGTCGAGGTATTCGCCCTTGCCGATCGGCCGCAGGTTCTCGTCCAGCTCGTACTTGAGCGGGATACCGGTGGGGATGTTCAGCTCGGAAATCTCCTCGTCCGAGATGTTCTCCAGGTGCTTCACCAGGGCACGCAGCGAATTACCGTGCGCGGCAACGAGAACCGTGTTGCCCGAGCGCACATCGGCCGCAATGGTGTCCTCCCAGTAGGGAACCATGCGGGCCACGACGTCCTTGAGGCACTCGGTGCGCGGCACCTCGATGCCGGCGTAGCGCGGGTCGCCGTCCTGGCTGTACTCGCTGTCCACCTCGATCGGCGGCGGCGGGGTGTCGTAGCTGCGGCGCCACAGCATGAACTGGTCGTTGCCGTACTGCTCCTTGATCTCCGCCTTGTTCTTGCCCTGCAGCGCGCCGTAGTGGCGCTCGTTCAGGCGCCAGTCGCGGACCACCGGAATCCAGTGCCGGTCGCAGGCGTCGAGGGCATTGTTGGCAGTGCTGATGGCACGGCGCAGCAGCGAGGTGTAGACGATATCGGGCAGAATCCCGTGCTCGGCGAGCAATTCACCGGCACGCTTGCCTTCCGCGACACCCTTGTCGGTGAGACGAACGTCCACCCAACCGGTGAACAGGTTCAGGGCATTCCATTCGCTCTCGCCGTGGCGCAGCAACACGAGGGTGTACGTCATGACGTCATCCTCCCACGCGGGGTCTCACCTGCATTCGCGGCCCCGAGCGCGAGAATCGCGGCACCCTGCAGGGTGGCCTGGTCGGTCAATTCGGACGGCACCACGCGCAGTCCGCGCAAGAACTTCAGCCGCGCGTGCGCCGCGGCGGCGGTCCGCAGCGGACCCCACAGCGGTTCGCCGGATTGCGCGAAGCCGCCCCCGATGACCACCAGATCGGTGTCGAGCAAGGCGGCGGCCGAGGCGACAGCCGTCCCGATCGCGGTGCCCGCGCGCTCGAGGGCGGCCACCGCGATCGGCTCCCCTGCGTGCGCCGCGGCCGCGAGCTCCACCCCGGTCGTTCCGGTCCAGCCCTGCCGCCGCGCCCAGCGCACCGAGGATTTGCCACTCGCCACGGCTTCCACACACCCGAATCCACCACACGCGCAGGGCTCGTTCTGACCGGGCACGACAATATGACCGACGTGCCCGCCATTTCCGGTGCGTCCCATGACAACCCGGTCATCTGAGATGATGCCGCCACCAATTCCCGAGGAAACGGTCATGGCGAGCACATTCGCCACTGCGCGCGCAGCCCCGAACCGCTGCTCGGCCAGCACCAGGCACACACCGTCGATGGCGAACCGAATCTCGGCCTCCGGAAACAGTTTCCGCACCGCATCCACGATCGGAAACCCGTCGGCCCACTCCGGAATATTGAGCGGCCCGCAAACTCCGGCCCCCACATCCACCGGCCCGGCCGACCCGATGCCGACCGCACTCACTCGCGCATCCCGGACAACCTCGGTCAGCAATTCCCGGCAGGCTTCCCACACCTCGGACTCCGGCACGGCGATCCGCCGGGGCTCTCCCACCGCCCCGGCCGAATCGACCAGCGCCGCCGCGAATTTCGTCGCTCCGATATCCAGTGCCAGCGCCGTCATCCGCAGCCGCCTCCCTTACGCTCCCGTACCGATAGCCCGGCCGATTGTCGCGCGCCGATGCCGTCTCCGTACGCCAAGGCGGCAACTGATTTCGTAACGGTCGGGGTAACTCGTCGGGGACGCCCGGAATCGGTTCGGTACCCAACCGCCGGCACGCGTCGCCAAACGCCGACGGCTCTCAGCCGGGCGCTGAAGATTCGGGGAGGCGGGACAGCTACGGCTTGTCCGCAGAATCCACGAGGTGTTCGAAGGCGCGGAGGTTCTTCAGTGATTCGCCGCGGGCGACCCGCCATTTCCATTCCTTGCGAATGGATTCGGCGAAGCCGAGTTCGAGGAGGGTGTTGAAGTCGGCGTCGACGGCCTCGAGGATCTGGCCGAGCCAGCGGTCGAGTTCGTCGGGGGTGACGCGGTCGTTGGACATGCGGCCGACCAGGTAGATGTCGCCGACGCGGTCGATGGTGTAGGCCACGCCGTAGAGGCGGCGGTTGCGGCGGAGCAGGAATTTGTAGACGCCCTCGAAGTTCTCGTCGGGCTTGCGGCAGACGAAGGACTCCATGCGGACGCCGTGCTTGCCGACGCTGACGCCGATGACGGTCTTGAGCTTGCGTTCACCGGGGAGCACCACCACGAACAGGTCGGGGGCGTCGCGGGTGTACTCGATCTCGCGTTCGCGCAGCGTCTCGTCGATGAGTTGCGCGGTGGCACGGGCGGTTTCGTCGTTCAGGCCGCCGGTGCTGGCATGCGGGCGGGGCGTCCACTCCTCGGTGCGGTCGGCCTCGCTCATCTGCGTACTGCTCCCATCCGACGCCGCCACAGCGCCAGCGATCTGGCGTGATTGCTGTCGGTGTGCAGGTTACCGCTGTGCGGCCGGATGGCCGGCGCCTGGGCGAGCGCGGCGGCATAGCTGTCGAGCAGCGCCTCGGCCGTGTGCGCCCAGGAGAAGTTGGCGGCGTGCCCGACCGCGGCCCGGCCCATGTCCTCGAGCTTGCCCGGATCGTCGAGCAGTGAATGCAGGGCTGCGGCCCAGTCGCCGGTCTGGTGGCCGGGCACCAGCAAACCGGAGACGCCGTCATGGACGGCGGTGCTCAGCCCGCCCACATCGGCGGCGAGCACGGGGGTCCCGCTGGCCTGCGCCTCGATGGCGACCAGGCCGAAGGATTCGTTGTAGCTGGGCACGGCCACCAGGTCGGCGGCCCGATAGACCTGCACCAGCCGGTGCGCGGGCTGGGGCGGCAGGAAGGTGACCCGGTCCGAAATGCCCAGGGCCGCAGCCAGTTCGATCAGGGCCTCGGGCTTCTTCAGTCCGCTGCCGGACGGGCCGCCCACGATCACCACGCGCAGCGGGCGTTGCGGCGGGGTCGGCAGGGCGGCCTCCTCGGCCAGCACCTGGGCGGCTGCGCGCACCAGCACGTCCGGGGCCTTGAGCGGCTGGATGCGCCCGATGAAGGCGACGATGCGCTCGTGCGCGGGCAGGCCGAGTTCGCGGCGGGCGGCGAGCTTGTCGCCGGGCTGGTAGCGGGTCAGGTCGGCGCCGGGCAGGGCCACATCGATGTGGTCGGGGTCCGCGCCGTACAGCTCGATCAGCTGCCGGGCCTCGTCGGCGGTATTGGCGACCAGCCGGTCGGCCTCGGCGACGATCTGCTTCTCACCGATCTCGCGGACCGCGGGCTCGGGGCAGTCGCCCTCGGCGAGGTAGGCGTTCTTGACCGCGGCCAGGGTGTGGGCGGTGTGCACCATGGGCACCCGCCACCGGTCGCGGGCCAGCCAGCCGACCTGGCCGGAGAGCCAGTAGTGCGAGTGGATGAGGTCGTAGTGGCCGGGCAGATTGCGGGCCTCGGTGCGCAGCACCTCGGCGGCGAAGGGGCACAGCTGGGTGGGCAGATCGTGCTTGTCGAGCCCCTCGAAGGGCCCGGCGGCCACCGTGCGGACCAGCACGCCCGGCGCGGCCTCGACCACCGGTTCGTCATTGGAGGAGGTGGCCCGGGTGAAGATCTCGACCTCGGTGCCGCGGCGGGCCAGTTCGATGGCGGTCTGCAGCACGTAGACGTTCATGCCGCCCGCGTCGCCGGTCCCGGGCTGGGCGAGTGGTGAGGTGTGCACCGATAACACGGCAATCCGATTGGGCCGTAGGTCCAGGCGCTGACTCACCACTCCAGTGTGCACGGGGGTAGTAACACCCCATGCACGGGTTACCTTCCCAAGTGAGGTCGGTCACAACTCGCGTGAGCCTTCCGGGGGCTCCGCCCCCGAACTCCCGCGACGCGCGATTACCCCAGCGCCTCAACGAAATTGGTGATCTCCGTCACGAACCGGCTGGGATCCTCGATGAACAGGCCGTGCTGCGCGCCCTCCCAGTAGGAGGTCCGCACGTCCGGCGCGGTGCCGGCGATGTAGCGGCCGTTCTCGATCGGCACGACCGGATCGGCGGTGCCGTGCAGCACCAGCACCGGCACGTCCAGGGCGCGCAGGGTCTCGGTGTTGTCGACGGTGCGATAGAACAGGGCCTTGCGCACCCGGGGCAGGGTGGCGATGCTGCCGCCGAACAGGCGCTGGGCGTCCACGCCCTTGTCGCGGCCGGGCCCGGTATTGGCATTGCCGAAGGCGGCGAAACCGCGCATGGCCTTGCCCGCGCTCTCGTCGAAGACGTCGGGGATGGCCTTGCTCATGCCCGGACCGGTCTCCGCGCCCTGGACGCCGCGGCCGATATTGGCCTGTGAACCGGTGTAGACGACGCCCGCGATCGCGCCGGTCCCGTAGGCGGTCAGATAGTCGGACAGCACGATGCCGCCGTAGGACCAGCCCAGCAGGATCGCGCCGGAGGAGATGTCCTCGGCGGCGAGCACCGCGGCGATATCGGCTGCCCAGTTCTTCGGGTCGTCGTATCCGGCCTCGGGGGCGTCGGAGTAGCCGTGGCCGCGCAGGTCGACGGCGATCACCCGGAATTGCTCGGCGAGCAGGTCCGCGGCCTGCCCCCAGCAGCGCAGGTTTCCGGACCAGCCGTGCAGGAGAACGAGCGGCCGGGCCCCCTCCGGACCGGTCACCCGGTAAACGATGGTCGTGCCGTCCGCGCTTGCTACTTCCCGAATCGCCATAGGAGTGAGGCTAACCACCCGCGACGCACCGGCGACACGCCCTGCCTAAGCTCAGGGACATGAGCACTCGTACCGCTGTGGTGACCGGAGCCAGTTCGGGTATCGGCGAGGCAACCGCCCGCGAACTCGCCAAGCAGGGGTACCACGTGTACGTCGGCGCGCGCCGGGTCGATCGGCTGGAGCAGCTGGCCGCGGAGATCGGCGGGACCGCGCTGCCGCTGGACGTGACCGACGAGGAGTCGGTGCGCGCCTTCACCGAGGCCGTCGAGCGCTGCGATGTGCTGGTCAACAATGCCGGCGGCGCGAAGGGCCTGGCCCCGGTGCTGGAGGCGGATCTGGACGACTGGCGCTGGATGTGGGAGACCAATGTGCTGGGCACGCTGCGGCTCACGAAGTCGTTGCTGCCCAAGCTGATCGCCTCCGGTGACGGCCTGATCGTCACCATCACCTCGGTGGCCGCGTTCTCCACCTACGACAACGGCTCCGGCTACACCTCGGCGAAGCACGCGCAGGCGGTGCTGCACCGGACGCTGCGGGGCGAGCTGCTGGGTCAGCCGGTGCGGCTGACCGAGATCGCGCCGGGCGCGGTGGAGACCGAATTCTCGCTGGTGCGTTTTGGCGGCGACGCCGAGCGCGCGGCGAGTGTGTACCAGGGCATCGATCCGCTGGTCGCGCAGGACATCGCGGAGATCGTGGGCTTCGTGGCCTCGCGCCCGCCGCACGTCGATCTGGACACCATTGTCGTCAAGCCGCGCGATCAGGCCGAGGCGGGACGTTTCGCCCGCCGCTCGTGAAGTCGCCTCTGCAGGGGTAGGTCAAATGGTGTTGTGCCGCAATGTAGTTCACCTCACATGATCTGAATCATAGATTTTTCAAAACCGAAATACCGGCACTGCTAGCGTCGCCCGCAACCGAGGGCTGCTTGGAGTGAACATGGTGAGATCACGAATCGAGGCGGTCGGGTCCTACCTGCCCGACACCGAGATATCGACCGCGGAGTTGCTGGCCCAGCTGGCCATCGACTCCCCCATCGACCTGGAGCGCATCAGCGGCGTGCGGCACCGCCGCCGCTGCGCCGAGAACGAGGATTCCCTGAGCGTCGCGCTGGCGGCGGCGCGGACCGCACTGGCCAATTCGTCCTATGACGCTGCCGATCTGGATATCGTCATCTCCTGCTCCATCACCCGCATTCGCGACGGCGAATTCTGTGTGGAGCCGTCCTTCGCACTCATGATCCGCAATGAACTCGGCGCGACCGGGGCCATCCACTTCGACGTCTCCAATGCCTGCGCGGGCATGATGAGCGGAGTTCTCGTGCTGGATCGCATGATTCGTGCGGGCATGGTGAAACGCGGGCTGGTGGTTTCCGGGGAGTACATCACGCCCATCTCCGACACCGCCGTGCGTGAGATGTCCGAGAAATACGATCCGCAGTTCGCCTCGCTGACCGTCGGCGACGGTGCGGCCGCCGTCATTCTGGACAACGAGGGCAGCGCCGACGAGGGCATCGACTACATCGAACTCAATACCAGCGCCGGTTTCGCACAGTTGTGCCTGGGCATGCCCAGCGATCGCAGTTCCGGCATCGCGCTGTACACCGACAACCGGGCGATGCACAATGAATCCCGCTATCTGCTGTGGACCACCCGGCAGCGGGATTTCCTGCGCGAGAACGACAGCAGTTTCGCGGCGGAAGGCTACGACCACGTGATCCATCATCAATTCAGCGCACCCGCGGTGGAATTGGTATCGAAGATCGCCGAACGCGAATTCGACGCCCCGGTGCCGCCCGCGCTCATGGTCCTGGACCGCTATGGCAACACCGCATCCACCTCGCATTTCGTGGTATTACACGACGCGCTCAAACAACAGCGGATAGCGTCCGGGGCGAAAGTACTGATGGTGCCCGCGGCTTCCGGCGTCGTGGCCGGGTTTCTGTCGGTGACGCTCGGCGACCTTCGGGTGTGATGCAGCATGGGAATCGTCATTTCTTCCGTAACCACCGAAATCGGCGGCGGCAGCTCCATCGAGCAGGCGGCGGCCGCGGCGCGCCGGGCCATCGCGGAGGCCGGCGCCACGCCGGAGCAGATCGACGCGCTGATCAATACCGGCGTCTATCGCGACTCGAACATGGTGGAACCGGCCATGTCCGCGCTGATTCAACAGCAGGCCGGCATCGGGCTGGAGTATCGCAGCGGCGATGTGCCGTGCCTGTCCTTCGACCTGATGAACGGTGCCTGCGGCATGCTCAATGCCATCCAGGTCAGCCAGGCGCTGCTGGAGGCCCCGACCGTGCACCGGGTGCTGCTGGTCTCCGGTGACGCGCATCCGTCGAAATCCCCCGAACCGCAGCCGGGCTTCCCGATCAAGCCGGTGGGCGCGGCCATGCTGCTGGAAAAGCGGCCGGGCACAGCTGGATTCGGGGCGCTGCACATCAGCGCCACCGACGGGCGGCCCCCGGCGGAGGGCTTCGTGCGGCTGTCGGAGATGGGCTCGACCGGCCGCTCCTCGATCACCGTGAACCGCACCGGCGAGGTGGAAGAGATGCTGCACCACGCGGTTTCGGCGGCGTCGGAGGCGCTCGACGTGGCCGACGCTCCCCCCGCGCGGACGGTGCTCATCTGCGGGCGGCCCACCGCCGGATTCCCCGCACTGCTGGCCGAGCGCCTGGGCATCGCGCCGGAGGCGGTCAGCGCCGACGACACCGACGGCGACGCGCACACCTCGGCACTCCCGGTGGCGTATCTGGCGGCCCGCGACAGCGGCAAGCTCGATCGAGCCGACGTAGCCTTGTTCGTGGCCGCCGGGGCCGGGCCGTCGGCCGCGGCCATCGCCTACCGTCTGCCGAAACCGTAAGCCGGGGCGAGGAATCCGCCGGGAGGGGCCATGAACGAACTGTGGGTGATCGTGCCCGCCTACAACGAGGAGCACGGCATCGCCGGCACGCTGTCCGCCCTGGCCGGGCAGCGGGACCGGGACTTCACGCTGCTGGTGGTGGACAACAACTCCACCGACGCCACCGTCAAGGTGGTGCGCGATTTCGCGGACACCCATCCGGGCCTGCGCGTCGAGGTGATCACCGAGCTGCGCAAGGGCACCGGCGCGGCCGCCGACACCGGCATGCGGCACGCCATCGCGGCCGGTGCGACCCGGCTGGCCCGCACCGACGCCGACTGCCTGCCCGCCCCCGACTGGACCGCGCGCATCCGGGCCGCCTTCGACTCGGGGCTGCGGCTGATCAGCGGGCAGCTGATCCCGCGCACCGACGAGGGCGTGCGGCTGCGTGATCGCACCATCATCCTGGTCGCGCTGGAGGTGGCCTCCCTGTTCGGGAAGTTCCGGCCCGGCAACCGCGATCCGCGCTACCTGGGCCCGTATGTCATGACGCCCGGCTGCAATATGGCCATCACCGCCGAACTGTACGAGGCCGCGGGCGGATTCCCGCGCACCGCCATCGAGGAGCTGCATGAGGATCGGGCGCTGGTGAACGTCGTGCGCACCCTCACCACCGACTACGGGCTGCGCCGGGACGTGCGGGTGTACGGCTCCAACCGGCGCGTGCGAGCCTGGGGTGTGCGCAAGACTCTCGCCTGGTACGCCGACCACCGCTACAAACCGGAGCTGGTGGACATCCGGTGAACGCTGGATACCCCTTGGCGGGTGAGGATTTCACCGCGTTGCTCCGCGAGCAGGTGCTGCGCACCCCCGACGCGCCCGCGCTGGGCATGATCGGCGAACCACCGCTCAGCTTCGCCCAACTCGACGCCCGCGTCCGGCTGGTCGTGAAACGCCTGCACGGCAAGGGCTTCCGCCCCGGCGACCGCATGCTGTTCTCCATCCGGCCCTGCGTGGACGCCGTGGTCATGGTGTTCGGGACCATCGCGGCGGGTGGCACCATCGTGTTCGTGGACCCGGGCGTCGGGCCCGAATTGTTCGCGCGCCGTATCGAATTGGTGCAGCCGAGCTGGGCCGCGACGGAATCGCTGCTGTACCTGCTGAGCGGGCCGCTGCGCGGGTTCGGCCGCCGGCTCGGCCTGTCGCTGCCGGAGTTCGGGCAGCTGCCGGTGCGGCACATCCGCTGCGGGCCGTGGCTACCGGGCACGCCGCGCGGGGCCCTCCCGCTGCGGCAGCTGGTGGGTTCCGAGCCCGGTTGGCAGGGTCCCGCGGCCACATCGACCTTCGACGCGCCCGTCGAGGACCCCGACGCCGAGGCGCTCATCGTCTTCACCTCCGGCACCACCGCCGACCCGAAAGCCGTTGTGCACACCCGCGGTTCGCTGGGCGCGGGCCTGGCGGCCATGGCGGGCTGCACCAGCCTCATGCCCGGTTCGCACCTGCACACCGAACAGCTGATGATGGGGCTGCCCGCGGTGCTGGAGGGCGCGCGCTGGTCCATGCCGCGGTACCCGCGCTTCGGCACCCACATCGACCCGATCGGCTTCGCGCGCACCCTCGGCACGGCGACGCACGCCTTCTTCACCCCCGCCGACCTGGCGGTGGTGCTGGACGCCATCGAGGCCGGGCGACTGGTCGCGCCGGTGCACCTGGAGGAGGTCTCGCTGGGCGGCGCGCCGGTCACCACCGCGCTGCTGCGCCGCGCCCGCGCCGCCCTCCCGGACACCGAATTGCTGGCCGTCTACGGCATGACCGAGATCCTGCCGGTGGCCATCACCTCCGGCACGGACAAGCTGGCCTTCGAGGGATCCGGCGACCCGCTCGGCCCGCCGGTCGAGGGCGTGGACGCGCGTCTGGCCGACGACGGGGAGCTCATCCTGTCCGGGCCCAATCTGTGCCGCGGCTACCTCGGGGAACCACCGCTGAAGGAGATCGCCACCGGCGACCTCGCCCGGTTCGAGGGCGGCACCCTGGTGCTCATGGGCCGCAAGAAGGACATGATGATCCGCGGCAAGACCAATATCTATCCGGGCCTGTACGAACCGGCCATCGCGGGCGTCGAGGGCGTACGGCAGGCCGTCATGGTCGGCATTCCCGACGAGATCGGCGACGAGCGCATCGTGCTGGCCGTGGTGCCGGACCCGGACGCCTCCGATATCGAGGACCGGCTACGCCGCGAATTACCGTCCCTGATCGATGTTTCCGCGCTGCCGGACGACATCGTGATGGTCGCGGAGATCCCCGTCGGCGGGCGCACCAGCAAGCCCGACCGGGCCGCGCTACGCGCCCGGCTGGCGCAGCGGCTCGGCTGAGGGATCCGGGCGCTCGCGCAGCGCGGTCAGCATCGCGTCCGCGAAATCCGCCGCCCGCCGCTCGGACAGGACCGGTTCCGCGTAGCAGAACCCGAGGCGCATTTCCCCGTGCGCGGTCGCGACCGCCACCGTCAGGACGCTCACACAGGAATTCGACGCGGCCAGCATCAGTCCCGAAAGCCGCCATGCCCCGGCCGTTTCCGGCAATTCGACCCGCCCCAGATTGGTGACCGACACATTCCACGGCGCCCGCCGATCCACCAGGTCCGCCAGGCGCCGGCCGGATTCCAGCGCCCGCGGCGTCCCGAATCGCATGCCCGCCACCGTCGCCAGATGCCGCCGCTGCCGCACCCCGCGCTCGAGTTGCCGCTTCACCGACCGGGCCGCGGTCCACAGCGGAACTCCGAACGGCACGAATCCGACCAGCACCGGCGCATAGATCCCCAGCTCATCGTCGGCCGGACGCGGGGAGAGCAATTCCCGGAAATCCACGGGCGACGCGATCCCGGCGATTCCGCTCCCCCCGGAATTCGAGGCGCCGACCGCGGACGCCGCCGCGGCGGCCAGCGCCCCGTGCACGGTGACTCCGGCGCGCCGGCAGTCGGTTACCAACGCCGCCAGCGCTTCCCGATCGAGCACCCGGTGCACGACCCTGGTTCGCCGCTCCGGTAGCGCCGCCCACGCACCGGCCACGCGCTGCGGCCGCTGCCCGAGCGCCGCCACCTGATCGAACAGCGTCGTATACGCCCACCGCCACCACCCCCGCGCCCCAGCGGGAATCAGATCATCCGCGGCGGGAACCTCCGCACGCGCTGCCACCCCGGCACTCGCCCCCACCGCATGCCCGATCAGCTTCTGCAGCAACGCCATCAGCGATCGGCCGTCCACGATGAGGTGCGAGATCGTGAGCACGACGTCATGGAACTCCTCCGCCGTCCCCGCCCCGACCGCGATATCGACAATGCGCGCCAATCCCTTCGCGGTATCGAAGGGATCAGCCATCTCGGCATCGATTTCCCGCACCCACGCCTCGGAATCGTGCGACTCCATGCGCCGCACCGGAATTCCCGGCTCAGCCAACTCCCGGAACCACGGATCCCGGCCCGCCTCGTCCACTACCCCTACCCGCAGGAGCGGATACTCCGCCACCAGAGCAGCGGCCGCCTCCTCCAGCCGCCGCACCGAAACCCGCCCGTGAACCCGCACGCGCCCAGTGCAATTCGACGGCGAGATCCGGTCGATGATCCAGAACCACCGCTCCGAGGGACTCAGGGCGCGCATGTCGCGGAAGGGTTTTCAGCGGCCGCCGACGGGCTGGGGCGGGAGCGGGGTGGCCGAGATCTGGTTCTTCGGCTCGCCCTGCAGCGCCGAGAGGCCCTTCCAGGTCTCCCAGTCGATGGTCCAGTCGTAGATGTCGCCGTCCGCCGCGGAGAGCTGGATACGGGTACCGGTGACCTCGACCGGGTCGCCGTAGAGGGCGGTCGGGAAGTAGGCCTGGGCGTCGGTCGGGTTGAGGTTGATGCAGCCGTTGGTGACGTTCGAATTGCCCTGGGCGGACACCGATTCCGGATTGGCGTGAATGAACTCACCATTGTTGGAGATGCGCACGGCCCAGCGTTCCCGCACGTTCGTGTAGAACGGCGGGTTGGACATCATGAAGTCCTCGTACTTCTCGGTCACCACGTGGATGCCGGAGCGGGTGACATTGCGGTCCTGGTTGCCTTCGCCGTAGCTGCAGGCGAAGTCGAAGACGGTCTGCCCGTCGCGCACCACCTGGACGCGGTGGGTGGGGGCGGCGGCCTTCACGATCTGGGCGCGGCCGATGCGGAAGTCGGAGGTCAGGTCGGAGTCGCCGAACAGCCCGCTGCCCATGTCCAGGCCGTACAGCTTGGCGCCGACGTGCACGGTGGTGCCCGGCTGCCAGTACTCGCGGGGCCGCCAGTGCACCCGGGAGCCGCCGTTTTCGTCCTGCAGCCACGCCCACGAGCCCTCGGTGGCCGGGGTGGCGGTGACGACGAGCGCCTTCTCGACCGCGGCCTTGTTCTCGACGTGCCCCTTGAACTGGAGCATGATCGGCGCCGCGATGCCGACCTCCTGGCCGTCACCGATATTGATGGTGGCGGGCGCGGTGTTCTTGGGGCTGATGGTGGTGAACTTGCCGTCGATGGCCACCGGCTTGTTGTCGGTGCCGATGGCGGTGCCGGACCAGGTGTAGGTGGCGCCGTAGCCGAGCGGTTCGTTCACCGTGAATTTGCTGTGAGTGGCATCGAAGGTGCCGGTTACCTGCTTGCCATTGGAATTGGTCAGCGCCAGCTGATCGATGCGGCCATTGCTGACCGTCGCCGACACCGCGGTGGTCGGGTTGACATTGTCGGTGCCGCCACCCGGCTCCAGCTTGACGGACGCGACCGGAGCGGCCGGCGCAGGGCCGCCACCACCCTTGTTCGACGACGAACACGCCGCCGCGATCACTGCCGTCGACCCCACCAGAGCGGCCCGTATGGCCGCCCGACGGGTCAGTCCTCGTTTACTCACTTGCTCGACCCTACCCCCGCAAACCGTGTATTCCGGACGCTGAATTGGTGGCGAAAGCCACTCGCTACAGGCTGACTCCCACGGTCACAGGTTCCGGATCCAGATGAATGCCGAAGCGCTCAGCAACCCCCTCGCGAACCGTGCGGGCGAGGGTCACCAGATCGGTCGCGGTAGCCGCGCCCCGATTGGTCAGCGCCAGCGTGTGTTTGGTCGACAACCGCGCTGGAGACCCGTCGCCCGGAAAGCCCTTGGCGAAGCCGGCGCGCTCGATGAGCCAGCCCGCCGAGAACTTTACCCCGCCGTCCGCGGGATAGGTGGGCACGGCCACGTCCGCCCCCAGATGTGACGCGATCGCCGCGCGCACCATGGCCACCTGTGCGTCCGGAATCACGGGATTGGTGAAAAACGAACCCGCACTCCAGGTGTCGTGATCGGCCGGATCCAGCACCATGCCCTTACCCGCCCGCAAACGCAGCACCGCGGCGCGCACCTCCGCCGCGGGCCGGGACTCGCCTTCGGTCGCACCGAGCGCGTTGGCCAGTTCGCGGTAGGCGAGCGGCGCGCTGGAACCGTCAGCACGCAGGGCAAATTCGACCGCCAGCACCACGGCGGCGTCACTGTGCTTGAGAACCGAAGTGCGATAACCGAATCCGAGCTCCTCCGGCCCGGCCCAGCGAATCTCGCCGGTCGCGCGGTCCAGCAACCGCACCCGGCGCAGCAAACTCGCCACCTCGACACCGTAGGCGCCGACATTCTGGACCGGTGTGGCACCGGCCGAACCGGGAATTCCGGACAGGCATTCGAGACCGCCCAAACCGGCTGCCACGGTCGCGGCCACCACCGCGTCCCAGTTCGCGCCCGCCTCGGCGGTCACCGTGTCACCGGTGATCTCGACGTCCTCGGTCGCGATCCGCACGACAACCCCGTCGAACCCGTCATCGCCGATGAGCAGGTTGGAGCCACCCGCGATGAGCAGCACCGGAATTCCGGCCGCGTCCAGTTCGCGCACGGTCGCCACCAGGGCGTCGGTGGTCGCGCAGTCGGCGACCGTGGCCGGACCGCCGACCCGCAGGGTCGTCAGCTCCGCCAACGGGACCGCGGCACGCAGCCGCGCACCGGTCGCCGTCAGCCGGTCCCGCAGGTCGTCGAACGACACCACCCGAGAAGTACGCACAGGCACAGACGGTAGCCTGTCCGACCATGGCGACACCTCTGGCCTTCACTGCGCACTCGACACATCCCATGGCCGCGGTGCGCGCGGCGTTCGCCGACGAGCAGTACTGGAAGGACCGCATCGAGGCGGTCGGCGGCCCCAATGCCCGCATCGAGAACCTCGTCATCACCGGTGACCAGGTGCGCGTCGATATGGTGCAGACGATTCCGGCCGAAGAGCTGCCCGCGCAGATCACCGCGATCAAGCCCGACGGCCTGACCATTCCGCGCACCGAGACCTGGCACGGTAGCGGCGGCACCGTCGAGGCCCGCGTGGACGGCGCGCCCGCCACCGTGAACGGCACCCTGACCGTTACCGACAACGGCTCCGGCTCCACCTTCGTGGTGGACGGCTCCATCGACGTGAAGATCCCGCTGTTCGGCAAGAAGATCGAGGCCGCCATCCAGCAGCACCTCACCGAGCTGCTGGAGCGCGAGGCCGAGTTCACCGACACGTGGCTGAGTTCGCATTGAGCACCCCGGTTCACCGCCGGCATGCCCCAAGGTCGCACTGACCGGGGTCGCCCGGCAGTAACCTGAGCGATCGTGGCACGCCGACTCGACTACTCCGCGCGGTATCCGCTGCACACCACGCACGAGGTGTACGCCGCGATGACGAACCGCGAGCACTGGGATGCCCGCATCGAGGAACTGCGCAAGCATTCCCCGAACGACATCGTCAGTCTCGACTCCGGGGAGCACGGCATCACGATCGAACTGCGGCACGTGCTACCCCGCGACACCCTGCCCGAGATGGTGCAGATGGTGGTGCACAGGGACATGGTGATCACCCGCCGGGAAACCTACGGCCCCTACGGACCCGAGGTGACCGGCGAGTACACCGCCGAAATCCCCAACAGCCCAGGCACTCTCGGCGGCACCATGCGTTTGTTTCCCACCGAGACCGGTTGCACGCTGCGCACCTCCTCGCGGGCCCAGGTCCACCTTCCGTTTTTCGGGCGCAGGCTCGAACAGCTCATGCTGGTCAACCTGGTGGACCTGTTCCGCGCCGAAGCCGAGGTGACGAAGGTTTGGCTGGATCAGCAGCACCCCGTCGGGTAGCCAAGCCGATCGGCACGATCACCCGCGGCACCACCGGCATCAACCGGCTGCGCCGCGGCGATCGCTGGATGGCGCACGACTCCTTTGTCGCCGGGCGATTGCTGGATGCCGCGGAGCCGCTCGTGGTGGATCTCGGATACGGCGCCAGCCCCGTCACCACCCTGGAGATGGCGGCCCGGCTGCGGACCGTCCGGTCGGACCTGCGGGTGGTCGGCCTGGAGATCGATCCGGAGCGCGTGGTTCCCGGCCGGGACGGGGTGGTGTTCGCGCGCGGCGGTTTCGAACTCGCGGGCCTGCGTCCGAGCCTGGTACGGGCCTTCAATGTGCTGCGCCAGTACCCGGAATCCGCTGTCCCCGAAGCCTGGTCGACCATCCAGTCCAGTCTGGCTCCGGACGGCCTCCTCCTCGACGGCACCTGCGATGAACTGGGCCGCCGCTGCGCCTGGATCCTCCTCGACCGCACCGCACCCCTCTCCCTGACCCTCGCCTGGGACCCCTTCACCGTCGGCACCCCCTCCGACATCGCCGAACGCCTCCCCAAGGCCCTCATCCACCGCAATGTCCCCGGCGAACCCATCCACACCCTGCTCACCGCCGCCGACCGCGCCTGGGCCGTCGCCGCGCCCCTGGCCCCCTACGGCCCCCGGGTCCGCTGGCGGCACGCCTCGAACCTCCTGCGCGAGCAGGGTTTTCCGCTCCGCCCCTACCGCCGCCGCCTGCGCGACAACCTGCTCACCGTCCCCTGGTCCGCCGTCGCACCCCTGCCCTGAGCGGGTACGCCGACCGCACGCGGATCATGGGAGCCTGTGGCGCAGCTCCTGAATCGTGCCGGAGATCGCGGCCGGGGCCAGCAACGAGCGCGGGGTGAAGGGCTGCCGCCAGAGGCCCCCGTGGGCCGCGCCGGCGGCGAAGAGGGCCTCCGGGTTGGCATTTCGGGGTTCGTCGTCCGCGAACAGATCCGCCACCAGTTTGGCGGCGAGCAGGGTGCGGGCGGTGGCGGGGTCGAAGACCTCGATACCGAAACGGGAGGCGGCACGGTATGCCGCAGTGCGCCAGGGGTATTCGCGGGCGACGCTGCGGGTCCAGGCGGGCGGGGCGACCGTGAAGGACACGGTGTGCCCCGCCGCCCGGGCCAGGACGGCTCGCCAGCGCGGAAGACGTTGGGCCAGGGCGTAATCCGGTCCGGCCAGGGCGGGCAGATTGTCGAACAGACCCCAGGCCCCGCCCTCGGAGTCGAAGATCGGGCGCGTGTAGTTGAGGCGATAGAGCGAGTGCGGGGCCACGCGATGCAGGAGATCCTGGGCGCTGCCACGGATACCGCGCTCCGCCAAGCGATCCCGGGCCGCCGCCACCACGGAGGCGGGCACGGCGTAGGTGTCGGTCGGCGAGCCGAGCAGCGCCAGAGCGGCATCGGAATGATGCCGCAGCAGGGTTTCGGCGAGCACGTCGGACGCGGCGGCGAGCCGGACACCGGCCGCCCCGGGCAGCCCGGCATACAACCCGAGCACCGGCCGGGCGTCACTGTGCGCGGTGATCCACCTGGCCAAAGCGGGAAAACTCCGGGAGATGTCCACGCCGGGTTCGCCGTCCGCGACCGGGAACCGCATGACCCCCGCCCCGGCCTTCGCGACCGCCCGCAACCGCTCCCATCGCGCCCGGCCCGGCCGATCCACCGCGAGCACGTCCGCGCCCCACCCCAGCAGCGGCCGCAGCGGTCCGAGCTCGGCGTCCGCACCGGTCACGGTCACCCGGAAGCCGGGCAGCCGCAACCATTCCGGATGATCGACGACCCGCTCGATCGCCGCCACGAAGTCGGCTTCCAGAATCCCGCGGGTCTGCCACTCGGCCAGTCGCAACCGCAGCGCGTCCTCGGCCAGCAGCAGCCCACGCCACGGCACCTCGAGGTGCTTCACCGCGAGGGCCTCGCCCGGGACCTCGGCGGTCTCCAGGACCGTCCCGCCGGCCTCGGCGTCCACATCGACGGTGTCCAGCGCCGCCACCGTGCGCCCGACCGTGAACCGCAGCATGTGCCGCACCGCGCCCAGCCCCGCCTCGGCCATGCCGATCGAAACCTCCGGCGCGCCGATGGCCAGCGCCGTCATGCCCCGGAAAACCCGGTGGTAGCCGCGCCGCCAGTCCCGGCAGGTCTCCACCGACTGCGCCAGATCGGCGTCGTAGGGCCGGATCGCGTCGGCGACCACGGCCGCCGAGAACATGTCCGCGATCCGCTCGGGCGGGCCCGGCGGAAACACCAGATCCCACACGTCAGCACCGACCGTCCCCATGACCAGTCACCCTGCCATGAAATGAGCCGCCGCAAAACTCGACGACCACACCGCGAAAACCCCGGGAGGCCCCTAACGCGGGTCCTCCTGGGCGCGGGTCAGGGCCCGGTGCAGCCGGGCCGCCGTGGGCGGATCCAGAGCGGTACTGGCGGAACGAATTTCGGCGCGGGCGCAGCGGTGGATGGCGACCGCGTCGGCCACCACCTCGTCCAGCGCGGCCTGCCCGATCCCGGCCTCGGCCAGATCCAGCACGGTCCGCAGCGGCGTGGTCACCAGGAAGGCCCCCGCCGACTCCACATCCTTGCGGGCGAAGCTGCGCCGCAGCACCACCAGCCGCGGCGACAGCGGGAACCGCCCGACCCGCGCCGACAGGTGCACGAACCGCGGCCGCAACCGTCCCAGCCCGTGCAGTTCGGCGGCGCTGTGGTGCGAGACCGCCGCGGCCCCGTCGAACCAGGCCGACCACATGGCGTACTCGTCGAGCGGCCCGTCCGGCCAGTCGGCCATCCGCAGCAACCCGACCCCCGAACGCAGGATGCTGCCGTCCCGCAACCCGTCGCGAATCCGGACCTCACATCCGGTGCGCAGCACCTGACGGGTGGTGAAATACCCCGCGTGCCGCGAGGCCTGCTCCCGCAACGCGTGCCATCCGTACTCCGGATCGGGCTCCGGTGCCGCGTTCCCAGCCATGACATTCAGGATAAGCGGCACCCATGTGCGTTATGTCACAATCCACGCCTGTGAGCCGACACCTCACAGGATGCACAGAGCTCACTCAGAAAGCTCGGGAAGAATCGCCTCCATGAATTCGGAACCCACCTCGGACGACGCGATCAAGCGCGACGCCACCGTCGCGCAGCCGGACAACCCTGCCGCGCAGGCGGTCGAATTCGGCAAGCCGGACAGCACGCCCACCGAAGTCCTGGGTGCGGAGCACGACTCGCCCACCGAGGTGCTCAACGGCCAGGGCGCCACCACCGACTGGTGGAACGACCCCACCGCCCAGCCCACCCAGGCCCTCCACCCGGGCGAGGCGGCCTACGCTCCCGGCGCCACCGCCGGTCCGGGCCACTCGACCGGTACCGCGCCGACCACGGTGCTGCCGGCCGGCACCGACACCTCCGGTTCGATTCCGCAGCCCGGCGGCACGCAACTGCCGCCCGGCACGCCGCCACCCCCGATGAATGGCGGTGGCGGGCAGGGCGGCTCGTCCGGCAAGCGACGAAATCGCAAGCGGACCCTGCTCATCGTGGGCCTGGTGTCGACACTGCTGGTGGCGGGCGGCCTGGCGGGCGGTGAGGCCTACGCCCGCAACAAGGTCGAGAAGTGCATCAGCTCGCAGTTCCAGGCGCAGATGGGCTCCAAGATCGATGTGTCGTTCGGCTGGAAACCGCTGCTGCTCACCATGTTCGACCACAAGGTCGACTCGGTGACGGTGAACAGCGACGACTCCAAGTTCGGCCCGGCGCAGGGCATGGTCGTGCACGCCACCTTCAAAAACCTCGAAATGTCCGATGGCGGCAAGCAGGCCACTGTCGACAGCTCCACCGCCGATGTCACCTGGAGCACCGACGGCATCACGAAGACGCTGGGCGGCCTGGTCTCCGGCACGACCACCGATCCCGGCTCCGGCACGCTGAGCTTCGCGGTGCTGGGCGGCCTGGCCCAATTGCAGGTCAAGCCAAAGATTGTCGGCGACAAGATCGAGGTCGACACCCTGCAGGCCTCATTGCTCGGCTTCGGCCTGCCCACCGATCTGGTCTCGGGCATCGTGGATCTCATGACGCAGAGCCTGCAGAGCTACCCGCTGGGCCTGCAGCCCACCAAGGTCGAGGTCACCAAGGACGGCCTGCACGTCGCGCTGCAGGGCGGGCACACCGAGCTGAAGGCGGATCCGAACCAGCAGCAGCAACCGATCGACTGCTAGTCCGGAAACCCTTCCAGCACTTCACGAGACCGCGACAGTCCCAGCCGCGTGGCGCCGGCGGCGATCAGTTCCGCCGCCTGCGCCGCGCTCCGGATACCGCCGCTCGCCTTCACCCCGAGCCGCCCGCCGACGGTCTCCGCCATCAGCCGCACGGCATGCGCGCTCGCACCGCCCGCGGGATGGAATCCGGTGGAGGTCTTCACGAAATCCGCGCCCGCCCGCTCGGCGGTCCGGCACACCTCGGCAATGGCGTCGTCGGTGAGCGCGGCGGATTCGATGATCACCTTGAGCAGCGCCCGATCCCCGATCGCCTCGCGCACCGTGACGATGTCCGCCAGCACCGCGTTGTAATCGCCGGCCCGCGCCGCGCCGACGTCGATCACCATGTCCACCTCGGCCGCGCCCTGGTCCACCGCCAGCCGCGCCTCGGCCCCCTTCACCAGCGAATGATGTTTGCCGGAAGGGAAACCCGCGACCGTGGCCACCACCAGACCCGGCGCCCGCACCGGCAGCATGGACGGCGACACGCAGATCGCGAACACGCCCAGTTCGCGCGCTTCGTCCACCAGCGCGGCCACCTCGGCGGGTGTGGCATCGGGCGACAGCAGGGTGTGATCGATCATCGCCGCCACGTCACGACGGGAAATCTGTGCCATGAGCACCGAGTTTGGCACACGCCCGGCGAATTTCGTTGCGGGCCGCCACCGTTGTCGCGCAGACTTGTAGGCGTGCTGATCCGTCGTGAACGTACCGGCGATGCCAACGCGATCGACGCGGTGCACCGCAGCGCCTTCGACCGCTCCGCGGATGCCGACGGTGATACCCCCTCTTCCGAGCCGATCGGCGACCCCGTCGAAGTCGGTCTGGTCCATCTCCTCCGCGACGACGGATCCGCCTGGATCCCGACCCTGTCGCTGGTGGCGGAGTTCCACGATCGGATCGTCGGGCACGTCTGCCTCACCCGGGCCGGCATCGGCCCGTTCCCGGTGCTGGCGCTGGGCCCGATCGGCGTCCGCGCCGACCACCAGGGCAAGGGCATCGGCTCGGCGCTCATGCACGCGGCCCTCGGCGCCGCCGACGCTCTCGACGAACCACTGGTGGGCCTGCTCGGCAGCCTCGAGTACTACCCGCGTTTCGGCTTCGTCCCGGGCAGCCGGCTGGGCATCGTCCCCGACCAGGCGGAGTGGGCCACCCACTTCCAGGTCCGCCCGCTCACCGCCTACGAACTCGAGATCAAGGGCGAATTCCGCTACGCCGACGCCTTCTATACCTCGTGAAATGCATCGATTGTCAGAGCGACGACTGATTTCGTGCCGACAGGGGTAACTCGTCGGGCACGCCCAGAATTCGTTCGGCACCCAACCGCCGGCACGCGTGCATGATCGTTGGCGGCACCCGGCCGCGTGCTGAAGATTCGGGGAGGCGGATACTGCGCGGTATGAGTTCCACCCTGGACGACCGTCGCTACGTGCTCACCCTGGGCTGCCCGGATCGTCCCGGCATCATCGCCCGCATCACCTCGTTCATCGCCGATTTCGGCGGGTCGATCGTGGAGGCGGGCTATCACTCCGACCTGGAAACCGGGTGGTTCTTCACCCGGCAGGCGCTCGAGGCCGCCACCGTGCCGTTCGATCTGGACGAGCTGCGCAGCCGCTTCACCGCCGTCGCCGCCGACCTCGGCCCGGAGACCGACTGGCAGGTGCACGACTCCGGTGAACGCCGCCGCGCGGTGCTGCTGGTCTCCAAGGACGGCCACTGCCTGCACGACCTGCTCGGCCGGGCCACCAGCGGCGAGCTGCCCGCCACCATCGAGGCCGTCATCGGCAATCACCCGGACCTGGCCGGCATGACCGAGGCGCACGGCATCAAGTTCCACTACGTGCCCTTCCCCAAGGACCCGGCCGAACGCGGCCCGGCCTTCGAGCAGGTGCGCGACCTGGTCGACGCGCACGACCCGCACGCCGTGGTGCTGGCCCGGTTCATGCAGGTGCTGCCGTCGGAGCTGTGCGAGCACTGGGCGGGCAAGGCCATCAATATCCACCACAGCTTCCTGCCGTCCTTCGTCGGCGCGCGCCCCTACCACCAGGCCTTCGCCCGCGGCGTCAAGCTGATCGGCGCGACCTGCCACTACGTCACCGCCGAGCTGGACGCGGGCCCGATCATCGAGCAGGACGTCACCCGCATCGACCACTCCGACACCGTGCGCGACATGGTCCGCCAGGGCCGCGATATCGAGCGGGTGGTGCTGGCCCGCGGCCTGCGCTGGCATCTCGAGGGCCGGGTGCTGGTGCACGGCCGCCGCACCGTCGTCTTCGAATAGGACCCGAAAAGCCAACGCCCGCCCCGGTTTTCCCAGGGCGGGCGTTGTCGTCTCCGAGGTCAGCCGGCGACGGCGACCGGGGCGCGGCGCGACCGGCGGATCACGCGGTGCAGCTCCACATTGAACGCCTTCTCGGCCTCGATGTTCACCAGATGCCCGGTGGGCAGAATGGTGTACCGGTCGAGATGTCCGGCGGCGGCGAGGGTGTCGGCGATCTCGCGCGAATGCACCTCCGGCAGCAGCCGATCGTGTGAGCCCGCGATCACCGTGGTCGGGACCGTCAAATGCGCTGCGGCACCGTGCAGATCGAGTTCGAGCAGGCCCCGGGCCACGGCCGCGCGCACCGACGGGCGGCAGGAACGGACGATCGAGGTGCCGAAGAGGATCTGGTCACGGGTGGCGGCCGGAGTCATCAGCCGATGCTTGGCGATCAGGTTGACCGCGGGGCCGCCGGGCAGCGGCACCGGCGTGCCGAACAGCGCCAGCGCCAGCCAGTCCGGGCCCGGGATCACATCATTGAGCAGCGGAATCACGGTGGCGCGGTTGGGAATCTGACGCGCGGCGGTGGTGGCCAGCAGCACTGCCGAGGCCCGATGCTGGACCTGGTGCGGATAGCGGTCCGCCCACGCCTGAATGGTCATGCCGCCCATGCTGTGCCCGACCAGCACCGCCCGCCGGCCCGGGCGCAGCACCGCCTCGAGTACATCGGCGAGGTCGTCCGCGAGCTGATGGGCGCTGAAAGTGCGTGTGCCGCTCTCGCTTTCGCCGTGGCCGCGCTGATCGAACGCGACCACGCGGTATTCGCCGGCGAAGGCGTTGATCTGCGGGTTCCAGTATTCGATGGCACAGGACCAGCCGTGCGCCAGCACGATGACCTCACCGTCGGCCGGACCGTAGGCGTGCACGCGCAGCTTCGCGCCGTCACGCGTGGTGACGGGGATGACCTCGGTGGGCCGCGGGGTATTGAGCGATGCGGTCCGGTAATTCCGGGACCGCAGCCCGGAGCGGAAGGGCGCGGTCAGCGCGTCGGCGCCGACACCGGCCTCTGGCAGTTTCACCAGCATGAGCACTCCTTTGTGTTCCAGACCACCGTAGCGCGCTAACCAAAGTGCTTGCAATAGCAAGCAGGGATATATCTTCTTGCTCTACAACTATGTTCGTTGTGACTGCCGTCTTCGTTAAGGAACCTCAGGGGTGGGCGAGCCCACCCCTCAGGCGCCCACCACCCGCGCGGGGATTCCGAACGCGGACTTCGCGATCCGGTCGAGTTCGGCATTGAACTCCCGGTACGCCTCCACATTCCCCAGGTGACCGGTCGGCAGGATCCGGTACCCGTCCAGGCTGCCGGTCGCGGTGAGCATCTCGACGATCCGCTCCGAGTGCACCGCCGGGGTCATATCGTCGGCCGACCCGGCGATGACGGTGGTCGGCACGGTCAGCTTGGCCGCACCGCGCCCGATATCCAGGTAGGACAGCAGGGTTCCGAACCGGCCGCGCACCCGCGCCGGGCACGAGCGCACGATGTTCAGACCGAAGGCGGCGACGTCGCCGACCGCGGCCAGACTCATGATCTGCCGTCGGAACACCCACGTCACCGGCAGGATCGGCGGGAAGAGAATCGGAGCGCTCAGCCCGAGCAGGCCGACCAGGAACGGCAGCCTGGCGATACCCCGATTGAAGAACGGGACCACGGTGGTCTCGGCGATCAGGTCGCCGGCCGCGGTATTGGTGAGCAGCACCGCGAGCAGCTGCCGCCGCACCCGCTGCGGATACCGGCCCGCCCAGGCCTGAATCGTCATGCCGCCCAGGCTGTGCCCCACCAGCACCGCACGCCGGCCCGGCTTCAGCACGGCGTCCAGGACATCGGCGAGATCGTCCGCGAGCTGGTCGGCGGTGAGCGGTGCGGTGCCCTCGTCGCTCTCGCCGTGGCCGCGCACGTCGTAGGCGATGACGCGGTATTCGCCGGCGAAGGCGTTGATCTGGGGGTTCCAGTATTCGAGGCAGCAGGTCCAGCCGTGCACGAGAACGATCACATCGCCGTCGGCCGGGCCGTAGGCGTGCACCCGGAGCCGGGCGCCATCGGAGGCGGTGACCGGGACGACCTCGCAGGGACCGGCCGGCGGATTCAGATCCGCATTGCCGTAGGTCCGGGTCCGCAGGTCCGCCCGGTGCTCGCGCACCAGGTCACGGACCTTCCGGCTGGGGTTCGCCCGGTGAGGCAGCATTGCCCGCATAGGACACTCCTTTGTGTTACTGCTAGATGCAGTAACCCGCACCGGCCCGTGCTTGCTAGTGCAAGCACCCGAAAAGTTCCCGAGCCGGAACCCACCTCACCCCTGGCCAGCGCATTGATGTGAGAAAAAAAGACCGCCACCCGGATGATCCGGAGTGGCGGCCGAGTGTCTCGAACGCGGGCTACCAGCGCGGCCCGCGCTGGATCTCATCCACCTTGGGCCGGACATCGGCGAGGTAGACGCCGGTGGCCACGATCGCCGCGATACCCAGAATCCCCACCGGGGTCTGCGCCAGCAGCAGGGCGCCCAGCGACGCCAGCAGAATCGCGATCCACACCGGCTTGGTCAGCTTGTCCACGGCCGTGAAGGCATCCGGGCGCTGGCGAATCGCGTGCACGAGCGCGAACACCGTCATGCCGAGCGCACACAGCTGCAACACCGTCAAGATCAAGCTGGGGATTCCCATCACCTCACCCATCATACGGGTGAAGCCCTGCCCACCAGGGCTTCTCACCACGACACGGGTTGCGGAACTCCGATGCTCACACCGCTCGGTGGCACCGCATCCCTCGGAGGGCGGCTGCGTTCCCCCGAAACGCGGCCGCCCTCGCACACCTGAGTGTGCGAGGGCGACAAGCTTTTTCGCGAAGTGCGAGATCTACTTCTTGGCGGGGGCAGCCTTCTTGACGGGGGCAGCCTTCTTGGCCGGAGCCTTCTTGGCGGCAGCCTTCTTGACCGGGGCCTCGTCCTCGACCGGAGCGGTCTCGGTGGTCACGTCCACGACCTCGGCGTCGACGGTCTCCTCCTCCTCGGCCTCTTCCTTACCGGCGAGCCCGATGTAGGGGCCGACCTGGTCGGTCACCTTGCCGAGGATGTCCTGGGTCTGCGACAGCAGGTCGTTGTAGCGGGTCTCGACCTGCTCGAAGCGCTCCTCGAAAGCCGGGTTGCTGCGCAGCTTCTCGACGGTCTCCTCGCCGCGGGCGGCCAGGTCGGCGTACAGGTCCAGCAGCTGGTGGTAGTACTGGTCGACCAGCTTGCGCAGCTCCTCGGCGGTGGCCTTCTCGCGCAGCTCGGCCAGGTCCTCGGGCAGCTCGGACGGCAGCGCCTGCACGCGCTGGCGCAGGGTCTCGGCCTGCTCCTGCAGGTCGGCCGGGAGGTTGGCGACGCGCTCGCGGGCCTCGTCGATACGGCCCTGGACGTCGGCGGAGGTGGCGCGCTCGCGGATCTGCGAGACGGCGTCGAGCACGGCGGCGTAGATGGCGTCGCCCGCGCCGACCGTGGCGTAGATCGGCTTGGTCACGGTCGCGGTCAGGTTCGATTCGGTCATGATGGTTCGCTCTCCTGGCGTGGCGGAACTTCGGTTGTGCGGTGCGGAACCTCGTTGTCCCTGTTTCCCCCGGGAACGCCCCCCATTAGCTCCGTTGCGTCCCCTCTGTCCTCGTTCGCCTGGTTTTCCCGGCAGAACGATTCATAGATGTCCAGGAGGACCTGCTTCTGACGTTCGGTCAGGCCGGTATCGGCCAGCAGGGCATCCCGGACAGGGCCGTGCGGCCTCTGCTCGAGGTACCCGGCCCGCATGTACAAGACCTCCGAGGAGACCCGCAGACCCTTCGCGATCTGGGCGAGTACCTCGGCGGACGGGTTGCGCAGCCCGCGCTCGATCTGACTCAAGTACGGATTGCTCACCCCCGCCAGCTGTGCGAGCTGACGCAGCGAGACCTGGGCGGCCTCGCGTTGCGCCCGGATGAAGCCCCCGATGTCGTGAGCCGCGTTGGCTACGCGACCCGTCCGATCTCCGGCGGCGGACGTCTCCGCGCTGTCGCCCTCGATCGGTTCGGGAACCTCGGAATCGTGCTTCATCACTCACCTTCCGGCGGTTGTGCGGTCAATTCTAGGACGGGGTGCTAACTCTTGCAAGCGCTCTGCTAGCGCTGTTCACCGAATGGCACGTGGCAAACAGCCGGCGCTCCGCCCGCGGCGCTTATTGGTCAAATGTTCAGCCATTGAACAGCAAATGGGAGACGGCATAGATGACCAGGCCCGCCAGCGAACCGATCACCGTGCCGTTGATGCGAATGAATTGCAGATCCTTGCCCGCCGCCAATTCGATCTTGCGGCTGGCCTCCTCCGCATCCCAGCGGGCAACGGTGTCGCTGACCAGCGACGCGAACTCGACGCCGTAGTTCGTGACCAGGTACCGGACGCCGCGCTCGAGCCAGCCGTCCACCTTGTCGCGCATGGCGGCGTCGGTCGAGAGCCGCTCGCCCAGCTGCTGCACATTGTCGGCCACCTTGCGGCGCAGCGTGGAATTCGGATCGTCGGCCGACTCCAGGATCATGCGCTTGGCCGCCCGCCAGGTGGCCTGCGCCATCCCGGTGACCTCACGCCGGCCCATGAGCTCGGTCTTGATCTTCTCCGCCTTTTCGATCATGGCGTCGTCGAATTGCAGATCGTGGGCGAAATCCTCGAGGAAGCGATTCGCCGCCAGCCGCACCTCGTGATCGGGCTGGGTGCGCACCTTCCAGGTGAATTCCACCAGTTCCCGATAAATGCGCTCGGCCAGCAGCGAATTCACGAATTTCGGGGCCCAGGACGGCGCGTCCCGGTTCACGATGCGGTCCAGCGTCTCCTGCGAGTCCAGTGCCCACTGGTGCGCGCGCTCGGCCAGCAGGTCCAGCAGCGGCGCCTGCCGGTTGTCCGCGATCAGCTCGTTGAGCACCTTGCCGATGGGCGGACCCCACAGCGGCTCGGCGATGCGCTTGACGATGGTGTTGTCGATGATCTGCTCGACATCCTCGTCGCGCAGCACACCGATGACCGCGCGCAATATGGTCGCGCTCTCGTCGGAGATGCGTTCCGCGTGCGCCGGTTCGGCCATCCAGCGGCCCAGCCGGAGCGGGATCTGCGCGGAATTCACCTTGACGGCGACGGCCTCCGGCGACAGGAAATTTGTGCGCACGAATTCGCCGAGTCCGGCGCCCACCTGATCCTTCTTCTTGCGGATGATCGCGGTGTGCGGAATCGGCAGGCCCAGCGGATGCCGGAACAGCGCGGTGACGGCGAACCAGTCGGCCAGCGCACCGACCATGCCGGCTTCGGAGGCGGCCTTCACATAGCCGACCCACTCACCGCCCGCGCCGCGCGAAGTCATCCAGGCGCAGACGATATAGATGATCGTGGCCGCGGCGAGAAAGCCGGTGGCAATGGCCTTCATGCGCCACAGTTCGCGCTTCTTGCCCTCTTCGTCCAGGAGATCGGCGAACGCTCCGCCGCCGTTGGGTGTGGTCTTCATCGGCTTCGGCTCGGTCGTGTCGAGTACCCCGGCACCGCCGGCAGGTTGCTCCATATCGTCCATTCTGGCGCGTGGTGTGACGAACTCCCCGCCACCGGGCCCTTCCCGATCGGCGACGATCCACAGCATGGGAGGCTTAAGCTGAATAGGCCCAGGCCCAGGACGCGAACAAGGAGCCAACGCAGCGTGACCACCAAAGGCAGCGTGAGTGCCGCCGTGGAGGCGGCCACCGGTCCACGCGGTGGTCGTGTCGACGGCCGCAAACGCCGCTGGCAACAGCACAAGATCGACCGGCGCGAGGAGCTGGTGGACGGCACCCTCGCCGCCATCCGCAAGCGCGGCGGCGATGCCGGCATGGATGAGATCGCCGCCGAGATCGGCGTCTCGAAAACCGTGCTCTACCGGTATTTCTCGGACAAGCAGGACCTGACCCGCGCCACCATGGAGCGGTTCATCGAGACCACGCTGATGCCGCGCATCTACGAGGCCATCAGCGACGACCTCGACGAGTATCAGCTGGTCCGCAATACCTTGGCGGCCTATGTACACACGGTCGACTCGGACACCGATGTCTACCGGTTCATCATGGGCAACGGCTCGGCCACCGACACCTCCACCCTCGCCGATTTCGAGAAGCTCTTCGCGCAGGTGGTCTCGGCGGTCATCATCGACAAGTCCTTCGACCGCGGCATTCAGACCGAAGGCGCGATGCTGTGGTCCTACGTGCTGGTCGGTGGCGTGCAGCTGGCCACCGACTGGTGGATCTCCAACCGCACCATGTCCAGCGAGGAAATGCTCGACTACCTCACGATGATGGCGTGGAGCGCCATCGAGGGCATGGTCCGCGCAGGCGGCGACCGGCACTACTTCAACGCGCGCCCGCACGTGCTGCCGGACCCGGAAAACCGCGAAAACAGTGCTAGCTGACGGCTAGCACTCGAGTTCGCAGTGTGGTTAGGCTGAACCCGGCGGACCACACCACGGGGCATCCGCCGTGTCGGCACCAACGGGGGTGTTGGCTCCCATGGAGGGTCACTATGGCGAAAGAGCTGCCCACATCCAGGCTTGCGCGGGGGACGAAGCTGGGAATTGCCGTCGCCGGTAATGCCTTGCGCGCCCAGAAGACTCGACGATCCATGCGCGGCCGCTCCGAGGCCGTGCGGGCGCGGATGGCCGAGGAGTCCATGATCCGGGCCACCGAGCAGATGGTCATGGTGCTGGGCACCATGAAGGGTGTGGCCATGAAGCTCGGGCAGATGCTGTCCGTCCTGGACCTGGATCTGGTGCCGCCGGAGCATCGGGAGCGGTTCCAGCGCCGGCTGGCGGTGCTGCGCGACAGCGCGCCCACGGTGTCGTTCGAGGTGATGCGGGCGGTCATCGAGGAGGACTTCGGGCAGCCACTGGAAGCCGTTTTCGCCGAATTCGATCCGCAACCCGTGGCCGCGGCCTCGATCGGGCAGGTCTACAAGGCGACGCTGCACAACGGCCGCGAGGTCGCGGTCAAGGTGCAGTACCCGGGCATCGACGTCGCGGTGCGCGCGGATCTGAAGAACCTGGCCATGTTCCGGCGCATCCTGCAGTCGGCCATGCCGTGGGTGACCCCGGCCGTGCTGGACGAACTGCGCCTGAATCTGGAGAGCGAACTCGACTACGTCGCGGAAGCCACTACCCAGAAACAGATTTCGGAGTTGTTCACCGGGCATCCGTTCATCGTGGTGCCGACCACCTACCCGGAACTGTCCACCACCCGGGTGCTGGTGAGCGAGTACTTCCCGGGCCGCGGCTTCGACGAGATCCGGGAACTGCCTGCGGCGGAACGCAATCGGATCGGCGAGATCATCTACCGCTTCTACGTGGGCTCGCTGTTCACCTTCAACGAGTTCTGCGGCGACCCGCATCCGGGCAATCTGCTGCTGGGCCCGGACGGCCGGGTGGCGTTCCTGGACTTCGGGCTCTTCAACCGGATGGATCCCGAGCACGTGCAGTTCGAGGCCATTTGTATTCGCGCCGCGGCCGAGGAGCGGGCCGAGGATCTGCGCGATCTCATGGTCGAGCGCGGGGTCATCGATTCGCCGGAGGAGATCACGCCCGAGGAGTGTCTGGAATACGTGCTGGCGGCCTGCGAGTGGGCGCTGGTGGACGAGGATCTCACCATCACCCCCGAATTGGCCTCCGGCGCTTTCGTTCTGGCGGTGGATCCGCGGGCCAGCGAGTTCACCGGGATGAAGCAGCAGAATCTGCCGCCCGAGCATCTGTTCTCCCGGCGGGCCGACTTCCTCACCTTCGGCATGCTGGGGCAGCTGGAGGCGACCGGCAATTGGCATCGCATCGCGCGCGAGTGGCTCTACGGGGACGAGCCGGTCACCGAACTCGGCCGCGCCCATCACAACTGGCTGGCGAGCCGCCCGGCTCCGGCGCCGACCACCGGGGGGCCGACCAAGAAGACCCGTAAGCGCGCCGCCAAGGCGTGAAACCTCACCGACGGGAAAGAAGAGCCATGGCCAACAGGGAATTCGACATCGTCCTATTCGGGGCGACCGGCTTCGTAGGCAAGCTGACCGCGCAGTATCTCGCCGAGGCGGCACCGGCCGGTGCGCGCATCGCGCTGGCGGGGCGGTCGCCGGAGAAGCTGGCCGCCGTGCGCACGGAACTCGGGGCCGCGGCGGCGGAATGGCCGCTGGTGCAGGCGGATTCCACCGATCAGGCCAGCCTCGACGCGCTGGCGGCGCGCACCTCGGTGGTGGTCACCACCGTGGGCCCGTACCTGCGCTACGGGTTGCCGCTGGTGCAGGCGTGTGCCGAGAACGGCACGCACTACGCCGATCTCACCGGTGAGCCGCTGTTCATCCGGGAGTGCATCGACCGCTTCGGCGATCGGGCCGCCCAGACCGGCGCGAAGATCGTGAATTCCTGTGGCTACGACTCGATTCCGTCGGATCTGAGCGTGTATCAGCTGTACAAGCGCAGTGTCGCGGACAACGCCGGCGAGCTCACCGACGTCACCCTGGTGGCCTGGCTCAAGGGTGGGGCCAGCGGCGGCACCATCGATTCCGGGCGGGCCATGATGGAGGCCATCGCGGAGGATCCGAGCAAGGCGTCGGTGATGTCGCACCCGTATTCGCTGAGCCCCGACAAGGCCATGGAGCCCGACGTCGGCCGCCAGAGCGATCAGGCGCTCTCGCGGGCCTCGGCCATCGATCCGAGCCTGGACGGCTGGGTGGCGACCTTCATCATGGGCGCGCACAACACCAAGATCGTGCGCCGCTCCAATGGCCTGCTGGGCTGGCCCTACGGCAAGAACTTCCGCTACCGGGAGGTCATGAGCGCGGGCTCCTCGGCCACCGCGCCGCTGGTCGCCGCGGGCATCGCGGGCGGGATCGTGGCCACCATGGCGGCGGGCGCGGTGCTCTCGCGAGTGGCCGTGGGCCGCAAGCTGATCGACCGCATCGTGCCCAAGCCGGGCACCGGGCCGAGCGAGCAGGCCCGGCGCAGCGGCTGGTTCACCATGCGCACCTTCGCGCACACCACCTCGGGCGCGAAGTACGAGTGCACCTTCGCCGGCAAGGGCGACCCGGGCTATCAGGCCACCTCGGTCATGCTGGGCCAGTCCGGCCTGTGCCTGGCCTTCGACAGCCTGCCGGAGCTGGCGGGCATTCTCACCCCGGCCTCGGCCATGGGTGACGCGCTGAGCGAGCGGTTGCGCGCGGCGGGCATCACCATCGAGGTCGCGCCCGTCTGACGCGCCGCGGCGGTCACGTCCGGCGCGCCGCGGCGGTCACGCCGGAGTGCTGTATTCCGCGATGAGCTCTCGGTAGCGATCGAAGGCGGGCTTCGGCGTGTAATCCGAACGCAGGAGCCCGAATTCGAGGTTCATATCGCCCTCATCGCTGTAGGAGTCGCGCAGGCCGAAGTGCTCGTAGGTGGTGATGTTGAGCTCGTCGGCCAGGCCGTCGACAAGGCGCACCACGGTCCCGAGCATCTCGGCCTGCCGCGCATAGGACCGGTCCGGCCCGGTGGCCCAGCCATTTTCGGTGATGTGGATGGGGGTGGTGGCCGGAATGCCCGCAGCGGCCAGGCTTTCGCGGCGGAAGGCGGTCACCACCGCGGTGATGGCGGCTTCCAGGCTCTCGGCGGCGATCGGGCGGAAGACGTCGGGGAAGAAATCCAGGCCGACATAGTCGAGCGCGGCGGCGAATTCGCGCCCGCCCCGGCGGCCCAGATCGGTCCAGAACTCCTGTGCCGGATCGAAGATCGGTGTCGAGTTGCAGCCGATGCGGACCGCGAGGCCGAGCCGGTCGACCTCCGCGCGGGCGGCGCGCACCCCCTCGATGATGGCCTGCCGGACCTGCGGGTAGCCGCCGTTGCCGCCGGGTCCGGCATGGTTGGGCTCCTCCGCGATCTGCAGTGAGCAGAGCACCGGTCCGTAGTCGCGAATCTGCTTGCGCAGGAACGCGAGCCAGCCGGTGAGGTCGTCGCCGGGTTCGTGGAAGCACACCACCAGATCGAGTTTCCGGTGCGCCGTGGCGTACTGCCAGGGCTGCGGCGGCGCCTCCTGGAACCCGCCGCGCGTGTCGCTGTAGAGGACGTAGCCGCGCACCACGAACGGATGCTCGCCGTGCAGTTCGTCCAGGGCGGCCGTGATGCGGTCGGCCTGTTCCGGTGGGCCGGGCGTGACATTGCCGAACTGATCGCCGGCGAGTCCGCCGGCATAGATGCCGAATCTGAGCGTCATGGGTCCGACCGTACCTCGAATTTTGGTGCCACACCAATTTTAGTGTCACACCTATACTGCTCTGCGACAGGAAGGAGAGGTCGTTGGCACTGCGCGAGGAGAAGAAGCGCGCCACCCGGACCGCACTGGCCGACGCCGCCATGGCGTTGTTCGTGGAGAAGGGCTTCGACAAGGTGACCGTCGCCGAGGTGGCGCGCGCCGCGAACGTCTCGGTCAACACGGCGTTCAACTACTTTCCGACCAAGGAGGACCTGTTCTTCGACCGTCAGGACGAGGTCGCGAACCGGCTCGCGACCGCCGTCCGCGACCGCGAGCCGGGCGAATCGGCGGCCGCGGCCGTGCGACGCGCCTTCCTCGACCGGGTGCGGCGCGACGACCCCACCCTCGGCCTTTCCCCCGGCGCCACCACCTTCTGGCGCATGATCGACGAAAGCCCTGCCCTGCAGGCCCGATTGCGCCGAATCGGCGAGCAGACCGAGGCGGCCCTGGCCGTGGCGCTCGCGGCGGCCACCGGCGCGAGCCCGGACGACTCCACGCCGAGACTCGCCGCGTCCGCCCTCGCGGGACTGGATCGCGCGCTGCACGCGGAGATCCGCCGGGCCACGCTGGCGGGAGCGGACCCGGAGACGGTGCGCGCCACCGCGATCCGGGCCGCGACCGGCGGATTCGACACGGCAGTAGCGGGACTCGCCGACTACGGGCGGTGACGCGACGGCCGTCAGGCCGGCGTGTGCTCGATCAATGCGGTGAGCGCGGCGCGCAGGTCGGGGCGGGCCGCATCGGAATACAGTTCGGTGAGCGCGATCTCGGCCACCATGGCGATGACCAGGTGCGCCACCGCGGGCGGGTCCGCCCAGCCCAGCTGCTCGATATCGGGCGCGATCGCCGCGGCGACCAGCTGATTGCGGGCGGTCACCTCGTCGAGCAGATCGGCCTCGGTGCGGGACTGGGCGAGAAAGGCTTTGGTGCCCCGGGTGGCGAGGCAGGCGTCGAGGTAGGCGGTGAGGCCGGCGCGCAGTCGCTCGCGGCCGGGCGCGAGGTCGCCGACGGCGGCGAGGACGAGACCGGTCAGCTCGTCGTGATACCGGCGATGCAGGGCGACGACATAGCTGCGCCGATCCGGAAAGTGGTGGTAGAAGGTGCCTTTCGCCATGCCGGCGGCCTGGACCACGGCATTGACCGACAGTCCGGCCAGGCCTGTGCGCGCGGCGACCTCCGCCCCGGCGTCGAGCAGGGCGTTGCGGCCGGGTTCCGCTGGTCGGGGCATGGCCGGAATCCTTTCCTGCGCTGTCTCTTCCCCCCGAGGGTACACAGCGGCTAGCCTATGACCGACCGGTCGGTCATACGCGGCGCGTAGGGGGCATCGTGAGGCCGACCGGCACGAATCCCCGGGAGTACCCATGCGATCGGTCACCCGCTGCCTCACCGCCGCCGTCCTGTTCGCCGCCGCGCTCGCCGGACGCCCGGCCGCGGCCGACGAGCCGAATCCGTCCTACAGCTACTTCGGCGGACTGGCGGCCGAGCTCACCGCGCCCCGGCAGCCGCCGCCCGGCGCGAACGACTGGTCCTGCAAACCCGCTGCCGCGCACCCGAATCCGGTGGTGCTGCTGCACGGGCTGTCCAATGACACCGTCACCTGGAACACCCTGTCCGCGGTCCTCACGAACGCCGGATACTGCGTGTTCACCACGACCTACGGCACCGGCGCGCTCGGCCCGGTTCTGGGCGCGATCACGCCGGTCGAGACCAGCGCCCGGCAGATCTCCGACTTCATCGACCGGGTGCGCGCCGAAACCGGTTCGGACAAGGTCGATCTCGTCGGTCATTCGATGGGCGGCGCGGTGCCGTTCTACGCCCTGAACCACCTCGGCGCCATCCCGAAGATCGACCGCTACGTGGCGCTGGCCGCGCCGCTGCACGGCTCCACGGTCAGCGGCCTCGCGAACCTGCAGCCGCTGCTCGAATCCACCGCGCCCGGAGCGGAACTGGCCGCGCAGTGCGGGCCGTGCCAGCTCTCGCCCGGCTCGAAGGTCGCCATCGATCTGAACGCGGACCCGGCCCTCGCACCGGACATCCGGTTCACCACCGTGGTCTCCCGCTACGACGAGATCGCCACCCCCTGGACCACCGGCCTGCTGGACGGACCCAATGTCGACGACGTGGTGCTGCAGGACCTCTGCCCGGCCGACTACACCGAGCACTACGAGCTGCCCGCGGATCCGGTCACGGTGCGCGTGGTCCTCAATGCCCTCGATCCCGCGCACGCCGAACCCGTCTCCTGCACGGTCGTCCTGCCTTTCGCAGGACCGCTGGATCGATAGCAATCCACCATTCGAGTGCGGCAGGTCACAGATTGCGCGTGCCCGTGACAGGCAGCACCCGCAGAATCTCTCCGGTAGGGTCGCGGACGGGACGGAGGTGGTACCCAAGAAAGGGGGGTCGGCCACGTGAAATGGATCCTGACCCCGGACGAGTTCGCGATGATCTGGACCCGCGAAACCGATCTGGAACGCCGTCCCTATCCGCTCGACACGACTCCGGCGACACCCGAGAATCCCGACGACGCATCGCAATTCGGTCCGATCACCCCGGGCGGCGCGCCGGCGCGCTTCCTGCGCCGCACCGATCCCGACCTGGCCGCGGCACTGACCCTGTGCGCCCGCACCGACACCACCACCGTCACCCTGTACGGCGAGCGCACCGCCGGCCCGGAGGCCCGGCGCATTCTCGCCTTCGCAGCGGTGGCACAGCAGCGGGTTGGCATTCTGGTCTCGCTGCCGGACGCGGTGACGGTATCGCTGTGTCCCGCTGAGCAATTGGGGCGGGAACTGGTGGAGGTCATCGGGTCGGCGCCGCCGGGACGGCTGGAGCCGCTGCGCGAACCGCAGCAGGCGGTGCTGTATCCCGACGCCGCCGGCACCGGCGCGGAGGCCGACCGCTTCCGCCACAAACTGCGGGAACCGGTGGACGGGCGCGGATTCATCACCGTCACGGTCGAACCGGCGAATCCGCTGTCGCCGCCGACTCGGCATCGCACCTGGCTGGACTTCTCCGGTGACGGCCGCTATCTGCTGACCACGGCCGCCGACCTCACCCTGACCCCGGTCACCGATGAGGAATTGGCCGCGCACCTGGTGCAGCTGGCCCGGGTGTGAGTGCGGGCGCCGGTCGGGTTCGGCGCGGTTGCCTGCGGGAAACCACGCCCCGTGCTAGGCATGATGAATGGCGAAGGCGACATCCAGGTCGAAACCGGTCACCAAGGCGCTACGCGCCGATGGCGTCAGGGTGATCGATCTGAATACATCCGCGACTCCGGGTTTCAAGGGCGACAAGCGCGCCGGCGAGGCCCTGCTCGAGGAACGCCGCGCGGTGTTGTCGGATCTGCAGGAAAAGCTCTATGCCAACGGCCGTTCCGGTGACACCCGCAGCGTGCTGCTGGTGCTGCAGGGCATGGACACCGCGGGCAAGGGCGGCATCGTCCGGCACGTGATCGGTTCGGTGGACCCGCAGGGCGTGGACCACGCGGCCTTCGGGGTGCCGACGCCGGAGGAACAGAAGCACCACTACCTGTGGCGCATTCGCAAGAAGCTGCCGCGCGGCGGGCAGCTCGGTGTCTTCGACCGCTCGCACTATGAGGACGTGCTGGTGGTGCGGGTGCACGATCTGGTCGCGCCGGAGGTGTGGGGCAAGCGCTACGACGAGATCAACAAGTTCGAGCGCAAGCTGGTGGACGACGGCACGACCGTGGTGAAGGTGGCCATGTTCGTCTCGCTGGACGAACAGAAGAAGCGGCTCATGCAGCGGCTGGACCGGCCCGACAAGTACTGGAAGTTCAACCCGGGCGACATCGACGAGCGCGCGTACTGGCCGCAGTACCAGGAGGCGTACCAGGCGGTGCTGGACCGCACCAATACCGACTACGCGCCCTGGTACGTGCTGCCCTGCGATTCCAAGTGGTACGCACGGCTGGCCGTCACCGAACTGCTCATCGACGCCCTGCAGGGCCTGAAGCTGGACTGGCCGCCCGCGGAGTTCGATATCGCCGAACAGAAAAAACGTCTCATCCAGGGGTGATTCACACCCCTACCGGGTGAATTCTCGCCGCTGACCACGGAAAATCGCTCGTCGTCGCAAACCGGGCGCGACTCGGCACGCGCACATGCAGGAATCTCTCAGGTTCTCGGGTGAAGATGGGCGCGCACGTGTCGTGACAACGGAAGGCGTGGTGAGCACAGAGGTGAGCACTAAACCGGGTGACCGTAAAAATCCGCTCGCGAAAGCGGCGCGGGCCGAACGCAACCGCAAGATCTTCATCCAGGTCGGCGTGGCCGCGGTTCTGGTCGGTCTGGTGGCGGCCATCGGCATCGGTCTGGCGATCCGCAAGCACGACGACAACAAGGGCACGCCGGCCGCGTCGTCGGCCTCGTTCGCCCCGGCCGTCACCCACGATCCGAGCACGGGCGCGGTTCCGCCGAACGTCACCCCCGGCGGCGCCATCCGCATCGGCAATCCGGACGCCAAGGCGAAGATCCAGATCGTCGCCGACCTGCAGTGCCCGGCCTGCAAGATGTTCGAGGGCTACAACTCCGACGTGCTGGCCAAGGCGGTCCAGAACGGTTCCGCCACCATCGATTACAACATCATCTCCTTCCTGGACCGGGCCTCCAACGGCAACCAGTACTCGACCCGCGCGGCCAATGCCGCCTATGTGGTCGCGACCGCGGACCCGTCGAAGTTCCAGGCCTGGCTGGGCACCATGTTCGGCAAGCAGCCGCCGGAGAACGGCAACGGCATGACCGATGACCAGCTCATCCAGATCGCGGCCGACGCCGGATACACCGATCCGCAGGTGGCGCAGGACATTCGGGACGGCAAATACATCCAGTTCGTGAAGGACGAGACCAAGGCGGTCTTCGCCACCGGCCTGCAGTCCACCCCGACCGTGTACGTGAACGGCAGCCAGGTGCAGGATGCCAAGACGCTCATGAGCCCGGGCGGCATGACCTCGGCGATCGAGAACGCGAGCAAGTGATGATCGCGGCGGGTCCCCGCTCGGCCTGGCCGCTGCTGCTGGGTGCGTTGATCGGCTGGGCGGCGTCGGTGACGCTGCTGGTCGAGAAATTCAAGTTGCTGACCGAGCCCGGCTACAAGCCGATCTGCTCCATCGATCAGACCCTCTCGTGCTCGACGGTCATGGAATCGCCGACCGCGGCGTTGTTCGGATTCCCCAATCCGATCATCGGCGTGGTGGGATTCTCGGTGGTCGTCACCATCGGCGTGCTGGTGGTGTGCGGAATTGCCCTGCCGCGCTGGTTCTTCGGCGCCCTGTGGTTCGGCCTGCTGCTCGGTGTGGCGTTCATCTGCTACCTGGTGTGTGACGCGGTGTTCAAGATTCACGCGCTGTGCCCGTGGTGCATGGTGGTGTGGGCGGTGACGCCGGCGCTGCTGGCCATCGTGACCAACCTGCTGTGGGGACGCTCGCGGGGACTGCTGCAGATCCTGGTGGAGTGGCGGTGGACGCTGGTCGCCGTCTTCTACGCGGTGGTCATCCTGATCGTGTACCTCCAGTTCCAGTCGTACTGGAACAGCAAGTTCTAGTTGGGCGGGCCGACGGTGAGCGTCACGTTCACCGTCCGGTGCCCGCCGTTCGGTTCGCTGACCTCGAGCCGCACCACATCGTCCGGTCGATGGGCGTTGAGTGCGGCTTTCAGCATTTGTGAGCTGGTGATGGCGCGGTCGTCGAGGGCGGTGATGACCTCGCCGTCGGTGAGTCCGGCCGCGTAGGCGGGCAGTCCGTAGATGGACACGTCGATGCGCGCGCCGGCCGGCTGCGCGTCGGAGGTGAGGATGCCCAGGGTGGCGGTGGGGCCGATGTGCACGGTGTCGGTCGGTGTGCCGGAACGGATCTGGCGGACCACGTTCATGGCGGTGTCGATGGGCACGGCATAACCGTTGGGGCCCTTGCCCGTTGCCTTCTGCATGTCGCCCGAGGCGGCGGTGATGACGCCGATGACCGAGGCGTAGCGGTCCACCAGCGCGCCGCCGGACTGGCCGGCGGCCACCGCGGCCGCGACCTCGATCATGCCGTGCAGCGATTTCCGCGACAGGTCGGCGGCATTGCGGGCCACAATGGCCGAATCCAGATTGGTGATGGACCCGCCCACCGCGGTCGGCGAGCCGGTGCCGCCCGCATTGCCGATGGCCAGCACGGCGTCGCCCAGGTGCAGTGGGGCGGAGTTGCCGATATGGGCGACCGGGAGCCCGCCGGCGCCGTTCAGATCCAGCACGGCGATATCGGCGCCGGAGTCGTAGCCGGCGACGGTGGCGGTGTAGGTCGCGCCGGTGCCGACATCCGAAACCGTCACGGTGTCAGCGCCTTTGATGACGTGGTGGCTGGTGAGCACCTCGCCCTCGGCGGTCAGCACGATGCCGGAGCCGGCCGCGCCCAGGCCGTAGGGTCGGATGCCGGCGGTGATGTTCACCAGCGCCGGTTCGGCCACCCGTGAGACCAGATCGACATCCAGCGGCGGCAGCGACGGGCCGGCCAGCTCGGCGGTGGTGGCATCGTCGCGGAACGGCCAGCGCGGCAGTTCGCCGCGGTAGCCGAGAAACCCGGTGATGCCGAGGACGGCGGCGACGACCAGTGCCAGGGTGCGCCCGCCCCGGCCGGGCCGACGGCCCCGGGCCGGGTAGGGGCCGGTAGCGCCGCCCGCCGGATCAACCCCGCGCGTGTCGCTGTCCACGGACCCTCCCGATTGCGGTTCGCCCGCCAACTCGAGCATGTCTGTCTATTGGTGTACCAGTATTTCAATGGCTCAGTGCCGCAACAGCCAACATGGCCAGCACCCCGGCCAGGGTGCACAGCAGCGGTCCCCGGGCGGGTTTGCCCGCATGTGCCTCGGGCAGGATATCGGCCGTGGCGAGATAGAGCAGGAAGCCCGCGAAATAGCCGAGATACAGGCCGACGAGTTCGGCGGGCACCCGCACCAGCGTGCCGATGATCGCGCCGACCACCGGGGCGACGGCATCCAGTCCGAGCATGATCAGGCCGCGTGTGCGGGCATTGCCGTACAGCGTGGTCAGGGTGAAAGTGTTGAATCCGTCGGCGAAGTCGTGGCAGATGACCGCGATGGCCACCGCCACGCCGACCGCCGCGCCGGCCTGGAAACCGAAGCCGATGCTGAGGCCGTCGAGGGTGGAGTGGAACACCAGGCCCGCGCCCGCGAGCAGGCCGAGCGAGGAGAAGTCGTGATTGTGCCGGTGCGCGACGAATTCGTCCTCGTAGCCGGTGTGCAGGGCCATCGAGCGCTCGATCACGTGCACGGTGAAGAAACCGACCACCGCGGCCAGCAGCGGCACCGGCACGCCGAGCGCGATGCGGCTGTCCTGCTCCAGCGCGTCGGGCATCAGGTCGAAGGCCACCACGCCCAGCATGACGCCCGCGGCCAGGCCGAGCACCAGCCGCTTGCGATCACCGATGTGCACCGCCAGCAGCCCGCCGATCAGGGTGGCGCACATGGAGAGCAGGGACAGCAGAATGGCCATTCCGCCAGCATGACGTCGTTGGCGGCCGGATTGCCACCCGCGCCGCGGGTGAGAAATCGAACGATCGGTTGATCATTTCGGGCATGCGGGAGTAGGCATGACTTCATGAGCACTGCTACCGCCTACGCGGTCTCCGCCCCGGACGGGGCCTTCGAGAAAATCGCCATCGAGCGCCGCGAACTGGGCCCGTACGACGTGCTGATCGACGTCAAGTACGCGGGTATCTGCCACTCCGACATCCACACCGCCCGCAACGAGTGGCGCGGGACCGCCTACCCGTGCGTGCCCGGGCACGAGATCGCCGGCATCGTGGCCGCGGTGGGCTCCGAGGTGACCCGGCACCGGGTCGGCGATCGGGTCGGCGTGGGCTGCCTGGTCGGCTCCTGCGGACACTGCGACCCCTGTCTGGCCGGCGAACAGCAGTACTGCGAGAACGGGGCGGTCTGGACCTACAACAGCCCGGTGCCCGCCGAACAGCAGGCGGGCGGGCGCACCCTCGGCGGCTACGCCACGCAGATCGTGGTGACCGAGAGCTTCGTGCTGGCCATTCCGGAGGGCATCGGGCTGGATGTGGCCGCGCCACTGCTGTGCGCGGGCATCACCCTGTTCTCGCCGCTGCGGCACTGGCACGCCGGGCCGGGCAAGCGGGTCGCCATCATCGGCATGGGCGGGCTCGGGCACATCGGCGTGAAGATCGCCGCGGCCATGGGCGCGGAGGTCACCGTGCTCAGCCACTCGCTGTCCAAGCAGGAGGACGGCCTGCGGTTCGGGGCGCACCACTACTACGCCACCGGTGACCGCGAGACCTTCAAGAAGCTGCGCGGATCCTTCGACCTCATCATCAATACCGTCTCCGCCGACCTGCCGATCGAGGACTACCTCAAACTGCTGCGGCTGGACGGCAGCCTGGTGGCGCTCGGGCTGCCCGAGCAGCCCTACAGCGTGCGGGCTTCCGCGCTGGCGGGCCTCCGCCGTTCGCTGTCCGGCTCGATGATCGGCGGCATTCCGCAGACCCAGGAGATGCTGGACTTCTGCGCCGAGCACGGCATCGGCGCGGAGATCGAGGTGATCGCCGCCGACCGCATCGACGAGGCCTACGAGCGGGTGATCGCCTCCGACGTGCGCTACCGCTTCGTGATCGACGCCGCCACCATGTGAGGCCGCGGGGGTGGTTTGGGGGGGGGGCGCCGGCGCGGGGGCCCGCCCCCCGGCGCGGCGGGGGGGGGGGGCGGGGGGCGGGGCGGGGGGGGGGGGGGGCGGGGCCGGGGGGCCCC